>NZ_JAZKUD010000028.1:0-46438 GCF_036625275.1 Accumulibacter sp.
TGGCCTGTCTTGGGTCCCGCACCCCAACCCAGACGTCCACCAACCGAACCGAGTTCTCTGCCTTCATGGAAAACCCCAAAAAGACAGAAAACTACACAAATCCAAGGGCTGTGAACAGCCCCTTCGTAACTCCTTGAGGGTAAGCGATTGTTTTAGAGGGTCAACGACGATGGCATTCATGCGATTGCCCTGCAAGGAGCGTACTGCGGTTACGGGTAGCAGACAGAAAGACTACTGCCAGCGTACTATTGCAGTCGCGCACTCGTCTGACTGAGACCACGTCAGGGTTGTCGCGCCTGTTCCATTGATTAAGCCTCGGTATTTCAGCCCGTCCACCTGAGTTGCCAAGGCCGCCCATGATCCGAGGTCTTTTAACAAGGGGAAGTCTTCCGTCAATGAAGTTCGTCAGCAATGCCGGAACCGACCGCGTGTTGGATTTAGTTCGCCCGTGGCTCAAGCCCAACAACGGACTGGACATGGTTTCTCCAACTCTTTCCTTGTTTGCATTTGCCGAAGTGCTGGGCGACGCCGCCAAACTTGCCAACGCCCGCTTGGTATTGCCCGCCGGTCAGGCGGAGGGTCATGACGATTTGAGCCTACTCGGCAGCGCCAAGGACCGCGCCGCCCGCAACAAACTGAAAGGCCCATGGCTGGCGCACAAGCTGGCGGCGTGGCTGGAGCAGAAAGGCAACGTGCGGCAGGCAACGGGCGGTATTCCGCAAGGCACGCTGGTCCTGCGCGACACCAGCGGCACCGCGCAACAGGCCGTGCTCGGTTCGTTCTCGTTCAGCACCGAAGGCTTGGGCCTGACGCCGGGTAATCCCCTGAGCCTGATTCAAGCCTCCGAGACCCCGGCCGAAGCGCAGATGCTCAGCCAGTGGTTCGATGCCCAATGGGCCTGCTTGAAGGAGCAACCCGAAGCCATGGCCTTACTGGTTGAACGCATCAGGACGTTGGCGATGCATCGCGACCCCTTCAGCATTTACGCCCTGATGCTGCATCACCTGTTTGCCGCCGTCGGCGATGGCATGGACGAGGACCGCATCGTCAAGTCCGCCACCGGTATTCGCAATACGGTGGTCTGGAAGAAACTCTACAAATTCCAGCGCGACGGTGTTGTCGGCGCGCTCGACAAGCTGGAGCGCTTCGGCGGCTGCATCATTGCCGACAGCGTTGGCCTTGGCAAGACCTTCGAGGCGCTGGCGATCATCAAGTACCATGAACTGCGTAATGATCGCGTTCTCGTGCTGTGTCCCAAGCGCCTGCGCGACAACTGGACGCTTTACAAGGGCAACGACCGCCGTAACATTCTGGCGCCGGATCGCCTGAACTACGACGTTCTCAATCATACCGACCTTTCACGTGACCGCGGCCACTCGGGAGACGTCGACCTGTCACACGTCAACTGGGGCAATTACGACCTGGTGGTGATCGACGAGTCGCACAACTTTCGCAACAAGAAGTCGCCGCGTCAGGGCAACGAAACCCGATACGACCGCCTGATGCGCAAGATCATTCGCGAAGGCGTCAAGACTCGCGTCCTGATGCTTTCGGCGACCCCGGTGAATAACCGGCTGGCCGACCTGCGCAACCAGATCGCCTTTGTCACCGAGGGTAACGATACGGCGCTCTCCGAGCATGGCATCGCCAGTATCGACAGCACCACCCGGCGCGCGCAGAAAGCCTTCAACCGCTGGCTGGATCTGCCCGAGGACGAGAAAACGCCGTCCTTGCTGGTCGAAATGCTGGGCTTCGACTACTTCGCCCTGCTCGATCACCTGACCATTGCCCGTTCGCGCCGCCATATCGAGAAGTATTACGGCACCGCCGAAACCGGGCGCTTCCCCGACCGCCTGCGGCCGATCAACATCAAGGCCGACGTCGACCGTGCCGGAGAATTCCGCTCGATCCGCGAAATCAACCTTGAGATTCGCCGCCTCAACCTTGCCGCCTACGCCCCCTTGCGCTACGTGCTGCCACACAAGCAGAAGGCCTACGACGACAAGTACAGCACGCAGATTCGCGGCGGCGAAAGCTTCTTCCGGCAAGTCGACCGCGAGGAAAGCCTGATTCACCTGCTGCGCGTCAATGTCCTCAAGCGCATGGAAAGCGCCGTTTCCTCGTTCGCCCTGACCGTACATCGTCAGCTCAAGGACGTGGAAGCCACCTTGGCGCGCATCGAGGCGCACGAACAGGAGTTCGAAGAACTCGACATTGCCGACGTGGATATCGAAGACCCGGCGTTTGAAGCCCTGCTGGTAGGCCGCAAGGTCAAGGTGCTGCTCGGCGACGTTGATCTGATCCGCTGGAAACAAGACCTGATCGAAGACCGCAACCGGCTCGCCACGCTGCACGCCGCCGCTCACCAAGTCACGGCTGCCCGCGACGACAAGCTCTGCAAGCTGCGCGAGATCATCGCCAAAAAGTGTCAAACCCCCAGCAACCCCGGCAACCGCAAAGTCATTGTCTTCACCGCCTTTGCCGACACGGCGACCTATCTCTACAACGAACTCGCCGCTTGGGCCAAATCCGATCTCGGCATCGAATCGGCACTGGTCACCGGCTCCGGGCACAATCAACTCACCCTGTCGCATTTGCGCAAAGACCTCAGCAGCATCCTCACCGCGTTTTCGCCGGGCTCGAAGGAGCGTCCGGCCGAACTCGCCGACGAGGGCGAAATCGACCTGCTGATCGCTACCGACTGCATCAGTGAAGGTCAGAACCTGCAAGACTGCGACTGGCTCATCAACTACGACATTCACTGGAACCCGGTACGCATCATCCAGCGTTTCGGACGGATCGATCGCATCGGCTCACCCAACAGCCAGATTCAGCTGGTCAACTTCTGGCCCAACATGGAACTGGAGGAATACATCAATCTGGAGCAGCGCGTCAGCGGCCGCATGGTGTTGCTGGACATTTCCGCGACCGGCGAGGAAAACCTGATCGAGCAGCAATCCGGCAACCCGATGAACGATCTGGAATACCGCCGTAAGCAGTTGCTCAAGCTGCAAGATGCCGTGATCGACCTCGAAGACCTGTCGACCGGCGTCGCCATTACCGATCTGACGCTGACCGACTTCCGCATTGACCTCGCGCAATTCCTCAAGGCACACCCCGGCAAGCTTGAAGGCATGCCTTTGGGCGCCTGCGCGGTCACCAGCAGCATCGACGCCGACATTCCACCGGGCGTGGTGTTCTGTCTGCGCGCCGAAGGTACGGCCGCTGAGAAGCCCATCGACCCGACATACCCGCTGGCGCCGCACTATCTGGTGCACGTCGGCGACGACGGCGCGGTACTGCTGCCCTACACCCAAGGCAAACGGATTCTCGACCGCCTGAAGCGGCTCAGCCTTGGGCGCGAACTGCCGGATGCATCGGCGTGCGCCCGCCACGACAAGGCCACCAAGCAAGGCGAGGACATGCGGCATGCCCAGCGCCTGCTGGCGACGGCCGTCAGCTCCGTCGTCGGCAAGAGCGAAGAGCGCGCCGTCGCCAGCCTGTTTTCACCGGGAGGCACGCACGCCATGAAGGGCGAGTTCGCCGGCTCCAATGATTTTGAAGTCGTAGCCTACTTGGTAGTGCTGCCCACGTTTGATGGGAAGGTAACGCAACCATGAGTTTCCGAACGGCAGAGCCCTCCCTCAAGGACGTGCTCGACGCCATTGCCAAGGGTGATACACAGCTCCCCGATTTTCAACGTGGCTGGGTATGGGATGACCTGCACATCAAGTCGCTGATTGCCAGCCTGTCACTTTCCTATCCAATTGGTGCGGTCATGTTTTTAGAGGCCGGCGGGGTGCCATTCAAGCCTCGCCTCTTCGAGGGTGTTTTGCTGCAACCGGCCCCAAAGCCGAAGACGCTCGTACTGGATGGGCAACAACGCCTTACGTCCATGTACCTCGCGCTGCGAAGCGGTCTGCCAGTCAAGACAAGGACGGAAAAAGGCGCGGAGATACATCGCTTCTACTTTTTGGACATGGCGAAGTGCCTTGATCCTGCTGAAGACCGCGAAGATGCAGTTTTTTCAGTCCCGGAAACTTTTCAAGTCACTTCCGACTTTGGTCGCAAAGTTGAACTCGACCTGAGTACGCATGCCCTCCACTACCAGCAACGAATGTTTCCTGTGGGGTTGATGTTCGACACGCAGGGTTTCATGCAATGGAAAATGGGATACGCCGCGCATCACGGAAACAATGCCGACGCAATGATGTTTCTGATGCGCTTCGAACAGGAGATCTGGCTTCGCTTCCAGCAGTTCAAGGTTCCGGCCATAGAACTAACTCAAGATACGCCACGCGAGGCTGTCTGCCAGGTGTTCGAGAAGGTGAATACGGGAGGGGTAACGTTGACCGTATTCGAGCTGATGACGGCTACCTTCGCGGCCAATGACTTCCTGTTACGGGAAAACTGGGAAGCACGCCGCGGGCGGTTTGTCGCCAAACATGACGTCCTGAGGGCGGTAGATGGAACTGCATTTTTGACTGCGGTGACGTTGCTTGCCAGCTACGAGCGGCATCTGACCACCAAGTCCGCCGTATCGTGCAAGCGCGCGGATGTTCTGCGCCTTGAGCTGGAGGCCTTCAAGCAACTGCAAGCTCGTGTCGAAGCGGGTTTCAAGAAGGCTGCTGAACTGCTGGCGGAAGAGAAGATTTTCGAGGTACGCGGCTTACCCTACGCAACGCAACTGATTCCCCTTGCCACAATCTGTGCGCGATTAGGCGAAACGGTTTCGCAGCACGGCGCCAAGCAGAAGCTCTTGCGGTGGCTTTGGTGCGGTGTGTTCGGTGAACTTTATGGCGGCGCCAATGAAACGCGTTTCGGTATGGATCTGCCGGATGTCGTTCAGTGGGTGGAGCGCGGTGTTGAGCCCCGAACGGTTCGGGATGCGAGTTTCGCACCGACACGACTGTTGTCTCTTCAGTCAAGGCTAGCGGCGGCTTACAAAGGACTTGCGGCATTGCTCATGAAGCACGGCAGCAAGGATTTCGTCAGCGGCACCCCCGTTGACCTCAATACCTACTTCAACAACGCCATTGATATCCACCACATCTTCCCCCGCGTTTGGTGCGAGAGCAACAAACTGCCGAAGGAAAAATGGAACAGCGTGGTGAACAAAGCCCCGCTGGCCGCAAGTACCAACCGCTTTATTAGTGGAGATGCACCAAGCATCTACCTGCCACGCATCCAGAAGAGCAAGCAGGTTCCCAGTACCGATCTTGATGTCTTCTTGTTGACACATGCAATACCCGTTGCAGAGCTTAGGTCTGATGATTTCGACGGCTTTATCCGCCGTCGCGCCTCATCGCTTCTCGGCTTGATTGAGGTAGCCACGGGTAAAGCAGTATCTGGGCGCGATAGCGAAGAGACGTCGAAAGCTTTCGGAGGGGTGCTTGGCTGATGGTTTCTATGGCGGCCGAGCGGATCGTCGATGCGTTGGATTTGCCCTCGGGCAGTCGCGTCGATCAGCGCGTTCCCAAAAAACTATTGGTCGAGAACGGCGCGCCAACAGCTGCTGACCGCAAGCTGATTCAGGACGGCATCGAAGAAATCACTTGGGTTGCCGCACTCAAGCCGGCCAGCATCGGCGTGCCCGAGTACCTCGACGAGCAGCGCGCCTATCTGGAATTGGCTGTGTTGTTGGTCGATTTGCGTGAAGCAGGTAAAGTCAGCCGCCTTGCCGAATTGATCCACCGGGCGATTCCTTACCCGGTGCTGCTGATCCTCGCGCACGGTGAGGCTTTGATGCTTTCACTGGCGCATATCCGGTGGGGACAGAAGGAAGTCGACAAGACGGTTCTAGATGGCGAGCCGCGTATGGCGCGGCTATCTGGAGAACAGGGCCGCGAATTCGAGTACGAAGGCGACTTTCTGCAAGCGCTTTCCCTGCGCAGCCAGCCGCGCGCCGATCTGTATGCGCTGTATCAAGGTTGGCTCGATACTCTGACGGCCTTGCAGGCGGCGGCAGTGACCGGGCGCTTCGCGAAAAGCGAAAATACCGAACAGGCCAGCGCACGGCGCGCCGCCTTGCACCGCTGCCGTGAGATTGACGGCGAAGTGGCGCGTTTGCGTCTTGCCGCCGCGAAAGAAAAACAGATGGCCCGCCAAGTGGCCGTCAATATGGAAATCCAGGCCCTGCTTGCCCAACGCGAGCGGGCCGCCACGAATCTTTGATAGAGCGAACGAACAACATGCAAGAAATCGAACCGGGTATGCAACCACTGGCCGCTGGCAGCCCCGAATCGCAGAGCGCCGATCTCACGGCCGAGAACATTGCCACGCTCAAGGCGCTGTTTCCCGAGTTGCTGAGCGAACGTATCGTCAACGGCAAGCCGGAAACCGCGATCAACGTGGATGTCCTCAAGCAGTTGGTGGGCGACACGACGGCCAGCGATGCCGAAGAAAAATACGGTCTCAACTGGCACGGCAAGCGCCGCGCCCGCCAAATCGCCTTGACGCCCAGCACCGGCACGTTACGCCCCTGCCCGGACGAAAGTGTCGATTGGGACACGACGCAGAACCTGATGATCGAGGGCGACAACCTTGAAGTGCTCAAGCTGCTGCAAAAGAGCTACACAGGTAAGGTCAAGTTGATCTACATCGACCCGCCGTACAACACCGGCAAGGACTTTGTTTATCCCGACAACTTTCAGGACAACATTAAGAATTATCTGGAATTGACAAGGCAAATTGAGGGCGGCGCGAAGATCACGAGTAACACCGAAGCCAGCGGACGGTTTCACACCGATTGGCTGAACATGATGTATCCGCGCTTGCGGCTCGCAAAGTCGCTATTGAATTCGGTGGGTGCAATCATGGTCGCCTGCGATGACAACGAGTTGTCTCGTTTGCTGCTTGCAATGGACGAGATATTTGGCGAAGAAAACTTTGTTGGGCAAGTCGTTTGGCAGCGCTCGAAGAAGGGCGACGCAAAACTCATTGCAACCGTGCATGAATATATCGTCTGCTACGTGCGCGACAAGTCGGCGGTTCTGGCGCAAGGGGTCTGGCGGCGTCCCAAGGAAGGTGCCGACGAGGTCTTGGCGAAGTATGCGGAACTCAAGGCATCACTGGCAAACAACCACGAAGCCACTCGTGCGGCCATCATGGAATGGTATCGGGAACTCCCAGAGGGCGACCCTCGAAAGTCCCACAAGCACTACAACTGGTCTGATGACCGCGGCCTTTACTTTGCAGCTGACTTTGCTGGCCCTGATGACGGACGCGAGTCCAGACCTCGGCATGACATTCTTCACCCAGTAACGAAGCGCCCATGCAAGAAGCCTTCGACCGGATGGCGTTGGGACGAAGAAAAGACAAACTGGGCACTAACTCAAGTCCCGCCACGCGTTCATTTTGGACAGGATGAATCGACTATTCCCACTCGGAAGAGCTACCTCTTCGAGATTAACAGTGAGCCGTACTCTTCGGTCTTCTACCGCGATGGCAGATCAGCAACCCTTGAGGTTGAGGACTTAGTCGGCAAAGGCTGGTTCCAGTTTCCCAAAAATACCGACGTTCTGGCTGAAGTGATTGAACTTGTCACTAAGCCGGAGGACACGATTCTCGACTTCTTTGCGGGTTCAGGTAGCACCGGGCATGCTGTGATGAAGGTGAATGCTGCGCATCAATCAAAACGCAAATTTGTGCTCGTTCAACTTCCTGAGCCAACAGGGAAGGAACCGTACAAGACGATTGCTGATATTACTAAGCAGCGACTACGAAAAGCTGGAGAAAAAATCGTAGCGCGTGCAGGGCTAATAGCGTCGGATGTCGGTTTTCGAGTCTTCAAACTCGATACCTCCAACATCCGCGCATGGAGTCCCGACCGCAATGACCTCGAAGGCACCCTGTTCTCTAATATCGAGCACATTCAACCCGACCGTTCCGATACCGACGTCCTCTACGAACTGCTGCTGAAGCTGGGCCTCGATCTCTGTGTGCCGATTGAAACGCGGCCGATTGCCGGCAAAACCGTGCACAGCATCGGCGGCGGCGTGTTGATGGCGTGTCTTGAGCCGCGTATCGCCGTCAGTGAAGCCGAAGCGCTGGCGCTCGGCATGGCCGCTTGGCACAAGGAACAAGCACCGGCTGGCGACCCGACGGCGGTGTTCCGCGATAGCGCTTTCGAGAACGACGTTGCCAAGAGCAACCTCGCCGCGATCCTGCAACAGCATGGCATCGGCCAAGTTCGGAGCCTGTGATGGATCAAACGGCGTTGCTCGGCATTTTGGCGCGGTTGTGCGCCCGGCCGAACGAAACGGCCACGGTGGAATTTAAGTCCAACTTGGCCAACCCGGCGGAAATTGGCGAGTATGTTGCGGCGCTGGCCAATTCGGCGGCGTTGGACGGGCGCGACCGCGCCTGGCTGGTTTGGGGTGTGGAAAACGGCACGCATGAGGTCAAGGGAACGGTATTCGATCCGTTTTCTGCCAAGGGCGAAGGTAACCAAAGCCTGGTCATGTGGTTGCAGCAGCGGACTGCGCCCCGCGCCGACTTTACTTTCCATGTCGCCGGGCATGCCATCGGGCCGGTGGTGATGATGGAAATTCACCCCGCACGGAGTGCGCCGGTGGCTTTTCAAAATGTCCGCTATATCCGCATCGATAGCCACAAGACGAAGCTTTCCGATCATCCCGACAAGGAAGCGCGGCTGTGGGCGGCGCTCGGACAAAAGGATGATTGGACCGGGGAACTCGTGCCGGGGGGGGCGCTGGATGATCTCGATCCTTCAGCCATCGAAATGGCACGCCGCCGTTTCACCGAGTACTTGGTGAAGAGCGAACCCGACGAGGGGCGACATGACCAGATTCGCAGCGACGCAGCGGGATGGGACCCGGCAACACTGCTCAACAAGGCGCACCTCACCAAGCAGGGACGTATTACGCGCTCAGCCTTGTTATTGCTCGGCAAGGACGAGTCGGCGCACTTTCTTTCACCGGCTGACACCAAGATCAGTTGGGTACTACGCGACGCTCAGAACCGCGCCATTTCTTCCCAGCACTTCGGCATCCCACTTCTGCTGTCGACCGATCAGGTGTTCGCACGCATCCGAAACGTCACGATTGAACACATGCCGGATGGAACGTTGTTTCCAACAGCGCTGCCTCAATACGACCGCTGGGTGATTCGCGAGGCCTTGCACAATTGTGTGGCACACCAGGACTACCGGCTTGGCGGCAAGATTAACGTCGTTGAGCATCCCGACCGGCTGGTGTTTTCGAACCTAGGTCAGTTCATTCCGCCCAGCGTGGAGTGGATGCTTGAGCACCAGTCGCCACCGGAGCATTACCGCAATCAGTGGTTGATCGACGGCATGATCCGGTTGCGCATGATTGACCAAATCGGCAGCGGAATCCGAAGGATGTTCGAAACGCAGCGCGACCGGTTCTTCCCCTTGCCGGATTACACCATCGACTCTACGGACAACGGACGCCCCCGTGTGGAGTTGGCGGTTGCCGGACAGATCCTCGACATCAAGTACACCCAGGTTTTAATGAAGCGGAGTGATCTGGACTTGCGCCAGGTCTTGCTGCTCGACCGTGTGCAGAAGCGTCGGGAGCTTTCCAGGGAGGATGCGCGAGAATTGAAGTCTCTCAAGCTGATTGAGGGTCGTGCGCCGAATCATTTCATTTCGGCCAAGGTCGCTGACTGGACTGGAGAGAAGGCCCGCTACATACACAACCGAGGTCTGGATGATGGCTATTACCGCAAGCTGGTGACTGACTATCTTCATAAATACGGGCAGGCAACGCGCAAGGATGTCGATGATCTGCTGATCTCCAAAATGCCGGACGTTCTGGATGCCGCGCAGAAAGCGCACAAGGTCAGAAACCTGCTGCAGGCAATGCGTCGAGAGGGCGAAATCTATCGTGAGGGACCCAAGGCAACGGCGGTTTGGCGCAGAGGGGAGGCTAAGCCGACAACTGCTTAGCTAAACAGCGGCATTTAGCTATCGCTAGCAAAGAAATTTCACGTAACACATTGATTATTATGTTTTCTAAAGCGCAACCATGAGCGTGTTTGTCATCTGCCAAAACGAAAGTGGCAAGGCTAAGGGCACGATCAGGCACATCCTCGAATATGGGAAGCGGACGTCAGACGCAACTGTTCGGTTACTCCGAACAGTTGTACCCGAAAGTAAGCGGCGGGAAAATTTAAAGTCAATGATCGAGTCTCGGGATGTTCCCGAAGCAGATTTCGGGAACATCCCCCAAGATCTTGCAAATGGACGATTTCACGGCCGAATCTATTGATGTGACGTTCAAATTGGTGGTGATGAAGGCTACTGCGACGTCGATTGAGGAATCACATGAAGCTGCATTTTGAATCCGACTTGCCGTATCAGGCAGCCGCCATCGAGGCGGTCTGCGACCTGTTCCGGGGGCAGGAGGTCTGCCGCTCCGAATTCACGGTGACGATGCGGGCACTGTCGCCCCGCCCGCTGGTGCCCGATATGGAGAGCGCCGAATTGTTCCCTGGCACAGTGCCGCGGCAAATGACTCTGGAAGGTGTGCAGGAAACCGACCAGGGCGGTATCGGTAACCGCCTGACCCTGCTCGACGACGAGATCGCCGACAACCTTGGTTCGATTCAGGTACGCAACGGCCTGCCGCCGTCGGGCAAGCTGTCCGCCGACTTCACCGTGGAAATGGAGACTGGTACCGGCAAGACCTACGTGTATCTGCGCACGGTGTTCGAGCTGAACCGGCGCTATGGATTCACCAAGTTTGTCGTTGTCGTGCCTTCGGTGGCGATCAAAGAGGGCGTGAACAAGACACTGGAAATCACCCGCGAGCACTTCGAGGCGCTGTACCCGAGCGCCAAGGGCTACGAGTTCTTCCAGTACGACTCGGCCAAACTGGGGCAGGTGCGCAACTATGCCACCAGCCCGAACATTCAGATCATGGTCATTACCGTGGGCGCGATCAACAAGTTCGGCGACGAAACTGAGGCCGCTGTCGAAGAGTCCGACGAGTCGAAACGCCGCGAGAAATCCAAGAACGTCATGTACCGCGCCAGCGAGAAGACCGGCGGCGAAAAGCCGATTGACCTTGTCCGGGCAACCAAGCCGATCATCATCGTCGATGAACCGCAGAGCGTGGATGGCGGTATCGATGGGCGCGGCAAGAGAGCATTGGATCGCATGGACCCCCTGTGCACGTTGCGCTATTCCGCAACCCATGCCGAAAAGCACAACATGGTCTATCGACTGGATGCCGTGGATGCCTACGACCAAAAGCTGGTCAAGCAGATCGAGGTGGCGGCGGCGACAGTGCAAGGAGCCAACAACAAGGCCTATGTGAAACTACTCTCGGTCAGCAGTAAGCGTGGCGTGATTTCGGCGGTGGTTGAAGTGGATCGGGAGAACAGCGCCGGCGTGGTGCGGCGCGATTCCATTCCCGTTCAGGACGGTTTCGATCTGGAGCAGGAAACCGGTCGCGCCTTGTACGCCAATGTCCGCATCGGTGAAATCCGCACGGCCAAGGGCGACCAGTTCATGGAACTGAAGGTGCCGGGCAGCGAAGTCTTCCTGCGCCCCGGTGACGCTTGGGGCGATGTGGATGCGACGGCAATCCAGCGCGAAATGATCCGGCGCACGATCAAGGAACATCTGGACAAGGAAAAGCGCCTGCGGCCCATGGGCGTCAAGGTGTTGAGCCTGTTCTTCATCGACACCGTCGACAAATACCGGCAGTACGACACCGAAGGCAATCCGGTGAAGGGCGAGTACGCGGTGATCTTCGAGGAAGAGTACAAGCGCTGGGCGCGGCATCCCGACTATCAGAGCCTGTTCGGCGAGATCGACCTGAACACGGCGGCGGATGAAGTGCACAACGGGTACTTCTCCATCGACAAGAAGAAAGTCGGCGGCAAGTCGGTGGAGGTGTTCAAGGACACCAGCGGCGAAACCAAGGCCGACGACGATACCTACAACCTCATCATGCGCGATAAGGAAAAGCTGCTGGGCTTCGCGTCGCCGCTGAAATTCATCTTCTCGCACTCGGCGCTCAAGGAAGGCTGGGACAACCCCAACGTCTTCCAGATTTGCAACTTCTCGACGCGCGAGACCGAGCGCTGGCGTCGGCAGACCATCGGCCGTGGCCTGCGCTTGTGCGTCAACCAGAACGGCGAGCGCCTGCGCGGCTTCGAGGTCAATACGCTGACGGTGATCGCGACCGAGAGCTATCAGCAGTTCGCCGAGAATCTGCAAAAGGACATCGAGCGCGATACCGGTATCCAGTTCGGCGTGGTGCAGGATCACGAGTTCGCCGCTATTGCCGTGAAGCAGGAGAACGGCGAGCTGGCGCCCTTGGGCTTCGATCAGTCGAAAGCCCTGTGGCGCCACCTCAAGGCGCAGGGCTACATCAACGACAAGGGCAAAGTGCAGGACGCCTTGAAAGTGGCCTTGAAGGATGGAACGCTGGTACTGCCCGCCGAATATGAGGCGCAGCGGGCACAGATCGCGGCGGTGTTGCGCAAACTATCGGGCAAGCTGGAAATCAAGGACGCCGATCAACGTCGGCAGGTGCCGGTCCGGAAGTCTGTGCTGGTCAGTCCCGAGTTCAAGGCGCTATGGGATCGCATCAAACACAAGACGACCTACCGCGTTCAGTTCGACAACGAGAAGCTGATTGCGGGCTGCATTGTGGCGCTGCGCGATGCGCCGCCCATTACCAAGTCGCGCCTGCAATGGCGCAAGGCCGGTCTGGCGATTGGCAAGGCGGGCGTCGAAGCGACTGAAAAAGCGGGCGCCGATACGGTCACGCTGAACGAGACCGACATTGAATTGCCCGACGTGCTGACCGAATTGCAGGACCGCACGCAACTGACTCGCCGGACCATCGCGCGCATCCTCACGGAAAGCGGACGGCTGAACGATTTCAAGCGCAATCCGCAGCAGTTCATCGAATTGGCGTCCGACGCCGTCAATCGTTGCAAGCGCTTTGCCCTGGTCGATGGCATCAAGTATCAGCGCCTCGGCGACGAGCAGTATTACGCGCAGGAATTGTTTGAAACCGAGGAACTGACCGGCTACCTCAAGAACATGCTGGTGGACACCGGCAAGTCGGTCTATCAGCACGTGGTGTACGACTCCGAGGTCGAGCGCGACTTTGCCGATCAGATCGAAAAGCACGACGCGATCAAGGTCTACGCCAAGCTCCCCGGTTGGTTCAAGGTGCCGACCCCGTTAGGCACGTACAACCCCGATTGGGCCGTACTGGTCGAGCGCGACGGACACGAGCAGCTCTACTTCGTGGTGGAAACCAAGAGCAGCCTATTCACCGAAGACCTGCGCGACTGCGAGGGCGGCAAGATCGAATGCGGTCGCGCCCACTTCACGGCGCTGGGCGTCGGCGAAAACCCGGCGATCTACGAGAAGTTCAAGGATGTGGACGGGTTGCTGACGTATGAGGTGCGGCGATGAGTGGCGGCTATGGCTGACCTATCGGATTATTGGCCGAAGGCCGTTGCTCACCTTGGCAATCCTCTATGCGCAGATGATTCGGAGGAGATCATCGTTGCGGAAATCAGTGAGGCGCCAGTTAATGGATACCGCGGGTTTCGCAAAGCAACCACGGCGTTCGTTCCGCTAGAACGTCTTGATGAAGTGTTGAAACACCCCCGGCGGTATTGGCCATGAAGTCCAGTCATGGGGGCCAATGCCATGCGTCGACGAGGGCAGAGATACAGCACAACCTTTTGGATTGACAGCCGGAAAGGCACAGACGATCGGTTTGAAACTTTCGTTCCGGCATGGAGCCGCCACAACCGAAACGTTCAGTTGCCAGACAATATTTTCTTGATGACCTACGGCCTTGTGTCGCGATACCTCGGTGACGGCGTTGTTTGCTGGGATGACCCACATGGGCTGCTCTATGACGTAGTGCGCATCAAGTCACACATCGACTGGGACAACAAACCCAACGAGCCGTTGAGCTTCATCTCTGTTCGGCGGGATTACCTTGAGGACTACTGCCACCTGAAGCAATGCGCTGCTGTTCAGGTCTATTACGAAGGTAACTACTCACCCCCTGCGTATCATCAGCCCTCCAGTGGAACTTTGTCCTGTGGACCCAGTCACTGCAAGGTGCATAATGCGCCATCTAAGCGCTTACTTGTGACGCTACCTGACAGCAGATTCCATGGAAATCGAGATTCCCAGCCCAGAAGAAGTAGATGCGGCCCTTATTCAAGGGGAAGACGCGACGCGTAATCTGCGTGAATTGGTTGGCATTGCCGAGAATGGGCAGCAACCGTGGGCGACGAGCATGATCGGCGTGCTGTGTGACCTCAAAGGCGCCGTGGACGAAAGCAAGGAAAAAGGTGCCCCGGAACTGTCCGAGGAAGTGAAGACCCAGTTCGTCAAACGGTATGAGGAGGTGCTGGATGCCGGCTTTGCTGCCAATCCAGCGCCACTTGAGGACGAACACACCCCAGTCAAGCGAGGACGGAAAAAGCAGAGCCTACCGCGCAACCTGCTGGATCGGTTGAAAAATTTCCAGGCAGATACGCTGTGCTTCATGAACGATTTCCGGGTTCCGTTCGACAACAATCTGAGCGAACGCGACATCCGGATGATCAAAACGAAGATGAAGGTTTCCGGTAGGTTTAGAACGCTGACCGGAGCCGAACAGTTTGTGCGCATTCGGGGATATCTCTCGACGGCCCGTAAGAACGGGCAAAACATCCTCGGCGCGATCCAAGATGCGCTGATCGGCAAGCCGTTCATCCCGGGAACGGCATAACCCAGACGCTTGAGTCGCATGGCTGGGCGCAGAGGATTGCCAGACAGAAAATTCTCACCCGCGTGAGCTACACCCACTGGCTGTTGAAGAGCGGCCAGTGGCGTGGATATCCTTGTCATGACAAATAACCTGAGTAGTTACCTTCTGCCTTCCAAAGTCACGTCATCTTACGTCACCCTTGGAAGACGAAATTCCGGGGGAACCTCACTTCCTAAAGTGACTCCATTTCAGGTCACCCTGGGCAGACGAAATTTCGGGAGAAGCTCAGATGAGCCAGGCGGCCATTCCTTTATAATGCGCAACTTAATTCCGAAACGACTGCAGTTCCAGCCAACTTTAGCCATGGAGAACTCATGGGATTCCTCGCAGACAAGCGTATCCTGATCACTGGCGTGCTCTCGAAACATTCGATTGCCTACGGCATTGCCAGGGCCTGTCACCGCGAAGGCGCGCAACTGGCGCTCACCTATCAGAACGAGCGATTCAAGGATCGCGTTGCCAAATTCGCCAAAGAATTCGACAGCAATCTCGTCTACCCTTGTGATGTCTCCGACGACATCGCGATCGAACAGCTTTTTGCCGGCCTGGCCGAAGCCTGGGATGGCCTCGACGGCCTCGTTCATTCGATTGCCTACGCCCCCAGCGAAGCCATCGAAGGCGACTTTCTTGACGGCATCACCCGCGACGCTTTCCGTATCGCGCATGACGTGTCGTCGTACAGCTACCCGGCGCTTGCCAAGGCGGCCCGGCCCATGCTCCTGAAAGGCCGCAAGCCGGCTTTGCTCGCACTCTCCTACCTTGGCGCCGAGCGCACCATGCCCAACTACAACACCATGGGTCTCGCCAAAGCCAGCCTCGAAGCCGCCACCCGCTACCTCGCCTTCTGCCTCGGCCCGCAGGGAATTCGCGCCAACGCCATCTCGGCCGGCCCGATCAAGACACTAGCCGCTTCAGGGATCGGCAACTTCTCGCGCCTGCTGGCCTACAACGCGCACAACGCACCGCTGCGCCGCAACATCACCATCGACGAAGTCGGTAATGCCGCCGCCTTCATGCTCTCCGACCTCGCCAGTGGCATCACCGGCGAAATCATGTATGTCGATGGCGGGCTGAATACCACCGCGCTCGGCAATCCGGAGCCGCTGCCGGGGTAAATGACTGACACCTGCGTCAGCTCGGGAAGGCCGACATTCGCCTGCCGCGCCAATTCTGCGCAAATTGGCTGCCAGAAGATCAGCGAAGATAGGCGACTCACGAATCTCCCAGTCCCACTCGCGGGAACGAAGGCGGGGTTTTGCGGAGCACTGCTCCGCGCCGCCGTAGCCGGCCCACGATGCCGCGCGGGCCGTGGGAGGGTGCGGGGGGGTGAGAGGGGGAATTCGCAGAGCCGGCTCTGCGCCCATCGAACGATTCCGGCGTGCAAGCCGGAATGCGCCCTGCAAGGGAGGGAAACGGTCACCACTTGCATGATCGGGGGGTGCCTGGAAAAGTCATGATCGTTAGTACTCCGCTTTCGGCAACCTCTTGACCAGGTCGTCCCAGCCAACGGAAACCCCTGGCAACACCCCGACCGCGGTTTCGCCGTTCAGCTCGCCAACTTCCGGCTTGCCATACTCGCCATCGTGCAGGCGATAGACGGTGATCATCCGGTCGATCGGATGGACCAGCCAGTATTCCCGGACCCCGGAGCGTTCGTAGACCCGCCGCTTCCACACGTGATCGTGGCTGGCGGTGGACGACGACAACACTTCCACCACCAGGTCCGGCGCGCCGCGCACGCCGCGACGGTCGAGGCGAGACGGGTCGCAGACCACCAGCACGTCCGGCTGCAACACCGTATCGACCCGTTCGTCGGCCTCGTCGGCCTTGGGTAGGCGAACATCTACCGGCGCGACGAAGACGCGGCACGATTTCCCTTCCAGCGCCCGCCGGAGCTGGAAGTAGATTTCCCCGACGACGTCCTGATGTTCCAGCGTTGGCGCAGGTGCCATCAGGTAGGCCGTGCCGTCGATCAGCTCGTAACGGCGGTCTTCCGGCCACGCGAGATAGTCGGCGTACGTGTGGTAGCAATGATCGCGAAGTACCAGGCCCATGCGAGATCTCCAGATTGCGGACACAGGATGGCCAAGTATACCCCGCCCGAAATTGCGGATGCGTGCGCCGCGCTGGCATCGGATTGCCGAGCGGCAAACATGGAATCGGTGATCGGCCCATCCTGTCTGGACAACCAGCTCCTGGATTCATGGTTCTTGTCCGGGAACGGATTGATGTCGAAGGCGCCACCGTCTACGGATCATGGTCACGGTTTTCCCTCACCGGCTCCCGCAGGATTTGTTCGATCCTGGCCATGTCCCGATGCTGGAGTCCCCTGGCGCGAAATATCTTGAAGTCCGCCAGGACGACTTCGGCGAAGGTCTTGCCTTCGGGCAGCTTCCTGTCCTTGTTTTCCGTATAGATCGCCAGAGCCTGCGCAGTGTGGTGGTCAAACAGATAGCCATGCGCAAGGTTGATCCGTATCCAGAGCTGCTGCGGGTCGGCGTCCAGGCCGCGACTGGCGCTGGCAATGGCCGCGCGTGGCTGCCGTGCCATCAGTTCGGTCCAGGCGAGATTTCCTTCCGCTCTGGCCCAGCCTGCCCGGTAAGCCACCTGCTCGGGAAATTCGCGGGTCAGGCGTGCGAAGATTCCGGAGGCTTTCAGGATCTGCTCCCGCGCCCCGGCCGGATCGCCGCCGCGGCCACCGATCAGGATACCGAGATTGTTGTAGCTCTCCGCCAGGTAGCTCCGATATTCCGGCACCTCGGGATGGTCTCGCGCCAGCCCTTCCTGCAGGTCCAGGGCTTTCTGGTAGGCCGCGCGCGCCGCTCTGGTATCGCCGCCTTCGTTGAGCAGGAGGCCCAGGTTGTTGTAGCTCATCGCCAGCTTGTGCTGGTATTCGACTACCTCGGGATGGTCGCGCGCCAGTCGTTCCCGCAGGTCCAGGGCTTTCTGGTAGGCCACCCGCGCTGCCGCCGCATCGCCGCCGTCGCTGAGCAGGACGCCGAGACTGCTGTAGCTTGTCGCCAGGTTGTTCTGATACTCCGGCACGCCGGGATGGTTTTGCACCAGCCGTTCCTGCAGGTTCAGGGCCTTCTGGTAGGCCGTGCGTGCGCGCGCGGCATCGCCACCATCGCTGAGCAGAATGCCCAGGTTGTGCTCGCTCAAGGCCAGTCTGCTCTGGTATGCCGGTACCTCGGGATGGTCTCGTGCCAGCCGTTCCAGCAGAGCCAGGGCATTCTGGTAGGCGGTTTGTGCCGCCGCGGCATCGCCGCCATCGCCGAGCAGGAGACCGAGGTTGTTGTAGCTCCTCGCCAGATAGCTCTGATGCTCCGGTGCCTCGGGATGGTTGCGGGCCAGCAGCGTAAAGTCGGCGATGGCCTGGCGATAAGCGGCTTCGGCATGGTGATGGTCACCCAACAGGTTCCGGATTTTTGCTGTCCGGAAAGTGGCTGCCGCCAGTTCTGCCTGCATCTCTTGATCTTCCGCTCGCTGTTTGGCGAGGTCCTGGTAGAAATTCAGCGCTTTTTCCAGGAGCTGGCGGCGCAGGGGCTCCGATCCGCGCTGGTTGAGCAGGGTCGATTCGCTGACCTGGGTGAAGAAGTGGTCCACGGCTTCGCTGGCCCGTCTGAAGTTGGCCTCGGCCTGGACCTTCTGGCGTTTCGCTTCCTGCCACTGGACGAAACTGAACACGCCGAAGGCCATGACGACGGTGAACACGGTGGCGGCCGCCAGGAAACGCAGACGTTTGTATCGCCGTGCCCGGCGCTTGCTGAGTTCCACCAGTTCGGCCAGTTCGCCGCGCAGGGCCAGGCGGTTTTCAAACGGCGGGAGGGTGGCCAGCAGATCGGTTTCCAGCAGCCGCCCATGCCTCTGGTATTCGAGCAGCCGGTTTTCCAGGGTTTGGCGCAGGTCCACCAGATCCTGTTCCAGGCCGCTCATCCACTGGCGGATCTGCCGGGCGAGGGCGTCGTGACGCAGTTCGTACCAGTGCTGGTCCGGGTCTTCGCGGACCAGCCGGTCGCCGATCAGGCGTTGCAAGGACTCGTCAACCTGGGCATCGCTCAGTTCCGGGCCGAACTGCCTGGCCCGGATGGCGATGTTCTGGCGGTTCCCGAACTGGCGGGTTCCCTCGGCGGTGACCAGGGCTTTGAGAATCTGGCGGGCGACTTCGCTGCCTTCTCCATAACTCTGGACACGCTCTTCGAGAAAGCGGCCCAGGATGGTTTGAACCTGGCCCAATTCCTGGTAAGCGTCGAGCGTCAGGCGGGGATGTTCCGGGGCTTCAAGCAGCGCTTTGCGATAGAGCGAATCGAAAACCACCTGGAAGATCGGCAATTCCACCTCGCTGCCGCCGCCGCTCAGGTCGCCGAGGATGTGCGGCACCAGGCCCTTTTCAAGGGCCACGCCGCAGACCTCGCAAGGCCCGACAATCGCGGCTTCAGCGTCGCTTCTGGCCAGGTGGCGAATCCACAGCCGATTGTGGAACAGGCCTGGCCAGTACGGTTCCAGTTCGCTCGCCCGCGCCAGATATTCTTCGCGCAGGCCGATCACCAGGCGGCAGTTCCCTTCCTGTTCCAGCCAGCCCTGCACCGTACGGGCGAAGGCCTGGCGCACACGAGCGGGCTGGAACAGGAAGAATTCCTCGAACTGATCGAACACCAGAACCAGAATCTTGTTCTTTTGCTCGACGACCGCGCGCAGCAAGGCGTCGAGATCCTGTTCCGCTGCGTTCCCCAACACCCGCTGCAAGGCTCGCCGCACGGCCTCGAACGGGTCCTGTGCGGTGCGCACCGTGACGAACAGTGCCTCCTCGGCGGGGATTTCGCTGCGCAGGCCGCATTCGATCAGCGAGGTTTTACCGGTCCCCGACTCTCCATACACCAGCAGTACCCGGCTGCGATAGAAGCGGGCATACAAATCGCGGATTTCGTTATCGCGCCCGAAAAAGAGGCTGCGGTCGCCCACGCCGTAGGCATCGAGAAACTTGAAGGGGGAACGGTGCGGGTCCGTTGCCGCACCGACATCGGCAAACAGGGTATCCAGGCTTTCAGGGTCATCCATGGCGATTCCTCAGACCAGCGCTGGCGGGATGGTTGCGGTGTCGCCAAACATCTGCAACAGAATGGTCAGTTCTTCGGCCAGATTGGCGGCCCTTTCGGACTCGCTGCCCCGAAAATTTCCGCCATGCTTGCAGGCCGTGTAATCGGCCTGGTGGGGGCTCTTCATCCCGTTGTAGAAGAAAATGTCGGGCGCCTTGCCGGCCTTCGCTTCATACACCAGCAGCGGGTCCAGGTTGAGATGGCGCCCGCTTTCCCGATGGCTGAGGATCACGGCATGGGAATCGAGCGGGTTGGCCTGGTTGTGGCGGTCGCCTTCGAAATCGCCCGAATTGCCGATCAGCCTCATCAGGCGGTGGCGGAAGACCGGCTCGTGCCGGCGGCGTTTCTCGACGTCGATTTCGCTGATGAAGGTCAATTCATAATCCAGCAGAAACTCCAGCGCTTCCAGCACGCTTTCCAGGAGTTCCTGGGCGCGGCCGCACAATTCCTGGAATTCGTGCGCGTGCATGACCCTGATTTTGTCGTGGCTGAGTCCGTTGCGCAAGGTGAGCAGTTCGCCGAGGGCCTTCACCGCCCGGCTGTCGGCCGGCGGGGGATCGAAAAAGAAGCGTCCCATTTCCGGGATCAGAACCATCGCCTGCGCTTCGGTCAGCAGCCAGCGCAGACTTTCCCGAGCCAGGTGCAGCCAGGTTCCCCAGGCGATGCGCTCGAAGCGAGGCTTGAAATCCGCGCGCAACGCATGCGGCGGAACGCGCTGGGCCGTTTCGGCAAAGTCCCGCGCCTGGCACAGGTTCACGACTCCGAGGAAACGCGTGATGGCTTCGCCGGTGCTCAACAGATAGCGCAGCCGGTTCGGGCCGGGGTCCAGACATTCGTCGGTACGCAACCTGACGAACATGGCTGCCACCGGATACGGGAATCCGTTGATGACTTCGCGGGCATAGCGGTCTTTCATCGAAGCACCCTAGCAACAAGACGATGGTCGAGAGAATATAGGTGAGGCGCTGGGTTTCCAGCGTGCTGGCGGTACGGATGGCATTTTCCAGTTGCGAAACGCGGGTGTGCAGGTTCTTGATGGTATCACCGACGCCCCAGCGGGTTTCCAGTGCGGCGCGGAAGGCACGCACGTCGGCCCATCGCGAACCAACATGATAGTCCTGGGTCTTGTGCAATCCACGGTTGGCTGGATCAGAGTGCGGATAGCCCGAATGTCATGGTAAATACGGCGCGCCAGCCATGTCGACGGTGGGCAAAAATGGCTGGATGGCAACTCTCGGCCAGAAGCGGACGGCGGAGATTCTTCTCCAAAGCCGACGCTGACCCTGAGCAACCGTAACCGTTTAGCCCCCCTGCCCCGCAAGCGGGGCAGGGGCCGGGGAATAGAGCGCAAGTCGTTGATTTCTAGCTATTACCCCAACACTTGGCCAGGCCGAGAAGGGGCAAAGATGGGTGGGGGGCTACTAAATGGTTACGAGTAATCAACCATAACCGGTCAGTCGGCTGGGGGGATGTCAATTTCCGCCCCTGACCGAGCGGTATGCTCCGGAAAGCAGTCAGCAGGTGTAGGATGGTGTCGGTCGGGAACCGGCCAGAAAACGACCTTCATGCCAACCGTGTCGACGGTCGGTTTCTCGGCCATAGCGGCCATCGAAGGCTCACAGGCGCGACGTCTGTACGGCGATGACCTGCCCCTCAGCGTTCAGGGTCCGCTTACGGGGCCCTGCGGTCGCCTTGAGCGGGTGAATCCGACCCTAATCGGCCGCTCAGACTTTTGGGAAGCGGACTTTCAACTCCAGGTTCCGCGGCATACCGCTGATAGGCGGTGCGACCCCGTAAGTAGGTTAAACAGCAATTCATAAAGTACCAACCGCCTAATCTGTGTGCTGATCAGGGGTATGCAAATCCCGCCAAAACTCCATTGCATTTGCAGTGCGCCATTCGACACGCCGCCGAAGTGCTTTTTCAAGTGCAAAGCTGTAGGGCAACGGAAGTGCCAGTGCCATTTCACGCGGCTTGCCGTCAAGAATTTCTTGGGTAGTGAATCGGAGTTCTCTGGAGTAAGCCAACTGAAGAAAGAGAAGACCAAGGTGGTAGATATCGATCCGATGATCTATAGATCCGAACTCCGAACTGTTCAACACCTCGGGAGGCAGCATCCATTGCGCCCTCGTGTTCTGGGCATCTATTTCATGTAATAGTCGAGCCACACCAAGGTCGCCAAGTTTGAACTGGATGACTTTGTTGGCGTCTGGAATCATTTCGTCTCTCACAAATGCTGCGAAAACGTTTCCCAGATGAATGTCTTGATGGGCATAATTGTTTATGTGGAGGTAATGCACTGCCTGCAGAAGTCCCCGCGCAATTGCCATCAGCCAAAAATTTCCGTTAAAGTTCTCTAGGGTGAATAAATCCGCAACAGGGGAATGGCACCTCTCCGTAATGATGTAGAAGGTGTCTCGGAACTCGAAGGCATCGAAAACAAATGTGATGTAAGGGTTGCGTAGTTCAAGTAGCTTAATAAATTCAGCTTCTGCCGCAGCCTTGACCTTCTCGTAACTTCCAATGGGCTTCAAAACCTTCGCAGCGAGATCGTTGTCCCATACGTCTGTACATGAGTAGACGATCCCAAAGTTTCCCTCGCCGATTCTCGATCCGATCGTGTAACTATTGCCCGTAGCCAGGCTCGTAATTACTTCACCCACAGTCGGCTGTATTGCCACTCTAGTTAGTTCCTGAGGTAAAGCGATGGTTGTGTCTTGTGTCATGGTTTGGTGAATTTCTGCCTATCATTTATTTAGCGGACCCGCTTGGTCCAAATATAAACTTAAATCAAAACTTGCAGTATGCCAAAAGAATTGTGCGCTCGGCAAGGCGAAGGTCCGCTATCAGGATAGAAGCTTGACTGGCCGGTTTTGGCCGACAGCACGCACACGTAATGGCTCCCAAGAGCTGCCGTTGCTCTTCCCATTTTTTGGCGAATGACCGCTGCCGCACAGCTTGCAGTCGCAAGCGGGTTGCCAGTGAAGTCCTGGCTCAGGCGGTGGCTGACAACTTACTCGGGCGAATCAGGCTTTCAGCAGGAATGCCGAATTTCTCGTGCAGCCGCCAGATCATGTTGAGGGTCAAGGGGCGCTTACGGGCGAGGATTTCGTAAACCCGGTTCAGGCGGCCAATGGCCGGCACCAAGTCCTTCGGGGTCAGTCCACCTTGTTCCATACGGAACTTGATAGCCTCCACCGGATCGGGCAAGTCGATGGGGAAGTTCTTGGCCTCATACGCCTCAATCAGGGTTAGCAACACGTCGAATCGATCCCCGTCAGGGGTGCCGGGGTCTGGTTCGAGGTCGAAATATGCCGACACCTCATGTAATGCGGCCTTGTAGTCGGCGTTGGTGTGAATCGGACGAATCTCCATGTCAGTGCTCCATCTCAACGGTTTCGGCATCAATCGCATCATATTCGCCATGCGTACCAACAAATTTCACGTAGACGGCCTGGTAGCGGTATGCCACTGAGACCACCAGACGATAGCCATTGCCCTTGATATTGAAGACGACCCGGCGGTTTTTTAGAACGCTGGCGCTCCGGTATTGATCCTTGATATCCGCGGGCTGGTGCCATGTCGCCTTCCTCACCTCATCAACCCAGGATTTCAAAGGCTGCTCGGCATCCAGATTGTTTTCCCAGAAAGTTCGCAGGTGGCTGACGGCAATGATTCGCATGGGACGAACTATAGTCCCAATATGGGATTTTGCCAACACCCCATCGCGATTCGTAGAACAATCAGTCTCCGATCAACAACCAAGGAGTCTGTGATGGAAACTATCCACAAACGTGAAGCCTGGAACAAAGGAAAGCTCGTCGGCCAGAAGCCACCCCTCAAGCCGAAGGACATCTGGGCCATTCGAATCTACCTTCAGAATGCCCATGCCGTCCGCGACCTTGCCATGTTCAACCTGGCCATCGACAGCAAACTGCGGGGCTGCGATCTCGTCAGCTTGCGTGTGCGCGATGTCACCCATGGGAATCAGATGCTTTCCCGGGCCATGGTGATCCAGAGGAAAACACAACGTCCCGTGCAGTTCGAATTGACGGAGCCAACGAGAACGGCGGTGTCGGCCTGGCTTGAGAAGTCCCATCTGCGAGGGGAACAGTATCTATTCGCGAGCCGGATCGCCAGGTCACCCCATGTTTCGACGCGTCAATATGCGCGAATCGTCCATCACTGGGTTGCAGCGGCAGGTTTGGATGCATCCGCCTACGGGACGCATTCGATGCGACGCACCAAGGCGACGCTGATCTACAAACGCACCAAGAATCTGAGAGCCGTTCAATTGCTGCTCGGCCATACCAAGCTGGAAAGCACTGTCCGATACCTCGGCATCGAGGTCGATGACGCGCTGGAGATTTCAGAGCAGACTGAAATCTAGCAGATAAGCAGCGGCTGCACATTTGGCGGCCGCTTTCCTGACAGATCCAGCCTGAGAACTGACGAAGTGCCACCGGCGGCTATGGCCGAGAAGCCGACCGTCGACACGGTCGGCCCGAAGGTCGGCGGTGGGTCGGTGGCCTACGAAATCTGAACGACTGCTTCCAGTCTGTAGCTGCCCGATAGCCCTCGCCGTCGAACGGCTCTTGCTGGCCTGTCCGAGGCAGCGTCTCGCCTCGTCCGGGTCCTGCCCGGTCGCGCCAGCGCGGCCCCATGACACAACCAACCCCGCTCTTCGTAGCTTTACATCTGTCGCTTCACCCGCATGGCTAGCGCGCTGACGCCCATGAAGGCAACACCCATCAGGACCAGCGAGATCGGCCAGCCCAGTGAATCGACGAAATGCTGGGTGGTGAAATAGCCGATGTAGCTCAGCATGGCGATCACCGTCGTTAGCAGCAGGGCGCGGCTTTGTAGCAGGACGCAGGCGTAAAGCATCGAGGCAGTGACGGCGAAGAAAGCCAGTTCGACAGCGGTCTTGTGCACCAGATCGAAAAGGCCGGTGTAGGCCATGGCCGAACCGATCAGCGTGCCCAGCCCGGCCAGACGGTCCTGCCGCCCGCCTTTTTCCAGACCGTAGGCGGCTGACATGATCGACATGCCGGTGAGAAGCACGGCCCAGTTGGGGGTCGATGCGATGGCAAGCCGATCGAAGATGCCGGCGTTGAGCCAGCACAGGGCGATCAGGAAGGCGAACTCGGACAGGCTGCGATGGCGGGATTTCTCCAGTTCGGTCGCCACCAGAAACAGCGAGCCACCAAGAATGATGGCGCTGAAACCCGGTGAGACGTCGAGTATGTCGAGACCGACTTGCAGGAAGGCGTATACGAACAGCAGGGCGGTAAAGGCCAGTACGGTCTGTGCATATTTGCGGAAAAGTACACCCTGATGCAGCGCCATCAGTCCGAAAACGCTGAGCGCCGCCAGGCGCCAGTTGTTGCCGCGTGGAAAGACCTCATGGATGAAGACGAACCAGCCGCTGGTCAGCATGATCACGGTGGCCAAGGCGAGCGGCAGGATCAGTTTCGGAAACTTTTTCTCGTGCAGCGCCGAGATCAGCACGATCAGCAGCGTGTAGCCAACGCCCAGCGTGACCAGGACGCGCATCACACTGCCCATCCGATTCCAGAACATGCCGATGTAGGTGCTGATGCCGGCGAGAATGAAGATCGCGCCGAGATAGGTGAACAGCGTCTTGGCGATTTCGCCGCCACTACGCCGGGCGGGCGCCGCCTGCATCAGTGACGGCTCGCGATAGGCCACGGCCACTTCATCCGGCGTGATGTCGTAGGTTCGCATCAGTTCGGCGATTTTGCCGAGCGCACCGGGTTTGTCGGTGACGTGCCTGACGCCGAACAGGGCGGCGACCAGCGGCCAGCCCCACCAACCGCCGCCGATAACGAACAGCAGTACCAGCAGCAGAATCAGCCAGCTCATCAAACTATGCTCCTGTCGTCGAGCGACACGGTGGCGTCCCAGTCCGGGCGCTCATGGCGAAACCACCCAGCCGATGAAGCGAACCGAGTTGCCGTAGTAGGCGCCGTCGGTATTGGGCAGGCGGATGCTGCGCCCGCTTTTTACCAACTCGGCCTGCGAACGGTAGCGAGAGGAATAGAACAGGTCGGTAAAGATGCGCCCCGAATAGCCGTCGGGGCCGGCGCTAAATGCGTAGCCATCGGGTGCCAGACTCGACGAATCAACTTTCAGTCCCGCGAGATCCGGCACCTCGATCGGCGTCACCGTGGGAATCCTCGGCGCTTCGACGGTGCTCCCGGTATTCGGCACGAGACCCGGCGGCAGGAGCAGGGCGATTTCCTTCACCGCACCGGTTCTAGGATTGAAGCGCCAGAGTCGCGGATTCTGGTAGGGCTGATTGCTGCCAATGTAATTGACTTGGACCCGGTCGCCGACGACGGCAATCTGAAGCGTGTTCTGGGCGTTGTTGTAATAGCTGTAATTGGTGGCGTACAGCACGTCATGCTGTGCCGGTGCGACCAGCAGGGCCGGAATGCCGGAGATCACCAGGAACAGCACGACCAGCAAAAGCGGCAAACCGAGACCGAAAGCGATTGTCGGGTTGTCGCGGAAAACATTCTTCATGTCGGGAATTCCTGTGGACTACTACTGAACTGAATGAAGCTCAAGAGCGCTCTCTGTCAATAGCGCAGCCCGCGTCACCGGGCTTTGCAGCTGCTCAAGCCACCATTGCAGTGCCCGCCCTTGGCTGCCCCTGCCGCTCTTGCGCCACGTGTAACAAAACTGAAGCTGGTGTTCCCCTTGTTCGACTTGTTTGACCACCAGGCGTCCGGTATCAATGTAGGGCTGTGCCAGGCATGTCGGCAGGAAGCCAACACCCAGCCCTCTAAGCTGCGCGTCAAGCTTCGCTGGCAGGTCCGGAACGGTCATCACCTCTTGGCCGGGCAATAGTCTGACCGTCAGGCCGCCGCCGCGTTGTGTCGAGTCGGCAAGCGCCACCGCGCGATACGGGCGGATAGTCTCATCGGTCAATGGTTCAGGCACCTGTGCCAGCGGGTGCTGAGGCGATACGGCGAAGACAAAACGAACCGAACCGAGCGACTCCCGCTGTAGGTCAGCCCGGCTACCGGCCTGCACGGCCACGCCCAGCGCCAGATCGGCCTGACCCGATGCAAGCGCTTCGAGCGTGCCAGACAGCGTCTCGCTGCGCAGCTTGAGACTGGTCGGCGGTTTCAACGCAAAAAATGACTGGCAAAGCTCCATCACCGTCGCACGAACGATGATGCTATCCACCGCAATCGTGAACTGTGGCTCCCAACCGGTCGCCACCCGCCTGATGCGGTTGGCCACGGCATCGATATCCGCCAACAGTCGCGCACCCTCGCGCAGTAGTTCCTGCCCAGCTTCCGTCAAGCGGGCCTGCCGCGAGCTGCGATCAAACAGCAGGACATCCAGCGCGTCTTCGATCTGCCGCACGCGATACGTCAGTGCGCTCGGCACCATATGACTTGCCCGTGCAGCCGCGGCAAAGCTGCCGGCCTTTGCAATGGTCTCCAGCATGGCCAGGGCATCGGGTGTTAACACGTCGCGGGCAGTCGGCATCAGGTGTCATCCATTCAATTATTTTGAATGATGCCATCAAATTGACAGCACCTGCAAGCATATTGAAAAAGCCACAATGCACCTCATCAACAAGGAGGTTCACATGCTCACAGTTCGTAAGTCTCAGGATCGCGGTTACGCAAACCACGGCTGGCTCGAGAGCTACCATTCGTTTTCATTCGCCGGTTATCACGACCCGGCGCACATGAGCTGGGGCAACTTGCGGGTCATCAACGAGGACCGGGTGGCCCCCGGCACCGGCTTTGGCAAGCACGGCCACCGCGACATGGAAATCATCAGCTACGTTCTGTCGGGAAATCTCGCGCATCAGGACAGCATGGGCAATATCAAGGGCATTCCACCCGGCGACGTGCAGCGCATGAGTGCCGGCACCGGCGTGACGCACAGCGAGTTCAACCACGCCGAGGGCCAGACCACGCACTTCTTGCAGATCTGGATTACGCCCAACGTGACCGGCATTGCGCCGAGTTACGAGCAACGGCATATTCCGGCAGAACAAAGGCGAGGTGAGTTGTGCTTGCTGGCATCGCCCGATGGAGCAGGAGATTCCGTCACGATTAATGCCGATGCGTATTTGTTCGCCGGCCTGTTCAACGGCACGGAATCCGCCACCCTGAACATCAACTCCGAGCGCAAGGCCTATGTCCACGTGGTACGTGGTGAAGTTGAGGTCAACGGCCAGCACTTGTCGGGTGGCGACGCCGCCCTGATTAGCGCGGAAAGTCGCATTGAAATCACGAACGGTAAAGACGCAGAAGTCCTGGTCTTTGACCTCGAAGCGTGAACATTCCCAATCGACACCTACCAAATCACTGCAGGAGATCAAAGATGACTCAGATCATCAGATCTCCGGATTGTGAATCGACTAGGCGCTTCTTGCCACCTTCTGCCTGCGTTTGCGCGCGGACAACAGCCAGCGTTTCAAAGCGATGTGGATCAGGCCGATCAGGATCAAGGCCACGCCGAAGTAGAACAGCGTCGGCGCCCACACCTCGCGTGCTCCGGGAGGAAGCTGGGGACCGACGAGCCAGGGTTTCAGGAAGCCGGTCAGCGCGTTGCTGATGACGAAGGGCAGACCGATGGTCGAGAGAATATAGGTGAGACGCTGGGTTTCCAGCGTGCTGGCGGTACGGATGGCGTCTTCCAGTTGCGAAACGCGGGTGTGCAGGTTCTTGATGGTATCAGCGACGCACCAGCGGGTTTCCAGTGCGGCGCGGAAGGCGCGCACGTCGGCCCAATGGCTGCCGGGCTGGTATTGGTAGCCGGCCTCGGTCAGGCGGCTGCGGAGGGTCGCGAGATCACCCAGCACGGCGGCGGTAGGACGAGGTTTCCTGCCCGAGGTGCGCTCTTCAAACAGGGCGTCCAGCGCCCTCGCCACGTCGCGTCCGGTGCCGAGGGTCTGGAATACCCGCTCGAACTCTTCGGCAAGCTGCGATAGGCGGAGACGTTCGGTGCGCCAGTCGTCGAATACCAGGGCGCCTTGATCGTGGAGGATGGCAAAGCCGCCGTGCAGGGGCAGTACGTTGAACTCGTCCGGCACGGGCAGGTCCTCGACCTTGATCGCCTGCTGTTCGTCCTGGCGGGCGATCAGGGCAGCCAGATAACGCTGCACGCTCGGCAGGTCGAACAGCGCGCCCGACTGGGCGGCGTTCGGGAGCCAGCGCATCCCCAGGAGGAATTTGGTCGTGCCGTCGCTGCCGTCATAACGATAGGTTTTCCGCGCGCAGGCCTCGATCGGGATCGGCGAACCGGCGTGCAGGGCATCTTCGACACGCAGGCGTCGCAATGGACTGTACACCCGCCACAGGGCATTGACGACATCCGGCCAGGTCAGCCGGCTGCCCAGACGACCATCCGGCAAGCGGCGAGGCGCCGCGAGCAGGGTGTGGCGGCCGTGGTCGTCCCACCAGGGTTGGGTGTACCCGGTTCCAGCCGGATAGCTGGCAATCGGACGGGCATTCCCGGTGGGACGCTGGTCTGCCCAGCGTTCGTTTTCCAGCCGTTCCAGTTCCTGCCACAGATCCAGCAGGCTGATGCCGGTCAGGGGATTGACCGACACCACCATGTCATCACCGGCACCGGCCATGCGCGGGTCCGGACGGTAGACACCCATCACGGCGAAACCCTGCCCCGTGGGGCTATGGCTGCGATCCAGCCGGGCGAACAGCTTGCGGGCGCCACTGGGCCAGGTTTCGACCGTGAGGTAGGCATCCACCAGCACATCCTTGCGCGGTTCGGGGCCGGCCATCGGTACCAGCAGTTGCAGGCAGGTAGAGCGGGGCAGCGAACGCAGATAATTCTGTTCTTCATTGCGCAGCAGCGCGGCGGCGCGGCGATAGGCTTCCAGTTCCCACATTTCCGGTACGGCGTCCGGCGCAATGTCTTGCAGCAACAGGGCGGTGGTGAACTGCAGCGCCTCGCGCCAGGCACCGGCGAAATCGTAGCGGTGACCTGTTTCTGACGGCAGCGGGGCAAAATGGCTGTGGGACAGGGCAGCCAGCAGCGCCGCCCAGGAGGTGTGCGGATTGTCGGCGACCATTCCCGTCAGTTCCCAGCGTCGCACGGCGGCGACCCAACGCGCGACCTCGGGCTGGTCAAACGATTCCATCGGCACTCCGTTCATGACCGCGAGCCAGAACAGGAGCGCGAGCACCGAATCGGGAGAAGCGTCTTCAATCACCAGGGTGAGTTCGCTCAGTCGCCGACCCAGCTCCGTGCCCGTTCCCCATACGGCCCGCCAATGCGCTGCCAGTTCCGGCGGCGGATTGAGGACCATTTCCGTGACTGTGGACGGGTCCGCGGCGACGCCGAAACGGTCGGCCAGTCCTTTGTTGTTCAGGCAGACGCCGGGATGTTCGACCGCTTGTTGGCGGCTGCCCCAGGCGCCGACGCCGATCAGAATCTGGTTCAGTTCTGCCCGGCGGCGAAGGGGATCAGGTTCGATTTGCCAACAAGGTTTGGCAATGCCCGTTGGTTCCTGGGCGAGCCATGCTTCAAAGGCATGGAGAAAGGCGTGAAGCAGCATGGAAGCTCCGATTCGGATGGAAAACGCGGTCGGCTTGATGACATTGGCCGTGAGTCATAGCGAATCCACGGGTGCAAGGCAAGCTGGCAGCATGCTGGGGATGCGATTGAACGTGTTGGTCGAAGCCCCTCCTGGTTCGATGGAGAGGCGTTGACATCGGTGATTGCCCCTCCCCGGCGCGGGGGCGAAGGCGGGGTTTCGCGGAGCACGGCTCCGCGCCGCCGCAGCCGGCCCGCGATGCAGCGCGGGCCGTGGAAGGGGTTGGGGAGAGGGGGCCATCGTTGCACACGAATTCGTCAAATCCTTGCGAAAGCGTATGGTCAGGGCCGTCAATCGGCTTTGCTGGCCTCTGCGAGCATGGATGCCCCTCTCCCCCAACCCCTCCCCCGCGAGGGGGGAGGGGAGTATATCGGTTCATCCCGACACTTTCATTCACACCCGCGTGCCGGCTGAACAGCCAGGGGTGTTCGGAAAGGGCAAGGTGTGCAACGAGGCAGCGGCGGGCTATGATGCGTCGCGTCCGACCATTCAATCACTGGAGATGCCATGCCTTCGATCCTGAACCTGCTTTTTGTCCTGCTCGCCCTGCTGGGTCCAGCGAGCACCCTGGCTGCCGACAATGACCCGTACGCAGCGGATCGCCAGGCGTTGATCAGGATTTTCCGGGAAATAGAGGCGAGCATCAACGCTCAGGATGTCGACCGGATGGTTGCCCAGATGGCTCCCGAGGCGACGGTGACCTGGCTGAACGGCGAGGTTTCGCGCGGGCACGCCGAGATCAAGGCTTACTACCATCGCATGGTCAAGGGTGAGCAGCGTATTCTCGACCGCTATCTCACCACCGCCAAGATCGGCGCTTCGGCTCATTTTTTCGGGCACGGCGAGGTCGCGGTTGCCGACGGGACGATGGTGGATGAATTCTTCCCGGTGGCCAGAGGTCCTTTTACCCTGAATTCGAACTGGACCTCGACCTCGGCGAAAATCGATGGACAGTGGAAAGTGGTGTCGATGCACCTGTCGTCAAACGTGTTCACCAATTCGCTGATCGCCGAAGCGAAAGAGGCTCTCTGGTGGGCAGCCGGCGGCGCCGGACTCGCCGGTCTGGTGCTGGGAGGGTTGATCGGCAGGATGCTGCGGCGCAGCTAACGATCATGACTTTTATTGACCCCCAGGTCTGCTGGCCTCTCCTCCCGGCATTACGGATTTCCACAATATCCATTCCGGCTGTTTCTTGCGATATTGGCTTCTGCAGGACGTGCAGTACCCAATTTCACATCAATTATCCATGGAGGAGACAAAAAATGAAGTTTTCCAAACTGCTCTTCGGTCTGGCTGCCTGTGCGCTGTCTGTGACGCCCTTCAGCGTCCTCGCGCAACAACCGATCGTCATCAAGTTCAGCCATGTCGTGGCGCATGACACGCCCAAGGGACTGGCGGCCGAGTTCTTCGCCAAACGTGCTGGCGAACTCACCAAGGGCAAGGTCAAGGTCGAGGTGTACGCCAATTCGACGCTGTACAAGGACAAGGAAGAGATGGAAGCGCTGCAGCTTGGCGCCGTGCAGATGCTCGCTCCGTCGCTGGCCAAGTTTGGTCCGCTGGGGGTCAAGGAATTCGAACTCTTTGACCTGCCGTACATTTTCGACAACTACGCCGAACTGCACAAGGTGACGCAGGGGCCGATCGGGCAAAGCCTGCTCAAGAAGCTGGAGCCGAAAGGGGTGGTGGGCCTGGCGTTCTGGGACAACGGCTTCAAGTCGTTTTCGGCCAATACGCCGATCAAGACGCCGGCCGACCTGAAGGGCAAGAAGCTGCGCATCCAGTCGTCGAAGGTGCTCGAAGAGGAAATCCGCGCCTTGAGCGCCTTGCCGCAGGTGATGGCATTCTCCGAAGTCTATCAGGCGTTGCAGACCGGTGTCGTCGATGGCACCGAGAACCCGATATCCAACCTGTACACGCAGAAGATGTTTGAGGTGCAGAAACATCTGGCGCTGACCGAACATGGCTACCTCGGTTATGCCGTGATCGCCAACAAGAAGTTCTGGGAAGGACTGCCGGCCGATGTGCGTGGTCAGCTTGAAGCCGCGATGAAGGAATCGACCACTTATGCCAACAAGATCGCCAAGGAGCAGAACGACAAGGATCTGGAAGCGGTCAAGAAGACCGGCAAGACGCAGGTCTATACGCTGACTCCGGAAGAGCGGCAGGCTTTCAAGAAAGCGCTGGCGCCGGTGCATCTGAAGATGGAGTCGCGCATCGGCAAGGATCTCCTGCAATCGGTGTACAAGGAAACCGGTTTCGATCCGACCAAACCCTGATCATTCGGTAAGACAGAAGACAGCCCGTTGGGATGCCACGCCTGACGGGCTTTTTTTCAGGCAAATGGGGAGTTTTCCACATGAAGCTACTGGATCATCTCGAGGAATGGCTGATTACCTTCCTCATGGCGGCGGCGACGACGATCATCTTCGCGTCCGTCGTGCATCGCTACCTGTCGGGAGTATCGATTCCCGGTCTGCAGGACTGGCTGTTGTCCCTCAACTTTGGCTGGGCGCAGGAACTGTGCATCATCATGTTCGTCTGGATGGCAAAATTCGGTGCCGCCTATGGGGTGCGTACCGGCATCCACGTCGGCGTGGACGTGCTGATCAACCGCATGACCGGTCGCACGCGCGCCAAGTTCGTCGTTTTCGGCCTGCTCGCCGGCGCCTTGTTTACCGGCATCGTCGGCACGCTCGGCGCGCACTTCGTTTGGGAAAACGGCTTCCACTATGCGCTGTATACGGCCCTCGGAAAGGACCTGGTGGATATTCCCGAGGGGCCGACCACACCGGATCTCGAGTGGCCGACGTGGATCGTCTATAGCGCGATTCCGCTCGGTTCGAGCCTGATGTGCTTCCGTTTCCTGCAGGTGACGGTGAGTTTCATCCGGACCGGCGAGCTGCCGCATCACGACCACGGGCACGTCGATGGGATCGACGAGACGACGATTGCCGAGGAGGTCAATGCCTTCCAGATGGAGGACAACCTGCATCCGCACGACCTGACCTACAGGAAACGTCATCCCGAAGACTCGTCGGGCCAGGGAGGTAAGCAATCATGAACGCCTCGATCATTTTCATCATCCTGCTGGTCCTGATGCTGACCGGCATGCCGATCTCGATCTCGCTCGGCCTGACGGTTCTGAGTTTCCTGTTCATGTTTACGCAGGTACCGCTCGAGTCGGTTGCCCTGAAGCTGTTCACCGGTATCGAGAAGTTCGAGATCATGGCCATTCCGTTCTTCATCCTGGCCGGCAACTTTCTTACCCACGGCGGGGTGGCGCGACGAATGATCAAGTTCGCCACCAGCATGGTCGGGCACTGGTACGGGGGGCTTGGTCTGGCCGGGGTTCTTGCCTGCGCCTTGTTCGCCGCTGTTTCGGGGTCGTCACCGGCAACCGTCGTGGCGATCGGGTCGATCCTGATGCCGGCGATGGTCAAGGCGGGTTTCCCGAACAAGTTCGGCGCGGGTGTGATCACCACCTCCGGCGCGCTCGGTATCCTGATCCCGCCGTCGATCGTGATGGTCATGTATTCGGTGGCGACCAACACTTCGGTCGGCGCACTGTTCATGGCCGGGGTGATTCCGGGCATCGGTCTGGCGATGGTCCTCGGTGGCGTCACCTGGTATCGGGCGAGGAAGTTCGACTACCCGCGCATGCAGAAGGCGACGTTCGGCGAGCGCTGGAAGGCTTTCCGCGAATCGGTCTGGGGTCTGTTGCTGATCGTGGTGGTCATGGGCGGCATCTACAGCGGCATGTTCACGCCGACCGAGGCAGCCGCGATGAGCGCGGTCTATGCCTTCTTCGTCGCCGTCTTCGTGTACAAGGACCTGTCGATGAAGGACGTGGCGCGGGTGCTGCTGAACTCGGCGAACATGTCGGCGATGCTCCTGTACATCATCACCAACGCCGTGCTCTTCTCGTTCATCATGACCAACGAGAACATCCCGCAGGCACTGGCGGACTGGATGCTCGGTCACGGTCTCGGGATGATCGCCTTCCTGCTGGCGGTCAACATCATCCTCCTGCTGGCCGGCAATTTCATGGAGCCCTCGTCGATCGTGCTGATCTTCGCGCCGATCCTCTTTCCGGTGGCGATGAAGCTGGGAATTGACCCGGTGCACTTCGGTATCCTGATGGTGGTGAACATGGAAGTCGGCATGTGCCATCCGCCAGTCGGGCTCAACCTCTACGTCGCATCGGGGATCACCAAGATGGGGATTACCGAACTGACCGTGGCGGTCTGGCCGTGGCTGCTGTCGATGCTCGCCTTCCTGGTGGTGGTGACCTATGTGCCGATCCTGTCGACCTGGTTGCCGAAGACTCTCGGGATGATGTAGCCGCGTCACTTGGCCGCGCTGCTCCGGGCGCGCGTACGGGTTTCCCCGTACGCGCGCCCGGCATTTCGGTCAACCTCAGTGCCGAGCTCAGGATATCCCTGTCACTGACCGAGATATCCGGTGAACGTCGGCCACCACACGCATGGTGTCGGCTTTCGGCCATCCCACGAGCAACCGATGAGCGTTGCCAGGGTGAACTCAATAGCTCACGACCACCAGCCGGTCTGCACCCGATTCGGCGCCCCAGGCCTCGCCGCTGCGGCCTGCCATCTGGCGCACGCTGGCGCTGCGTGCGCTGCTCGGGAAACTCTCGAAGGTCTCGGTTTCGGGATCGAAGCGCACGATGGCATTGGCCGTGAAGTCGGTCAGCCAGACCTTGTCGCGCTCGTCCACCCACACCGAATACGTGCGTGGCGAGGTGCCGGGCAGCTTCCAGGCCTTCCAGGTTCTGGCAGCGGGGTCATACCTGCTGACGTTGCCGCTGTGCCATTCGCTGACCCAGAGGCGTCCGGTCGAGTCGCTCCAGACGCGCCGCGCGCCCTGATTCGGCGTCGGCGGGTCAATGGGCGTCGCCTCGCCGCTCGCCAGGTCGATGCGCGCGATATGGCTGCCAGCGAGCGACGCGTAGTAGACCTCGCCCGACGGTGTGGTCGCGATGCCATAGGGCCCGCTGCCGCGCGGCGATTTCCACATCTCCACCTTGCCCGTCGTCGGGTCCAGTCGCCCATGGAACCCTGCCTGGCCGGTGAACCACAGGCGGCCGGACCTGTCGAAAGTCGCGGTGTTGAGGTTGGCGTAGGCCGTGTCAGGCAGCGGCCAGCGTTTGACTTCACGGGTCGCCGGGTCGACGCGCACGATCGCGTTCAGCCCACTGTCAGTGACCCAGGGCGCGCCGTCAGGACCAACGATCACGCCATGCGGGGAGGAGCCTTCACCCAGCCTGATCTGTTCGACCTTGCCGTTCATTGGGTCGAGCCGCCCGAGCGCGCCCTGTCCCTGCGCCGTGTACCAGACCGCACCGCCTGGTTTCGGGTCGGGCGCCACGTCGTGCGGCCGTGCCCCGCGCGGCAGTTCGTAATAGCGCACCGTCGCGGCTTCCGCAACGGCGGCAAAGGCCAGGCAGGACAGCCAGAGCCCCAGGCGATTGATCAAGGTCATCATCAGCATCCCCGCAGAGCAGGCAGGTCAGGAGCAGGCATGACTTGCCCAATGATATGGAAAATTCAGCGCTACGCCAGAGAGTATCACTGACCACGGCAGGCGCGGTCAATCGACTGCGCGCTCCCGAGATCCCGATATGGCGTTTCGGGTGTATGCTGAGGCCCGGAAGGTACCCGGGACGTTTTCCCGATTCCGCTTCTGGAACCGGTCTGGATCAGGATCTCCGAATGCCTCGAAGCATCAGGCATGCAGAGCCAGGCCTGCGGTGCTGAACCCTTGGGGAGCGACACATGTCCGAATACACCGCAGAAATTCTTTGGCTCCGTGGCGAGCAGGATTTTCTTGGCAACAGATACAGCCGGCGGCATCTCCTGCGCTTCGATGGTGGCGTCGAGATCCCGGGATCGTCATCTCCGCATGTCGTGCCGGTACCCATGTCCGATCCCTTCGCAGTCGACCCCGAGGAGGCTTTTGTCTCGTCCCTGGCAAGCTGTCACATGCTTTGGTTCCTGTCAATCGCAGCGAAGCGAAGGTATTGCGTCGATCGCTACTTCGATGCGGCCACGGGTCTCATGGAGAAGAATGAGGCCGGCAAGCTGGTCATCTCGGTGGTCACCTTGCGTCCCGAGGTGCAATTTTCCGGGGCAAGCGTGCCAACACGCGCGCAATTGGATCAGATGCACCACCAGGCGCATGACGAGTGTTTCATCGCCAATTCGGTCAGGACCGAGGTTCGTTGCGTTCCGATCTACACGGTCCCTGAAGGGCCGTGAATCCCCGGAAGCTGCCTGCTTGCACAGCGACATCCCGGCATGCCAGGCGCCCACGCCGACTCTTGTCGTACTGAACCGTTCAAGCCATGATTAGCGACCGTATCAACTGGTGTGAACCATGAAACTTCCCGTTGCGATGGAGGATTCGCAGATCACTCCCGGCGCAGCTCCGGTCTCGTTGGGCGGACTGCTTGCGGTGCTGGTTTTTGGCGCGGTCTGCCTGGGTTTCCACTGGCTTGGCAAGGACGGCTGGGTGCCTTTGCTGGACAGTGCCAACCTGGCCCTGCACGAAGCCGGTCACCCGCTGGTCGGCATGTTCAGCGCGCGGGCGACCGTCTATGGTGGGACGCTGTTTCAGCTCGTTTTCCCGCTTGCGGCGGCCTGGCATTTTCGTCGCGCTGACAATGCCGTCGGGATGGCGGCAGCCCTGGTCTGGCTGGGGGAAAATCTCTTCAATATTGCCCGCTACATGGCCGATGCACGCGTTCAGGAACTGCCCTTGGTCGGCAGCGGAGATCATGACTGGACCGAAATCTTCGGTCGCTGGGGCGTACTGCATCTGGATGGCCGGATCGCGTCGCTGACGCGGGGCTGCGGCTTCCTGCTGATGGTTGGGGTCGTGCTATGGCTTTATCGACGCTGGCGAGCCGACAGCAGGAGCCGCTTCGCCGGGGCCACGAAAAAATCTCGTCTCGCGACCGAAACGGCAGACACCCCCCCTGCGACGACAGATCGCCATGATCGATCGCCGTCTCGAGACATGCCTCGTATTACGGATGACGGAAACGGTTTCCGGGCAGGGCCTGGCCACCGAAGCGGGCGACGGGATTGAGACTTTCGGCGAGTGCGATGTGCAAGGCACGATGAGCCGGCATGCAGGGAACCAGGCAGCCGGCAGCGCACGTGCCGGGACTATCGGCGTTCGGTCTTGGGCCAGAGGATCATTTGCGTGCAGCGGAACAGGGCCAGCTTGCGCCCGCTCGCCTCGTCGGTGACCACCGCATCCCAGACCTGCGTGTTGCGTCCGAGGTGTTGGGCGGTCGCCGTACAGGCGACGCTTCCCTCTTTGACGGTGCCGAGATGGTTGCTCTTCAGCTCGATGGTCGTGAAGGACTGTGCGCCTTCCGGCAAATGCGCGATGGTCGCGTAACCACAGCTCGTGTCGGCCAGCGCGACGACGCTGGCCGCATGCAGGAAATCGTTGGGTGCGACGTGCAGCTTGTGGATCGGCATCCGGCTGCTGAGCGTGTTCGGCGCCAGCGACAGAATCACGATGCCCAGGTAACCCGGCAGGTACTCGCTGCCTTGCTGGTTGAGGAGTTCGATGCTGATGTCGCTGCGTAGTAAGCTCATGGTCGGTGATCCAGGATCAAGAGGAAGACGTTGAGAGGAAGAGGTTTTTCGAGGCCCCACTCAGGCCGGCGCAAGCGCCTTGGTCACGCGCGCTTCGCGGATCGGCAGGTTGACCAGCGCAGCAGCGGTGGCCAGCGCCATGTCGGCGTACCACATCCAGCCGAAGTCGCCAAAGCGAACGATGACCAGTCCGCCCAGCCAGGCGCCGAGGAAGCCACCGATCTGGTGCGACAGCAGGGTCATGCCGAACAGCGTGGCCAGGTAGCGAACGCCGAACAGCTTGCCGACGATGGCCGCCGTCGGCGGAACAGTGGCCAGCCAGGTGAAACCCAGACCGGCAGCAAAGACGTAGAAAGTCAGCGCCGTGCGCGGCGCCATCAGATAAGCAGCGACAAGCACGGCGCGCGAGCCGTACATGATGGCCAGCACGTACTTGCTGCGATAGCGGGAGACGCAGGCACCGGCGTAGAGGCTGCCCAGGATGTTGGCCAGACCAATGATCGCCAGCGACCAACTGGCGACTTCGGGAGGCAGCCCGCACAGACTGACTTCGCCGGGCAAATGGGTGACCAGAAACGCGATGTGGAAGCCGCAGGTGAAGAAGCCGGCATGCAGCAGCAGGTAGCTGCGATCGCCGAACGCTTCGCGCAGGGCCGCCCGCAAACCCTTGTCGGCCTGCTCGACGGCACGGGCCGGCGCCGCCGGCAGCGGGCCGGCGACCCGCCGCACCAGGGGCAGCGCTGTCAGGGTCATCACCGCCAGGACCCACATCGCGCCCATCCAGCCGAGCGCCTGGATCGCTTTCTGGAGGATCGGAGCAAAGACGAACTGCCCAAAGGAACCGCCGGCATTGATCACTCCCGACGCCGTGCCGCGTACTTCCAGCGGCAGGCGCTGCGCAGCGGCGCCGATCAGCACGGAAAAGCTCCCGGCACCTGAACCCACCGCCGCCAGCAGGCCGAGCGACACGGCCAGGCCAAACCCGGAAGTGGCGAACGGCGTAATCGCGCAACCAGCCGCCAACATGACGATGCCGCCGACGAGAACGGCGCGTGGACCGAAGCGGTCAGCCAAAGCCCCGGCCACCGGCTGGATCGCACCCCAGGTAAATTGGCCGATGGCCAGTGCCAGGCTGATGGTGGCAATCCCCAATCCGCTGGTGGCGTTGATCGGCGCGATGAGCAGCCCGAAGGACTGGCGCGTTCCCATCGTCACCATCAGGATGCCGGCCGCAGCCAGGGTGATGGCCATGACGCCGGGGCGGTTGAGCGAACGCAGCATGGCAGGTGCCTGTGGAGAAATATTGGCCAGGCCGGAATGGACGCTGGATCGGGCGAACTATAGTGCCAAAACTGGGCAACAAATAGCGGTAGAATCAAGCATCGATGTCAACGGACAATTGACAAATGATCTGGTTGAGCAGTTGGGCAAGCTTTGTCAGGATTGTTGAAACCGGCAGCATGGCTGCTGCCGCCCGTCGTCTCGACTGTACGCGGGCGCAGATCAGCAAGCAGGTCGGCGACCTCGAGAAAGCCTTTGCTGTCCGTCTCTTCGAGAGAACGACGCGCAAACTGCGCTTGACACCGGCGGGTGAAATCTTTTACCAGCATGCGCTGCGCGCGCTGGAAGTCGTTGACCGGGCCGATCTGGCGGTTCGGATGGGCACCGAAGTGCCGTGTGGGGTCATCCGCATCAGCGCCTCGCTGACCTTCGGACGGCTGTACATTGCCCCGCTGCTGCCGCATCTGGCCGAACGCTATCCGCAGCTCGAGTGTGAACTGTTGCTGTCCGACGACCTGGTCGATCTGATCGAGGACCGGATCGATCTGGCCTTGCGCCTGACCAACACGCCTCCGGAAGATGCTGTCGCCCGACCCCTGGCCATGGTCAAGCGCGTGATCTGTGCCTCACCAGCCTATCTCGACACCTACGGTCGCCCCGCAGCACCCTCGGAACTGACAGGGCACCAGTGTTTCGATTACGCGCATCCCTCTGGAAAGGCAGTGTGGCGGCTGCTCGATCGCCAGGGAGAAGAAATGGCCATCCCGGTCAACAGCAGATTTCGCATCAACAACGTCGATTGCGTCCTGGAAGCGGTTCTCGCGGGCCGCGGCATGGCGGTCCTGCCCACCTATCTCTGCGGCTCATACCTGGCCGACGGCAGGTTGTGCGCGGTGCTCGATGAGCATGAGCCGCTGAGCAGCTTCGGTCGCCATGTCTACGCCTGTTATACCCCGAGTCGAGTCCGCCTGGCAAAGGTCCGTGTCGTTCTCGACGAACTCGATACCCTGTTTCGGCCCGTGCCACCATGGGAGCGGGCCATCTGAGCCTGGCGGCATGCTGGTTCCTTCCAGGCGCGCCTGCTGGCGGGAGCGCGGGGGAGGGGTGGGAGTCGCGATTTCCACATGAAAGTTTGCAAGTTTGCACGCATTCCCCTTGCCTGCCCGGCGAAATTCGCTATAATGCGCAGCTCGCGCAGCGCAAGGGCCACAGTGTAGGGACGCGCAGCGCAAGGGCTTCTCCAGCCGCCGCTTGTCAAGCGCGGCACCACCAAAGAATCATTCAGCAGTACGGAGTGGTAGTTCAGTTGGTTAGAATACCGGCCTGTCACGCCGGGGGTCGCGGGTTCGAGCCCCGTCCACTCCGCCAACATTCCCCGCCATAGCGCAGGCCAAAGCCTCGGTTGCAGTCGGCGCCTGGCCGCGTCTTCCCGGCGCATCTTCGGCATCTTCTGTCAGTCCGCCCTCGTGACCTCGAACGATCGACGTACGGCCGTTCAGGCGGCAGGCTGCCCTGTTAGCAATTCCGGATATAAAATCATCATCATATCTGGGGTTGACCGGGTCATTGCTGTCTACTTCGCCGGTTTCTTTGTTCTATAATCCTATGTTTGCAGTCTCACCATTCGACCAGGTGATCCCACGCAGCGGGGATGAGCTGGCGCCCACCCGAGAACGAGAAAAGGATGTACGGATGACGCCACGAATTGCATTCGCCATTGCTTTTGCCTTGACTTGTGGGGCAGCTTCGTCAGATGAAGCGACGAACCTTGCCTCAATCCACCAGGCACCACCGAGTGCCGGTTCGCCACAGGCTGGTACTGCCGCCTGGCAACTGGACCCCGAAGGGGTCTTGCCGGTAATCGAGCTTCCTGCATCGAAGCCGCTTGCCGAGACCATCGATCTGACCGCGCAGCCAGAGGAAATCTTCCACCGTATGCGCCAGGGCTTCTCGATGCCCAACCTCAATAGCCCACTGGTTCTGCATCATCAGCAGTGGTATCTGAATCATCCCGAAGCGTTGCGCCGCATGGTCGAGCGCAGCAGCCGTTATCTGCATCACATCGTCGAGGAGATCGACAAGCGTGGCATGCCGATGGAACTTGCCCTGCTGCCGATGGTCGAGAGCGCTTACAATCCGACTGCGTACTCGCGTAGCCATGCTTCCGGCCTGTGGCAGTTCGTTCCGGCAACCGGCAGGCAATACAAGCTCGAACAGAACTGGTGGGTTGATGAACGTCGTGACATCGTCGCTTCGACTACGGCGGCACTCGATTACCTACAGTACATCTACGATCTGCACGGCGACTGGCATCTCGCGCTGGCCTCGTACAACTGGGGCGAAGGCGCAGTCGGCAAGGCGATCAACAGGAACCGAGCCAATGGTCTGCCGACCGACTATCTGAACCTGACGATGCCCGAGGAAACACGGCATTACGTTCCCAAACTGCAGGCGCTGAAGAACGTTTTCAGCAACCCCAACATCCTTGCCAATCTCAATATCCGCGGCGTTCCCAACCGGCCCTATTTCACGACGGTCACCAAGACCGCCAACATCGACGTCAAGCTGGCGGCGCAACTTGCCGAAATGCCGGTCAAGGAGTTTGTCGCGCTGAATCCGGCACATAATCGTCCGGTCATCAAGTCCGAGACGCCGATGGTGATCCCGGCCGACAAGGTCGACACCTTCATCAGCAATCTCGAGGCCCATGAAGAGAGCGAAAAGCCGCTTTCGTCCTGGCAGGCCTATACCCTGCGGGCAGGCGACAGGCTCGAAGAGGTTGCACCACGTTTCGGCATGACGGTCGCCAATCTCAAAGCGGTCAATGGCATCAACGGTAGGATCAGACTCGCTCCGGGACTGACCCTGCTGGTTGCCGGTCAGGAGGGTGCCGATCCGGCCGACCTGGCTGGACTGCCCGAGCAGCCCAAGGTGGCGGAACAACCACGCCTCGCGCCATCGGAACCCGCGCCAGTTGCCGTCACGCGCACGCATACGCACACGGTGCAGAAAGGCGAGACCCTGCTCAAGGTGGCGCAGCGCTACGACATGAGCATGGCCGAACTGAAACAGCTCAACAAGCTGCGTGGCGACCAGGTGAACGCCGGCGTCAAGCTGGCGGTGGCCGCGCCCGAGCACAATGGCAAACCGGCCGCCGCAGGTGCACCCACCGCCCTGGCGGCAGGAGACAGCAAACGTACCGAAGCGCGCGCCGAACCGACCCCGCTTGCCGCGACCCGCAGTCATACCGTCGGCAAGGGAGAAACGCTGGCGCAGGTGGCGAGCCGCTACGACATGAGCGTGGCCGAACTGAAGCAGCTCAACAAGCTGCGTGGCGACCAGGTGAACGCCGGCGTCAAGCTGGCGGTGGCCGCGCCCGAGCACAATGGCAAACCAGCCGCCGCGGGTGCACCCACTGCCCTGGCAGCCGTAGACAGCAAACGTGCCGAAGCGCGCGCCGAACCGACCCCGCTTGCCGCGACCCGCAGTCATACCGTCGGCAAAGGAGAAACGCTGGCGCAGGTGGCGAACCGCTACGACATGAGCGTGGCCGAACTGAAGCAGCTCAACAAGCTGCGTGGCGACCAGGTGAACGCCGGCGTCAAGCTGGCGGTGGCTGCGCCCGAGCACAATGGCAAACCGGCCGCCGGGGGTGCACACACCGCCCTGGCAGCCATAGACAGCAAACGTACCGAAGCGCGCGCCGAACCGACCCCGCTTGCCGCGACCCGCAGTCATACCGTCAGCAAGGGAGAAACGCTGGCGCAGGTGGCGAGCCGCTACGACATGAGCGTGGCCGAACTGAAGCAGCTCAACAAGCTGCGTGGCGACCAGGTGAACGCCGGCGTCAAGCTGGCGGTGGCTGCGCCCGAGCCAGTCAGCAAGCTCCCGGCAGGCAAGTCGCGAATCGACGCCGCCGAGGTCGAGAGCCGGCAGGGCAAGGCTGACAGCCGCCAGACACTGGCCAAGGCCGAAGCCAGGACCGGGAAAAAGGCTGAAGATTCGTCGGACATTTCCCGGCATGCCAGCAGGAAGCAGGCCAGGCAGGCGCAATACACGATCCGTCGTGGCGACACCCTGGTCTCGATCGCCAGACAGTTCCGAGTCGAAAAGGATGATCTGCTGCGCTGGAACCGCATTCAGGGCAACGAGATCAAGCCTGGACAGACGTTGACCATCCAGCTCGTGCAGAACATGCTGTAAGTTAGCCGTTCTCGCCCGTGCTGGCCAACGCGGTGCTGGATGAACCGGATGGGGAACGGGACCGGCGCGGCCACTGCTTTGCCCGCTACGCCGACGATGGCAACCTCCTCGTCAAGAGCCAGCGTGCGGGTGAGCGGGGGATGGCCAGCGTGACACGCTTGCTCAGTAACTCGCTGCGGCTCACCGTGAATCCACTGTGATGGGGTAAGACGCACCGCAGGTGCGGCAAAAGCGCGGTGGATCGGCCCATGAACCGCCAGTTCCTGGGCTTCACGGTCAGCCGCAACGGTGCCCGACTCAAGGGGGCCGACAAAGGCCCTCGACAAGCTCAAGGACCGCGTGCGGGAACTGACCCGTCGGACAAGAGGGACCCCCTTCGCCGCCGTCGTCGCAGCGCTTCGAGAAACCCTGCTGGGTTGGAAAGCGTCCTTCGGAATCACCGAGGTACTGAGCCCTCTGCGCGACCTCGACAAGGGGGTACGACGCAAGTTACGCTGCTATCTCTGGAAACCATGGGGTCGAGCGGGCGATCGGGAACTGCGCCAACGCGGCGTTTCGGTGCGTGAAGCGTGGCATACCCGCAAGTCCGCACACGGTCCATGGCGGGTGTCGCAGATGCCGGCCCTATCGATCGCGCTCCCGTTGCGCTTCTTCGAACAAAGGGGTCTCCCGAGCCTTGCGCCGCGGTAGGAATTTGCTTCATCGAACCGCCGGATACGTGACCCGTTCGTCCGGTGGTGTGCGAGGGGGAGGCCGTGAGGCTTTCTCCTATCCCGATTGAAGCCGTCGTCGATGAACGGTTGCTCGAGGTCGTCACCCGCCCGGAGCTGCTGATCGTTCCTCGGCTGAGTGTCGATGGAGGCGGCCACGATGAAGCCGGCCTGATGTCCTGACTGTCCTTCTCCTGCTACCATTCGGCGATGGCAAACGCTCACGACACCGGCTACAAACTCCTCTTCTCCACGCCGGAACTGGTGCGCGACCTGATTCTCGGCTTCGTGCCGGATGAATGGCTGCACGGACTCGATTACAGCACCCTGGAGCGAGTGCCGGGCAGCTACGTCACCGAAGACTTCGGCCACCGGGCCGACGACATCGTCTGGCGGGTCAAGGTAGGCGGGGAGTGGGTGTATCTGTACCTGCTGATCGAATTCCAGAGCCGCGTCGACAAGTACATGGCCCTGCGCATGATGGTCTATGGGGGGCTGCTCTATCAGGACCTGCTCAAGCGCGGTGAGGTCCTGGCCGACGGCCGACGGCCGCCTGCCGCCGGTCCTGCCCATTGTCCTCTACAACGGTAGTCAGCGCTGGTCGGCGGTCACCGACGTGTTTGACCTGATCCCGCCGGTGCCGGGCTTGGTCGAGCAGTTCAAGCCCCGGCTGAAGTATCTCTTGATCGACGAGAACGCCTGGAGCGACCGCGAGTTGGCCTCGCTCAGGAACCTCGTGGCGGCCGTCTTCCGGATCGAACACCCGGCGTCGCCGGAAGCCATCGGCGGCCTGCTGAGCCTGCTCGACGAGTGGCTGGCCGACCGGCCCGACCTGCGCCGGATGTTCGCGCTCTGGATCCGGGCAACCTTGATGCGCAAGGCCGAATACCGTATCGTGTTGCCTCGGATAGATGATCTACAGGAGCTGAAGGTCATGTTGGCGGAACGACTCGAGGAATGGGCGCAGGCCTACAAGGCCGAGGGGAAAGCCGAAGGTGAAGCGCTGGCGCTACAGAAATTGCTCAAGAAGCGCTTTGGTGCCGTCCCTGCGGAGGTTCTGGGGAAGATCTCCGCTGCTTCCCTCGAGCAGATTGATGCGTGGCTGGATCAGGTCCTTGACGCCCGGAGTCTGGACGACATCTTTGGGCCAAGCACAAGCTGAAGCCGCCCGTATCCTGGCAGGAGGGCTTCCTTCCCTTCGTTCAGCATCCAGCCGTGCGATCTGCCGTACTGGACGTCTCGTCTGACCGCCCCCCGACCCGGCCCTGGGGTACGGATTGGATCTTGGTGCCGGCGGAAATTGGGCGAGTGTATCCACGCTCGTCTCGATGGGTGGAGCAGAGGGTTCTGGTTTGCAAGTTCCTTCCAAACGCGCTTACTCCACGATAACGTGTAAAGTCAAATCCGTCGGATTGTAGATAGTGCCTGGCAGAAAATGCCCGTTTTCACAAAAATCTGCTGGTCTCGCACCTGCGAGACGCGGCCGAGCGCTGCAAGAGATCGTGGATCGCATCCGACTTTGCGCGCGAATCGAGCCTGACCGCCCAAAGGATGCATATAGGATGATCGATGGTCGAGCGGAAGTCGTTTCGTTCGTTTGACCCTCGCCAGCGGGGTCAGGCGGCTCGGGCACCCGGGCTGTCGTACGACGGGCAGTCTGCTCGCGAACCACGACCCCCAGGCGATGGAGATTGCGCACCAGGACGGCCGGCGCCCCATAGCGTTTGAACCCGACGATTCCATGATCCAGGCACAGATCGAGCCCAAAGTGCTTCAGGCCATTGATCGCGGATTCCACCGCGGAAGGCTGGTGCCGCGCCTGGACCAATTCCGGTGCCGTTTCCCTCGCCTCCTCAGCGGCCGAGTGGCAGCTTTTTTGGGGGGAGGGCGACCCAGTCGAGTCGCTCTTCGAGACCCTGTCGATTCGACGGACGGTGAAAGCCCTGGTCGAAGCTTGTCAACACCGATTGAAAACTGACACAGTTTTTCCTTTGTCACCGATTGAAAACTGATACACCCCCAATGCTGCTTGATGGCGGTGGCGGCGCCTACCCTCCAGCGATCGCCTTCCTGGACTGAACCATTCCCGTCTGCCGCTGACGTTTGAGCCGGTAGCTTT
>NZ_JAZKUD010000029.1:0-46149 GCF_036625275.1 Accumulibacter sp.
CAAGCCTATCCTGCCGATCAAGGATATCTGGCTCCATCCCCTGCACAGGAACTTCCGCTCAATTCTGTGTCGCTAGCGCCGATCGTCAAGGTCAGACTTGGCCCACGGGTTCACCGAATACTTACCCGGCAATCGCCAGCTTGTCTTCAAAGCCCTTGAATTTGGACGTATCTACCGAGCGGGCCTCGAGACCAATCTTGAGCTCGGCAACATTGTCCGGTTTCTCCATCCAGAGATCGATGAGGTTGAGGCGTGCATCGCGGCCAATGACGTAGAGGTAGCGGCCGGAAGCCGACATACGCGAAATGTGCACGGCGTAGCCGGTCTTGACAATGTTGATGATCTTCTTGGTGTCGCCGTCGATCAGGGCCACTTCTCCGGAATCACGCAGTGTCGTCGAGAAGATGTTGTCGAGGTTGTAGTTGTTCATCTTCTTCGTCGGACGCTTCTCGGGCGGCACGATGACCTTCCAGGTCTTCTTCATGTCGGCCATCGAGAATTCGGGCGGAGTCGGCGGCTCCTGCTGGATGTAGCGCGCCATCAGGTCGACTTCGTCGTCGCTGAGTTCACCCGAGGTCCCCCAGTTCGGCATGCCGGCCGGCGAACCATACTTGATGAACACTTTCAGGTAGTCGGTACCACTGGCCAGTGTCTTGTCCGGCGTCAATGCCTTGCCGGTGGCACCCTTGCGCAGAACGCCGTGGCAACCGGCGCAGCGCTCGAAGTAGATCTGCCTCGCCTTGTCGAATTCGGCTTTGGTCATCGCTGGCGCCTTGGGATCGATGCTCTGGTGCATCGGCTCGCTGGCCAGCGGCGAGCCGGCTGCCTGGTATTTGACTTCGGCCGGGGTCACGCTCTTCTTGCCTTCCTCGGCAAATGCGCTGCTCATGGTCAAGGTCAAGGCGGTGACGGCAAAGAGTCCGGCCATGGATCGAATTGTTCGCATTTTCTCCCCTTCTAGATAGTTGTCGAAAGTCAATAGTCTCAGATTTCTGGTGCGCGCTGTCCTTGATAAAAATCAAGTCGCTAATCCAGGCCAACCCCGACCAGCACGGCTGCCCCGGCCAGTACCTGCAGGTACTGGCGCAACACGGTCACGTAGCTGTGTTGACGCAATGACTGGGCCACCGTTGCGCGTACCGTGGCAAAGGGCTGTGTGACACCTGGCATCCGTTCGACCACCTCGATCACGTGCAGGCCGAAGCGGCTGCGAACCAGTCGAGGCAGGACGCCCACTTCGACATGGCCAAACACTTCGCGGGCAACTTCCGGAGCGCAATCGGCCGCGCTCAGCCACCCGAGATCGCCTCCCTCAGCAGCGCTCGGACAGTTGGAGAGGGTCCGTGCCGCTTCGCTGAAACGGTCAACGTCCTGATCATTGCGGCTGCGGACGTCGAGCAGTGCCGCTTCTGCACGCTGGCGCAGGGCAGGAACCTGCACGCCCGGCGTCACGGCAAAAAGGATATGGCGAAGACGAACCCGTTCGCCGGTCCGGTAAGCGCTCTGGTGCGCTGCGTAGTGGCGGCGACACTCGTCTTCGGACGGGTCCGGCACCTTCAGGGTGCTTTCGAGCAGCGCTTCAATGGCATTCGCGGCGGCTTCACTGAGCACCCCGTCAGGAGTAGCCTGATCGTCTGACTCCAGCAGTCCTGCTGCCTGCGCTGCCTGTCGCAACAGCTCGGTGCAGGCGCGCTGGCGCAGGGTTGCTGCGTCGAGCGATTCATCGCCTGCATGCAGTGCCACCCCGTTGACGCGCGCGATGGCGGCGACCGTGTCGGCAACCTCGAAAGGGGTCGTGGCAGTAGCCAGGGTCGTGGCAGTAGCCATCTCCACTCTCCTCTAATTGCGGGCTGGTGGCGTGTTGTGGCCGCTTGGCAGATTGAGCCGGCGGGATCGCACCAACTGATACGGGCGGAACGCATAGGCAATCGACGCAAAACCGCTCCACACATGCACCAGCCGGCTGAACGGCAGCAGCAGGAAAATCGTCATTCCCAGCACCAGGTGGATCTTGTACGGCCAGGCCAGCGCCACGAGACCGGCGGCGTCGGGGCGGAAGGTGACGATGCGCTGCGCCCAGTCGGACAGCGCGAGCATCACGCTGGCGTCCTCGTGCCCGAAAGAGTAGGGCAGCGTGATCAGCCCGATGGTCAGTTGCACCCACAGGATGATCAGGATCGCGAGGTCAGTGCGATGGCTGGTGAGGCGGATGCGTGGATCGGACAGGCGCCGATGCACGAGCAGGGTCAGCCCGATGAAGCAGATCACGCCGGCGATGCCGCCGGCCACCACCGCCACTACCTGCTTGCGCTCCGGTGAAATGAACGGCTCGTACAGCCAATGCGGCGTCAGCAGGCCGACGGTATGGCCCATCAGCAGGAACAGGATGCCGACGTGGAAGAGGTTGCTGCCCCAGCGCAGCGTTCCGGTGCGCAGCAGTTGCGATGAATCGCTCTTCCAGGTGTACTGGTCGCGGTCGAAGCGCGCCAGGCTGCCCATCAGGAAGACCGCCAGGCACAGGTACGGATAGACGTTGAAGAAGAAGTTGTGGGCGTAGGCTTGCAGGGTGTTCATGTGCGCGCTCCTTGGGTGGAGGTGGGGCGGACGAAATGGATCGGCTGTGCCGTGTGGGTTCGTTGCTGGCCGCGTGCGGCGCAACCGTCGAAGGCGGCGGGCTCGGCCCAGGTATCGTCGATCGGCTCGTCGTCGGGAAGGCTGACCGGTCTTGCCTTGCCGCCCGCCAGTTCGAGCAGGGCGCCCAGGGCACTGGCGTAGCGGCTGTGGCGCTTGAGCAGGGCATTGAAGATGACGTTCAGGATCTCTTCCATCTCGTTGAGGAAGGCGCGCGCTTCGCGTGGCGGTTGTGTCGATGCGTACTCGAGCACCGCCGGCAAGTAATCGGGCAACGTTCCTTCCGTCAGGTACAGGCCGGCTTGCTCAAAGGTCTGCGCCAGATCGATCATCGCCGGGCCGCGCTCGCGCGAATCGCCGTGCACATGTTCAAAGAGGTGCAGCGAGGTGCGGCGCCCGCTGTCGAAGAGTTGCACATAATCAGCTTCGGCATCGAGGTCAGTCTGGCGATCGATGCTGGCGATCAGGGCGTCGAGTTCCGCCAGGCGCGCCGGCGCGAGCGCCCGTTCATCATGCAGTGCGTGGCGCATGACGTTCAGGTGCTGGCGCAGGTCGGCATCAGGATAGCTCAGCAACCGCGCCAGAACCCGCAGGGTGATCGCCATGGCCGGGATTTTCGGCGAAAACATCGCTCAGACCTCCGCCTTGATGGGAATCGTTCGCTTCTTCTCGCTACCGAACAGGCTCATCTCGCCGATTCCTTCGGAGCAGCCGTTACCGAACGAGAAGCCACAGCCACCGCGCACGTTGAAAGTGTTCTCGGCATACTCGCGGTGGCTGGTCGGGATCACGAAGCGGTCTTCGTAGTTGGCGATGGCCATCACCTGATACATCTCTTCGACTTCGGCCTGGGTCATCTGGACCTGCTTGAGAACGTCGAGGTCGGTGCGGCCTTCGACATGTTTTGCGCGCTGATACGCACGCATCGCCAGCATCCGTTCGAGCGCCCGCACCACTGGCGTGGTATCGCCGGCGGTCAGCAGGTTGGCCAGGTACTTGACCGGGATGCGCAGTTGCTTGACGTCGGGGATCTCGCCGTTGCTCCCCAATTGACCGGCGTTGGCGGCAGCGGTGATTGGCGACAGCGGCGGCACGTACCAGACCATCGGCAGCGTGCGGTATTCGGGATGCAGCGGCAGGGCGACCTTCCAGTCGATGGCCATCTTGTAGACCGGACTCTTGCGTGCAGCGTCCATCCAGGCATCGGGAATGCCATCGCGGCGCGCCTGCTCGATGACCTGGGGATCGTCCGGGTCGAGGAAGAGCTGCAGTTGCGCCGGGTAGAGGTTGCGATCGTGTTCGACTGCGGCAGCTTCCTCGATCCGGTCGGCGTCATACAGCAGGACGCCCAGATAGCGGATACGGCCGACACAGGTTTCCGAACAGACCGTCGGCTGTCCGGATTCGATACGGGGATAGCAGAAGATGCACTTTTCGGCCTTGCCACTCTTCCAGTTGTAGTAGATCTTCTTGTACGGGCAGCCGCTGACGCACATCCGCCAGCCGCGGCACTTGTCCTGGTCAATCAGGACGATGCCGTCCTCCTCGCGCTTGTAGATCGAACCCGACGGGCAACTCGCCACACACGCCGGGTTCAGGCAATGCTCGCAAAGCCGCGGCAGATACATCATGAAGGTGTTCTCGAACTCGCCGGCCATCGCTTTCTGTGCGGCCTCGAAACCGTCGAAGTTCTGGTCGGCGCTGCGCTTGCTGAATTCGCCGCCGAGGATTTCTTCCCAGTTCGGTCCCCAGACGATCTTGTCCATCTGCATGCCGGTGATCAGGCTGCGCGGCCGCGCCGTCGGGCTGGCCTTCATCTCCGGCGCACTTTGCAGGTGGTCGTAGTCGAAAGTGAAGGGCTCGTAGTAGTCGTCGATCTCCGGCAGGTTGGGGTTGGCGAAGATCCTCATCAAGAGCTTCCACTTGCCTCCCTGGCGCGGCTCGATCGAGCCATTCGCCTTGCGTATCCAGCCGCCGTTCCACTTGTCCTGGTTTTCCCATTCCTTGGGGTAGCCGATGCCGGGCTTGGTTTCGACGTTGTTGAACCAGGCGTACTCCATTCCCGGGCGACTGGTCCAGACGTTCTTGCAGGTGACAGAACAGGTGTGACAACCGATGCACTTGTCGAGGTTGAGCACCATGCCGATCTGTGCGCGGACTTTCATGCGTTTTCTCCTTGTGCCTGTACGAGCGCGATACGTTCGCTGCCAACCGGCGTGTCGAGCCAGTCGATCTTGTTCATTTTGCGCACCACGACGAACTCGTCACGGTTGGTGCCGATGGTCCCGTAATAGTTGAAGCCGTACGAGAACTGCGCGTAACCACCGATCATGTGCGTCGGTTTGAGTACGATGCGCGTCACCGAATTGTGAATGCCGCCACGTACGCCGGTGATCTCGGCGCCGGGGGTGTTCACGATCTTTTCCTGGGCGTGATACATCATCACCATGCCCGGATTGACCCGCTGACTGACCACCGCCCGCGCGGCGATGGCGCCATTGACGTTGAACAGTTCGACCCAGTCGTTATCGACGATGCCGGCCGTTCGCGCGTCGTCCTCGCTCAACCAGATGATCGGCCCGCCACGGCTGAGCGTCAGCATCATCAGATTGTCGGTGTAGGTCGAGTGAATCCCCCACTTCTGGTGCGGTGTAATGAAGTTGAGCAGGATCTCCGGGTTGCCATTGCGCCGACGGCCATGAATGCCGGCGGTGGTCTTCAGATCGACCGGTGGGCGATAGCTCGAGAAGCCTTCACCGAAAGCGATCATCCAGGGGTGATCGAGGTAGAACTGCTGGCGCCCGCTCAGCGTGCGCCAGGGGATCAGCTCGTGCACATTGGTGTAGCCGGCGTTGTACGAAACCGTCTCGCTCTCGATGCCACTCCAGGTCGGAGAGCTGATGATCTTGCGCGGTTGCGCCTGGATGTCGCGATAGCGAATTTTCTCGTCCTCGCGGTACAGTGCGAGATGCGTATGATCGAGTCCGGTCTGCTTGCCGAGCGCTTTCCAGGCCTTGACCGCCACATGACCGTTGGTTTCCGGTGCGAGCTGCAGAATGACTTCGCAGGCGTCGATATCCGTGTCGATGTTCGGCAGGCCGCAGGAAGCGCCTTCGGACTGAACCAGGCCGCTGAGTTCGCCGAGTTGCTTGACCTCATCCTGCGTGTTCCAGCCGATTCCCTTGCCGCCATTGCCGAGCTTGCCCATCAGTGGACCGAGGGCAGTAAAGCGCTTATAGACGTTCGGATAGTCGCGTTCGACGACCTGCACCTGCGGCGCGGTCTTGCCGGGAATCAGGTCGGTCTCGCCGCGTTTCCAGTCCTTGACATCCAGCGGCTGCGCCAGTTCTCCGGCGGTGTCGTGCATCATCGGGGTGAGCACGACTTCCCGTTCGACTCCGAGATGGCCGACACACACTTCGCTGAACTTCCTGGCGAAGCCCTTGTAGATCTCCCAGTCGCTGCGCGACTGCCAGGCCGGGTCGACCGCGGCCGAAAGCGGATGGATGAAGGGGTGCATGTCGCTGGTGTTGAGGTCGTTCTTCTCGTACCAGGTGGCCGTCGGCAGGACGATGTCGGAGTAGAGGCAGGTGGTGCTCATGCGAAAATCGAGCGTCACCAGGAGGTCGAGCTTGCCTTCCGGCCCTTTTTCGTGCCATACGACTTCGCTCGGTTTGGCCTGCTCAGTTCCCAGATCCTTGCCCTGCACGCCGTTGCTGGTGCCCAGCAGGTGCTTGAGGAAATACTCATGCCCCTTGCCCGACGAGCCAAGCAGGTTCGAGCGCCAGACGAAGAGGTTGCGCGGCCAGTTGTTGGGGTGATCGGGATCGGTACAGCTCATTTTCAGCGACCCATCCTTGAGCGCCTTGCCCACATACTCCCGAGGTTCCAAGCCCGCCGCCTGCGCGTCGCGCACGACCTGCATGGGATTCGTCTGCAATTGCGGCGCCGAGGGCAGCCAGCCCATGCGTTCGGCGCGCACGTTGTAGTCGATCATGCTGCCGGCGTATCGGGTCCTGTCGGCCAGGGGCGAGAGCACTTCTGCGAGGTCGAGCTTCTCGTAGCGCCACTGATCGGTATGCGCGTAGAAGAAGCTGGTCGAATTCATCTGGCGGGGCGGACGAATCCAGTCGAGCGCAAAGGCCAGTGCCGTCCAGCCGGTCTGCGGACGAAGTTTCTCCTGACCGACGTAGTGTGCCCAGCCGCCGCCGCTCTGGCCGATGCAGCCACACATCATCAGCATGTTGATGACCCCGCGGTAGTTCATGTCGCTGTGGTACCAGTGGTTCATCGCCGCGCCGATGATGACCATCGACTTGCCGTGCGTCTTGTCGGCGTTGTCCGCGAACTGGCGGGCGACGGTGATGATCTGATCGCGCGGCACGCCGGTGATGCTTTCCTGCCATGCCGGCGTGTAGGGCGTGTTGTCATCGAAGCTCGACGCTGCCTGTTCGCCGGACAAGCCACGTGCAACGCCATAGTGGGCGACCTGCAGGTCGAATACCGTCGCCACCAGCACTTCGCGCGGACCCGCATCGCCAGCCAGCGTGAGGCGCCGTACCGGCACCGTACGCACCAGCACGTCGCTCTGCGCATTGTTCGGGAAGTGTTCGCTCTCGATGCCCCCGAAATACGGGAAACCGACCCGCGCCGTCTGTATCGCCGATGCGGCGCCTTCGAGCAGCGACAGCTTGAGCCTGACCTTGCCGGCGGCGACGGCCTCGCGGGCTTCGAGGTTCCACTTGCCTTGATCGGAACGTCCTTCAGCACCCCAGCGGAAACCGATCGAACCGTTCGGCAAGACCACCTCGTCGGTTTCGTCGATGGCCACGGTTTTCCACTCGGGATTGTTGTCCTGACCGAATTTTCCGTCGAAGTCGGAGGCGCGCACGTACCGATCCGGCACCAGCAGCGGCTCGTCGCCGGCGCCGGCATGCTCCTTGAGCATCACCAGCAGCGGCAGGTCGGTATAGCGGCGAGCGTAGTCGTCGAAGTACTCGCTGCGCTTGTCGAAATAGAATTCCTTCAGGATCACATGCCCCATCGCCATCGCCACCGCGGCGTCAGTGCCCTGTTTGGGGTGCATCCACAGATCGGCAAGCTTGGCGACTTCGGAATAGTCGGGCGTGACGGCGACGGTCTTGGCGCCCTTGTAGCGCACCTCGGTAAAGAAGTGAGCGTCGGGCGTGCGTGTTTGCGGTACGTTCGAACCCCAGGCGATGATGAAGGTGGAGTTGTACCAGTCGGCGGATTCGGGAACGTCGGTCTGCTCGCCCCAGATCTGCGGGCTGGACGGCGGCAGGTCGCAGTACCAGTCGTAGAAGCTCATGCATACCCCGCCGATCAGGCTCAGATAGCGGCTGCCGGCGGCATAGCTGACCATCGACATGGCGGGAATCGGCGAGAATCCGATCACCCGGTCGGGGCCGTATTTCTTGATCGTGTAGACGTTGGCCGCGGCAACGATTTCGTTGACCTCGTCCCAGCTCGAACGGACGAAGCCGCCGAGACCACGCACGCTCTGGTAGTCGCGGCGCTTGTCGTCGGATTCGACGATCGATGCCCAGGCCGCCACGGGATCATGTGCCAGGCGTGCTGCACGCCAGCTCTTGAGCAGGCGCCCGCGAACCATCGGGTGTTTGACGCGATTGGCGCTGTACAGGTACCAGCTATAGCTCGCGCCGCGCGCACAGCCGCGTGGCTCGTGGTTGGGCATGTCCCAGCGTGTGCGCGGATAGTCGGTCTGCTGGGTTTCCCAGGTGACGATGCCGCCCTTGACGTAGATTTTCCACGAGCACGAACCCGTGCAATTGACGCCGTGTGTCGAGCGAACGATCTTGTCGTGCGCCCAGCGATTGCGGTAGGCGTCTTCCCAGGTGCGGTCCTCACCCGTGACCATCCCATGGTCATTGGAAAAGGCTTCTTTCGGTGCGGAAAAGTAGCTCAGTCGATCTAGAAAGTGGCTCATGCGAATTCCTCGGGAACTTGGGCGGGGGGTCTCTGGGCGGTCAGGGATTCTTCACGTACGCATTCGCACGCAGGTAGAACCACCAGTTGAGCACCAGACACAAGGCGTAAAAGGCAGCGAAACCGTACATGGCAATCTCCGGCGTACCGGCCTTGATCTGCTGACCGATCACCACCGGCGCGATGAACGCGCCATAGGCGGCGATGGCCGAGGTCCAGCCGAGGACGGGGCCAGCCTGCTGACGGTCGAAGATCACCCCGATGGTGCGGAAAGTCGAACCGTTGCCGATGCCGCTGGCGGCGAAGAGGACGATGAACAGGCCGAGAAATGCCGGGAAGTACTGTTCCGGCGTGGCCGATGCGTAGGCCTGCATCATCACGTAGCCCACTGCGATCGAGGCGACGACCATGGCCGCGGAGATGACCTGGGTGACGATCGAGCCGCCCAGCTTGTCGGAAATCCAGCCGCCGACCGGCCGGATCGCTGCACCGACGAAGGGGCCGATCCAGGCATAGGTGAACGCCGACGGCGCATTCGGATTCTTCAAGGTGTGCTGCAGCACGCCGTTGGCATCGGGGACGTGGCTGATCCCGAAGATCACCGTGATCGACAGCGGCAGCGCCATCGAGAAACCGATGAACGAGCCGAAGGTCACGATGTACAGCAGCGTCATCGACCAGGTGTGTTTGTCGCGGAAGATCGCAAACTGCTTGGCGACGTTCTCCTTCATCGTGCCGAAGGCCGCCAGCCGCATCACCAGCAGGGCACTGATCACGTCGAGCGGAACGGCCACCCACATGTTGATCAGACCCAGGCCGGTCGGTGCGGGCAGATACAGGTACAGGATGGCGATCGCCGGCACGAAGGCCAGCGAGTACAGGTAGGTGATCTTGGCGAAGGCAACAATCGGGGTTCCCGTGTCAGGGGAAACCGTCTTCAGGTTGTTCATGCCGAACCAGCACAGCGCCGACAGCGGAACGAGCGAGAGCACCCAGGCGAAGCCGGCGTTCTGGATCCAGGTCGGTGTGCCGGCGGTGATCTTGCCAAGGATCCAGCCGCTGTCCTTCAGCAGCGTCATCGGCTCACCACCGAAGGTACCAAACAGACCCACGGTCATCGCCAGCGGGATGACGATCTGCATCGTCGTCACACCGAAGTTGCCAAGCCCGGCGTTGAGGCCCAGCGCGGTACCCTGCAGCCGCTTCGGGAAAAAGGTGCTGATGTTCGACATCGAACTCGCGAAGTTGCCACCGCCGACGCCCGACCACAGTGCCATCAACTGAAACGCCCACAACGGCCAGTCCTTGTGCTGCAGGGCAATGCCGGTGCCGATCGCCGGCGACAGGAGCATCGCCGTAGTCAGAAAGATGGTGTTGCGCCCGCCGGCCAGGCGGATCAGGAACGACGCGGGGATGCGCATCGTCGCCCCGGCAATGCCCGCAATCGCGGTCAGTGTGAACAGCTCGGCCTGGGTGAACGGGAACCCGAGGTTGAGCATCTGTACGGTGATGATCCCCCACATGCCCCAGACGGCGAAACCGCAGAGTAGTGCCGGCACCGAAATCCAGAGGTTACGGTAGGCGATCTTCTTGCCGGTGCTCTCCCAGAATGCGTCGTCCTCGGGTCGCCAGTCGATGACGTCGGCCGAACTCGTGCGCACGGGCGCGGCGGGATGGGTGCTTTGCATAAGGGCTCCGTAAATGAAGTGGGACGATGCGTGCAGTCTTACCGCTCCGTTGACTGTCATGCAGCACGAATCAGGCGGCGCGGTATCGGGAGAAAAGGTACTGGGCGAAGCAGGCTTGCTCTTTGATGTGCGTCAAGAGAACCGGCGAGCCATTTTGCCGCCGGGCTGTCGCCGGCTCGGCGGCTGAGGGACCCCCTCGCTCGCTGCGCTAACATGCGACCTCCGCGTCCTGGCGTGCGTACCACCACCAGGTGACCGCGACGCAGCTCACGTAGAACAGGCTGAAGAAAATCAGCGCCCCTTGTGGACCACCCATCAGTTTGATGGAAGTACCGCACGCGATCGGAATGAAGAAGCCGCCGAACGCCGCCACCGCCGAACTGAAACCGACTGCTGCGGCGCCCTCGGTACTCCCCTCGCGCTGCGCCTGTTCGAGCGCAGCCTGGTCATTGCGGTTAATCACCTGCCGTTCGCATAAAGTGCGGAAAATGATCGGGATCATCCGGATGGTCGTGCCATTGCCGATGCCGGCGGCGACGAACAGGATCAGGAACATCAGCACGAAGCCCTGCACGTTGCCTTCGCCACTTGCGCCAGGCAGGAACCCGACCGCACCCAGCGGGGCCAAGGCCATGACGACGAAGCACCACACGGTGATCGAGGCACCGCCTATGCGATCGGCCAGCCATCCGCCAATGGGGCGAACGAGCGCTGCCAGAACCGGGCCGATGAAGGCCAGCTTGAAGGCATCGGACGCCGGGAACTGGGTATTGACCAGCATCGGGAAACCGGCAGCGAGGCCGATGAACGAGCCGAAGGTGCCGGTATAGAGCCAGCTCATCAGCCATTGATGCTTGTGCTTGAAGATCGCCACCTGATCGGCGAAGCCGGCGCGCACGCTGGCGATGTTGTCCATGCCGAACCAGGCAGCGAGGGTGCTGAGGACAATGAACGGCACCCAGATGAAGCCGGCATTCTGGACCCAGATCGGGGTCGTAACGCCCTGGTCTACGTGCGTCTGGGCGCTGCCGCCAAGGATCAGCAAGGCGCCTCCGTAGACCGCGATGGGTGCGATCAGTTGCGCCAGTCCGACACCCAGGTTGCCGATGCCGGCATTCAGTCCCAGCGCCGTGCCTTGCAGGCGTTTCGGGTAGAAGAAGCTGATGTTGGCCATGCTCGACGAGAAATTACCCGCCCCCAGACCGCAGAGCAAGGCAATCACTGCAAACACCGCATAATTGGTTCCGGGGTCCTGCACTGCGTAACCGATCCAGAGAGTCGGCAGGATCAGCAAGGCGGTGCTGTAAACCGTCCAGTTGCGGCCGCCGAAGATCGGTACCACGAATGAATAGAGTACGCGAAAGAAGGCCCCCGACAATCCCGGCAGCGCCGCCAGCCAGAACAACTGGTTGGTGCTGAACTGGTAGCCGATATGCGGCAGTTCGACGACGATCACGCTCCACACGACCCACACCGCAAACGCCAGCAGCAGGGCAGGCATGGAAAACAGGAGATTGCGATTGGCGATGCGCCGGCCGCTTGCCGCCCAGAAGGTCTCGTCGTCGGGGCGCCAGTCGACCAGGAGATGCCGTCGCCGGCGCGCATGTTCCAGCAGCTCCGCGTTCTGCAATTCGGCGCGCGCGGCGGCGTGCCGGAAGAGGATCTCTTCCCTTTCGCTGCTTTCGGCCCGCCAGATCCAGATCATGGTGACCACCACGACGCCGACCAGGAGCATGAAGCAACTGCTGCGCACCCCGACCACGTCGGCGGCGACACCGAACATGATCGGCAGGGTGAAACCGCCCAGACCTCCGATGACGCCGACGATGCCGCCGACCACTCCCATGCTCTTTGGATAGTGGTCGGCTAGGCTGCGGTAAACGCTGGCCTTCCCGAAGCCCTGGGCCAGACCAAGAACGAAGATCAGGATCGTGAACAGCACGATCCCCACTTCGATGCTGAAAGCGACATCGCCCTTGATGCCGTGAATGACCATGGTCGTCGGTGGATAGCTGAGGATGACCAGGGACACCAGGCTGATCCAGAGCACCCACCAGGTGACTTGGTTACCCCCCACTTTGTCGGATGCCCAACCGCCGAGGGCGCGGATCGCCCCGGAGGGCAGGTCGAACAGGATCGTCAGGAACGCAGCCGTCGCCAGCGGCAACCCATATTCGCCGACGTAGTACTTGGGCAGCCACAGCGCGAGTGCTACGAAGGCGCCGAAGACGAAGTAATAGGCCAGTCCGAAACGCCAGACCCGCAGGTCGAGCAGGGGCATGAGCTGTTCACCGAGTGTGGGGCGACGCTGGTCCTTCTGCGCGCCCTTCCGGTGCAGCGGATCTTCGTAGGTGAAGAACCAGAACAGGACCGCCATCACCAGCAGGGCGATGGAGTACACCTTGGGAACGTTCCGCCACGAACCGGTCGCCGAAGCCGCGATCAGCATCGGAGCGATGAATTTGGTGAGCGACGAACCGGCATTGCCGGCGCCGAAGATGCCCATCGCCGTGCCTTGCCGCTCCTTGCTGAACCATGCCGAGGTGTACGCGATACCCACCGCGAACGAGCCACCGGCCATGCCGACGAACAGACCCAGCACCAAGTATTGCCAGTACTCGGTGGCGTAGGACAAGAGCCAGGTGGGAATTGCAACCACAACCATCTGAATCATAAAGATGATCCGTCCGCCGTAACGGTCGGTCAGCAAACCCAGCGGCAGGCGGATCAGCGAGCCGGTGAGAATCGGAGTCGCCACCAGCAAGCCGAACTCGGTTTCGTTGAGATTGAGTTCGGCCTTGATCTTGATGCCGATGACGGAAAACATCACCCAGACGGCGAAATTCACCGCGAAGGCCAGTGTATTCATCGTCAATACGGAAATCTGCTCGCGGCTGTATCCCGACTTGCTCATCTCAGGCGGTGTCACTTTTGTTTCCTCTGTTTGTCATGCGAAGAAGATTGGGCCACGGCCCCCCCGTGGCGCAGGGTCATAAGCTCAGGATGAGCGCACCCGCAGGTCAATGGTTTGAGGTTACGGCAAGACTGGCACGGGCAGACATGATTTGGATCAAGATTCGTGTGAAAGTCGTGTCAGCAACGCAGGTATCGTCTCGCGCATGTTGGGAAAGAGGAGATTCGTGAGTCGCTGACGCGACTTTCACAATAACGTCGGAAATTTTTACACTGTGCACGACAGAAATTGGTTCATGAATTCATAACTATCTGGTTTGATTTAAATAATCAATTTTGGCATGCTATGTGCTTGCTTATCCCCCGTCCAACCATCGGCGCATCGGTGGTGGAGATACGGGGGTGTCGCGTGCTTCACATCCCGATTGTCAAAAAATAACGGTACACGGAGGACTGTATATGACGAGGACAAAAATCTTGCTGACCGGGATTGCAATTTCGATGGCGCCTCTCGCAGAGGCGGTACCGGTCATCCACTCAGCAGTGACCACCGGCGGCGCGGGAGATGTCGCTTTCAACGCGGTCATCGATTCATTCCGGAGCGACCTGGGTGTGCTCAATCCCCCCGGAGCCTGCGCGCCGGGACCCTGTACGACAGGCCGGCGGGAGATCAACTGGGATGCGGTGCCACCGGGATTCAGTTCGCCGAACGCGTTTCCAGGAGATTTCTTCAATGGCACCACCGGCATTCAGCCAGCAGGCCGGATTCGCGGGGCCACATTCACCACGCCGGGGACCGGTTTTCGTGTGAGCGCATCCGAGTTTTCCGACGAAGCAGGCTTTGGTCCTGCCGAGTTCGATGCGTTCAGCCCGGCAAGGTTGTTCGCCAGCATGGGGAGCAATATCACCGATGTGACTTTTTCCGTACCCGGGAGCCCAGGGCTGGCGGCGACGGTGCGCGGCATGGGCGTCGTCTTCGCCGATGTGGATTACACGGGAAGCGCGTCGCTGGAGTTTTTCGACACCAGCGGTGCGTCGCTGGGGTTGTTCCCGGTGGAAGGGGTCTTCCCGACTGCAGACGGGCGCAACAGCCAGGGATCATTCTCATTCCTGGGCGTCTCGTTCAACGCCGGCGAGAGAGTTTCGCGGGTGCGCATCGTATCGGGCGCGCACGGCATTGACGGCACCTATACCGGCCTGGACGATGCAGTGGTCATGGATGACTTCATCTACGCCGAGCCGCAGGCCGTGCCCGAGCCGCTGACCAGCGCCCTGGTCGGTGCCGGTCTGGCCGGGCTACTGGCATTCCGGCGGCGCCGGTCGACCTAGCCCTTCAGTTCTTGGCGGCAGTCAGCAGGAAGCCGCCGGAAAAACACCCCGCCGAAGCACGTTTCATGCACGTGCCTCGGCGTGATGTGCGCTGGCGTTCAGCGGCGGCGGCGACCCAACAGCAAAGCGAGCAAACCGGCACCGAGCAGGCCCAGCGCGCCCGGCTCGGGAACCAGACTCACTCTCGGCGAATTCGGAATCCCGCCCAAGGGGAAGGCGGGGTCGCCAGTGCGCACCGGCAGGAACGCCCACGACGCCTGGTAGGGTGCGGCAACCGCATCAAAGTCTGCAACGAAGCTGAAGCCGGGAAGCAAGCCCTCCGGCATGATGGCATCCTGCAAGGGCGATTCGCAGGACACGATTGCGGCCGCGCTGGCGATGCGTGCGGATGTGCCGACATCGACCCAGCAGTTGCTGTACCAGTGCAGCACCTCGGTGACGGTCGTAAACGGGCTGCCAGCGCCTGCGAAGAAGGGGTCGCCCGGGGTCTGCCACGCAGCGACGCCTTCCCATCCGGTGCTGGCGTTCGCCACGCCGATGGTCTCGATGCTGTAATTCCAGCCGGTCGGTGACGCGATGTTCGTGATGCCGGCATCACCGAACCAAGGCAACTCCCAGTCGACAATATAGGGCTCACGGTCGGGACCTTCGTTACGCAGACTGGTATTGTTCACCGTGTAATGGTAGGTCCAGGTGCCGTCGCTGTTATTGACGACACTGTCCGTTACGGTCGAACTGCGTGTCCAGCCACCGGCCACCCCCGCAGCGGCAGGTTGCGCGGCCACCAGGCCAAGGGCCAGAATGGCGGCCAGGCCCGCCGATCTTCTCGTGAGCGAGTGGCATGATGCTAAGGTATTCATGGAATCCCTCCTTCAGGGTCGATCTACAATGAAACCTCTCTACACTCCATGCGATAAGCAAATTTCATACCGAGAATATTTTTGTCATCGTATCAGCAGCTTGGAAAATTGCTTTGGCGCGGGTGTAAAAAAAACCGACACTTATTCCGAACAAGAGCCAAGGGAGATGCCATGCCATTCACTCGACGTCAGGTGTTGACGCTGACCGGGACTTCGCTGCTGCTGTCGATCTTTGCCTGGTGGCCGCGCCGCGAGCATCCGCCGGAACCGGTATCGAGGCAGGAAGATGCGCTGCGCGCCTGGCTGGATACGCTGTTGCCCGCCGAGGCGGATTTTCCGGGCGCAGTGGCGCTCGGAGTCAGCGAACGGATTGCGGCCGCGATTGCTCGTGAACCTGCCTACGCCCGCCTGACTGCGGCGGCCATGGCCTGGCTAGCGGCCCGCACCCGCGAGGCTGGGGGAACGACCTTTGCCGCGTTGCCAGAAGCACGGCGGGTGGACATGGTTGCGGCCGCTGCCGCCAGCCCGGAAGGTTCGACGCCTCGCACCTTCTTCCAGGCAACCCTCGATGATGCCCTGTTCCATGTCTATGCTGATGCCCGTTCCTGGACCGGACTGGCCTACGCCGGACCGCCGCAGCCGATCGGCTTTCCCGATCAGGCGGCGGCACCAAGGAGCGACTGATGCACGCGGATGTGCTCATCATCGGCGCTGGCGCTGGCGGCGCAGCCTGCGCATGGGCGCTGGCCAGCCGCGGCGTACGCGTTCTGGTACTGGAATCCGGACCCTGGTATGACCCGGTTCGTGAAAACCGCCTGCACCTGCCGGACTGGGAGCAGCACGCCTTTCCGGAAGGAAAGGAATACCAACACGCGTACACCTTCGCGCAGATGCAGGCCCTGAACCCGCAATGGGCGGAGCTGCGGTCGTGGAACCATAATCTCGGCCAGGCTGCCGGCGACACTCGGCGGGCATTGAAATACCAGCATGTCCGGGGCGTGGGGGGCAGCACCCTGCATTTCGTCGGCGAAGCGCACCGCCTCCATCCGGCGGCGATGCGCATGGCCAGCCGCTTCGGTGTCGGCGCCGACTGGCCGATGGCCTACGACGAACTGGAACGTTTCTACGTCGAGGCGGAGCATCTGATCGGCGTGGCTGGCCCATTGCATGATCGCCATCGCCCGCGCAGCCGGGGCTATCCACTGCCACCCCACGCGCATAGCTACGCCAGCCAGCGCATCGGCAGCGCCTGTGCCAGGCTGGGCATGAGCTGGTCGCCAAATCCTCTGGCCATCCTTTCCGAACCCTGGCAGGGCCGGCCCGGCTGCAACTACTGCGGTCAATGTGCCCGCGGTTGCCCACGCGCCGACAAGGGCAGCGCCGATGTCACCTTCATCGCCCAGGCGCAGGCCAGCGGACGCTGTACGGTGCTGGCGCGATCTCATGTCACGGCCATCGTGCCTGGGGATGGTGATCGCGTTGACAGGGTCAGTTGGGTCGACGCCGACGGTGCCGAGCACTCGCTGCGGCCGCGCGTGCTGGCGCTTGCCTGCGGGGCAGTGCAGACGCCTCGCTTGCTGCTGGCCAGCGCCAATGCCCATGCGCCGCAAGGTCTGGCCAACGAGTCCGGTCAGGTGGGCCGCAATTTCATGGAAACCCTGGCCTGGGCCAGCAGCGCCTTGCATCCGGATGCCCTGGGCAGCCACCGCGGCGTGCCGTCGGATGGCATTTGCTGGGATTTCAACGCTCCGGATGCCATTTCCGGTACTCCGGGCGGCGTGCGCTTCAGTGTCGGCATGGCGGAAATGGACTTGGCCGGACCCATCAACTATGCACGCAGGGTAGCCAGCGGCTGGGGGCGTGCGCATCGTGCAGCCATGCGCAATAGCTTTGGCCGGGTTCTCTCGGTGGCGTCCGTCGGCGAGTTTCTACCCAACGACGGCACCTATATCGACCTTGACCCGCACGCTCGTGACGCCCATGGCCTGGCGCTGGCGCGCATCCATAGCCGCATTGACGAGCCCGAGCTGCGTCGCCTGGTGTTCATGGCCGGCAAGTGCCGAGAAATCCTGCAGGCGGCCGGGACCGCAAAGCCCTTCGAGGAATTCGGTACTTACGATACCTTCAACGCCACGCATGTTTTCGGCACCTGCCGGATGGGGACCGATGCGCGTCATTCGGTGGTGAACAAGGTCTGCCGTAGCCACCGCTGGCGCAATCTATTCATTGTCGACGCGAGCGTGTTCCCGAGCAGCGGCGGCGGCGAATCGCCATCGCTGACCATCGAGGCCCTGGCGATCCGGACCGGAGCGCATATCCGCGATCTGCTCGCGAAGCGCGAATTGTGAGGGAAAAAAGTGGGGAGGCATCAGGCGGCTGGTCGCGCGGGCAAGTTCCCGATTGGCCGCAGCAAGGCCAGGACCTCGTTCACCAGCAGCGCGCCAAGCACCAGCGAACCGCCGGTCAGGGTGCTTGCTGCCGGCTGTTCTCCGGCACCGAGCCAGGCCCAGGTGACACCGAAGACGACTTCGAGCAGACCGAGCAGGGCAATCTCCGGCGCCGGCAGTTCACGCGACAGGCGCACCACCAACAGACAGGGAATCGCCAGTTGCACGACTCCGAGCAGTGCCAGCAGACTGAGGTCATGGACCGAGGCCTGGAAGGGATAGGCCATCGGCAGAGTCAAGGCGGCCGACAGTACGGCACCGATCAGTACTGCCGGCAACATGTTCTGGCGAGCCGCCCCATCAGCGGCGGCCCGGCTACGACCGACATGCTGCAGCGTCGTGAAGTTGAGCGCAGCAGCCAGCGGCACGGCGAACGCGACCAGGGTTCCAACCAGCGATAGGCCACTTTGCGCCTCCTGTCCGAACATCCAAGCAATGCCTGCGCCGGCCACCACGATTGCCAGCCAGGTTCGGGCTGGCAGCCGGTGCTGCAGAAAGATGCGGGTGAACAGGGCAGTGATCAGGGGGCCGATGGCCATCGTCACCAGCACGTTGGCGACCGTGGTGAGGGTCATCGCCAGCATGAAAGCGGTAAACATCACCGACCAGCAGAGGCCCGAGAACCACACTGGCCACGCGGCGTTCGCCAGCTCGTGCCACAGGCCGGGTCCGCGCATCCGCGTCAGCGCAACACTCAGCGCCAGCGCATTGAACAGGCTGCGCCAGAACGTGACCTCAAAGCCGTCTGCGGCGTCGAGATGGCGCGAAACCACCCCGGCAATGCTCCAGAGCAGCGTGACCAGCACCATCAGAGCGGCAGCACGGCGATGCGACATTTCAGTGCTTCCTGCCGCGAGGCGGCTGCGGCGTTTGCAAAAGGGCGCCATTGTGCCTGATTTCGCGGGCTTTGAAAGCGCTGCTGCGAGTGCTGCGGGTTTTTCGACTCCACTGCCGTATGGCTCAGGGATAACGGCGCCGGATCCGGTAGCCACCAGCGGCGCCCGGCAAGGATTCGACCAGCACGTAGCTGCCGACCTGCCAGAGCAGTGCCGGCGCAGCAGTGGGGGCGATGGTTCCGGCAGCGCCTCGGGCCAGCGTCACATGCGGGCGAAAGGGACGCGACTCGACCGGCAGGGCCAGTGCCTGCAGTGCTTCGCCAAGGCGGCCATGCAGTTCCTTCAGCGCCTCGGGTATGGCGCTCGTCTGCAGCACCGCGAGGCCGCGAGGCCAGATCGCAGCCTGGGTCAGAGGCAGCTCGAAAGGCGTCACCGCCACCCGCAGTCCGGCGCTCACGGCTTCGAGGCGCGGGCGCTCGACGGCACCGATGAAGTGCAGGGTCAGGTGCAGCCGCTCGGCTGGGACAGGGGATGATCCCTGCGGCCACAACCATTGCTGCTGATAGCCGAGAAGCGCCGAGTTTTCCGCGTGCGCCGGCCAGAGCGCGAGGAACAGGCGCGCGTATCCGGGACCATCCTGTGCCGACGAGGGTGGCCGGGAATTAAGCAGCCGGGAACTGGGCAGCCGGGAATGGTCTTCGGTGGGTTCAACGGGTATCGGGGAGGTAACATTCATGACGTTTTTATGTCGACGACGGGTTTCACTCACATCGCACTGGCCGGATCGCAAGACGGTGATTGCCTGTTGGCAACAACTGTCAGGCTGTCATTGTGACACCATCGCATCAGCCGTGCTCGAACCGGACAGGAAATGCCAGGACAGACCAATAGCTGTCGCAAATCTGGGCATCGTGCGTACGGTTGCTGCCCATGACCGCTGCCGGTCTCTTGCTCGCCGACGCCCAGCGCGCTGGCCTGGCGAGAACCACTTTCGTGGACCACTATACAACGCCTCTCCATCGAACAAGGGACTTCGACCGACACTTTCATTCACACCCTGTGCGGACGCCACACTTGCGTGCAGATAGCCGATCCACGATAATCCAACAAGCGATTGCTTGCTTAATTATTGATCAATTGCACCATACCCAACCCGTTCCAGGAGATTGTCCGAATGCACCCTCCCCTTTATCCCCACCTGCTTGCCCCGCTCGACCTCGGCTTTACGACACTGAAGAATCGCGTCCTGATGGGCTCGATGCACACCGGCCTCGAAGAAGCCCCGCAAGGCTTCGCCCGCCTCGCCGCCTTTTATGCCGAGCGCGCGCGTGGGGGCGTCGGGCTGATCGTGACCGGCGGCATCGCACCCAACCAGGACGGGGTGGTGATGCCCGGCGCGGCGGTACTCGAAAACGAGGCGCAAGCCGAAAAGCACCGGCAGATTACGGCCGCCGTCCACCAGGCAGGCGGCAAGATCGCCCTGCAGATCCTGCACACCGGCCGCTATGCCTATCATCGTGGTGCCGTCGCGCCGTCGGCGGTACAGGCGCCGATCTCGCCGATCCGCCCGCGCGAACTCAGCGAGGAGGACATCGAGCGGACGCTCAGGGACTATGCCCGCTGCGCCAGCCTCGCGCAACTCGCCGGCTATGACGGTGTCGAGATCATGGGGTCGGAAGGTTATCTGATCAACCAGTTCATTGCCCAGCAGACCAACTTTCGCGAGGACGGCTGGGGCGGCTGTTTCGAGAACCGCATCCGCCTCGCCGTCGAATCGGTTCGGCGCGTGCGTGCGGCAACCGGGCCGAACTTCATCATCATTTACCGCTTGTCGATGCTCGACCTGGTCGAAGGCGGCAGCACCTGGGATGAGATCGTCACCCTGGCCAAGGCCATCGAGGCAGCCGGGGCAACACTGATCAACACCGGGATCGGCTGGCATGAGGCGCGCATCCCGACGATCGCCACGATGGTCCCGCGCGCTGCCTTCGTCTGGGTCACCAAGCGCCTGATGGGCGAGGTGAACCTCCCGTTGATCACCACCAACCGCATCAACATGCCTGATGTCGCCGAGGAAGTGATCGCCTCCGGCTGCGCCGACATGGTCTCGATGGCACGCCCCTTCCTCGCCGATGCCGACTTTGTAAACAAGGCCAGCGCCGGACGCGCCGACATGATCAATACCTGTATCGCCTGCAATCAGGCCTGCCTCGACGAGATCTTCGCCGGCCGGCTGACTTCCTGTCTGGTCAACCCGCGGGCCTGTCGGGAAACCGAACTGTTGATCAAGAAGGCGGCCGTGCCGAAGCGGATCGCCGTCGTCGGCGCCGGGCCAGCGGGAATGGCCTGCGCGCTGACCGCCGCCGAACGGGGCCATTGGGTCACCCTGTTCGATGCGGCGGCAGAAATTGGCGGGCAGTTCAGGCTGGCACGCCTGATCCCTGGCAAGGAGGAGTTCGGCGAGACGCTGCGCTATTTCGATCACCGCCTGCAGGACGCGGGGGTCACCCTGGAACTCGGCAAGCGCTGCGAAGCCTCCGAGCTGGCCGATGCCGGCTTCGAACATGTCATTCTCGCCACCGGGATCGTGCCGCGGCAGCCTGAGTTGCCCGGAATCGAACACGAGAAGGTCATCTCGTATGTCGACCTGATCGAAGGTCTGCGCATCGCCGGTGAACGCGTGGCGATTATCGGTGCCGGCGGCATTGGCTTCGACGTCGCCGAGTTCCTGACCCACACCGACGACGATCGTGACGAACTCGAGCGCTTCCAGGGCGAGTGGGGGATTGATCCCGAGTTCGCCAACCGCGGCGGACTCCGGCCACCGATCCCGGAAGCCACACGACGCCGGGTCTGGCTGCTGCAGCGCAAGGGGGCCAAGGTCGGCGACGGGCTGGCCAAGACCACCGGCTGGATTCGCCGTACCCTGCTCAAGAAGCGCGGCGTACAAATGCTCTCCGGGGTGACGTACGAGCGCATCGATGATGCCGGCCTGCACCTCATCGTCGATGGTCAGCCGCAGTGCCTGCCGGTGGACCATGTGGTCGTCTGCGCCGGTCAGGAACCGTGCCGCGATCTCGAAGCCGGTCTGCGCGCCGCCGATGTGCCTCTATCGCTGATCGGTGGCGCCGATGTTGCCACCGAACTCGACGCCAAACGCGCCATCGATCAGGGAACGCGCCTGGCGGCGGCGCTCTGATCGCCATGCCAGCCGGCCGCAAACGGCAAGGCATGCTGGAGGCGAACCGCCGCGAAGATCTGTTGCAGGCGGCGGCCCGCCTGTTCGTCGAGAAAGGCTTTGACGCGACCACCACGCGTGACATCGCCGAGGCCGTCGGGATGCGCTCGGGCAGCCCCTTCTACCATTTCCGCAGCAAGCAGGAACTGCTCAAGGCGGCGATGATCGCAGGCCTGGAGACCGGCTACCGGCGCCTGCAGGCCGCCAGCGAAGACATTGTCGACCCTGCGCAGCGCCTGCGGGTGATGATCCGCATCCATCTCGGGAACCTTCTCGAAGGCGATTGCCACGTGCCGATGCTGCTCTACGAATCGCGCGCGCTCGACGCCGCGGCGAGGGCCGAAATCGCCACGGTCACTGACCGCTACCAGGAGGCATGGCAGGCAACACTGGACGAACTGGCTACCAGCGGCAGGTTGCGCAGTTCGGCAGCACCGCTGCGCCTGTTGCTCTTCGGCATGCTCAACTGGAGCAGCCAGTGGTACCGGCCGGACGGTGCGCTATCGCTCGACCAGATCGCCGCTGCCGCTGCCGATCTGTTGTTATGTCGTTAATGGAAAGTCGCCTCAGTGACTCACGAATCTCCCCTCCCCCTCGCGGGGGAGGAGTCGGGGGAGAGGGAAACGGTCATGACTTTCATGATCGGGGGTGCCTGGAAAAGTCATGACCGTTAATGTGAAATTCCCGTATGCGACTCAGGAATCTCCCTGCCCCCTCGCCAGTTCGCACAAGGGATGCCGGTCTAGGCCAGTTGCCAGCCAGCCACGCATCGTGCCGGGTAACTGCCGTAGGGCGTTCTCGGCCTCTTCGCGGCTTGCGAACTCGGCAAAAATGCAGGCACCAGAACCGCTCATGCGCGCGGGGGCAAACGCTGACAAGGCCACGAGATGTTCGGCAATCGCCGGAAAGCGGGCACAGGCCACGGCTTCGAGGTCGTTGCCACCGAAGCCGGGGCGCCATGACGCCGGGTCGATTGCGAGCGAATCGCGTTTGAGTTCCGGTGCGCCAAAAATGGCTGCAGTCGGGACCTGCAGCGGCGGTTCGAGGACCACATACCAGCGCGGCGGCAATTCGACCGCCAGCAGGGTTTCACCGATGCCCTCGGCAAAAGCGTTGCGTCCGAAAACGAAGACCGGCACGTCGGCACCGAGGGTAAGGCCGATTTCCTGCAGGTGCCGGCGTGGCAAATGCAGTTTCCAGAGGTGGTTGAGCGCCAGCAGGACCGTCGCCGCATCCGAGCTGCCGCCGCCGAGACCACCGCCGAGTGGCAGGTGCTTTTCGATACGGATGTTGACACCGGCCGGGCAATGGGTTTCAGCCTGGAGCAGGCGGGCGGCACGAACGCTCAGTTCCTGATCGGGCGCCACGCCTGCGAGTGGCGTTGCCAGACGCACCAAACCATCGGCACGTGGCGAGAAACGCAGCCGGTCGCCATGGTCGAGAAAGCGGAACATCGTCTGCAACAGGTGATAGCCATCGGCACGGCGGCCGACGACATGCAGAAAGAGGTTGAGTTTGGCGGGCGCCGGATAAATGCTTTGCCAGTCCCAGGCCGGGTGGCTGGAAGTCATTGAACGCAGGCCTTGGCAGGCAACGCAGTCGGCAACATCTGCCACTCCTCGATGCGCAGGCGCAGTTCAAAACCGCCTTCACGCTCGACGAACAAACGGCCGGGGAGAGCCTGTGGGTCGTCACTGTCGTACTCATAGTGGAGCAGCCAGTCCTCGTACCGCAGACGCAGCGGCCGGCCGAGGGTATCCAGTGCCAGATCGCCGCCGTCAGGATTGCAGCCACGCAGCCAGTCGGGCAGCCTGCTCAAGGGCAGGGGGTAGGCCAGGAGCGACTGCAGCAGTTGATCGGCAGTCGCTGCCGTATGCGAGTTGCCATCGCTACCAGTCAGGCGTGCGCCGGTGGCATCGCTGACGATCTCGGCCAGGCCTTGCCCGAGCGGCGAGGACAACAGCCACTCGTCGCGGTCGCCGTCATGACGCCAGTGCAGGCGACCAGGGTAGTTCTTTCCTTCCTGGCGCAGCGCAAAGCGGCCGGTCAGCACGAAGCCCTGCAGGTGGTCTCGTGCGATGGCGACCGGTGGGTGTGCGCTGGCCGCTGGCCCCAGTGCGGAGCAGGCACTCAGTCCGAGCACGCCAACGACGATCAAGGGTACGATCAGGACTGTACGGCTGCCTCGGATCAGGCCAAGCTGCGGGCGTTTTCCGGTCAGGGCAGGAACCTCCTGATCGCTTCCTTCAGCACCTCGTTTGCCGGGTCCTTTTTGTGCGCCTCGCGCAGGGTTCGCTGGGCCTCATCCTGGCGGCCGAGCATCCACAGCACCTCCCCGGCATGTGCCGCGATCTCGGGATCGGGGCGCAGATCCAGGGCGCGTTGCAGGAGAGCCAGTGCGCCTTCGAGATCGCCCTGCCGATAAAGGACCCAGGCCATGCTGTCGAGGATGAAAGGGTCATTGGGCGCCAGTTGCAGCGCTTTTTCGATCAGCCACCGGGCTTCAGGCAGCCGTATGTTGCGATCGGCGTAGGAGTACCCGAGTGCGTTGTAGGCCTGTGCATTCTCCGGCTGCAGTTCAATCAGTTTGCGCAGGCGGCTTTCCATGATTTCCAGACGTCCGAGTTTCTCGGCCAGCAGCGCCGACTCATAGAGCAACTCAGGCTGCTCCGGTTGTGTACCCAGCTCCTGGTCGAGCAGGGCAAGTGCCGTCTCGGTCTGCTTCGCATCGCGCAGCAAGGCGGCCTCGGCAATCGATAACTGGACGCGTAACGACGGGTTCCGGGCTGCTGCATCGCGAAGCTGGCGGCTCGCCTCATCGAGCCTGCCCTGATTGTTGAGGATGCCGGCGCTGCGAATCTGTGCCGGAAGATAGTGCTCACCCGAACCAACCTGGCGATAATTGGCCAACGCTTCGTCAGCACGCTTGCCCTCTTCGGCAAGCTGACCCAGGTAAAAATAGGCTGCGCTTTTGTCCGGGATGTCGAGTGTCACCAAGTGCTTGAGTTGCGTCTCGGCAAGGGTTTTGTCGTTTTCCTGCAGAGCCAGGATGGCTACCGGGAAAACCACATCCGGGTTGTTCGGGTTGGCGATCAACAAGCGCTCAAACTGCACTTTGGCTTCGCCATAACGCTTCTCACCGACCAGCGCGCGCGCCAGGTGCAGCTGTACCTCGCGTGCTTGCGGATGACGTTCGACAAAGTGTTGCAGCGAGGTGATGGCCTCGGTGGATGATTTCTGGGCGATCAGCTGTGCTTCCAGCAGGGCCACCGCTTCCCAGTCCGGGCGCAACTCGAGCGCACGTCGCGTTTCGGCGAGTGCGCGGGTATGCTCACCGGCTGCGCTGGCAGCCACGGCGATGGCGTAATGCGCCTCGGGCCGGTCCAGGAAGGGCGCGCAGACCTTGATGATCAACTGCAGGACTGCCTGGCGATCCTGGCTGCGGGCAAACATCCGGTTCAGCGCCAACAGGTTGCCCGGCAGCGCTTCCTGGTCGGCCTCCAGCATCTGGATCAATTGCGCGGCCAGGCCATCGAACTGGTTGGACATGATCATGACGCCGACCAGCACCTGTTGGGCACGCTTCGAGGCAGGCTCGACCTGCAACCACAAGCGTGCAAGGTCGAGGATCAGATCGTAACGACGGGCGTATCCGGCCACTTCAGTCGCTCTTGCCAGGATGGCCGGGTCGCGGGTGCGCACGGCCAGGTCGGCATAGGCCTGGCTGGCAAACTCGGCTTTGCCCCGCTTCAGGGCCACTTCGGCGAGCAGGACCTGATAGACCACCTGCACGCTGAGTTCCTTGTACTCCTGATCGTCAGGGCGTGGCGCGAGGGTCTCCGGCGCACTGCGCTTTAACTCGCGCGCCGTCGATTTGCTCTTCCCGGAAGGGAGGTCGGCGGCGGCCAGGGCAGGCACACCGAGGGCAAGCGCCAGTGCCGTGCAGAGGAGGGTATTCTTGATCGATTTCATGGTTTCCTTGCCTGCCTTGGACCGTTGCAGGAACTGACGGCGACTTTGCGTCATAATCTGCGCATGTTATGGACTTTTCGCGGTAGCAGCAATGCCAGAACTCCCGGAAGTTGAAGTCAGCAGGCAAGGATTGCTCCCTTGCCTGTCCCAACAATCGATCGTTGGCGCGGTGGTGCGCACGCCGCGGCTGCGGCACGAGATTCCGGCCGGGCTCGATGCGCGCCTGGCCGGTCTGCGTGTGGAGGCCATTTTGCGGCGTGGCAAATATCTTTTGCTGGACTGTCAGAGTACCCGCGGTGGCGGCTGGTTGCTCCTTCACCTCGGCATGTCGGGCAGTCTGCGCCTGGTACCGCCGGCTACGCCGGCACTGCAGCATGACCACTTTGATCTGGTCTTCGCGCACACCGTTCTGCGTCTGCGCGATCCGCGCCGCTTCGGAGCGCTGCTCTGGCATGAGGGCGGCGGTGTCGAAAAGCATCCGGCTCTCGCCGGTCTAGGCATCGAACCGCTCTCCGAGGATTTCAACGGCGACTGGCTGCACGCGGCGACGCGCCACCGCCGCATGCCGATCAAACCGTTGCTGATGGATGGACGCCTGGTCGTTGGCATCGGCAATATCTATGCTGCCGAAAGCCTCCATCATGCCGGCGTGTCACCCCTGCGCAGCAGTGATCGGATCAGCCGCCAGCGCTACTGCGTACTGGCCGATGCCATCCGTGCGACGCTGGAGGCCGCCATTGCCGCCGGCGGCAGCAGTGTGCGCGACTATGTGCATAGCGATGGGGGGGCCGGCTGCTTCCAGCTTTCCTGCGGGGTCTATGGTCGTGCAGGCGAGCCCTGCCCGACTTGCGCCAGACCGGTACGAGTCATTCGCCAGGCGGGGCGCTCGACTTTCTACTGCCCGCGCTGCCAGCGTTGAGTTGTCGGTCTATGTCGCTGATTGAACACGACCTTGTGGTAGAGTGAAAACCTGTGCCTTGTGCTGGAACCTGTCATGACGCTTGCCCAACATTTTGCCGCCTACAGCGAATGGCGTGCGCGCATCTCCGGAGTTCTTGAGAAATTCGCAGGCTGGCTCGTCGAGAACGAATTGACCGACGCGCAGATCGATCGGCGCATTGCCCAACTGCGTGACAAGTTACGCGAAGATCGCCTGCATGTCGCATTTGTCGCCGAGTTCTCGCGCGGCAAATCGGAGTTGATCAACGCCATTTTTTTTGCTGGCTACGGCAACCGCATTCTGCCCTCGACAGCCGGCCGTACGACGATGTGTCCGACCGAGTTGATGTACGACCGAGCGAAGCCGCCGTCGATCGAGCTATTGCCTATCGAGAGCCGTGAATCCAACAGCAGCATCAGCGAATACAAGCACTTGCCTGGTCAATGGGAACGGATCCCGATCGACACCAGCTCGGCTGAAGCCATGCAGGAGGCACTTCGCCATGTCAGCGACGTCATCCGCGTCGACCTGGCAACGGCCAAAAAACTCGGCTTTGTCATGGCCGATGGCGAGCTTGCCGCGTTGCGCATCGACGAACAGGGTGATGTCGAAATCCCGCGCTGGCGGCATGCGATCATCAATTTTCCGCATCCGCTGTTGAAGCAGGGGCTGGTCATCCTCGATACTCCTGGTCTCAACGCGATTGGTACGGAACCCGAACTGACGCTGTCCCTGCTGCCCAACGCGCATGCCGTGCTGTTCATTCTGGCCGCTGACACCGGCGTGACGCAGTCCGATCTGATGGTCTGGCGCGAATACATCGGCGCCCCCGTCGGCCGCAAGAAGGGCCGCATCGTCGTACTCAACAAGATCGACAGCTTGTGGGACGAACTCAAGTCAGCGGAAGAAATCGACGCGGAAATTACCCGACAGGTCGACACCTGCGCGTGGGCGCTTGAGTTGCCGGAGAATCAGATTTTTCCGGTTTCGGCACAAAAAGCGTTGGTGGCCAAGATCAATGAGGATCCCGAATTGCTTCAGCGCAGCCAATTGACGAGGCTTGAGCGCGCCCTGTCCGAGGAGTTGATCCCGGCCAAGCAGGAGATCGTTCGCGACAGCATCCAGGTCGAGTTTGCCGATTGCCATCAGCGAACCCGCAGCCTGCTTGAGTCGCGTCTCGCCGGCCTGCGCGAACAGCTTGGCGAGCTGGCGGATCTTCGCGGCAAGAACAAGGGGGTCGTCGAGTACATGATGGGCAAGGTGCGAGGCGAGAAGGATGAATTTGAATCCGGCCTGCAGCGCTACTACGCCGTACGCAGCGTCTTTTCACAACTGACCAACAGGCTTTTTGCGCATCTTGGGCTCGATGCGCTGCGTCTGTTGAGCACCTCGACGCGTGATGCGATGGTGACAGCCACCTTTTCCAGCACGCTAACCAACGCGATTGATCGCTTCTTTACGGTCGCGCGCGGCAATCTCGCCAGTTCGAGAGCAGAGGTCGCAGAAATCATGACGATGATGGAGGCCATCTACAAGAAATTCGCCGTTGAACATGGTCTCAAACTGGGTACGCCGACCGGTTTCTCGCTGCAGAAGTACGAGAAGGAAATCGACCGTCTCGATCAATGGTGCCAGACCCACATCAACTCCGTTTTCCAGTTGCTGACGCACGAAAAGAGCCAGCTCACACAACGTTTCTTCGAGGAAGTGGCGGTGCAGGTACGCAAGGCTTTCGAGCATGCCAACCGCGATGCCGAAACCTGGCTGAAGGCGATCATGTTGCCGTTGGAGGTTCAAATTCGCGAACATCAGATTCAGCTCAAGCGCCGGCTGGAGAGCATCAAGCGGATTCACCAGGCGACCGATACGCTCGAAGAGCGGATCGATGAACTGGAACATGTCGAGAGCAAACTGCTGCTGCAGTTGACCGTCCTTGGCAAGATCAGCGAGAACTTTCGTGAAATCCTGCAGCAGACGGTGAACCGCGAGGAGATGCTGAGCGCCGCCTGAAACCGTGGCCGGAAGTTTCGAATCGCGATGACCGTGGGCCGGGGCGGTGAGTCCTGGCCGATGCAGATGAGGAGAGCAAAATTGCTCTGGTGGCTGTCATATGTGGCGCTGGGTCTGTTTACCGGTTTCTTTGCCGGCATGCTCGGCATTGGTGGCGGACTGGTGATGGTCCCGGCGCTGACCATGATGTTTGCCGCGCAGGCGGGCTTTCCGTCTGCGGAAGTTCTCCATCTGGCCCTCGGAACGGCGATGGCAGCGATTCTGTTCACCTCGCTCGCCAGTCTGCGTGCGCATCACCAGCATGGTGCGGTGTTGTGGAAGATCGTCGCCCAGATCACGCCGGGAATTCTCGTCGGGACGCTGCTGGGCACGCTCTTCGCCGCGAGTGTCCCGGCCAAACCACTGGCCGTTTTTTTTACGGCATTCGTCTGCTGCGTGGCCGTTCAGATGATCCTCAACCTGAAGCCGAAAGCGGCACGCGAGTTGCCGGGTGCCGGCGGCGTCTTTGCCGTCGGCAGCGGCATCGGTGCGGTCTCGGCGCTGGTCGCCATCGGTGGCGGCGCGCTGACCGTGCCCTTCCTGACCTGGTGCAACGTGCGCGTGCAGCATGCCATCGGCACTTCCGCAGCGGTCGGTTTTCCGATCGCGCTGGGCGGTTCGCTGGGCTACATTTTCAACGGCTGGGGGCACGCCGAGCTGCCACCATGGAGTCTCGGCTACGTCTATCTGCCGGCTCTGATCTGGCTGGTGCCGGCGAGCATGCTGACCGCCCCGCTCGGGGCGAGACTGGCACACCGCCTGCCGGTAGCCACCTTGAAACGTGTTTTCGCCGGTGTCCTGATCCTGCTGGCGGCCAAGATGCTGTGGGGACTTCTCGTCGGAAAGGGGTGAGCAACCCAAAGGGGGTGCAGCGGGGTGGTCGACGGAGTAAGTGATCAGCGACCCATGAACTGCGGTTTGCGTTTTTCGCGAAAAGCTGACAAACCCTCGCGGTAATCTTCGCTGTCGAGGAAAGCGAACGAAGCGCGCAGCTCCTGCTCGCTAAGCGGCCGGTCGTGCTGCAGCCGGCGCACCCACTGTTTGTGCCAGCGGGCGACCCGTGGCGCGCCTTCGCAGATCCGCCGGGCACTCGCGTAGGCTTCCGGAACGACCTCGGAATCGCTGACGACACGCGTGACGAGGCCCTTGGACAGGGCTTCTCCTGATCCGAGAAGGCGCCCTTCGAGCAGAATTTCGAGCACCGTCGCCGACCCGGCGAGACGCAGCAGACTCGCCATCTCGACGGGATACATCGAGAATCCGAGCTGGTTGATCGGTGCGCCGAAGCGCGCCGACTCGCCACAAATGCGCAGGTCACACTGCGCGGCGATCTCCAGTCCGCCCCCGATGCACGCCCCCTGCACCAGCGCGATCGTTGGCTGGCGGCAGTCGAAAACCGCCTGCAGGGCGGCACCTGCCTGTTCATGATAGGCCATTGCACGTTCCAGGGTATCGCGCTGGCTCCGGAACTCATCGATGTCGCCACCTGCTGCGAAAGCCTGTTCTCCGTCGCCACGCAGAACGACACAGCGCACCTGCTCGTCGTCAGACAGCTCGCTGACCACGGCGGCCAGGGTTCGCCACATCGCCAGGTCGAGCGCATTCCGCTTGCCCGGATTGGCCAGCGTGACGGTTGCGACGGCAGCCTCGCGCGTGCAGAGAATGCGGCCAGTCACGCCACCAGTTCCTGATGAGCGGAACTTCTGACCAGAGCCTGCCGTCCGGACAGGATGTGGTCGTGCATCAGGGTCTGCGCACGTGTTGCGTCACCGGCCTTGATCGCTTCAAGAATGGCGGTGTGTTCCGCCAGTGACTGCTGCAGACGACCTTCGATGCTCAGCGAAAAAAGGCGTGTCAGCTTGAGCACCTTGCGCAGATCCTGGATCACCTGCTGTAGCCAGCGGTTGCCGGACAATTCCTGGATACGGGCGTGAAACTCCTGATTCACCAAGAAAAAACGTTCGATCTGAGTGCTGGCCGCAAAGCGTTCGAGTTGTCGGTGGATCGTTTCGAGTCTGGCGATCTGCTCGGGCTGTACGCGCTTCGTCGCTTCGAGTGCGCAACGTCCTTCGAGCATCGCCATCAAGGGAAAAATCTCGTCCAGATCCTGCTCGGAGATCTCGGTCACGTAACAGCCGCGGCGCGGCTTCAGTGTCACCAATCCTTCGGCAGCGAGGACCTTCAGCGCTTCGCGCAAAGGGGTGCGACTGATGCCGTAATCGACGGTCAACAACTGCTCGTCGATGCGCGTTCCCGGCGGCAGTTCGTGCGCAAAAATGCGCTGCCTCAGCCTTTCGGCAACTTCCTGGTAGAGGGCGGTCTGGGCTATACGACTCGCAACCATCGATCTTTTTTCGCGGCCTTGTTCAGGTCCCCCAAGGGACCTTGCTTTCATAATTATGGATACAGTATTATTCGTGGAACGGGGTGTCAAGCATTAAAATGACCTGCGCAGTGCGACTCCCCTGAGCCTCATGGCTCGTGCCTCCTCAGCGGAAGTGCCCCCCTCAATCCACAGATTTCTCGAAAGGTTCCGTCATGTCCAACGCGAACAATGCTGCAAAAAGCGATTCTGCAAATCTCGATGCCTGGAAGAAGGCTGCCACCAAGTCGGCGCCCGGTGGGAATGTTGACGCACTGAACTGGGTGACGCCCGAAGGAATCGTCGTCAAGCCGCTGTATACCAAGGCTGATGTCGAAGGTCTGGAGTACACCGACACGCTGCCCGGTCTGGCTCCCTTCGTGCGCGGCCCGCAGGCAACGATGTATGCCGTTCGTCCGTGGACGATTCGCCAGTACGCCGGCTTCTCCACCGCCGAAGCGTCGAACGCTTTCTACCGCAAGGCACTGGCTGCCGGTGGTCAGGGAGTCTCGGTGGCTTTCGACCTGGCCACACACCGCGGTTACGACTCCGATCATCCACGCGTCACCGGCGATGTCGGCAAGGCCGGCGTGGCGATCGATTCGGTCGAAGACATGAAGATCCTGTTCGACGGCATCCCGCTCGAAAAGATCTCGGTATCAATGACCATGAACGGCGCCGTGTTGCCGATCCTCGCCGGTTACATCGTTGCCGCCGAAGAACAGGGCGTACCGCAGGACAAACTCTCGGGGACGATCCAGAACGACATCCTCAAGGAGTTCATGGTTCGCAACACCTACATCTACCCGCCGAAGCCGTCGATGAAGATCATCGCCGACATCATCGGCTACACCGCAAACCACATGCCGAAATTCAACTCGATCTCGATTTCTGGTTATCACATGCAGGAAGCCGGCGCCACGCAGGCGCTCGAACTCGCATTCACGCTGGCTGACGGCCGCGAGTACGTCAAGACGGCAATCGCCTCCGGCCTCGACGTCGACTTCTTTGCCGGCCGCCTGTCGTTCTTTTTCGCCATCGGGATGAACTTCTATCTCGAAGTGGCCAAGCTGCGCGCCGCCCGCCTGCTGTGGTGGAAGATCATGCAGGAGTTTTCGCCGAAGAGTCCGAAATCGATGATGTTGCGTACCCACTGCCAGACTTCGGGCTGGTCGCTGACCGAACAGGACCCCTACAACAACGTCGTGCGCACCACCATCGAGGCGATGGCCGCCGTCTTCGGCGGCACCCAGTCGCTGCACACCAATGCCCTCGATGAGGCGATCGCACTGCCGACCGAATTCTCGTCGCGCATTGCACGCAATACGCAACTGGTCATCCAGGAAGAAACGCATATCACCAACGTCATCGATCCCTGGGCCGGTTCGTACATGATGGAAAAGCTGACGCAGGATCTGGTCGACGAAGCCTGGAAGATCATCGAAGAGGTCGAAAGCATGGGCGGCATGACGCATGCCGTCGAATCCGGCTGGGCGAAGATGAAGATCGAGGGCTGCGCGGCCGACAAGCAGGCACGCATCGATTCCGGCAAGGACGTGATCGTCGGCGTGAACAAGTACAAGCTCGCCAAGGAAGACATGATCGACATTCGCGACATTGACAACAACGCCGTCCGCGACGCGCAGATCGCGCGCCTGAAGTCGGTTCGTGCCAGCCGTGATTCCGACCAGGTCAACGCCGCGCTCGCCGATCTGACGCGTTGCGCCGAAACCGGCGAAGGCAACCTGCTCGACTTCGCAGTCAAGGCGATGCGTTTGCGGGCCACGGTTGGCGAAGTTTCGGACGCCATGGAAAAAGTTTTTGGCCGTTTCCGCGCCACGCAACAGACCGTTTCGGGGGTCTATGGCGCAGTCGTCGAGGGAATGGCCAGTTGGGAAACGCTCAAGGCCGAGATCGCCAGCTTCAACGAAGAAGAAGGCCGGCGGCCGCGGATCATGATCGCCAAACTCGGCCAGGACGGCCACGACCGGGGGGCCAAGGTGGTCGCCACCGCTTTTGCCGACCTCGGCTTCGACATCGACGTCGGCCCGCTCTTCCAGACCCCGGAAGAAGCCGCCCGTCTGGCGATCGAGAACGACGTGCACGCCGTCGGCGTCTCCTCGCTCGCCGCCGGGCACAAAACGCTGTTGCCGGCGCTGGTGCAGGCCCTCAAGGATCAGGGCGCCGACGACATCATTGTCTTCGCCGGCGGCGTGATCCCGCCGCAGGATTATGACTTCCTGTTTGCCGCGGGAGCCAAGGCCATCTTCGGTCCCGGCACCCGCATCGAGGACTCGGCGATGACCGTTCTCGCGGAAATCCGGAAGGCCCGTGCGCAAGTGGCTGCCTGAACGGCGCGTCCAGCAAAGGGGATGGATATGACCAGCACGTCCGCCGGCAATCTCACGGCTGCCGACCAGCACCTCGTCGATGGCGTCCTTGCCGGTCGCCGACGGGCGCTGGCCAAAACCATCACTCTCGTCGAGTCAACCCATCACGATCATCATCGGCGTGCGCGGCAGGTGTTGGCGGCGCTGCTGCCACACACCGGACGAACGATTCGGGTCGGCATCTCGGGTTCACCGGGTGCCGGCAAATCCACGTTCATCGAATCGCTGGGCGTCCACCTGATCGAAGCCGGCAAGCGTGTTGCCGTTCTCGCCGTGGACCCTTCGTCGTCGGTCTCAGGCGGCTCGATCCTCGGTGACAAGACGCGCATGGAGTTGCTCTGCCAGCGTGACGAAGCGTTCATCCGGCCCAGCCCTTCCTCGGGGTCGCTGGGGGGAGTCGCCGACAAGACGCGTGAAGCCATACTGGTTTGTGAAGCCGCCGGTTTTGATGTCATCATCGTCGAAACCGTCGGCGTCGGACAATCCGAGACGACGGTCGCCGGCATGGTCGATGTTTTCGTGCTGTTGCAATTGCCCAATGCCGGCGACGACCTGCAGGCGATCAAGAAAGGAATCGTCGAGATCGCCGACCTGATCGTCTTCAACAAGGCCGACATCGATGAACGTGCTGCCGCCTTCGCGCGTGGGCAGATGCGAGCAGCGCTGACCATGCTGCGCAGCACCAGCCCCAACTGGCGGCCACCGGTGCTGACCGTCAGCGCGCTCGCAAAACGCGGTATCGCCGAATTCTGGGCCGAGGTCGAGCGCTACCAGAGCACCCTGACCGCGACCGGTGAATTCGAAGAAAAACGCCGCCGGCAGGCCGTCGACTGGATGTGGAGCCTGATCGATTCCGGCCTGCGCCGCCATTTCCGTTCCCATCCGGCAGTGCGCTCGGCGCTGCCGGAATTGTTGGGCGACGTCGCCGAAGGGCGCACGACGCCCGGCGCAGCAGCGTCACGTCTGCTGGCGTATCTAAAGCACTGATTGCAAAAATACCGAGATCCTCCGATTTGTTTGAGTAGTTCTGATTGACGCGACCGTTAGGGAGTAGAGCATATGCACGACATCATTCGCCAGCTTGCAGAAAAGCGCGCGGCGGCCTGTCTGGGTGGTGGCCAGAAGCGTATCGACAGCCAGCACAGCAAGGGCAAACTGGCTGCCCGCGAACGCATCGAGCTTCTGCTCGATAGTGGCTCGTTCGAAGAGTGGGACATGTTCAAGGAGCACCGCTGCAACGACTTCGGCATGGCCGCGCAGTCGGTCCCCGGCGACGGGGTGGTGATCGGCTGCGGCACGATCAACGGCCGCCTGATGTTCGTCTTCTCGCAGGATTTCACCGTTTTCGGCGGTTCTCTCTCGGAAGCGCATGCCGAAAAGATCTGCAAGGTCATGGACCACGCGATCAAGGTCGGAGCGCCGGTGATCGGCCTCAACGACTCGGGAGGTGCGCGCATCCAGGAAGGAGTCGCTTCGCTCGCCGGTTACGCCGACGTTTTCCAGCGCAACGTCCTCGCCTCGGGCGTCGTGCCGCAAATCTCGCTGATCATGGGACCGTGCGCGGGGGGCGCGGTGTATAGCCCGTCGATGACCGATTTCATCTTCATGGTCAAGGATTCGTCGTACATGTTCGTCACGGGCCCTGAAGTGGTCAAGACGGTCACGCACGAGGATGTCACTTCCGAGGAACTTGGCGGCGCAATCACGCATACGACCAAATCCGGCGTCGCCGACCTCGCTTTCGAAAACGATGTCGAAGCCTTGATGATGCTTCGCCGGTTCATCAGTTTCCTGCCGTCGAACAACCGCGAGAAGCCACCCCGTCTGCCGTCGCAGGACCCGGCCGACCGCCTCGACTTCTCGCTCGACACACTGGTTCCCGACAACCCCAACAAGCCGTATAACATCAAGGAACTGATCATCAAGATCGCCGACGATGGCGATTTCTTTGAGCTGCAGCGCGAATACGCCAAGAACATCGTCATTGGTTTCGCGCGTATGGATGGCTCTACCGTCGGTATCGTCGCCAACCAGCCGCTGGTTCTCGCCGGCTGCCTCGACATCAAGAGTTCGATCAAGGCGGCACGCTTCGTCCGTTACTGCGATGCCTTCAACATCCCGGTAGTGACTTTCGTTGACGTCCCCGGTTTCATGCCTGGCACCGCCCAGGAATACGGCGGGATCATCAAGCATGGCGCCAAGCTGCTCTACGCCTACGCCGAATGTACGGTGCCGAAGATCACCGTGATCACCCGCAAGGCCTACGGCGGGGCCTATGACGTGATGGCGTCGAAGCATCTGCGCGGTGACGTCAACTTCGCCTGGCCCTCGGCCGAAATCGCGGTCATGGGACCGAAAGGTGCGGTCGAGATCATTTTTCGCGAAGAGAAGGGCGACCCGGCCAAGCTGGCGGCGCGCGAAGCCGAGTACAAGGCCAAGTTCGCCAACCCCTTTGTCGCCGGCGCACGCGGCTTCATCGACGATGTGATCATGCCCAACGAGACCCGCAAGCGCATCTGCCGCTCTCTGGCCATGTTGCGCAACAAACAGTTGGAAAACCCGTGGCGCAAGCACGGCAACATTCCGCTTTGATCGACGGGGAGAAATAGAGATGTTCAAGAAAATACTGATCGCCAACCGCGGCGAGATCGCCTGCCGGGTGATGAAGACCGCCAAGAAAATGGGCATCAAGACGGTCGCGGTCCATTCCGAGGCCGATAAGGACTCGATGCATGTCCTGATGGCCGATGAAGCGGTATGTATCGGCCCCGCCGCCTCGAAGGAATCGTATCTGGTGATCGACAAGATCATCGCCGCCTGCCAGGCGACCGGTGCCGAGGCGGTCCACCCCGGTTACGGCTTTCTTTCCGAGAACGAAGAGTTCTCACGCCGCCTCGAGGATAACGGCATCATTTTCATCGGCCCGAAGCACTATTCGGTGGCGGCGATGGGCGACAAGATCGCTTCCAAGAAGCTGGCGATGGAAGCCAGAGTCAACACCATCCCCGGCTACAACGCCGAGATCGTCGACGCGGCGCAGGCTGTCGAAATCGCCAAGGGAATCGGCTACCCGGTGATGATCAAGGCTTCTGCCGGTGGTGGCGGCAAGGGACTGCGCGTCGCCTTCAACGACCAGGAGGCTTTCGAGGGCTTCGAGGCCTGTCGCAACGAGGCCCGCAACAGCTTCGGCGACGATCGCGTGTTCATCGAGAAATTCGTCGAAGGCCCGCACCACATCGAGATTCAGGTAATCGCCGACTCCTTCGGCAACACCGTATACCTGCTCGAGCGCGAATGTTCGATTCAGCGGCGGCACCAGAAGGTTCTCGAGGAAGCTCCCTCGCCATTCATCGACGACCGCATCCGCAAGGCGATGGGCGAACAGGCGGTGGCGCTCGCCAAGGCCGTCAACTATCAGAGTGCGGGCACCGTCGAGTTCGTCGTCGGCTCGGACAAGTCGTTCTACTTCCTCGAAATGAACACGCGTTTGCAGGTCGAACATCCGGTGACCGAAATGATCACCGGCGTCGATCTCGTCGAACTGATGATCCGGGTGGCTGCCGGCGAGAAGCTGCCCTTCACGCAGGACGACATCAAACCCGACGGCTGGGCGATCGAGTGCCGGATCAACGCCGAAGATCCGTTCCGCGGCTTCCTGCCCTCGGTCGGCCGCTTGGTCAAGTATCGTCCGCCGGAGACGATCGATGGACAGGTCCGCGTCGACACCGGCGTCTTCGAAGGCGGCGAGATCTCGATGTACTACGACTCGATGATCGCCAAGCTGATCTGCCACGGTGCTACGCGAGACCAGGCCATCGCCAGGATGCGCGATGCGCTGAATGCTTTCGTGATTCGCGGCATCGATTCCAATATTCCCTTCCAGGCAGCGCTGATGCAGAATCCACGCTTCCTGTCGGGGGTGTTCACCACCGCTTTCCTCGCCGAAGAGTATCCCGAAGGCTTCGTTGCCGCCGACGTGGTGCACGACGATCCGGGCTTGCTCGCCGCACTGGCAGCCTTCGGCCGCCGACGCTACATCGATCGTGCCGTGCAGGTCAGCGGCCAGATGCCGGGCCACCAGCGCAAAGTTGGCAGTGAGTGGGTCGTCCAGATGGAGGGCAAGGATTACCCGGTGGTCGTCACACCGATCCCCGGTGGCTACTCGGTGACGCACGGAGCCGATCGCTACGATCTCGTTTCCGACTGGAAGTTCGGCGAACTCGTCTTTCGCGGCACCTGCAACGGCACACCGATTTGCCTGCAACTCGAGCGTATCGGTCTCTTGTATCGCGTCGTGCATTTCGGCAAGCAGGTCAAGGTCACGGTGATGACCGCCAACGCCGCCCGCATGCTGGCGTTGATGCCCAAGAAGCTGCCGCCGGATCTCTCGAAGTTCCTGCTCTCGCCGATGCCCGGCCTGCTGCGTGAAGTGTCGGTGACCGCCGGACAACAGGTCAGCGCCGGCGAAAAACTCGCGGTCATCGAGGCGATGAAGATGGAAAACGTCCTCAAGGCCGAACTCGATTGCAAGGTCAAGAAGGTCGTCGCTGCTCCCGGCGAGAGCCTGTCGGTCGATCAGGTGATCATCGAGTTCGAGTAGGCCTGCGGTCGCTGAAAAAGCCGTTCCAAGCCATCAAAGCCCGCCGCCAGGCGGGCTTCCTGCATCCGAAATCGCGCTGCCGATCGCGATGGGCTGCGCTGGGCCATGCTCCTTTTTGATGAGGGATCTACAAAATGACAAATTTGACGGAAGGTGGCCGGCACCAATTGCTCGGTCTTTACGACTCGCCCTTTGTGCGTCGCGTCGCAGTCACGATGCACCACTACGGGATTCCCTTTGAGCATCTGTCTCTGTCCGTGTTCCGGCACATGGATGCAATGCGGCCACTCAATCCCCTGTTCAAGGTGCCGATGCTGACGCTCCCAGGCGGGGAGAAACTTTATGAGAGCGCGTATATCCTCGACTATCTTGACGAGCTGGCGGCAGAGCGTGGTATCACCGCGCTCACTCCGCGCAGCGGGCCGGAGCGGCGACAGATACAGCAACTGATGGCTCTGGCGATCGTCGCCACCGAGAAAGCAGTGGCCATCGAATACGAGCGCAAACGCCCGGGCGAGTTGCAATGGTCCGAGTGGACAACGCGCCTGCGCGGCCAGATGCGACAGGCTTTTGACATCCTCGAAGAACGACTTGACTCTGATTTCCTGGTCGGCGGACGCCTGACGCAGGCCGACATCACCACGGTTGCCGGGATCGGCTTCGTTCGTTACGTACTGCCGCACGAGTGGCCAACAGGGGCTTATCCCGCACTCGCCAGGCTGGTCGACAGGCTCGAAGCCAGCCCGGCTTTCAAGGCCGTACCGATCGACGAATGAGTGAAGATCATCGTCCTTCGTCATGCAAACCGAGCACCCACGGCCCCAAAATTTCCCTGCCAGCACCGGCACGGGCACTGAATGCTGCGCCGGGCGCAAGGTGCCGGAACTTCTGCTGCGGACCTTGATCCGCCCGCCGGGGTCGCAGGGCGATTCAACATTCACACCCTGGCGCTTGACCTGGCTGTCAACTCTTGCCTAGACTCTCGAACCATGAGTGCAGGTTACGTTCTATCGATCGACCAGGGCACCACCGGCTCGACGGTGCTGATTTTCGACCACGACGGTCAGATCAAGGGTCGGGCCTATTCGGAGTTCACCCAGTACTATCCCAGACCGGGCTGGGTCGAGCACGACGCCGAGGAAATCTGGCAGGTGACGGTCAGGATCATCGGCGAAGCCCTGCGCAGCGCACGTGTCCGGGCCAGCGATTTGCACGCCATCGGGATCACCAACCAGCGGGAAACGACCGTGCTCTGGGATCGGGCCACCGGCAAACCGGTGGCCCGGGCCATCGTCTGGCAGGATCGTCGAACGGCTCGCCATTGCGACGAGCTGAAAGCACGGGGCCTGGAGGAAATGATCCGCAGCAGGACCGGCTTGGTGATCGACCCGTATTTTTCCGGAACCAAGGTGAAGTGGCTGCTGGACCAGGTCGACGGTCTGCGCGAACGCGCCGGGCGCGGCGAAATCGCGTTTGGTACCATCGATTGCTGGCTGGTCTGGCAGTTGACCGGCGGCAAGGCGCATGCCACCGACTACTCGAACGCTTCGCGCACGCTGCTGTACAACATTCAGGAATTGTGCTGGGACGAAGAGATTCTCGAACTGCTCGACATTCCCAAGGCGATCCTCCCCACAGTCAGGCCGTCTGCGTGCATCTTCGGGTCGACCGACCCGGAGATGTTCTTCGGAACGCATGGCATCCCCGTCGCCGGCGTCGCCGGCGACCAGCAGGCGGCCTTGTTCGGGCAAGCCTGCCACGGTGCGGGTCTCGCCAAGAACACCTACGGCACCGGCTCGTTCATACTGATGAACACCGGTACCCAGCGGGTCTTCAGCAAGGAGAAACTGCTGACCACCATCGCCTGGGGGATCGGCGACGAGCCCGTCGAATATGCCCTGGAAGGCGCCATCTTCATCACCGGTGCGGCCGTGCAGTGGCTGCGCGACGGTCTCGGGATCATCCGGTCGGCGACCGAAGTCGAGGCGCTGGCGCGGTCGGTGCCGGACAACGAAGGCGTCTATTTCGTACCGGCTCTGGTCGGCCTGGGCGCGCCGCACTGGGACCCCTATGCCCGCGGCCTGCTGATCGGCATCACCCGCGGCACCACCCAGGGCCACCTCGTGCGGGCCGTGCTCGAGAGCATGGCCTACCAGACGCGCGACGTGATCGAGGCAATGCAGCGCGATTCCGGAATCACCCTGAAGGAATTGCGCTGCGATGGCGGCGCCTCGGTCAACCGCCTGCTGATGCAATTCCAGGCCGACATTCTCGGGGTACCGGTGGAGGTGCCGCGGATCGTCGAGACCACCGCCCTGGGTGCTGCCTATCTGGCCGGGCTGGCCACCGGATTCTGGAGCAGTCGCCTGGAACTGGCCGAGAAGTGGCAGCTCGACAACCGTTATACGCCGCAAATCGACGAGGCCGAGCGTCAACGCCTGTTCCGGCGATGGCGTCAGGCAGTCGAGCGCTGCAAGGGCTGGGCGCTGGATGACGAATGAGCGCTCATGACGTACTGGTGTGCACTGAAGATTCATCAGTGCTCAGCGAAGCTGGCGCGCAGCTCGCGCAGATAAGCGAGTCCCCGGATCGCGCGGCTGCCGTACCAGGAGATCATTTCGCCGTCGATCAACGCCACGCGAGTGCCCGGCAGGTATTCTGTCAATGAGTGCAGATGCTTAGCACGAAAGGGGTAGGGCTCGCTGGAAAGAAAAACGATCTCGGCTTCCCGCGCCAACTCCGGCAGATCGATTTCCGGATAGCGAACCAGGCTTGCCAGAGGCAGCGTATCCCAGCCGGCGGCAGCCAGCATCCGCGAGATGTAGGTGTTGCGGGCGACACTGAGCCAGGGTTCGCGCCAGATCAGGTAGAGCACCCGCTGCCGCGTTAGCCCGTTGGCCAGCGCGCCGAGCGCTGCCCATGCGTGCTCGAAGTCGGCACACAAGGCATCAGCCTCTTTCTCTCGCCCGAAAATCCCGCCCAGCATGCGATACAGTTCGAGGTTGTCGCGGGCGGCCAGCGGATGGGTGACGATCAGGTGCGGAACGAAGCCAGACAGGGCTTCGACTTCTTCGCGACGGTTTTCGTCGATGTTGACCAGTACATGCGTCGGCTGCAGCACGCGCAGTTTGTCAATGTCGAAACCCTTGGTGCCACCGAGCTTCGGCACCCGCCGGACGACCTGCCGTGGATGGATGCAGAAACCGGTGCGGCCGACCAGCCGTTTGGAGAGGCCGAGGTCGACCAGCAACTCGGTCAGGCTGGGCACCAGCGAAACGATGCGCGGGATGCCGGGAAAGCGAGCGTGCGGCTTGCCGAGCGCGTCAGACCATTGCATGATGAAGGCTCCACGTTCAAACAACAGGAGACAAGCATGCTAGCTCAGAAACTTGCCGTCGTGACCGGTGCCGCGCGAGGCATCGGCCTCGCCGTGGCACGCGATCTGGCCGCCGCCGGGTGCATGGTGCTGATGGTCGGGCGCGGCGCCGAAGCGATCGAGGATGCCGCCCGACAACTGCGCGTGAGCGGGCACGAAGTGATGCCGCATGTGGCCGATGTCACCGATGCCAGCGCCGTCGCTGCTCTGGGCGCCCGCCTGCGCCGCGAGTTCGGCCGCGCCGACATCCTGGTGAACAATGCCGGCGTTTTTCTCGAAGCGCCGGATTTTCTGGTTCCACAGGCAGCCAGCGTGATGGTGGTCGATCCGGATCTGGTGGCGGCGACGCACGCCTGCAACGCGCTCGCACCGCTGCGCCTGATTCAGGTCATCGTTCCCCTGATGCGCGAGAATCGCTGGGGACGGATCGTCAACGTCTCGTCCGGCATGGGACAACTGGCCCAGATGGGTGGCTACTGGCCGGGCTACCGGATGTCGAAAGCGGCGCTGAACGCGCTGACCCGTCTCACCGCCAAGGAGCTGGAAGGCACTCCGATCAAGATCAACTCGGTCTGCCCGGGCTGGTGCCGTACCGGCATGGGGGGCGAAAACGCCACCCGTAGTGCCGAGGAAGGCGCCCAAGGAATCGTCTGGGCGGCACTGCTGCCGGACGACGGCCCGAGCGGCGGTTTCTTCCGCGATGGCCAAGCGATCGAGTGGTGAGCGTGAGCAAACCCACTGGACGGCGCCATCGGCGCTTCACCAGTCATCAGCGAATGCTCACCGTCCGTGCTTTCCATGCCGGCGCCTGCCAGCGCTGGAAGGCAGACAGCGAGGCCGGTTTGTCGGCCCAACGATCGACCTCGAGGGTGGCCGGGTTGAGCAGCTCGAAACTGAGCTTGTAGCGGCCATCCACTTTCGCCTCGCGAGCGGTGAGCATCTGTCCGCTGCCGGGCACCCAGCCGGCGAATTCGACGTAGCCGAGGGTCGGTTGCACCGTCGCTGGCGGAACGACATCGACCTTCCAAGCGGTCGCTTCCTGACGAAAAACCCACATTTCTCGCCAGCCATCGAGTGGCTGAACGGCCAGCGCCAGAGCCGTTCCCTGCGGGTGCGCGGCGGCCGACGCGGTCCAGACGATGCCGTAGGTACAACGCGTGAGCAGGGAATGCTTGGCATCGTGCCGGGAATCGACGAGATGCACGCAAGTTTCCCCAGGCTGGCCGGGACTGGTGGCGATCCCGAGACTGCCGGGGGCCGTCGCCGCAAGCACGGCGCCTGCCGGCTCGGCCGCCCAGCGCGAAGCGCCGACGCGAATCGCGGCATCGCTGTAAGTGGCCGCATCCGTCTCGGTCAGCTCGCTCTGGTTGATCGCCGCGAGTTCGTCGACTGCACGCTTGCCCGCCGCAGTGACCGGCCCGGCACCCGTTCCCGAGCGCCTCGCTCGCTGCCAGGCGAGACTGGCCCATACGCCGGCCCGGCGCAGGTGCAGGCGGTTCTTGAGGACTTCCGGCAGGCGCGTGGTCTCGACCCGATCGAGCACTTCGGCACGCCATTGGTCGACCGCCAAGCGTTCCGTTGGGGTCAGCGCCGGTGCAACGCAATCGTGACGGGTCAGTGCCAGTGCCGCCAGGGCCTTCTGCTGGTCACTCGCCGGCAACGCGAGAACGCGTCGGAAAGCATCGCCGTTGTAGCAGATCTGAACCTGTTCTTCGCGCTCGAAGCTGACCATCCGCACACCATAGGCCGCGGCGACTTCGAGATGCGCGCCGACGGTGGTATCGGGAGTTTTTCCCTGGCGAACGGTGGCGCGTTTGGCCAGGCGTTCGGCGAAAGTCCCGAGCGCGTCGAAAACCTCGCCGTTGATCGCTTCGGTTGGCGCCGCCTTGAGATAGGCGGCGGCATAGCCGATTCCCAGCGCTTCCGCCCCCGGCGTGTCGTGCAGGAAGCGGACCACGGCCAGTAGTTCGGGAGCATTTTCCGGTTGCAGTGCCTGCTGGCGAACCTGGCTCGCGCGGATGTAACCGGTGCGCTCCCGACGATGATCATAGACCTGCAGGTAATCGCCCCTGGTGGCACGGATTTCGAGGGAGTCGCCCTGCCACAGGACGGCCTGCTGGACGGCCGATTCCCTGGGCGCGGCGCGCAGGGCGGCCTGGTCCTGGGTGACGATGGCAACGACGGTGAGTGCGGTGGCGAGCAGGCTCATTGTCCGCCCTCGCCGCTTTCTTCAGCGCTTTGGGCGTCTGACGCCGCCTGGCTCGCTGCCTGGGAACGCCCGTTCCTGCCGCTGCCGAGCAGGGTGGCACCGATGAAGCCGCCGTCAGTAGGAGGCGGCGCAATGATGACCGAGATCTTGTCGGAGAGCTTGTCGGCCAGTGTCTTCTGGATCAGCAAGGGATTCTTCGAGATCAACGCACCATCACGTGCCAGTTGCTCGCTGGCGATCCTGCCGATGCGCTCCTGCCGATAAGCTTCGGCATCGGCCAGTTTCTGGCGCGAATCGGCCTCGCCGGCGGCCTCGATGCGACGCGCCTGGGCGCTCGCTTCGGCCCCCTTGATGCGCGCCAGTTTCTCGGCCTCGGCTTCGAGCCCGCGCTGCTCGATCTGCTTCTGCTTGAACGGCAGCACATGCTTCATCGCTTCCGCCTGCGCCCGGGCGGCGATGATTTGCTCTTCGCCCGCCGCCTCGGCGGCTTTCTCCCGGCGGACCTTCTCGGCTTGCGCTTCGAGTTCGCTCTGTTTCACCTGTTTATCCTTGAGTTCCAGGGTGTAGCGCATCTTCTCGGTCGCCAGTTCTTCGGCGAGCAGGTTTTCCATGCCGGCCTTGTAATCGGGGGGCAGGTCTACCTTGCCCATGGTGACCGATTCCAGCGTGATCCCGTCGGCGGCCAGGCGGGGTTTCAACTCGGCTTCGATGGCTTGCTGGATCTCCTGACGTTTGCTGGAGAAGATCTCGCGCACCGTGTAACGAGCAAGGGTCTTGTAGAGCACGCCCTGGACGACCGGCTCGACGATTTCTCCGTTGATGTCCCTGGGCAGGGTTCTGGCCATCGCCGAAATCTGCTGCGGGTCAAGCGAGTAGCGTATCGAAATGTCCACCCCGAGCGAGAGGCCTTCCACCGACTGAAAAGCCGCCGGGCCGCCGGCACTGATGCCGCCGGTCGGACGGTAGACCTGGTCTCGCAGCGAGAATCGGCGCAGCTCGTGCAGATGCGGAATGACCAGCACCGCGCCTGCACGCACCTCGGTCGAGCCGCCGGTAAACTGGTTCACGCGCAGGCCGATTTCGCCACGCCCGATGCTCTGCAACGGAGGATGGGCGTAGAACGTGTAGCCGCTGGCGGCGAGCATGGCCAGCACCATCAGACCGACGCCACGATGCTGGAGGGCGCTGCGGCAGTGGGCGGCGCCGGGGGCCACGCGGGCCGCCGCGCAACCCAAGGTGTGGCGAATGGATTCGACGATTTCCTTGATCCGTGGTGACATGATGTGATTTCTCCTCACAGGCGATCTTCGATCAAAGGGGCCACTGCCCCGCCATGGGTGCGGGAAGATCGATCCGCGCCCGGTTTCGGCATGGCGTCCATCGTCGTCGAAAGGCCGTGGAGGGTGCAAAGGCGGCGCGTGGGCAGTTCGGTCATGCACCGGCGGCCTGTTTTCGCGCTCGTTCCGGTTCGCTCAGCGGTGTGAACAAAACCTCCCGATCCGGCCACGCCGGACTTCCCGCTCGCCGCGACACGAAAACGGGGTTACCCCGCAAACAGGGTCAGTTCGTTGGCCGTGATCGGCGGTCTATTGCGGTGGTTCTTCATCATCGCATCGGAACGGAAGTACGGCGTCGATGGTTACGTGGACCACGTATACGGCGTCATGAGAAGGCATGACGAGAACCGGATCTCCGTGACCAAGGTGGTGCTGCGCCCCAAAGTCACCTTCTCCGGCACTCGTCTGCCGACAGCGGATGAACATCGCGCCATGCACCAGCGCGTCCATGACCTCTGCTTCATTGCTAATTGGGTTAAAACCAACATCGAATGCCAGCCGGAACTCGAACTGGCGCCCGCTGTACACGACCCGGATTAGGGCATGTCATCAATTAAGCCAACGGTCATGACTTTTCCAGGCACCCCTGATCATGAAAGTCATGACCGTTAGCCGAGGCGCCTGCCGGTCGTCGCCCGGCAAGGAGTCGAGAAGCTAGATCACGAAGCGATATCCAACGCCTGCCTCGGTGAGAAGGTGTTTTGGCTGCGAGGGATCGTCTTCTATCTTCTTGCGCAAGTGCGCCATATAAACCCGCACATAGTGACTGTCTTCAGCGTGTGCCGGCCCCCAGACGTTCTTCAGCAATTGCCGATGTGTCAGCACACAATCAGCGTTGCTCGTGAGGTATGCCAGCAATCGGTACTCGACCGGAGTCAGGTGCAGCGGCGCACCTGCACGCTCGACCACACGGCGGCTGAAATCGATCCGGACCTTGCCGAACTCGATGACGCTCTTGCTGGAACCGGGAGCGTGTCGGCGTCGTAGTTGCGCGCGAACGCGCGC
>NZ_JAZKUD010000030.1:0-45201 GCF_036625275.1 Accumulibacter sp.
GCCCATGGCCATTGCTCTGCCGCCGACGAACGCGCCGGCCTGTGCCGCACAAACCCTTGACCCTGTTTTCCATTTCCCGGCATTCGACATGAAAAAATCACCTGACTCACGGCTCGCTGGCATCAGGACCCTGCTCGTCGGAATTTCGGCGGCCGTGCTGTCGATGGCCGCCTCTGCCGAAAGCATCGTCACCGGTGGCAGGACAGGCACCTATTACGCCATCGGCAGCAATTTGCGGGATTTTGTCAATCCGACCCTGGAAGTGAAGGATTCCAAAGGTTCCTGGGCCAATGTGGAAGACATGAGCCAGACCCGCGGCGTCACCCTGGCGATCGTCCAGTCGGATGTGTACTCCGCCTTCGTGCGGATGCGTGACGCCAGCGATGTCCCGCAGGCGACGCGCCGTGAATACGCACAATTGCTGGCCAACTTGCGGGTGTTCATGCCCTTGTACCAGGAAGAAATCCATTTCCTGGTCCGCAAGGACGAGCCCATCGAATTCATCCATCAGATCAGGGGGAAACCCATCTGGATGGACATGGAGAAAAGCGGTACCTACCTCACCGCCCTGAACGTGTACAGCAAACTGTTCCAGGAGCGGCCCAATGTCGTGCAGCCCTTCATCAACACCACTGCCACGGGCGATGACGAAGGTACCAAACGACGCCGCTCAGCCCTGATGGCCTTGAGCGATCCGGTTTATTACCAGGCCTATCCGAAGATTGACGTGATGGTGCTGGTGGGCGGGCAGCCACTCGGCCTGCTGGAGAAAAATGTTCCGGCCAACCTCAAGCTGCTGAAATTCGACCCGACACAGGCCAATTCGGACAAAATCCTGCAGGAATACCGGAAAGCGGATATCAGGAAATCCAGCTACCCCCTGCTGAACATGGCCGGCAACGATTCCCCCTCGCTGGCGGTCGATTCCTATCTGATCACGGCCAATTTCGCAGACCCCCAGAGGAATCAGTTCATCCAGGATTTCGCTGGCCAGTTCTGCGAGAAATTCGCGGTTTTACGGGACCGCGGACACGCCAAGTGGCGGTCACTGACCTGGCAACCCGGCTCCGCACTGCCGCCCCTGGCCGCAGGCTGGCAATACTCCGACAAAGTCAAGGAGCGCCTGGCCCATTGCCAGTCCGGCTCCGCCGCCAAACCCGGCCCCAGCGCTTGTAGTCCGCAGGACCGGTTTTCCGGCCTTTGCAAGTAAGGCGATTCCTGCGCAAGCGGGAATCCACCGTGGCAGGGAATCGCGAGGAAAGAAGGGATTCCCGCTGGCGCAGGAATGACGAAAACGGTGCTGGCCGGAGTGCCCGTCTGGCCCGAATCGTATCGTGGAACCCCCGTATCCGCATAGCCGGTGCCGCTTTGCGCGATTGCTGCTTGCCCGCGCGGGCCCACACTCGATCGAGGCGCCATCGACAACCGGTGCAGCGGCATCACCGGGGTACAATCACCACTTTGAACCATGAGAGAAGCGATGATGAATGCGACAAAGGGATTTTCCGGTCCGACCACCGGCCAATCGGCAGTATCCACCAGAGCCCGTCGGTTGACCTACCCGGTTGCGCTCATTGGCGGCCTTGCCGGCACCCTGCTGCTCGGCGGCTGTGCCGAATTGGCGGGCCAATTGACGGGCCCATCGGGCGACGTGACGGTCAGCGATCCGGTTCGGATCACGCGCAGCGGCTTCCTCAGTGACTACCAACGTCTGACGAAAGCGCCCGGTGGCGACGGCGCGTTGTGCTGGCGGAACCCTGAAGTCGACCTCAAACGCTACGACAAGGTACTGATCACCCGCATTCTGGTCAGCCTCAAGGCGGATCAGCAGGAGGCGGTCGATCCGACCGACCTCAAGGCATTGGTCGATTATTTCCACAATGCCCTGAGCAAATCCCTGAAGCCGCAGATGCAGATCGTCACGCAACCCGGACCGGGGGTCCTGGTGTTGCGGATCGAGCTCACCAACCTGGTGCCGACGCAAGTCAGCCGGAGTCTGGCAGGTACCGCGATCCCCTACGGTTTCGTCGCCGAGGCGGCTTCCGGTCCGGCATCGGGGAGACCCGCGGGTTCGACGCCTTATCTCGGCGAGACCGGCATCGAAATGCAGTTTCTCGACGGCGCCAGCAACGTCGTTCTTGGCGAGTGCGCCGATACGCAGATCGGCCGCAAGTACGCCGCCGACATCGATGCCGGCGCGGCCGCGGCCACCAACACCTGGATCAAGGGTTACATGAGCTCGTTCCAGAGCTGGTCGTACGCGCGCGACGCTTTCGACAAATGGTCGCTGCAGATCGCCGATCGATTGGCCGTGCTGCGCGGGGTGAAGCCCCGCTAGCCCGTTCGGGGTCAGGACGGCATGAGCATTTCAACCAGCAGGCCGACGACGGCGCAGGCCGCGATGACGACAATCACATTCTGCCGGTAACGGAACAGGGCGACCGCGGCACCGAGAGCGATCAGCGCGGAGATCCCGTCGAAGCGGCCGGTGAAACCTCCGGGCCAGAGGACGTGGTAGCCGAAAAACAGGGCCAGATTGAGAATCACGCCGACCACCGCCGCGGTGATCGCGGTCAGCGGTGCGGTGAATTTCAACTGGTTATGGGTGGTCTCGACCAGCGGCCCGCCGAGCAGGATAAAAACGAATGACGGCAGAAAGGTGAACCAGGTCACCAGCGAGGCGGCAACTGCGCCGGCAAGGAACAGGCTGTCCGGGCCGAAAACGGCCTTGAGGTAGCCACCGACGAAGCCGACAAAAGCGACCACCATGATCAGCGGCCCGGGCGTGGTTTCGCCGAGTGCGAGGCCGTCGATCATCTGGGTTGCAGTCAGCCAGCCGTAGTGTCCGACGGCCCCCTGGTAGACGTAGGGAAGAACGGCATAGGCGCCGCCGAAGGTCAGCAGCGCGGCCTTGGTGAAAAACCAGCTCATCTGCGTCAGCGTGTGCGCCCAACCATGGGTCGCGGTCAGCAGGCCCATCGGGATGGCCCACAGGAGAGCTGCGACGATGACCACCTTGATCAGTCTGTACCATCCGAAGCGGGCATGCTCCGGAGTCGGCGTGTCGTCGTCGATCAAGGCCGGGCCGAACGTGGCGTCGGCCGGGCCGTGGCCGCCGCCAGGCTGGAATCTATCGGGGGCGACACGTCCGCCGAGGTAGCCGAGCAGCGCGGACACGGCGACGATGACGGGGAACGGTGTCGCGAACGCAAAGATGGCGACGAAGGAAGCTGCTGCGATCGCCCAGAGGATCGAATTCTTCAAGGCGCGCACGCCGATCCGGTGCGCCGCCTGGACGACAATGGCAGTGACCGCCGGCTTGATCCCGTAAAACAGACCCGCCACCAATGGCGTCTCGCCGAAGGCGATATAGACCCAGGACAGACCAATCAGAAGCAGCAGCGAGGGCAGCACGAACAAGGTTCCGGCAGCTATGCCGCCACGCGTGCGATGCATCAGCCAGCCGATGTAGGTGGCCAGTTGCTGGGCTTCGGGACCGGGAAGCAGCATGCAGTAGTTGAGTGCGTGCAGAAAGCGGCGCTCGGAAATCCAGCGACGACGCTCCACCAGTTCCGCGTGCATCATCGAAATCTGCCCTGCCGGGCCGCCGAAACTGAGGCATCCCAGTTTGAGCCAGAAGACGAACGCCTGCCAGAAGCTGACTGAAGAGGGGGCTGCGGGGTTCGCGGGGGTCTGCGCTGCGCTGCGTCTCATCGGGTGGGCTCTCCTTTGCCGAAACCGTTCAACCAGTCATCCCGATACGCCCCTCAAATCTTGAATACACCGATCATTTGCTGAAATCCGCTGGCGAGTTTTTCCATATCCTGGACGGAACGGGTGGTCTCCTCGACGCTCTGCATGCTTGCATCGGCCAGCCGCGAGATATCGGCGACCGCGAGGCTGATCTTCTGGTTGGCGCTGGTCTGCTGTTCGGATGCCTGGGAGATGCCGCCGACGACCTCGACGGTTTCCCGGATGCCGGCGTTGATGTCGGCGATCGCGCTGTCGGCATCGTCGGCCAGTGCCGCCGCCTTGCTGACCTGGTCGACGCTGTGCGTCATGCTGTTGACGGTGATGTTGATGTCACTCTGCGTGGCCTCCACCAGTTGGGAGATCATGTCCGTGGCCTTGGCGGTACGTTCAGCCAGTTTGCGCACTTCATCGGCCACCACCGCGAAACCGCGCCCTTGCTCACCAGCGCGGGCGGCTTCGATGGCGGCATTCAAGGCCAGCAGGTTGGTCTGGTCGGCGATTTCGCGGATCGTGCCGACGATGTCGCCGATCTTGCTGGATAGGGTGCTCAAATGGGAGACCTGATCGGCGGCGGCGCGCACGCTGCCAGCCATCTGTTTCATGTTGGCGCTGGCATTCTGCACGACCTGACCGCCATGTTCGGCGAGGCCGCTCGATCGCCGGGCGATCGTGATCGCTTCGGCGACACGATGATGGATTTCTCCTACGCCTTGGCGAATCGATTCCACCGCGCTTGCGGCATGAGACACCGCATCCTGCTGCTGTTCGGCGAACTGCCGAGCGTGCTGCGACGCCAGGGCGACCTGGGCGGAGGCATTGCCTAAGCGGTCAACGCTGCTGCTGACGTTGTTCAGAACCTGCTGAAACGATTCCACCATGGCATTGAAAGCCTCTGACGCCTGGCCAATTTCGTTGTGTCCGGTCACCTGCACGCGCTGGCGCATATCCTTGTCGCGCTCGATGGCGCTCATCGTTGCCTGCATGTCCTGGATCGGCGCCGTGATCTGCCGGTACAGCCAGAAGAAGGTCGCGACGAGCAGGAGGCTCAGCACCAACAGGAGCAAGGCGACCATGCCCAGTGTCTGTTGCAGCGTCGCCTGGGTGTGGGCCTTGACGGCCTGTTGCAAGGCAGGCATGGCTTTGTCGATGGCTTCGGACTTTTTCACCAGCTTGCCGAAGGCGATCATCGTGTCGTCGTCGCTGGCGCTGATCTGGTTTGTCGGCCGGTTGGCGAATTGCAGGGCTTCGGCCTCGAATACCTTCCATTGCTCCTTGATCGGCCCGAGAATTGCGGCGATTTCGCTGGTGGAGACATGGCTCTCGAATAAGGTCAGCGTGGAAGCAAAATCGGCGACGCCACGCTTGATGAGCTCCCGCGAGGCCGGGGATGCGCCTTCGGCGACCAACAGCTCGTTCATGCCGCGCAGCACGTACTGCAGACTGATCGCCTGCCTGTCGAACTGTGCATTGAGCTCCCCGGCAGCCTGCTGGTGCGAGAACATGCTCCAGCCGGCGCCGAGCATGACGATGCACAGCAGAAAGGCGATCAGGGCGGCGATGATGATCCGGGTCCGGACGCTGAGATCTGCAAGCCAGGCCAGCAGCATGATGGTATTTCCTTAAATCGTGCAAGGGGGCGGCTGTACCGCCCGTGGGTTCGACGGAATTACTCGACGGGGTAGCTCTTGGCCGTCCAGCCGGCAAAGCCGTCGCGCATCCACAGCACGTTCTTGTAGCCGGCCTTGATCGCCAGAACGGCAGCCTTGTAAGACTTCCAGCCAGCGGGGCCATCGCTGTAGATGACGATCTTGGCGGCCTTGTCTGCTGGCAGCTTGTCGACTTCGAAACTGTCCACGGAAACGTCGAAATCCGCTTTGAAATCGCTCTTTTCCTTGTAGCTCACGGCCTTGGCACCCGGTACATGGCCCTTGCCGAAGTTCACGAGGTTACGGGTATCGAAGAACTGTGCGCTCTTGTCGTCGGCAAGTTTCTTTCCCTCATCGACCGAAATCACCTTGCCACCGGCGAGGCTGGTTGGAGTATTCGGTTTGTCGGTGGCGATCGCGGGAAGTGCAGTGAACAGGACGCTGGCAACGAGGACGATAAACTTGTTCATGAGGGATTCTCCTTGGGGTTAAAGCGGGTGTAGCGAAAGTAACGGCATGTTACGGGATTTCTTGATGGAGGAAGATCGGATTTCAGTTGCTCCTCATCGATGATCGTCCTGGAACGGTGACGGGTCTGGGCTGCCTGCATGATGCGGATACGCTTGCCCCGAAGCGCCCCCACCACCAGGGAATCCGCCTGAGTGGGTTCTGGTTTTCGCAATGCCGCGGTGCATGTTTTTTCTCCCTGAATCAGTGCCATCCTTGTCGTCCCTCTCATAGCAAAACGCCTTGCACAGGCTGACACTGCCAGACTTGCCCCAGTTTGGGCATATCAGCGGCAGTCATTTCCAGTGCCGCACCTTTGAAGTCAGGGTACAGCGCCGAAAGCGCCAGGATATTGGATTCCTGCGACTTAAAGTACTCCTCGTCGATCTCAAGTCCTACCGAGTCGTAGCCGACAGCTTGACAGGCTGCAATCGTCGATCCAGACCCGGCGAATGGATCCAGAATCCGTCCATTGCCCAGCGGAAGCAAGCAGCGAACGAGAATCCGCAAAAGATGCTGAGGTTTCAGCGTCGGATGGTTGGACACGGTTTCTTCGATCTGCGGCGTCTTGCCACTTTGGATGACGTCGGGTAAGGGTTGATCGGTTCCAATCCTGCGGAGCGCCCCCGTTCCCCATTTTCTCAGGTTGTCGGCGACGGTCCTTTCCGATATTGGCTTGCGAAAAAGCATCCACGGCTCGTAGCATCCTCGCGGTGTCACACACACATCGGGAAACTCGGTCTCGGCATTTTTGGGCCTGTCTCCACCGCGGAACCCACGATACAGACGAAGAATGGCGCCACGAACTTCGTAGCCTGCTTCGGCAAAACCTGATTGAACCAAGTGCTGTAGCATGGGCGTGCCCGCGATGATGATGTGGGCTCCGGGAACGAGAACCGTTAGCAGCGCTTCTCCAAGTTCGCGAAAGTAGCACCTGACATGTTCTCGCTCTTGGGCAGAAAGCGTCGTGAATCGCGGCAGCGGATCGCGTTGACTGCCGCCAATTGTCGGCGGAAGTCTCCAGACGCCACCCCTGCCGCTTCGCAACTTCGCCATTTCATGCGGTAGAAATTCGACAATCCCGAAAGGTGGGTCTGTGCACACCCCGTGGAAGCTGTTCGGCGGCTGATCTTTCAGCCACTCGAAGCAATTGTCGTGATGTAGTTCATGTCTGGCCATGCGCCGATTTTCGCTTATAGCTGAAAGGCTGTCCAAGTCGCACTGACAGATCGGTAGATGTCGATACTGATGTCGTCAATTGCTCGCGATGGCGTCAGGACCGTTCCGGGCTAGTCCCTCACTGGTCGATATTTGCTCTCCGTTCGGCCGCAGGCCGCGCATAGACGGTGGCCGCCTCGCTGTCGAACGGCAGTCAGCGACTTCATTCCCCCCGAATCAGCGCCACCAGATCCTCGGTCGATGGCAGCGCACTGGCTCCGCCTTCGGCGAGAATGCTTTCAGCGAGCGTGCGTTTTTCCTGGTGCAGGTCGACGATGCGTTCCTCGACGGTGCCCCTGGTGACCAGTCGGTAAACGGTGACGGGTCTGATCTGCCCGATGCGGTGCGCACGTCCCATCGCCTGATCCTCTGCCGCAGGATTCCACCACGGGTCGGTGATCACCACGTAGTCGGCGGCGGTGAGGTTGAGGCCGAAACCGCCGGCCTTGAGACTGATCAGGAAGAGCTCGCCTTCGCCGGCCTGGAATGCGGCGACCCGGCGCGTTCGCTCGGCGGCGGGGGTGGCACCGTCGAGGTACTGATAGCGGATTCCGGCTGCGTCGAGCGGTTCGCGGAGGATAGCCAGAAAATCGACAAACTGGCTGAAGACCAGCGCCTTGTGACCGTTGGCGATGAGCTCGCCGGCCAGTTCGCCAAAGGCCTGCACCTTGGCGCCGCTGATCCCGAACTCCGGGCTGCACAGGCGCGGGTCGCAGGCGGCACGCCGCAGGCGCGTCAGTTGCGCCAGGATGTTGAAGCGGGACTGCGTCTCCGGCGTGCTGTCGAGCGTGCTGTTGAGCTCGTTCACGGCTTCACGGCGCAGGGCTTCGTAATGTGCGGCTTCGGCACTCTCCGGGCTGACCGTCAGGATCAGCTCGATGCGTGGCGGCAGTTCCTGCAGCACTTCTGCCTTGCTTCGTCGCAGCACGAAGGGACCGATCAGGCGCTTGAGGACATGTTGGGCGTCGCGGTCGCGGTTGCGTTCGATCGGACCCGCGAAGCGCTCGTTGAAGCGGTGGACGGTGCCGAGCAGGCCGGGGTTGGCAAAACGCATGATCGACCACAGGTCGGCGAGGCGATTCTCCACCGGCGTTCCGGTCAGCGCCAGGCGAAAATCGGCCTGGAGCTCGAACACCGCCTGCGAGCGCTTGGCGGCGGCATTCTTGATCGCCTGGGCTTCGTCGGTGATCAGCGTATGCCAGTGACGTCCGGCGAAGCGTTCCTGCGCAAGTTGCAGCAGCGTGTAGGAGACGATCAACAGATCCTGCGGCCCGGCCTGGCTGACCAGTTCCTCACGTTCGCTGTCACCGGCGTCGCTGTAGATGCGGGCGTTGAGTGTCGGTGCGAAGCGACCTGCTTCGGTAAACCAGTTGCCGCATACCGAGGTCGGCGCGATGACCAGCGCCGGCCCGCCGGCGGCGCGCTCGAGCAGCACGGCGAGTGCCTGCAACGTCTTGCCCAGGCCCATGTCGTCGGCCAGACAACCGCCCATGCCGGCGGTCGCCAGACGCATCGCCCACTGGTAGCCGTCTTCCTGATAGGGCCGCAGCCTGGCCTGCAGCAGGCTCGGCAGTTTGGGTTCGGCGGACTGGGCGCTGCGCAGACGCTCGATGGCCTCGCGAAAATCCTTGCCGGCGTCGAGCCGGGTGCCGTCGAGAATCTCGTCGAGCCAGGCGGCGGCGATCGTTGGTGCCTTTCCTCCCTGCCTGTCGGTTTCGAGAACGGCAGCCAGTTCGCTGAGTTTTTGTTTGAGTGAGCGCGTCAGCGCAGCATACACACCGTCACCCATCGGGACGAAGCGGGATTTTTCGCGTGCCGCCGTCAGCAGGGTTTCGAGCTGCAGCACCAGGCCCTCGTCGAGCGTCGCCTGCCCGGAGAGTCGGAACCAGTCGTGCTCGCGGCTGACGCTGACGCCGAGCTGCCGCGTATCGACGCTGACGACGCGAACTGCCTTGCCCTTGGGCCATTCAACCGCGGCAATCGCGGCCAGCGTCGGCAGCGTTTCGACCGCTCCGAGCGCCTGCTCGGGGTCTTCGATCAGCCACTCGCTGACGCCGTCGCTACCGTCGAGGAAGGGCAGGGCGTCAAGGACTGCTTCGAGATGCTGGCGCTCGCTCTGAAGGTCGCGTTCGGTGCCAACACTTTCGCCTCCGAGCACGCTCATCAGGCGGAGTCGGCCGCTGCCCGCCGGCAGGCGCGGGCCGTCGGGACCCAGCGGTGTCACCACCAAGCGCAGCGCCAGGTACTCGCCGATCGGCGAGAGTTCGGCACGCAGGCGTGAATCGCTGGCGACCTGCCGGGAGGCCTGTGCCGAGTCGGCGTGTACCTGGAAACGTCCGGCCAGCGCACGCAAGGTCTTTTCGACTTCTGCCTGCGCCCCCGGTGCATGGGCGGGAATGGCAACACGCCTCGAGATGATCTGCGCGGCCTGCTGTTGCGCCGCCGAAAAACGCACCAGCCGGAGACGCTGCGGGCCGTCCTGGACGAGCGTGAGCAGGCGCAGCGCTTCGTTCTCGCGACGCGCGTCGGCGTCTTCGACATAGGGGTACGCGCTTTCGACGACTGGTCGCAACGGTGGCTCGATGCGCATCACGAAGTGTTCGCCCTGACGGACCAGTTCCAGCTCCGGCTGCGATTCGCTGAGTTCGACGAACTGCTCCGGCGCGTTTGCCAGGACGATGCACGGATGACCGACCAGGGCGACGATTGCCGTGGGCAGGTCGATGCGATAGCGGTTGCTGTAGCCGCGCTCGGGGCGCAAGGCGCGCGCCACCTTGGCATCCCATGCCGGCAGATGTTCGTTGCCGAAGATTTTCACGAGGCTCAGCGCGCGGGGTCGGCCCCAGCCGTGCAGACCACGCTTCTGTTCGAGCGGTTTGATGTCGAGTAACTGACCCTCGTTGCCGATCTCGATGGCCCAGAGCAGGCGCGTCGTTTCGCTGCCGGCTTCGGCAGCAGTCTGCTCGCTGCCGAGCGATTGCAGGGCATCGAGAATCGCGCGCCATTGCTCGCCAGCAGCGGCGACAAAATAACCGGTCGGTGGATCGCGTCCGGAAAGTAGCTCTTCGGCGCCACGCAGCATGCGGCTCAGCAACTTCAGATGACAGTTCAGCAGCTTTCGCCGCAGGGCCATGATCGTCTCATGCCAGCCGCTGGCCGTATGCGATGCATTCTGCGTACCTGGCGCAGCGATCGTCTCGCTACCCAGCCAGGCCGAAAGCAGAATGGCCCACAACGAACCCAGTCCCCAGCGTTGTTCCTGGTCGCGGACTGGCTGGAAAGCGGCATGGATGATCGGCGTCTTGCCGAGACGAACGTCGATCGCATGGACCCAGCGCCCCCATACGGAGAATGCACTCGGATCACGCTGGCCGGCTTCGCCAATGCAGAACTTGCGGGCCAGTTCCAGATGCTTCGGGGTCGACTGGGCGAGCAATGCGAGTGGGTAGAGCCAGCCGATACTCACGGGCAGGAGGTTTTTGCTGCCGCCGATTTCGCCCTTGCGCTGCTTCAGGGCTGCCTCGAAAGCGGCCTGTCCGGCTGCCCACTGGCTATCGCTCACCAGGGCTGCGGCCCGGATGGCGGCAGCGAGGCCGTTGTCGAGCCCCTGCAGGGCTTCCTGCAACAGGGCGGGGTCACTGCGTTGCAACGCCAGATCAGCAAGCACCGAACGCAGATCGTCGGACACCTGGTCGGGTTGCCGCCTGATCTGGTCAAAAGCCCACTCCGCGATCGGGTTGAAATCCTCCGCCCAGTTCAAGCCTATCGATGCCACGCCCCGGCGGGCGAGCCGCGAGCGTTCGACCGGATCGATGTACTCGAAACTGGGGCCATCGAAGCCGAGCAGGAGGGCCTGAGTGAGGACGATGTCCCAGTCCATCGAACGTCCGACCAGTTGCCTGGTCACCGATAGCTCTTCGCTCGCTGCGCCGGAAAAAAACTGGGCGCGCACATAGGCAATGGTCGTCGGAAGACTGCTGCTGGGCCAGTAGTAACCGGATCGTGTGGGATCGAAACGATCGAGTTCGGCGACCAGCCCCTGCAGGTGCTTCCCTGGCCGGGTCTCGAGCAACTGCCGGTAGAGCGGCGCACGCAAAGCGTCCACGAGTTGCAAGGAGGTGGGGCGCGCTCCGCCGAGCAGCAGTTTCTTGTCCCTGAGTTCCTCGACTGCGTTCTTCACGTCGTTCGAGGTGAACGCTCTGCCGGTACTGTTGCTCAGACCACTCAAGCCGAGCAGGCGGTGTATATCGGTCGGTGTACGGGCGGTCCACAACAGCGCACAGGCCAGTGCCACCTTGTGCGTATCAGGAGTCAGTCCGTGCTTGTCGAATTGCTCGATGGCGGCGTTGTTCAAGGCGTTCTTGAGCATGGCGGCGGTTTCGGGAAGGGGAGGGTAGACTTGTGAATGAATCAGTCGCGGTGCAGCAGCATGGCGTCACCGTAACTGAAGAAGCGATAGCGTTGGTTGATCGCGTGCCGGTACGCGCCACGGATGGCGTCCAGGCCGGCGAAAGCCGAAATGAGCATCAGCAGCGTCGATTTTGGGAGGTGAAAGTTGGTGATCAGCCGGTCGACGACACGAAAGCGGTAGCCCGGAGTGATGAAGATGTCGGTTTCGGCTGCGCCAGCGTGCAGCTCGCCGTGCTGCGCAGCCGCTTCGAGCGCACGCAGGCTGGTCGTCCCGACAGCGATGACCTGGCCGCCGCGAGCCCGCGTGCGGGCAATCGCAGCGACCGTCGCCGGCGGAATCTCGAAACGTTCGGCGTGCATGCGGTGATCCAGGATGCGCTGTACTCGTACCGGCTGGAAGGTGCCGGCACCGACGTGCAGCGTCAGCCAGGCCATCTCGGCACCGCGCTTGGCGAGTGCGGTCAATAGCGCCTCGTCGAAGTGCAGGCCGGCAGTGGGTGCAGCGACGGCGCCGGGGTGACGGGCGAAGACCGTCTGATAGCGCGCTTCGTCGGCAGCGCTGGCCGCGTGCGTGATGTAGGGCGGCAAGGGCAGGCGGCCGTGGCGATCGAGCAGGCTCCAGAGATCACTTTCGTCAGCCGGTTCCAGCAATTCCAGGTCGAAGAACTCGTGCTGTTCACCGCGACGACCGCGTACGCTCAGCAGGATGGCATTTTCGAGAAGGATGCGGCTGCCGGCCTTCGGCGCTTTGCTGGCGCGGATTTGTGCCACGGCATGGCGAGCATCGACGATGCGCTCGATCAGAACCTCGACTTGGCCGCCGCTTTCCTTCCGGCCAAAAAGGCGCGCGCGGAGCACGCGCGTATCGTTGAACACCAGCAGATCCCCGGCATCGACGATTTCCGGCAGATCGCTGAAGCGGCGATCGTGGAGGGTGCCGTTGGCCAGTTGCAACAGACGACTGGCAGTGCGTTCTGCGGTCGGGTGCTGGGCGATCAGTTCGCCGGGAAGATCGAAATCGAAATCGTCGAGTGTCAGCATGCGTGGGGGGTCTTGCAGAGGGTTGTCGAGCAAGCATCGGCGCGGAGCGGAATGTGGTTCTGCTTGTTCCTTGCCGGAGAATCGGCGATAATCAGGGCCTCTTCCGGCTCGCGAGTAACGAGCCAAAGCCGAGATGGCGGAATCGGTAGACGCAGCGGACTCAAAATCCGCCGGTGGAAACATCGTGGGGGTTCGATTCCCCCTCTCGGCACCATCCAGAACAGCACATGCTTGCAAAGCATTGGAGTATACACGCTTCGGGTAGGCGGGCGTTGCCTGCCCGATCCATGAGGCAATTGACGCCGACAAGCGGGGTGCGCAGGCATGTGGATGGATGACTTTCATGGTCGGGAGTGTCTGGAAAAGTCATGATCGTCAGAATCGCTGACCAATGTTCGGCAGCAAAATGGTCTGCGCGTCGGGGTTACGGCGTGCATGCGGGTACTCCCGGCGGAACCCGGCCTTGAACTCGGCAGAGCCAGTTCAGCCGCGTATCGTCATCGCCTCGCGTGAGTCGCGTCTTGCTCTGTGGCAAGCCGAGCATGTCCGTGGATGCCTGATCGAATTATATCCACGGAGTTGTATCGAGATCCTCGGCATGACCACTCGCGGTGACCAGATCCTCGACCGTCCGCTATCGGCGATCGGCGGTAAAGGGCTGTTTATCAAGGAACTCGAAGTGGCGATACAGGAAGGCCGCGCTGACCTCGCCGTGCATTCGATGAAGGACCTGCCGATGGAAATGCCCGCCGGCTTCGTCCTGGCAGCCATCTCGGCGCGTGAAAATCCTTGCGATGCCTTTGTTTCGAATCGTTTTGCCGGACTCGACGAGTTGCCGGCCAAGGCCGTGGTCGGGACTTCCAGCCTTCGTCGCGAAGCGATCCTGCGCGCCGGATATCCGCAACTGGTGATCCGTAGCCTGCGCGGCAACCTCGATACGCGGCTCAGGAAGCTCGATGCTGGTGAGTACGATGCGATCGTCCTCGCTGCCGCAGGCCTGATACGTCTGGGCCTGGCAGCACGGATCAGGTCGATCCTGACGCCCGAGCAGTCACTGCCCGCACCAGGGCAAGGAGTCCTCGGGATTGAGACCGCATCAGCGCGTACCGACATCATGGCGCTGCTGGAACCGCTCAACGACCGCAAGAGCGCGTACTGCGTGCGCGCCGAACGGGCCTTCTCGCGTGCTTTGGGGGGGAACTGCCAAGTCCCGCTCGCTGCCTACGCGTTGCTTGATGGCGGTCAACTCTGGCTGCGTGGCTTCGTCGCGACGCCGGACGGCAGGCAGATGATCGCCGGGGAACGGTACGGTGCGCCCGAGGACAGCGAGTCGATCGGTTATCTGCTCGCACAGAGGCTGCGTGAACAGGGGGCCGGGGCCATCCTGGAGAAGCTCGCCAGCGGCCAATGACACAGCCCTTGCGCGGCCTGACGATCGTCGTGACGCGCCCGCGCGCGCAGGCGTCGCGTCTGGCTGGCTGGATTGCCGAGCAGGGTGGCGAGCCGCTGATCTTTCCACTGCTCGAGATTTCTCCGGTCATTGACCCTGCCCCCTTGCAGGCGGTAATCACGCGCCTCGGAAACTACTCGCTGGCGGTTTTCATCAGCCCGAATGCTGTCGATTTCAGCGTCCCGGCGATTCTTGCCAAGCAGGCGTGGCCATCGGGTCTGCAGGCGGCGGCGATTGGCCAGAGCAGCGTCGCGTTGCTTGCCCGTTATGGTATCGACCATGCGCTGGCGCCTGTCGAGCGCTTCGATTCGGAGGCGCTGCTCGAACTGCCGGAAATGCAGCGTGCGCGCGTCGCCGGTAAGCGGGTGCTGATCCTTCGTGGTAACGGTGGCCGCGAACTGCTGGCCGATACCCTGCGCGAACGGGGCGCTGAAGTCGATGCCGTGAGTTGCTACCAGCGCTCGGCACCGGCTGACGCGGCGCCGCTGCAAGCACTATGGCGCAGTGGCCGACTCGACGCACTGACGATTTCATCGAGCGAGGGTCTGCGCAATCTCGTCGGCCTGCTCGATGCACCGGCGCGCGCCTGTCTGTGCGGCACGCCGGTGTTCGTGCCGCATCAGCGCATCGCCGAACTGGCGCAGGCGCTTGCCATGCGGCGGGTGATCCTGACCGGAGCAGCCGATGCCGGGATCATTGCGGCGCTATGCAGCCATGATTGGCAGCGATCATGAACCAAGAACCGGGACTGCAGCCGGAGCTTCCGTCCAGTCGCGTGGTGCCAGCATGTCGTAGAGCGCGGCTTCGGCGCTGCCGGCTTCGGGATGCCAGTCGTAGCGCCATTTGACGACCGGAGGGAGAGACATCAGGATCGATTCGGTGCGCCCGCCCGACTGCAGGCCGAACAGCGTGCCGCGATCCCAGACCAGGTTGAATTCGACATAACGTCCGCGTCGGTACGCCTGAAAGTCTCGTTCGCGTTCGCCATAGGGCAGAGTCTGCCGTTTTGCAATGATGGGCAGGTAGGCTTCGCTAAACGCATCACCGACCGCCCGGGTGAGCGCGAAGCAGCGCTCGAAGCCGCCCTCGCTGAGGTCGTCGAAGAAGATGCCACCGACCCCGCGCGGTTCGTTGCGGTGCTTGAGGAAAAAGTACTCGTCGCACCATTGCTTGTAGCGCGCGTGCGTGTCTGCTCCGAAGGGCTGCAAGGCTTGCTTGCAGGTGATGTGGAAATGCCGGATGTCTTCGGCAAAGGGGTAGTAGGGGGTCAGGTCCATGCCGCCGCCAAACCACCAGGCAGGGTCGGCATCGGCCCGGGTCGCGATCAGGGCGCGTACGTTCATGTGCGCGGTTGGGCAGTAGGGGTTTTCTGGATGCAGGACCAGCGAAACGCCCATCGCGGCGAAGGCGCAGCCCGCCAGTTCGGGCCGTCTGGCGGTTGCCGAGGCTGGCAACGCCGCGCCGCTGACCTGCGAGAAAGCGACACCGCCGCGTTCAAAAACACGACCTCCCTCAAGGATGCAGGTGCAGCCGCTGCCCGCGAGTGGCGAGCCGGCTCCCCTTGCCCAGGGGTCGGCGCGGAAGCTCGTGCCGGCACGACCTTCGAGCGTTTCGATGGCCGTGACGATACGCGTTTGCAGGTCGGTGAAGTACGCCTTGAGACGGGTCGGGTCGATCATCCCTGGTCCCCGACCGCCAGTGTCGTGGCGGTTGGTGACTGCCTGACTGCGCTCACCGGCTGACGGCGCGGTGGCCGATGTCACGACGATACTGCATGCCGTCGAAGTGGATCCCAATAATCATGTCATAGGCGCGCTTCTGGGCCTGCCTGACGTTGTCGGCAAGTGTCGTGACACACAGCACCCGCCCCCCGGCGGTGACGATCCGGCCATCGCGCTCGGCGGTGCCGGCGTGGAAGACATGACTGTCCTCGCTGCCTTGCGGTAGTCCGCTGATCAGATCGCCGGTGCGCGGGGTGCCGGGGTAGTTGGCTGCGGCCAGCACGACGCCCAGCGCGACACGACGGTCCCAGCTCGCCTCAACCAGGTTGAGCCGGCCGGCGACAGCATGGTCGAGGAGGGTCAGCAGGTCGGATTTCAGACGCATCATGATTGGCTGTGTTTCCGGGTCGCCAAGGCGGCAATTGAACTCGACGGTCTTGACCGATCCGTCCTTGCCAATCATCAGGCCAGCGTAGAGGAATCCGGTGTAAGGGATGCCGTCGGCAGCCATTCCCCGAACCGTCGGCAGGATGATCTCGCGCATGGCGCGGGCGTGAACTTCCGGAGTGACCACGGGTGCCGGTGAGTAAGCACCCATGCCGCCGGTGTTAGGGCCGGTATCGCCGTCGCCGATGCGTTTGTGATCCTGGGTCGACGCCAACGGCAGTACATTCTTGCCGTCGACCATGACGATGAAACTGGCTTCTTCGCCTTCGAGAAATTCTTCGATCAGCACGCGTGCCGGGGTCGAGTCTTTCGCCGGGCTGTCACCGCTGGCGGGAAGCATCCGGTCAATCGCGTCGTGGGCCTCAGACAAGTGCATGGCCACCACCACCCCCTTGCCAGCGGCCAGTCCATCGGCCTTGATGACGATTGGCGCGCCCTGCTGGTCCACATAAGCGTGCGCCGCGTGGTTGTCGGAGAAGGTCGCAAAGCGGGCGGTCGGAATATGGTGTCTGGCCATGAAGCGTTTGGCGAAGTCCTTCGAGCTTTCGAGTTGGGCGGCTTCCCTGGTCGGACCGAAGATCTTCAGACCGCGGTCGCGAAAAAGATTGACGATGCCGGCAGCGAGCGGCGCTTCGGGACCGACTACCGTGAGATGGACCCCGTGCTTTGCGGCGAAGTCAGCGAGCGCTTCGGGGTCGGTGAGGTTAACGTTTTCGAGTTCACGCTCGCGTGCCGTGCCAGCGTTGCCAGGGGTGACGAAGACCTTCTGCAAACCGGGGGATTTTGCCAGCCGCCAGGCGAGTGCGTGCTCGCGACCGCCGGAGCCGATGACCATTAACTTCATGACAGTCCTTTCACCACCAGAACTTGAACTGCTGTGTGTATCCGCTGGCGTGCGCCCGTCGAGCTGCGCCGTACTCCGGCACTGACGACCCTGACCCTAATCTTCTGCACCGTGTCCTCCCAGGCATCACTCAAAGAATCAATGTCGGAAGTGCCGGGCACCGGTGAACACCATCGCCAGGCCATGCTCGTCGGCGGCAGCGATCACTTCCTCGTCACGCATTGAGCCCCCAGGCTGGATGACGGCCTTGGCACCGGCAGCCGCCAGGACGTCAAGACCATCGCGGAAGGGGAAGAATGCATCGGAGGCGACACAGGAACCTGCCAGGTCGAGGCCGGCATTCTGGGCTTTATTGGCCGCGATGCGGGTTGAATCGACGCGACTCATCTGGCCGGCGCCAACGCCGAGGGTCATGCCGCGACCGCAAAAGACGATGGCGTTGGACTTGACGAACTTGGCCACGCGATAGGCGAAGAGCAGATCCTCGACCTGTGCGTCGGTCGGTGCGAGCTTGCTCACCACCCTCAGATCGGAGGCCTGGACGTTGAACCGGTCGGGCGTCTGCAGCAGTAGCCCGCCACCAACGCGCTTCATTTCGAAAGCATGCTGGCCCCTGGCCAGCGGCAGTTCGAGGACGCGCAGGTTCTGTTTGGTGGACAGCATCGCTCGGGCGGTATCGCTGAAAGCCGGCGCCAACAGGACTTCGACGAAATGCTTGCGGGCATTCATGGCGGTCACGACATCGGCGTCGACCGTGCCGTTGAAAGCGATGATGCCGCCAAAGGCCGAGGTCGAATCGGTCTGGAAGGCTTTTTCGTAGGCGGACAGCAGGCTGACATCGATGGCCACACCGCAGGGATTGGCGTGTTTGATGATCACGCAGGCGGGGTTGTCGAAAGTCTTGACACACTCCCAGGCGGCGTCGGCATCGGCAATGTTGTTGTACGAGAGTTCCTTGCCCTGCAACTGCCGATAGTTGGCGATCGACCCCGCCAATGGTGTGGGATCGCGGTAGAAGGCTGCCTGCTGATGCGGATTCTCGCCGTAACGCAGTGTCTCGACGCGATCGAAAGCGAGTTGCAGAGAATCGGGAAACGGCCCGGCTTGGTTCGATTCGTCCAGTGAAGTCAGCCAGTTGGCAATCGCCGCGTCGTAGCGCGCAGTGTGCGCAAAGGCCTTTTTGGCCAGCGCGAAGCGTGTACCGAGACTCAGCGCACCATCGCTAGTCGTCATTTCGGCCAGTAACGCGGGGTAGTCATCGGGGTCGGTGACCACGGCCACTCCGTGGTAGTTCTTGGCTGACGAACGCAGCATGGCCGGACCACCGATGTCGATGTTCTCGATCGCCTCGGCGAGGGTGACACCGGCCTGGGCAATGGTTTCACGGAAGGGGTAGAGGTTCACACATACCAGATCGATGGTCGGGATGCCGTGCCGTTCAAGCGTGGCCATGTGCTCGGGAAGATCGCGACGCGCCAGAATGCCGCCATGTACTTTCGGATGCAGGGTCTTGACGCGGCCGTCGAGCATTTCCGGGAAGCCTGTGTAATCGCCCATCTCGGTCACTGGCAGACCCGCGTCGCGGAGCATTCGGGCGGTGCCACCAGTCGATAACAGTTGGACATCATGAGCGATCAGGCCCTGCGCGAATTCGAGGGCGCCATTCTTGTTGGAGAGGCTGATCAGGGCTTGGCGGATTTTCATGGTGGGCAGGTGGCAGATCTTAGAAAAGGGTAAAAGGAGTGTTCAGTCGATCAGTTTGTGGTCAACCAGTTTCTTACGCAGTGTGTTGCGGTTGATCCCAAGGATTTCGGCCGCCAGGGTCTGGTTGCCGCCGGTCTGTTTGAGTACGACTTCAAGCATTGGGCGTTCGACGCTCTTGATCACCATCGCGTAAACTGCAGCCGGCTTCTCGCCTTCAAGCTGTTGAAAGTAGTTTTCCAGCGCCTTGCCGACGCAAGTTGCGATATGGTCATCGTCGTTGCGCTTCATGCTGCAAGTTCCTCGAAATGGGCATGCGGTGAAGGGGCCATGCTGACGTAGCTCAAATGCTCTTGGTATTCCGCAAGGGCAGAGAAAAAGTCATTGACTGCCTGCCTTTGCAGTTCGATGGTCGGCAATTGGTTCATTCTGTGACGGAAAGCTGCCGAGCCGACCAGACCTCTGGTGTACCAGGAAATATGCTTGCGCGCGATACCGACCCCGGTTTCGATACCGTAAAAGAGATAGAGATCCTCAAGGTGCTCGAGCAGTATTTCGTGAATTTCACTGACCCGTGGAGGAGGCAGACAGGTTCCGGTATTCAGGAAATACTCGATCTCGCGGAACAACCATGGGCGCCCCTGTGCGGCGCGTCCGATCATCAGCGCGTCGGCATGGGTGGTGTCAAGGACATGCTTGGCCTGTTCAGGAGAGCTGATGTCGCCATTGGCGATGATGGGGATGGTCGCCACGGCTTTTGCTGCTTGGATCGTCTCGTATTCGGCCTGGCCGCTGTAGCCGCAGGCGCGCGTACGGCCGTGCATGGCCAGGGCCCTGATTCCTGACTGCTCTGCGATCTTGAGGATGTTCAAGGCGTTGCGACTGTTCTTGTCCCAGCCGGTGCGGATCTTCAAGGTTACCGGGGTGCCCGGTACGGCATTGACGACGGCCTCGAGAATTTGCCGGACCAGCGGCTCGTCCCTGAGCAGGGCGGAACCAGCCATGACGTTGCAGATTTTCTTCGCCGGGCAGCCCATGTTGATGTCGATGATCTGGGCCCCTCGCTCAACGTTGTAACGCGCCGCAGCAGCCATCATCGAAGGACTGGCGCCGGCAATCTGTACCGAAATCGGCGCGACTTCGCCCGCGTGGTCGGCGCGGCGACGGGTCTTCAGGCTGCCATAGAGCAGGGAGTTCGAAGTGACCATCTCGGATACGGCCAGACCAGCCCCCAGGCGCTTGCAGAGCTGCCTAAAGGGGCGATCGGTGACGCCCGCCATCGGCGCGACGAACAACTGATTGCGTAGCGAAAAACCGAGAAATTCCATGCTGGTAAGGTGCCGAAGGGCGGGGCAAGGTCTGGATTCTACCGCGATTGCCAGCGCGAAAACAGACACTTCTTGCCTCTGGAAGAAACGCGAAAGGGTTTCTAGGTTCTCCTCAGACCGGATCGCGACTCTGACGCGGTTTTCTTGATGCGGGTTGTCAACCGTTGCTTGCAGAGGGCGTTACTCCCAACACGGTTGGCACGACAATACTTCGACAGGAGAATAAAAATGGGTAGCCTAAGCAGCGAGTCTTTTGACCAGTTTCTCGAATCACTCAAGCAGGCGGGCGTGGAAATCAGCAATGAATGCGAGTTGCGTGAGCGGCTGGCCGAAGCTCAGCGTTGGCGCTTTGCTTTTGCTACGCTGGCAGCCAACGGCCGCCCATTGGGAATTCGTTTTCAGGATAGTAATCGTGGCGTGAACGAGGCGGATATCCACCGGACTTTTGCCCGCTTCCAGTTCCCTGAAATTTTGCAGACCACCTTTGCGGCCAGCCTGCGGGTTGAGCACTGACATGTCTTTCTAATGGCTGCTGTGCCCTGGCCTGTTGGCTCGACAGGCCGTTCCCTTTCGACAGACCGGCGTTCCCACAACGTTGATGCTTGTTGAACGACGGTGGCCAGGTGAGTCATAATGTCGGTATGAATGACTTACCTCCCCAGGATCCGCGCCGACGGCTCCGAGAACTTCTCGCCATTCCTGAGCGCGATCGAACCGACGAGCAATGGGATGAACTCATTGAGATCGAGATCACCCTGGCTCCGGGAAACCGTGAGTCCGAGCGTCCTTCGGATCGGCAGCCGGAGAAGCGCCAAAGTACCTCAGGTCAGGTCCGACGTCCGGAGCAACGGAAGACCGGAACCCGGCCCGCTCCCCAGAGGTCTGACCCGCGCCCATCCGCTACCAGATCTGACCCCACGGCGGATGCTCAGCCTGATGTGCGCCCGCCTGACGCGCGACCACCCAAGCGACATGTGCGGCGGCCAAGGCGCCCGCCCGAAACTCCAAACGAAGGCTGATTGGGCTGCGTTCGCAGCGCTTGGCCGAGTACGCTGCGACACCGTGTCGACAACCAGTGTGTCCCGGCGGCGGGGTTGAATCAGCCGCTGTTCTCGGTTTGCAGCCACAAGCACTTGCCTTTGCTTGCCTGGTCTATGGCTACCAGGAGCTGCTCGTGCAGAATGAGTTCTTCCGGGCTGGCGCGCCTGATCTGCTGTGCCCGACGTTGGCTGCCTGCGGGGGGGATTCCGGCAGCGTCGTTTCCGTTCGCTTTGTCATCGCCAAGATCCATGATCAGACTTTCCTGACCGCGGGTCATTGCCAGATAGACCTCGGCAAGAATCTCGGCATCGAGCAAAGCACCATGTAGGGTACGGTGCGAGTTGTCTACCCCGTAGCGATCGCAAAGTGCGTTGAGGTTGTTCTTTTTCCCTGGGTGCAGATCCTTGGCCATGCGCAGGGTGTCGCATATTCCGATGCAGACTTCTTCCACCGGCGCCATATTGATCCGCGTCAATTCGGCGTTCAGGAAACCGATGTCAAAAACTGCATTGTGAATGACGAGTTCAGCATCCCGTACAAAGTCGAGAAATTCCGCCGCAATATCTGCAAAGTGCGGTTTGTCGAGCAGAAACTCGCGGCTGATCCCGTGCACCGAGAGGGCGCCAGCATCGATATCTCTTTCCGGATTCAAATAGCAGTGGAAGTGCCGATTGGTTAGACGCCGATTGCGCATCTCGACGCCGGCGATTTCGATGATGCGATGCCCGAGCTTGTGCTCCAGTCCAGTCGTTTCAGTGTCCAGGAAAATCTGGCGCATGCTTGCTTTCCTTACCGTTCATTTGGTTGTGCGGGTACGAGCCAGCTCATCCATGGCGCGATTGGCCAGGGCGTCGGCGCGTTCATTGCCGCTGTGCCCGGCATGCCCCTTGACCCATGACCATCGGATCTGGTGCTGGCCAGTCAGCTCGTCAAGGCGTTGCCAGAGGTCGGCGTTCTTGACAGGGTTCTTGTCGGCGGTACGCCAGCCATTGCGCTTCCAGTTATGAATCCACTCGCTGATACCCTTTTGCAGATACTGCGAATCAGTATGCAGATCGACTGTCGCCGGTCTCTTCAGTGCTTCAAGGGCACGTATCGCGGCTGTGAGTTCCATCCGGTTGTTGGTCGTGGCCACTTCGCTTCCCCAGAGTTCCTTCTCCCGATCACCGGTCTGCAGGAGCACGCCCCAGCCGCCAGGTCCAGGGTTGCCGCGACAGCCACCGTCGGCGTAGATGGTGACGATTTGTTCATCGCTCATGAAATTTCCTTTTTGCTGACTACGGATAAGGCCTTACGAGGAGAACGTTGCTGCTTCCAGCTTGGCAGTATCAAGCGCATGCCATGCACGCGCTTGATCGCACGCAGCAGATAGACGCCGCCGGCAAAAGCCCACCAGCGAGCGCCGGCGGTTTCCATGAAGTGCCAACGCTTCAGCCAGCGCTCATGCGTGCATGGCGGTGAATAACAGCCAAAGGTACCCCGTTCGATCTCGAAACCGAGCAGTTGGAGCCAGTCCTTGAGACGCCGCACCGAGAGGTAATGGCCGTTCCACGGAAAATGACCGGGGCAGTTCGGCAGACTACGGCGCAATCCCCAGATGGAAATCGGGTTGAAGCCGGTAATCAGGACTTCGCCTTCCGGGATCAGGACGCGCTCAACTTCGCGCAGAATCTGGTGCGGGTCCGCATGGAACTCAAGGACATGCGGCATGACCACCAGATCGATGCTGTGCGCTGCGAAGGGGAGTTGCCGTAAATCGCAGAAGACATCGACCTGGCCTGAATCGTCCGCCACCTGTCGGAGAGGGATACGGTTCTCGGCAAGCAGATCGCGTTGTGGGAGACCCAACTGAATGGCGTTGTAGCCAAAAAGGTCGGCGACGACGGCGTCGATCGTGGCTTGCTCCCAAGCCATGACATAGCGCCCTTGCGGGCTTTCCAGCCAGGTGTCGAGGCCGGGGATTGACATTTTCAGCAGTTCTTCCAGAATGGATCAATGTTCGACATTATTCGGATCCCGGCCTTCAAGGATAACTACATCTGGTTGTTGCGCAAGGGCGCGGCAGCGGCTGTGGTTGACCCGGGCGATGCACGCCCCGTACTCGATGTGCTTGAGCAAGAGGGGTTGTCGCTGAGCGCCATTCTCATCACCCATCACCATGCTGACCATCAGGGCGGGGTGACTGAACTGTTGGCGCATCATTCTGCCGAGGTCTTTGGTCCAGCGGCGGAGTCGATTGCCGGCATCAGCAAACCCTTGCGTGGCGGCGATACGATCAGCATTGCGCCTTGCGACATCCAGTTTCAGGTGATCGCGGTGCCCGGACATACGCTTGGGCACATTGCGTATTATGGCTCAGGCTGCCTGTTTTGTGGCGATACCTTGTTTGCCGGCGGCTGTGGTCGTCTGTTCGAGGGAACCGCTGTACAGATGGCTGATTCGCTGGCGCGCCTGGCCGCGCTGCCGGATGACACCGCGGTGTATTGCGCTCATGAGTACACGCAGGCGAATCTGCACTTTGCTCTGGCGGTTGAGCCTTTGAATCGTCGGCTGCAAAGCCGTATCGAAGAGGTTGCGGTAACTCGTGCCAGGGGTAGGGCGACGCTGCCGTCGACGATTGCGATCGAGAAGGCAACCAATCCCTTCCTGCGCTGTGGCCAACCGGACGTGGCGGCTTCAGCTCGTAGCAGAGTGCCTGCGGCGCGCGATGAGGTGGCGGTGTTTGCTGCGCTGCGTGAGTGGAAGAACAGTTTTTGAGCGTTCTTTCAGAGGTTCTCCTGGAGTATCGGGAGTTTCCTGGCTGATTGCCACGCCCGATTGACCGTGTCGAGTACTTTGCCTGCGTTGAACGGCTTGATGATGAAGCCACTGGCACCTCCCTGAATGGCTTCCCGGACATTGTCCACGCTGGGGCTGCCGGTGACCATCACGACGACGATCTGCGGGTACAGGGTTTTGATCGTCTCCAGGGCTTCGAGGCCACCGATTTCGGGCATCAAGATATCCAGGCAGATGATGTCAGGCCGCAGGCGCTCTGCCAGTTCGAGCGCATCGACACCATTCCCCGCTTCGCCAATCACTTCGTATTGTTTGCTGCGCAGGATGGTGCGCAACAGTGTCCGCATCAGATCGTTGTCATCAACGATGAGGACTCGTGGTGGCAATCGGCTCATCCTGCTGGACTGCAGAAGACTGCCGGAAGCCGCGGCTGAAGGCCTCCAGCGGCACGCCGGCGGCCAGTCGCTGGCTCGACGTTTGCTGTATGGCAAGTGCGGGAAACGCCTCGTCGTGCTAAATTGGGGGCTTCCTCAGCCAGCCTTTGGCCTGCTGTCGTGTCTGAAAAACCCCGTACCGCCATGACGACTACCTCCATGAACCTCAAAAAATATGGGCTGCGCGTTTTGCTGACCGTGCTGGTTCTCAGTGCGCTGGGTTTTTTTGCGCTGCCTCCGCTCATCAAATCGACGCTCGTCGAAAAACTCTCCGAAGCCTTGCACCGACCCGTGACCGTCGACAGCATCAGCATAAACCCCTACACGCTCTCCTTGCAAGTTGTCGGACTGGTAATTCAGGAAAAGGGAGGGGGTGAGAAGATCCTGGGTTTTGAACGCCTTTATTTGAACCTCGAGTCCAGTTCGCTGGTGCGTGGTGGTCCGGTCATTGGCGAGCTGAGATTGGATGGACCGACCGTGAAGGTCGTGCGTCTGCCTGATGGGCGTTTCAATTTCTCTGACCTGATCGACGAATGGATGGCCAAGCCAGAGTCCGATGGCCCTGCCCCGCTTTTTTCAATCAACAATATCCAGCTCACTGGCGGAAAGATCGAATTCGACGATCGGGCACTTGGGGAAAAGCACGCTATCAGTGGAATCAACATCGCGCTGCCATTTATTTCGAACTTGCCCCAGGCCACCGAGATTTTCGTCGAGCCAGCTTTCTCGGCATCCATCGATGGCTCGCCTCTGCTCATCCAGGGCAAGAGCAAACCTTTCGCGAAATCGATCGACAGCGAGCTGGCGTTTGATTTTTGTGATGTGCAACTCGGCAGGTATGTCAATTATGTGCCGGTTCGCTTGCCGTTCCAGGTCGTCTCCGGTGCCCTTGACAGTGACCTGAAGCTCATCTTTCGCCAGCAGGACGATCATCGTTTGACACTCAGTCTCTCAGGCCATGTCGCCATCAGGGATGTCGACATCAAGGATTCCTCCGGTTCCCCACTGTTGTCCCTAAAACGCTTCGACGTTCAGCTTGGGGAGCTTGATCCGATCAATCGACGCTGGATGATCGATCGGGTGACCGTCGATTCGCCCGAGATTCATGCGCAGGTCAGCCGGCAGGGGACGATCAACTGGATGGATTTTTTTAGCAGTGAACTTGCAGCCCATGAGAGTGCCGCACCGGAAGCGCCGCCGGCAACGTTCGCATGGTCCTTGGACGAAGCGAAGGTCACCGGTGGGGTGTTGCGCTGGCTCGACGAGTCGCATGGCAGGCCATTCAACGCGAGCGTCGAAGGAATTGATCTTGTCTTGAAGAAACTTGACTCCAGGGGGAACGCTGCAGCCGAGTTCGATGCCGCCTTTCGGCGTCTGCAGGCTGCCCAGTGGATCAAGATCGAGACTTTCTCGGTCAAGGGAGGTCGGCTGGATCTGGCCAGGCGTGAAGTGATGATCGATGAAGTCGCAGCGCGCGGTACCAGCCTGCTGATGCGGCGCTCTGTTGACGGCCGCATCGAGTTTGTCGAGCCTCCTAGCTTGCGCGTCGTCCAGGCTTCGCAGAAGGATTCTTCGCAGCCGTGGAAAGTGAGTCTCACCAAGTACCGCGGTGAAGACCTCGGGCTTCGCTTCGAAGATGCTGCTGTCTCGCCACTGGCGACGCACACCATTGAAGGAATGACCCTTGATGTCGACAACCTGTCAACCGAAGCAGGCAGGACCGCAAGGGTGTCGACGCGTTTCCGGCTCAATCGCAAGGGAGAATTCGAGGCTGGTGGCAGCCTGAAGATTTTCCCGTTCGATCTGGACCTCAAAGTGGCTGTCAAGACGCTCGAACTGTTGCCACTGCAACCTTACTTTACCGACCGGCTGAACATCGATGTCACTCGTGGCCAGGTGACGTTGAGTGGAATCGTCCAATTGCGACAGCCTGGTACCGGCACCATCGAAGCCAGCAAGCTGGCCGGGGGGATCTCCGGGCAGGTGACGGTGGGCGATTTCTACGCGGTTGACAAGATCAATTCTGCCGACTTCCTGAAATGGAAGTCACTCTACCTCGGCAAGATCGATGTGCGCCTGAACCCGGATTCGCTGTCGATTGGCGAAGTAGCGCTCGCCGATTTTTTCGCGCGCGTGATCATCAGCCGGGCAGGCCAGCTAAATCTGCTGCAGATCGTTCGCCAGACCGATGCGGCGCCGTCCGTCATGGCGCCCAGGTCGGTGCAACCGGTGGTCGTGGCCGGTGCAGGAACGGCGGTGGCTCCTGTGGCCGCCAGCGTCAAGCCATCGCTGCCGATCAAGATCGGCAAGGTCACGCTGCAGGGCGGCGACATCAGGTTCAGTGACAATTTCATCAAGCCGAACTACTCGGCCAATCTCAAGAAGATCGGCGGAACCATCAGCGGGCTGTCATCGGCGACTGACAGCGTCGCGAGCCTCGATCTACGCGGTAGTTACGACAACATCGCCCCTCTCAACGTATCGGGGCAGATCAACCCGTTGTCGGCCAAGCCCTATCTCGACCTGCAGGCCGACATTAAGGGCCTCGAGATGAGCTCACTGTCGCCATACTCAGGCAAGTATGCCGGTTATGCGATCGAAAAAGGCAAGCTGTCGCTGTTCGTCAAGTACAAGATCCAGGATGATCAGCTCACCGCCGAGAATCGGGTGTTTCTCGATCAACTGACCTTTGGCAGCGCGGTGGACAGCCCGGATGCGACCAAGCTGCCGGTGAATCTCGCGCTTGCCCTGCTCAAGAACCGCAACGGCGAGATCGACATCAACTTGCCGATCGCCGGTTCACTCAGTGATCCCGAATTCAGTGTTGGTAGCCTGATTGTCAAGGTGATCGTGAACCTGCTGGTCAAGGCAGTGACTTCGCCCTTTGCCTTGCTGGGATCGATTTTTGGTGGTGGCGAGGAGTTGTCGAACGTCGAATTCGATTTCGGACAGGCATTGATCACACTGCCGGCACAGCAGCGGCTGGAAAATCTGGCCAAGGCCCTGATCGACCGGCCAGCGCTCAAGCTCGAAATCGAAGGGCGTGCAGACCCAAAGAATGATTCCGAGGGATTGAAACGTGATCGCCTGAGTTACAAGGTACGGGCGCTGAAACGGGATGAGTTGACCAGGAAGGGGGTTGAGAGCGGCTCGACGGACGCCGTCGAGGTCAGCGCCAACGAGTATCCGGCATTTCTTGAGCGTGTTTACCGTGCCGAGAAGTTTCCCAAGCCACGTAATCTGGTAGGCATGGTGAAGGGACTTCCGGTTGAGGAAATGGAGAAACTGATTCTGGCCAATACCGTTGTGGATGAGGAAGATTTGCGCGATCTCGCTGTTCGCAGGGCGAAAACGGTGCTGGACTGGCTGGCCGCACGTGAGGTTGCCGCAGAGCGTCTGTTCCTGTTGCCAGTCAAGCTGGTGGAGGCGGAAGGCAAGTCAGAAGCAAGCCGGGAAAGCCGCGTTGCCTTGTCCTTGAAATAGAGCTGCGGTGCGGGTCTGGTCTTCCTCTGATCAAGGCAAAGCAGCGGATGATTGCGGGTCTAACGGTCATGATTTTTCCAGCGACCCCCGATCATGAAAGGTTTCCCTCTCCACCGACCCCCCCACGGCCCGCGCTGCATCGCGGGCCGGCTACGGCGGCGCGGAGCAGTGCTCCGCGAAACCCCGCCTTCGCCCCTCGCGAGGAGGGAGGGGAGATTCGTGAGTCGCTGACGCAACTTTCACATTAAAATCTTTGGGGGCAACACTCAGGGAAGAGATGAGCCGGGCCGAACTCGAAGCCGCGTTTTGTGCGACGACCTATCGGGTGATCGTGCCCGGGGAGGATTTTGCCCTGCGGATTGGCGTGGCTGCTCCCGCTTTCGATGCTTTTCTGCTTCGCCTGGCCGCCCAACAGCCGGCCAGTGATGACGAACCTGGGGAGACGACTGAAGTGTGCTGGGGAATCGTGACGGCATACAACCCGGCAGCGCTGCTTTCGGAACAGGACAACCGTCTTGCCCAGGAGCGTTTGCTGAAACGAATCAAGGCATTGGGCTGGTTTTTCCTGCCCGCCAGCAACCTTGCCGACGGCGGGGTATGGCCTGTTGAGCCGAGTTATCTGGTATTGCGGGCAGACGAGCAGCGAATGCGAGTGCTGGCAAGCGAGTTCGGCCAGCTTGCCGTGGTTTGTGGGCGGACGGGGTCGGTACCGAAACTGCTCTGGCTTTGATGGTTGCCGGCGGGCATTACTATTGCCGTGCCTGGAATATCGTTTTTGCGAGGTGATCGAGCACTGTGAGCAAGTATGTTGGGCGTTTCGAGATCATTCGTGAACTGGGTCGAGGTGCTCAAAGCATCGTTTATCTCGCCCGTGATCCACATTTGCAACGGCAAGTGGCGATCAAGACGCTCCACTTTGCACGCTCTGACCCGCAGCAAAATCGTCAGTTGCTGGACGAGGCACGGATGGTCAGTCAGTTGCGCCATCCGAACATCGTCCCGATCTTCGAGGCTGCCGAGGAAAGAGGGGATCTTTATCTGGTTTTCCAGTATGTACCGGGCAAGAACCTGGCCGAGTACCTGGCGCTGAGCGGTGCCCTGAAACCGGCCAGGGCGATCGCGATCATGCAGGCGATCCTGGATGCGATTGCTCACGCCCATGCTGCGGGAATCATTCACCGTGACCTCAAGCCAAGCAACATCCTGATTGACGATGACGAACTGCCGCGCGTGATGGATTTCGGCATCGCTGCTCGCAATGGGGCACTGGCGGGCGATGGCGGACAATTGACTGGCACGCCGGCCTACATGGCGCCAGAGTACATCCTGCAACGCACGAGCAGCGAACGATCCGATGTTTTTTCGGCCGGCCTGGTTTTCTATGAGTTGCTGACCGGCAAGCGGGCATTTCCCGGGAACGACATCCTGCTGGTGATGAAGCAGATCGCTGGCGAGGACATCCGGTTGCCGCAAGACAGTAGCGGCCAGCTTGAGGAGCGACTGGCACATCTTCTCTACCGGGCACTTGCGCGTGATCCGCAGAGTCGCTATGAATCGGCCAGACAGATGCGCGAGGCTCTGGACGACTATCTGGCACCGGAAACCTTGGTGCCATCGGCCGATCCGAGGCAGAGTACGATTGACTTCCTGCTGCGACGCATGCGCCACAAAAGCGATTTCCCGGCCCTCTCGGAGTCGGTCGGGGCGATCAACAGGATCACGGCTTCGGAGAATCAGAGTATTTCCGAAGTCTCCAACACCATCCTCAAGGACTTCTCGCTGACCAACAAGCTTCTGCGCATGGTCAATTCGGTTTATTACCAGCAGGCGGGTGGCGGCAACATCAGTACGGTCTCGCGCGCAGTCGTGGTGCTCGGTCTGGATGCGGTGCGCAGTATTGCCATCACCGTGCTGCTTCTCGATCACCTGCAGAACAAGGACAATGCCAGCCAACTCAAGGAGGAGTTCCTGCGGGCCAATCTGGCCGGGGTGCTGGCCAGGAACATTGCCGGCAAGAGTGCCGTTCGTCTGGACATCGAGCAGGCTTTTATCTGCTCGATGTTCCACAATCTGGGTCGTTTGCTGAGCCAGTATTACTTCCCCGAAGAAAGCGCGGAAATGAAGCGCATGCTGTTGCAGAAGAACTGCTCCGAGGAGGCGGCAGCGCTGCAGGTGCTGGGAATATCGCTCGAGGATCTCGGTATTGGCATTGCTCAGGTCTGGGGATTTCCAAGGCTGATCATCAATAGCATGCGCCGGCTGCCAGCAGGCAATATTCGCCGTCCGCTCAACCCCGAGGATCGCTTACGGGTATTCTCTTCGCTGTCGAACGAGCTATGCGCGGTGCTTGCGGAAACGGCCAACGAACAACAGGCCAAAGAACTGCGCAAGATTGCGACGCGCTTTGGCGAGGCTGTCGCACTCGACGAACAGGAACTGCACAGTACCCTCGAAAAGTCGCTTGAGCAGGTGACGCAGTTTGCTGCCACCATTCACCTGAATCTGCAGCAGACGCGTTTCGGCCGGCAGCTCAAGGCCTGGGGAACTGCGCCGACCGGCCCCTCTACGGTTGAATTGACAGCAGGCGCTGACGATGGCCTGGCGGGAACCGTTCTCGCCGATGTGATTACGGAGGGGGGGGTAGTGGATACTGTGGCCGAACGCGACGAATTCGCGGCAGAGGCCGAACCTCTGGTCAGTGAAGCCATTCTGCTGGCCGGCATTCAGGATTTGAGCAACGTACTGGTCAGCAACTTCAAGCTGAATGACGTGCTGCGCATCACGCTGGAAACCATCTACCGTGCGAAAGGCTTCATGCGCGTCATCCTGTGCATTCGTGAAGCGCGCAGCAATTCGATGCTCGGTCGCTTCGGTTTCGGACCCGATGCCCTGGATATTGCCAGGAGCTTCCGGTTTTCACTGGTTTTTACGCCCGACATCTTTCATGCAGCACTGGCCAAAGGCGTCGATATCCTGATCAGTGACACCAATGATCCGAAAATTGCGGCACGTATCCCGGGCTGGTTTCGCAAGGCGGTGGCTGCCGAAACCTTTGTCATCTTTCCGCTTTGCATCAACGGCAATGGCGTGGCCATGATCTATGCCGACCGCGCACAGGCAGGCGAGATCGTGATTTCCGAGAAGGAATTGGCCTTGCTGAGAACCTTGCGGAACATGGCCGTACTGGCCATCAAGCAGTCGATCTGAGATGGCTCGGCAGAATAGTGCCGCCCATCTCAAGCAAGGAGGGGCGGCCAGTGTCCATATTTTCTCGTGGCCTGGGCCGATCTACCAGAGTTTCCACCACGGCTCCTGGCGATCCAGGCCGCGGATGTAGTATTCGCTGTTTGGAAAGTTCTTGCGCATGACGCGTTCGGCGTCGTCGCGCAGATCGGTCAGACCGAGCGCGTCATAGGCCTTGACCATAATGAAAAGGGCCTCCTCGGTCGCCGGTGTGTCAGGATAGTTCAATACTGCGTACTGAGCACGGTTCGCTGCTGCCAGATAGGCCCCTCGTTTCATGTAATAGCGGGCGACATGCAGCTCAAGCGAAGCCAGGGCATTGACCAGGTACTTCATGCGCAAGATCGCATCGGGTGTGTACTTGCTGTCCGGAAAGCGTGTGATCAGTTCGCGGAAGGCGTCAAACGACTCACGTGCGCCTTTCGGGTCGCGCTCGGTCATGTCCTGGTTGCTGATCGCCCCCAGGATACCGAGGTTTTCGTTGAAGTTGATCAGTCCACGCAGATAGTAGACGTAGTCGACATTCGGGTGATTCGGATGCAGCTTGATGAAGCGATCGCAGGCGGCAATCGCTGAAGCGGGCTCCTGGTCTTTCCAGTAGGCGTAGGCGATGTCGATCTGCGCTTGTTGTGCGTAGCGACCATAAGGATAGCGTGATTCGAGCTTTTCGAAGTACTTGATCGACTTGGCATAGGAGCCGTCATTGAGCGCATCCCTGGCCTCGGCATAGAGCTTGTTTGCTGACCAGCCGATGGTTTCATCCTTTTCTTCGGGAAGAATCCCGCAGCCGGAGATCAGAGAAACGACGATGAGCGCTGCGATAACCGCTACACTACGCATGATGGAAAACCCAAAGAAAAGAAAGGCATTAGCCGATGTGCCGGAGCAGGACATCGGGTGCGCCGATTATAGCTCAAACCCCAGCATTGCCCTGAGCGTGCCTGGCGAGTTCAGCGGCCAACGCCTGGACCAGATTCTTGCGCGCCTGCTGGCGCAGCATTCACGCAGCCGCTTGCAGGGCTGGATACGTGCGGGAAGAGTGGCCGTGAACGGTGCGCCGATCGTCGAAGCTCGATACAAGCTCTGGGGCGGTGAGATCATTGAAGTCGCCGAAGCACCCGATGAACGCGCCGAATCTTCTTCTCCGGAGAACATTCCCTTGCAGGTGGTCTACGAAGACGAGGCGCTGATGATCATCGACAAGCCGGCTGGCCTGGTCGTTCATCCGGGCAATGGTCACTGGCACGGTACCTTGCTGAATGCCTTGTTGTACCATGTCCCACAACTCGACAAGGTACCGCGGGCAGGCATTGTGCATCGACTCGACAAGGATACCAGTGGCCTGATGGTCGTCGCCAAGACGCTGGAGGCGCAGACCGATCTGGTACGGCAACTTCAGGCGCGTACCGTCAAACGCCATTATCAGGCGTTGGCGAGGGGACTCGTCGAGTGCTCTGGGACGGTGAACGCGCCGATCGGCCGGCATCCGACCCTGCGTACCCGCATGGCCGTGGTGCGAACCGGCAAACCGGCCCGGACACACTACCGGGTGCTGGAACCTTTCGCGACCTGTACGCTGATCGAATGCGCGCTGGAAACCGGGCGAACGCACCAGATCCGCGTGCACATGACGTCGCTTGGGCATCCCTTGGTGGGCGACCCGGCGTATGGCGGGGTGCCCAGTCGTGTGCCGCAAGGACCGCTGTTTCCTCGCCAGGCGCTGCACGCGACCCGTCTGGCGCTGACTCACCCTCAGACGGGTCGCGCACTGTTCTGGAAATCAAGCTTGCCAGCAGACATGGCTACGCTGGTCGAAACACTCCGGCAGGAATTGCGGTCAGTGCGCGGCAGCCGAGCAGCAGACGATACCGACGATGAAGACGCTTGGGATGAAGATTCGGAGGGCGGCCCGGAAGTCATCTACATCGATGACGATGAGGTGCTCGATGAGCAATAAGGGTCCGGTCATGCGCGTCCACCCCTATTTCCCCGGTACTTGAACCTTGAATCTTCAACCCTGGATCGTTCCCGACTGGCCGGCGCCGACGAGAGTGCGCAGTCTCATCACGACTCGTCATGGCGGGGTAAGCATGGCTCCATACGCTAGCCTCAACCTCGGCGATCACGTGGGTGATGATCCTCCGGCAGTGGCGGCCAACCGTCAGCGGCTTGGCCGGACTCTGCCGGCGGCACCCTGCTGGTTGCATCAGGTGCACGGCACGACGGTGCTTGAGGCGGGTACGAGTACCCAGGTCCGGGTAGCCGACGGCGCATTTACGCGCAATGTCGCTGTCGTCTGCGTGGTGATGACTGCGGATTGTCTGCCGGTGCTGCTCTGTGACCGCGCCGGGACGGTGGTGGCCGCAGCGCATGCCGGTTGGCGCGGCCTGCAGGCCGGCATTCTGGAAAGAACGGTGGCCGCCATGGCGGTGCCTGGAATCGATCTGATCGCTTACCTGGGGCCGGCCATCGGTCCACAGGCCTTCGAGGTAGGCGGCGAGGTGAGGGCAGCGTTTGTCGACGCCTATGCAGAGGCGGCAGCCGCTTTCAAGCCGCTTCCGCAGCCGGTTAACAAGTCTGGTGGCTGGCTGACCGACATCTACCTGTTGGCCCGTCAGCGTCTTGCGCGCCTGGGTGTCGAAGGCATCTACGGCGGAGAATACTGCACGGTCAACCAAGAAAGCCGCTTTTTCTCGTATCGGCGCGACGGCGTGACCGGACGTATGGCGTCGCTGATCTGGCTGTCCGAGTAGTCAGTGCTCGGGTTTTTCGTGGTCTGCGTCGCTATTCGCGGGAGTCTCTTCCCTGGGCACGCGGAGCGCACGCCGCCGCGCGGAGCCGCCGAAAAGCCATAGCAGCAGCATCGTCGGAAGCAGACCGTAGAAAACCAGCGTCATTATTCCGGCGACGATACTGGTTTCGGTCAGTGCCATCAACACGGTTACGTACAACCAGGCGATCACGACGATATGCATGAGCGCATTATAGGTGGCTGAGGTGCTTTGCTGTGGGCAGCGATACGGCAGGCATGGCAGGCATTGCGCAGGAGAACTCATGCCGCAAAGTGCCGAAATTCTGGCATTGGCATTGACAGCGCAGATGCTGCAATGCAGAATCGTTGGCTCAAGTGTTGTTTCAATCGTCCACAAGAAAGGAAAGAGCTATGACGCAACGTGTTGCTTTGGTTACAGGGGCTATGGGTGGAATCGGAACGGCTGTTTGCCAGGAGCTGGCCAAGGCCGGCCACAAAGTGGTGGCCGCCTACCATCCGGAGTTTGACAAGCCGGAAGAGTGGACAAAGGCCATGGCCGAAGCCGGTTTCAACGACTTCATCTGTGTTGCCGGCGATGTTTCCGACTACGACTCCTGCGTCGCTCTTACTGCAGAAGCGGAAGCCAAGGCAGGTCCGATCGACATTCTGGTCAACAACGCCGGCATCACCCGTGACAAAATGTTCGGGCGGATGGAGCCGGCGCAATGGAATGCCGTGATTTCAACCAACCTGAATAGCCTCTTCAACATGACCAAGCAGGTCTCGTCGAAGATGGCCGAGCGCGGCTGGGGCAGGATCATCAACATCTCATCGGTCAATGGCCTTCGGGGTCAGGCTGGTCAGACCAATTACTCGGCCGCCAAAGCGGGCGTGATCGGCTTTACCAAAGCGCTGGCCGCCGAACTGGCGGCTAAAAACGTGACGGTCAACGCCATTTGCCCTGGCTATGTCGCCACCCCGATGGTGATGGCGATCAAGCCGGAGATCCTGCAGAGCATCATCGATACGGTGCCGATGAAGCGTTTGGCGAAGCCGGAAGAGATCGGTGGCGCGTGTGCCTACCTCGCTTCGGACATTGCCGGCTTCATGACGGGTTCGACGATGAACATCTGTGGTGGTTTGTACTACCAGTAAAAACAGCTTCCCGTATCAGGAAGGTCAGGACAGGCTCCAATAGGGGCCTGTTTTTTTTTGTAAGCGTTATAATTGTGCTGCATCGCACCAAAGGACGCAAAAGAGCGCCTGTCTCGAGTCATCTGCAAATGGAGGAAGGGTCGTCATGCCCGAACAGCTGCGACTGATCAAGAAATACCCCAACCGTCGTCTTTACGATACCAAGACGAGCGCTTACATCACCTTGAGTGATGTGAAGGATCTCGTGCTATCGAAGGAAAACTTCAATGTGCTCGATGCCAAGACCGGCGAGGACATTACACGCAGCATCCTGCTGCAGATCATCCTCGAGGAGGAAGCGGCCGGCATCCCTTTGTTTACAACGGACCTGCTGGCACAGATGATTCGCTTTTACGGTCACGCCATGCAGGGAATGCTCGGCAAGTACCTGGAAACGAACATCAAGTCCTTCGTCGATTTTCAGAAGAAACTGCAGGACCAGTCGCAACAGTTCTACGGCGAAAGCAACAGCCAGATGCAGAACGACCTGTGGTCGCAGTTCATGAACTTCCAGGGGCCGGCCATGCAGACCATGATGGCCACCTACATGGAGCAGAGCAAGAAGATGCTGCACCAGATGCAGGACCAGTTGAAGACCCAGACACGCACTCTTTTCACCAGCATACCGCTGCCCGGCTTTCCGTCGGATGCGGGGAAGCAGTCCACTGACGCCGAGAAGTAATTCGTTGCCCGGGAGTTCCCGGTGTGTCTCAGTTGCTGCCTTTCAGCTGTGGATTCTTGTGCGCGCCACCTTGCCACGCCCATTCGACAAAACGGCCCGCCGACGCGTGCGCCGAACAGGCCGTGCCGAAGTAGCGCGGTGTGCTGCCTAGGTGGCTAGCGCAAGAGCGCTATAAACGTTGCCGCAATGATCGCTGAGGTGATTACACCGCTGATGTTGGCCCCAAGAGCCTGTGGCATGACGATCGCTCCTGCGTTTGCCGAGCTGGCAACCTTCTGAACGATCTTTGCCGTCGTCGGAACACAACTGACCCCGGCAATGCCGATGATCGGGTTGAACTTGCCGCCAGTCCAGAAATACAGGAGGTAACCGCCCAATAGGCCGCCCAGAGCGGAGATCGTCAGCGCCAGCATTCCCAGCAGGAGCAGCTTCAGGACCGTCGGTTCGAGCAGGGTATTGGCTTCACAGAGCACGCCCAACGTCAGCCCGAGGAAGAAGGTTGCGGCGTAGAGGAAAACCTCGCTCAGCAGCTTGGTGAAGGGCTCGATCCCACTTTCTCGTACCGCAACGCCAAGGAACAGCGAGAAGAACAAGGGGGCTGCGACCGGAAACAGCAGGCACAGGAGCGTACAGGCGACCACCGCGAAGGTAAGCTTCTGCGCGCGGCTGATCTTCGGTCCGCGATCGGCGGCCATGCTGATCCCACGGATGTGTTCGGGTACCAGCCACTTGATCAGATAGGGGTAAGCGCCGTAGGTCAGGCCGAGATAAAGATAGCCGACGACGGTGATCGGTACGAACAGGTCCTTGGCCAGCACCAGCGAGGTGAACAGCACCATCGGACCGTCGGCGCCGCCGATCGTGGCGACCGCTGCAGCCTGGCCTGGATTGAGGCCCAGCGCGACGGCGATCGGGAAGACGGCGATGGTTCCCAACTCGGCGAACAGCGCGATGAAGATGCTCTGGAAGGGTCGCGCCATTACATAACCGACATCGAGCAGGACGCCGATCCCCATGAATACCAGACAGGCGATCAGGCCGTTGCTGAAGGTCAAGGTGTAAATCGGTTGCAGCCAGTCGATCTGCATGATGTTCATCAGATCGATCGGATCGGACATCAAGGGATCGACGAACAGCGTCCCCATCTTGCTGCCTTCGAGGAACATGACTCCGGCGTTGACCGACGACATGCCCAGTCCCATCGGGATCATCAGAAGGGGTTCGAGGACGTTCTTGGAACCCAGATAGATCAGAAGAAAGCCGAGCAGCATCAGGAAGATGCGCCCGAACATGATTTTCGGTTCCGAAGCCGCCAGCGTGGCGATGCCCTGGAACAGATCGAGAAAATGGATGCTTTCCATACGCTTCAGTCCTCGCGCCAGACGACCGGATTTCTTCGTCCGCGCATCGAATAGCAGGCGACAGGAGCGCGCTCCTGTCTGTTGGCCGAGATCAAGCGATGGTCACCAGTGGCTGACCGCCTTCGACCGCATCCCCGGGAGCGACCAGTACGCGCGTTACCTGGCCAGCACGAGTGGCGACGACCGGGGTCTTCATTTTCATGGCTTCGAGGACCAGCAGTCGATCCCCGGCGGCAACCGCCTGGCCGACCTTGACGTTGACTTCGACCACCACGCCGCCCATTCCGGCCACCTCGTCGCCGGCTCCAGCCGCTGCTGCGGTGGATCGCGGTGCCGCCGCCGGCGCGGCTACGCTGCCACCGGTTGCAGCCATCGGTTGGGCAGCAGCGATCGGAGCGGGGGGTTGCGCCGCCTGGCCGGCGGTGAGCTCCAGGACGCTGACTTCGTACTCACGTCCGTTAACGGTAACCTTGAATTGTCTGAGCATGTCTTGTTCCTTCTTATCTGGGGCCTCGGCCCGTGGGCCCCGGCGTATGAGTATGCTGGGCGGCGCGGGCGCCGGCTGCCCAGCCATGGCTGGTGGGTGTGATGTGCAGGATGCGGTGTGGTCCCATGGCGGCGAAGATTGCCGCCGATAGTGCAGCGACATCCTCGTCGGGAACGCCGAATCCGATCGGGCAGACCGTTCCGGTCGGTATGTCGACCGGTTTGGTCTTTTCCATCCGGCCAGTCAAAGAAACCATTACCTTGATCAGCACGGCAACCAGCACCGAGATGACGATGGAAATGCCGTAGACCTGCAGCGCCTTGAAAATGGCGTCAGTCACCATGGGATATCTTCCTTCCGTTGCCGATTACATGGGAATGTTGCCGTGCTTCTTGGCCGGCCTGAGTTCACGCTTGTCGAGGATCTTGCGCAACGCTAGCGCGACCATCCAGCGCGTGTCCTGTGGTTCGATGACGTCGGTGATATAGAAATTGCTCGCCGAGACGTACGGTGAAGCGAACTCGTCGCGGTATTCCTGCGCCAGTTCCGCGGCCTTTGCCTGGCGATCCTCGGCCTGCTCGAGTTCCTTGCGATAGAGGATTTTCACAGCCGCTTCGGCGCCCATCACGGCAATTTCGGCGGTCGGCCAGGCGTAAACCATGTCCGCTCCCATTTCCTGGCTGCACATGGCAAGGTATGAGCCGCCGTAGGCCTTGCGCAGGATGACCGTGATCTTCGGCGCGGTGCATGAACCGTAAGCGGAGAGCATTTTTGCGCCGTGCCGGATGATGCCGCCGCGTTCCTGCTCGACTCCCGGCAGGAAACCCGGCACATCGACCAGGGTCACCACCGGGACGTTGAAAATGTTGCAGGTCCGCACGAAACGGGCCACCTTGTCCGCGGCATTGAGATCCAGGGCGCCAGCCATCACCATTGGCTGGTTGGCGACGATGCCGACCACCACGCCGCTGATCCGGGCGAAGCCGACGATCACGTTGCGAGCAAAACCCGCATGCACCTCAAGCAGTTCGCCACGGTCCACGACACGGCGGATCACCGAATACATGTCAAGCGGTTCGGACGGGCTGTCCGGGATGCAGTCGTTGATCGCCGGGTCTTCCATCTCTTCGATCGGGACTTCGAGATGGTGTGGTGGATCTTCGGTGTTGTTGGCCGGCAGGTAGGAAAGCAGTTGCTTGACCAGCGCGATTGCGTGCTGGTCGTCCTCGGCAACGAAGTGAGCGTTGCCGCTGACCGTGGAATGCATCTCGGCGCCGCCGACCTCCGCCATCGTCGTCGCCCGTCCGGTCACCGCCTTGATCACCTCCGGGCCGGTCAGGAACATGTGCGCGTTGTTGCGCGTCATGATCACGAAATCCATCAGTGCTGGCGAGTAGGCGGCACCCCCCGCGCACGGACCGCAGATCACGGCGATCTGCGGTACAACGCCGGAGAGCAAAACATTGGCGTAAAAGACGTCGCCGTAGCCGGAGAGCGCATCGACGCCTTCCTGAATGCGCGCGCCACCGGAATCCTTGAAAGCCACCACCGGTACGCCGATCTTCAGGGCATGGCGCATGATGCGGGTGATCTTTCGCGCCTGCATCTTGCCCAGCGTGCCGGCGACGACGCTGAAGTCCTGACTGAAAGCAGCAACCTGGGTGTTACCCACGTAGCCGTTGCCGGCAATCACTCCGTCAGCGGGCAGGGACCGCCCGGCCATGCCGAACGAAGTCGCGGCATGCGTGGCGTAAAGGCCGAGTTCCTGGAAAGTGCCTTCTTCAAATAATGCGTCGAGTCGCTCGCGTGCGGACAGGAGACCCTTTGCATGCAGCGCCGCCAGTTTCTCGGGACTGACATTTTCGGTCAGGTTTGTACGCTTCGTGCGCAGTTTCTCTATCAACTCCGGTCGTATCGTCATCTGGATTCCTAACAGGTGGCTAATATTGGATTAATTCTCATTCTTGTCGCAACGAGCTGCTGGCGACCTTCCGGCAGCATAGTATCCATACTTTTGCGGGTGTTGGCTAGTGCCGGAAAAAAATTTCCGGAAAAAATTCCGGAGCGAGCCGGCCAGCGAAACCCGGCATGTGGCCTGCGATGGTTAATGTGGAAGTCGCGTCAGCGACTCACGAATCTCTCCTCTCCTTTGCGGGAACGAAGGCGGGGTTTCGCGGAGCACTGCTCCGCGCCGCCGCAGCCGGCCCGCGCTGCCGCGCGGGCCGTGGGAGGAGTCGGGGGGTGAGATGGGGAATTCGCAGAGCCTGCTCTGCGCCCATCGAACGATTCCGGCGTGCAGGCCGGAATGCGCCCTGCAGGAGAGGGAAACAATGGTCATGACTTTCGTGATCGGGGGTGCCATGAAAAGTCATGACCGTGAGTTACCAGAAGGGCAGCAACCAGCAATCTCTCCAGGTGGGGCGACGGCGGGCCGTGGGAACTACGGCACAAGGTTACTGAAGACCCGGTGAGAGAAGTTCCGGACCAGCGTGTTGAAATCATCCGCAGCATCGAAGAAAAGCGCATGACCGGCGTCTTCGTAGACTTTGATTTCTGCGAGATCAGGTCCGCGCTTCCGACTCAGGGCAGCGGCCTGATCGCGCAGACGGGGGGTGACCGCATAGAGGACCGGAACCTCTTGCCGGTTGACGATATCTCGCCAGTAGGTACGCGGATAGGGCTGAGCGATCAATTCCATGGCAGCCTTGGGCGGGACTCCTAGGGCCGAAGACAGTACCGCCTGGCGTAAGGCTGGCGGTAGTGGCCGGCGGAAGAGGGAATCGCAGAAACCGGTGAGATAAGGGACTCGTCGCTGCGGATCGGCCAGATTTTCTTGGCGTCGGGAGGGTCGAGACGGTGGAGGAGGGTTGCCTTCGCCTATCGAGTTGTCAATCAGGATCAGACCCCGCAACCGGGACGGGCGGTGCTGCTCGATGAAATCCAGGGTTTCCAGGACACCCAGTGACCAGCCCGCCAGGATGAAATCCCCTACACTGGCTGCCGTTAGCAACTCATTCATATCCCGGAGGCGAATCTCGGGGCGATGGGATCCTGGGGACACCTGGGAAAGCCCCTGCGAGCGAGGGTCGAAGGCGATCACGCGGAACTCCCTGGACAAACCAGCCAGTTGCGCTTCGAAAACGGCCGCAGGCATCAGCCAACCGGGAACAAACAGGAGCGTGCGTTCACCTGAACCGGCCTCCAGGTAGTGGAGCTGCAATCCATCGGAAGTTTCAAAGTATCTGTCCATGGTGGCTGCCATACCCATAGCGCTGAAAATTCCTAGCAATACAAATACCCATGCCTGCCTCAGGGCCGATCCGGGGGGTCTCCTGCCAAGGCGATGGCCAAAGTTTCTCATGATGCCCTTGCGTGCTGTTTTCAATGTGAAAGTCGTGTCAGCGACTCACGAATCGCACCTGCCCACTCGTGGGGGAGGGGGCAAGTATTGCTCATGGCCGTTAGCCAGTCTGCTGGAACGAATTGCTAGGGCTGCCCCACATACAAGACAATCTTGCCTATCGTACGTCCGGTTTCACTGAGAGCGTGTGCTTTTGCGATATCGTGAAGGGCGAATTCAGCGCCGATAATTGGACGCAATTTTCCATGGTCAACCCTTTCCGCTAATTGTTCAAGAATGGGAGCATTCGGTTCGATGAACACAAAGGCGCTTCGAACGCCCCGCTCCCTGGCCTTTGTCACGGACGGGGGGGTGACGATCGAAACCAGGATGCCGCCTTGTTTCAAGACAGACCACGATGATTCCTGAATGTCGCCACCCATGGTGTCGAAGACCACGTCAAGATCCTGCAAGATTTCCGTAAACTGCTGGGTCTGATAGTCGATCACTTGATCGGCTCCGAAAGATTCCACCAGTGCCCGGTTTTTGCCTGATGTGGTTGCGATGACATACGCCCCGCGTGATTTTGCAAGCTGCGTCGCCAGAGATCCGACACCGCCAGATCCAGCATGAATCAACACCCTTTGCCCGGCGGTCAGTTGTGCTGAGGTGATGAGCGCTTCCCAGGCCGTAATGCCTGCTAAAGGCAAGGAGGCGGCTTCTATATGCGATACGGTGCGTGGCTTGAGTGCGACTTCACTTTCCCGGATAGCCACGTATTCGGCATAGGTGCCATTACGTTTGATGTCCGGGCGAGAGTAAACGGCGTCCCCTACCCGAAAGCGAGTGACCTCAGCACCAACCGCTACAACAACTCCCGAGACATCCCAACCCAAGGTAAGCGGCATGGGATGGGGAATCATCTGCTTCAAATAGCCTTCTCTGATTTTCCAATCCACCGGATTGACCGATGCGGCCACCACCCGAACGAGAACTTCATTGGATGTGATGCCCGGTGTTGGCGCCTCTTCAAACGCCAGAACGTTTGAGTTGCCATATGCGTGAATTCTGACTGCTTTCATGTCACTCTCCTATTGATCTTGAGACATCCATCGTCGAAGTTCCGGGGCGTGCGCGGCTTTTCTGCGCGTCCGTGGCGCGCCTTGTTGGATGACGACATTCAAGGATGAGCTCACCGTTCGCGCCAAGATGGAGTTGCAGGAATTGGGTCGTACGCTGCTGTCGCCAGCGCGAGCAGTGGATAGCAGTGGATTCTTGTGGTGTCCAGAAACGCATTGCCATCGTGCAGTTTCGTGGTACCCGCACCTGTCGTGTTGTAGTCCAGGTTTGCCGGGAACCTGTATCCTCGTTGACGCGGCTACCGACATATTCCCAATCTGGGTCGCGCTCATGGTGGCCCTTAAGTCCCGCAAACATGACGTGTATAAATTCAATTCCGGCGTCGTCCAAGGTTCACGGTGCCGGAGGGTGATCCGGTAGAGGTGGCACGTCTGCCGACTGGGAATGAATATGGTAGCCATTGCGCCCCGCAGCCTTGGCGATGTACATGGCGGTATCGGCATCGCGCAGCAGACCGGCTTGATCCGTGCCGTGATCCGGATACAGTGCGATGCCGACGCTGCAACCCACCTGCACCTCACGTCCGGCGATGGCAACCGGGCGGCCGACTGCGTCGATGATCCGACGGATCACGCTCTCGACGGCCTCTGCCGACTCGGGTGCGGAGAGCACAACCACAAACTCGTCGCCGCCAACCCGCGCCACCGTATCCACTTCGCGCACCATGGACGTGAGACGCGTGGCAAGTTCACGCAGCAAGGCGTCACCCGCCGCATGACCCATCTCGTCGTTGATTGGCTTGAAGTGATCGAGGTCGATGAAGGCGACCGCGACCACGCGTTCGTCGCGCGCGGCCTGCGCCAGAGCCTGTTTCAGGCGCTCTTCGAGGACCCGGCGGTTGGCCAGTCCGGTCAGCAGATCCTGTCGTGCCTGGTCTTCCAACTGGATTTCGTAGCGTTTCTGCTCGCTGATGTCCTGCAGCGTTTCGACGGCGCCGATCACCCCGCCGTCGGCGCCATGTAGGGGCGCGGCCGTGAAATACAACCAGCGCCCGCCACCTGGGAACTGCGGAAAGTGATCCTTGGCTTCCCAGGCGCCCGCGATCAACGGGGAGGGTTGGTACTTTCCCGCATACAACTTCTCCACTTCGCCGATCGCCGCGTCGAGAACGAGGTCGGCCATCACCGGTCGCGGCTCCGGATAGAACGGCCACCAGTGCTGCCGGGAGCCGATCATCTGCTCCGAGGACACGCCAGCCACCGACTCGCAAGCGCGATTCCAGTGCGTTACCCGGTGCTCGGCGTCGATCACGAACATCGGCACCGGGCAGCCCTGGACGATTTCCGACAGGAGGACTGCCCCATCGCGCACTGCTTGCTCCGCTTCGCGCTGTGCGGTGATGTCGCGGAAAGTTTCAACGGCCCCGATGATGTGGCCCTCGCCGTCGCGCAGCGGCGCCGCAGTGAAGGCCAGCCACTTGCCGCCAGCCGGCAGTTGCGGAAAGAAATCCTCACACTCCCAGCCACCGTCCACCAATGCCGAGGGCCGGTACTTGCCCGCGTAATAGCGCTCGAGGTCCTCGGAGCGACAGCCCGTCAGAACCAGATCGGCCATGACTGGCCGCCGGCTCGGATAAAAGGCGGACCAAGCGCCGGCTTTGCGCAGCATGAACTTGCCTGGAATGCCGGTGATGCGCTCGCAGGAAGTATTCCAGAAGACAACCCGGTGCTCGTCGTCGATGGCGAACATCGGAATCGGCAGAGCGTCGACAACGTATTTTGCCAATCTCTCCGCTACCGCTTCGCTGGAGTGGCCTTCGCTGTGGACGTCGCTCATGGTGTCAGGCTCCGTGTTGGTTGACAGGAGTCGGGGCAATGCCAGGCACCCCGCAAGGCTGGAATTATCGCCTTTCTCCGCCGACTGCGCCAAGGTTCGGGCGGTCGGGTGCGAATGAAAGTGTTGGTCGAAGTGCATTATTCGATATGGAAGATTTCGATGTCGAAGGATGTCTTCTCGTCGCGGTAATGCGTTTCCACGGCCTACCGTCGAAAGTAAGCCCTATGACCGGCGCAAGCACTGGCTGACCGATGGCCGCCTCTCGTTGGTGGACCAGCCTCGTTGCGGTACGCCCTTGAAACTGACGGAAGTCCACCGGGGAAAGCTTCGGACTTGGGCGTGCGACTGGATGGCTTCGGCACGGATTGACTGTCTGTTAAGGACTGACCAATGAAGCCGCACCACTCAACCGACCTCTTTGCCGGAATGGTGCGGGTTAATACCGGCCTTGGCGCCTATCTGACCTTCCGGACCCTGGGAGAATGGCAATCCGGCAAATGGCTGGTCGGATCGAAACCAGGGTAGTACATCGCCAGACGGCTGGCAACCGACCTCCAGCCAGACGTGGTCAGGATGGTCGAACAGACGGTTGTCGAGTAGCGCTGCGGGAGGCTCACGCCCGGCGTTCGTGACGTCCCAATCCTTCCGCGATGAAGGTCAGTACCAGCGTATTGAGTAAAACTCCTTCGGTCTTCGCGCGGGTGGCCAACTGGGCATGGATCGTCTTCGGCATATGGGCGACGAATTTGCCCGAAGCAAGAGGGGCCTCGGCATCCTCGTGGCAAAAGCTGGGCGAGGGGATCTTCCTGCCCATGTCGACCAGCGCGGAAACCACGGCGATGAACGCCTCACGCCCATTGGTGTCAGCAACGGGAGTAAATTGATACAGTGCAACGATTGAAAGTTGATACCCCGAACGGGGAAGATCGGCGATTTTCTCAGAAAATGTAACGATTTGAGTCATAAGAGATTAATGTGAAAGCCACGTCAGCGACTCACGAATCTCCCCTCGCCACTCACGAGAGAGGGGTCGAGAGAGAGGGAAACGGTCATGACTTTCATGATCGGGGGTGTCTGGAAAGGTCATGACCGTTAGTATTGAGAAAACTCGTCATCCCCGCCGCGTAGCAGGCACCCGGCAACGTGCCCGTAATCACTATCTGGTCATAGCAAGAGAGCACTCCCGCAAGCCGCTCTTCATAGCGATCAGTCAGCATCTCGGTCACGGTCATCGTCTCTGCTTACTCTCGTCTGCTACGATAACCGCTTCGACCTGTTTGGTTCCGGCTTCGCCAGTTTAGTCTCTTATGACTCATTTCTTCACACTTTTTGAGCAGACTTTGTCATGCGGTTGCGCCTGCGAGAGCAGGGATGAGGGTTTGCTCGGTGATACGTCAGGCGGCGGCAATGGTGCTTCGGCCGAG
>NZ_JAZKUD010000031.1:0-44951 GCF_036625275.1 Accumulibacter sp.
CATCTGGAAAAGGTCATGTCTGCTCAGGTGCATCGCCCCGCGTCGCTCAGGTCGTCCGAAAGTGCCGCAACTATCCCATACAAATCATCACGCTGGAAGATTTTGTTGAGGGGGTGTGAACGATTACTGATCGGGGGTGCCTGGAAAAATCATGACCGTTAGTGTGCAGCTTCGACCAGCCGGCGCGCGCGTACCCCTTTGGCGAGGATCTCCAGCACCAGCAGCGAGTCCTCCCATCCCAGGCAGGCATCGGTAATGCTTTTGCCGTACTCCAGGGGCTGACCGGGAACGAGATCCTGCCGTCCTTCAACGAGGTGTGATTCAACCATCATGCCGACGATGCGTTGATCGCCGGCGGCAATCTGGCTGGCAGTTTCCCTGACGACTTCGATCTGCCGTTTGAAAAGCTTGTTGCTGTTGGCGTGTGAGGCATCGATCATCAGGCGTGCGGCGAGGTTGGCGGCGGCGATTTCCCGGCAGGCAGCGTCGACATGGGCAGCATCGTAGTTCGGTTCCTTGCCGCCGCGCAGGATGACGTGGCAGTCCTCGTTGCCGCATGTGGAGACAATCGCCGAGCGACCCGCCTTGGTCACCGAGAGAAAATGGTGTGGTGATTGCGCTGCACGGATGGCGTCGATGGCGATGCGGATGTTGCCATCGGTGCCGTTCTTGAAGCCAACCGGGCAGGACAAGCCGGAAGCCAGTTCACGATGCACCTGTGATTCAGTGGTACGCGCACCGATCGCCCCCCAGGCAATCAGGTCGGCCGTATATTGCGGGGTGATCGTGTCGAGGAACTCGGTTGCACAGGGCAGACCCAGGTCATTGATTTCGAGAAGCAGACCGCGCGCCAGGCGCAGCCCCTCATTGATCCGGAAGCTGTTATCGAGACGCGGATCGTTGATCAGGCCCTTCCATCCGACCGTCGTGCGTGGTTTTTCGAAGTACACACGCATCACGATCAAAAGATCGTTGGCAAAACGAGCGGCTTCCTTCTCCAGTCTATGAGCATATTCGACGGCCGAATCGACATCGTGAATCGAGCAGGGGCCAAGGATGACCAGCAAACGGTTATCGGCGCCGTGCAGGATGCGGTGGATGCCCTGGCGCGCTTCATAGGTTGTCGTTGCCGCACGCACACCGACCGGAAATTCACGGAAAATGTGCGCCGGAGGGACCAGTTCCTTGATCTCCCGGATGCGCACATCGTCGGTATTGGGCTTGCTCTGCAAGGTCATGCAACATCCTCCTGGCTTGGGGTCGGGCTCGACCGAGGGCTCGATTCTAATGGAAATGCCGTATCGATTGTGCGCCGCACCAGCAGGATGCGGCAGGTGTTTGCCCATGCCAGGGATGCCAGGGCATCAAGCCGGGTTTCTCCGGGCAACCAGAAACTTCTTCCGCTCTGGTTTACGGACTGCCAGGCACGGTAGCCGTTGCACTTAGGGTATTGCCAGGGCGGTCTGGGCTGGCATATCCGTCTCGCGGATGGCATGCCTTCTGGCGATGCGGATGAATTCTTCCTGGCGGGCAAAAAAGGCATTCACGACGTCCGGGTCGAAATGTGTCCCCCGCCCCTCGTCGATCATCCGCAGCGCTTGTTCAAGGGTAAAAGCCCTCTTGTAGGACCGTGGCGTGATCAAGGCATCGAAGACGTCAGCCAGCGCCATGATGCGTGCAGAAATCGGAATCTGGTTCCCCGCCAGTCCTTCCGGGTAGCCGGATCCATCCCACTTTTCGTGGTGATAATGCGCGATATCCTTGGCCATGCTCAGGAAGTCGACCGAATATTCGGCATCCTGCGCAGCCTGTTCGAGCGCTTGATAACCAAGCTGGCTGTGCGTCTTCATGATGGCCCACTCATCCGGCGTCAGCTTGCCGCGTTTGCGCAGGATGTGATCATCGATACCGACTTTCCCGATGTCATGCAGAGGCGCCGACTTGACGAAGACCTCGATATGGTGTGGCGTCAGGAAATCGGCGAAACGCGGATGCGAACACAATTCTATTGCCAGTGTGCGCACGTAGCCCTGCGTGCGGCGCAGGTGATTGCCGGTTTCCGGGTCGCGGATCTCGGCCAGGCGGGCGAGTGCGCGGATGCTGGTATCCTGGATCAGGAGGTTGTCCGCCATGCGCCGGGTGATTTCCTCTTCCAGACTCCGGTTTCGATCCTGCAGCAGGTCGCGGGCAGCTTTCAGGTCGAGATGAGCCTTGACGCGGGCGATGACGATTGCTGGCCTGATCGGTTTGGTGATGTAGTCCACCGCACCAAGAGCCAGACCACGTTCCTCCTCGTCGGTTTGTTCGAGGGCGCTGACAAAAATGACCGGGATGCCGGACGTGGCCGGGTTGGAAAGCAGGTGCCTGATCACTTCGTAGCCATCCATTTCTGGCATCATCACGTCGAGCAGGATCAGATCCGGCCTTGGCGAGTCGGCTGCAGCCTGCAGGGCGAGTTGTCCAGAAGTGACAGCGCGCACCTGACACATGGGACGCAGCAGGCCGCTCAGGACCGCCAGACATTCGGGGGCATCGTCGACGATCAGAATGGTTGCCATAATGATGAGGATCCTAGCGAAAAAACCGGGGGAAACAGCAATCGGGTGAGCACATTATCCGGGGAAGTGTAAATGACTTGTTTTCTTTTGGACAACCACATCTCCTGCTTGGTTTTCGCTCAGTCGCGCCGCAGCTTAAATGACGGCAGCCGCTTGTCGTTGGGCGTGCCGCGGTCGGTTTTGCGGCGATTGGTCTTTGTTCGATGCCGAACGCCTGCCCGGCCGCGAAAGTCTTTTTGAGGTTCCCTCGGTTTTTCGTCTTCCCAAGGGTGGGTTTCATGCGACCCGTTTTCCCTGATGCGGCTCGCTGATCGAGTTTTCCAGAAACTGAACAGGCGACTTGTCGCCGAAGGTCGAATGCGGGCGTTTCCGGTGGTAAAAAATCTCGATGTATTCCAAGGGGGCTGCTTTGATCTCGGCGGGCGTCGCGGAGCGAATGCCCTGCACCTGCTCGTTCTTGAGGCGGTTGAACCCGCTCTCCATCGGCGCGTTGTCCCGGCAGTGGCCCTTGCAGCTCATCGAGCAAGTCATGCGGTAGGCCTTGAGCTTGTCCAGCCCTTTGCGGGTGTTTTTCTCAGGCTGCGGCCCGCCTGACGAGTAAAAGGCGAGAGGTGGCTACATGCTTGATCTTGCCGCACCTTTCGCGGGGTGGGCGGGGCTTCCTGGGGCCACGGGGGGCTTCCTGTAGGCCGCCAGTCGGGCGTGGCTGGCCCACTCTTTCAAGAGGGCAGCGAATTCGATGACAGTCAGTTCGGCCACGACGCCCCACGTCTCGTCCGGAATGGCCATCTCCAGGCCGCGACGGGTGCCGGCGATCTCCTCTGCGAGGGAATCGCTGGAGAGGGGTTGCTGCACCACCTCTTCGCCATGGGCGGCGCGCAAGGCGGCTTTCACCATGGACAGAAGGTGGTCAGACACCCGCGCCAGGCAGAAGGTGAACAGGGCGGCCTTGTTGGGATACCCCAAAGTATCGATCTTGCCTTCCAGCGTGGCCTCCAACTCCTGGAAAGCCGTCTCTACCGTCCACCGACGACGGGATAACGAGGCCACCTGTCCGGCATCGAGGACGGCTGCCGGAAGATGGGTCAGCAGAGGGATTTCCCACTCGCCGTCACGGGTCGGCTGATCGAGCTTTACCGTCACGCGTCGCACTTCCAGGAACTCGTCCCGCGGCCCTTTCAAGGTCATCGCCTGCGCGAACAGCAGACCCGTGTCTGTGCGTCCCTGCGCTCCGGATTCGCCGATACGGTCAATCTTCAAGGTCGTGGCATGTTGCCGGATGACGAAGTCCGCTTGCCGTTGCGCGAAACCGAACAGGAAGGCCGTGGTGCAGAAATGACGGTCGGCCACCCACCCCTCGTTTGCTTTGGCCCGCGCCAGAATCCGCTCGGTGAGCGAACGCTCCTGCGCATGGCCATCCTCACAGAGCACGACTTCACTGGCCAGCATGAGCTGCGGGTCGAGAATCACCCGCGCCTGCCCCGGCAAAGCGCCCGCTCGCGTCATGCGCAAGGGTTTAAGGCGATGCTCAGTGCCCGCCAAGTGATTGCCGTCGAGAATCTTCACCCGATAGCCCGGCACCCAGGCCGGCAGCTCCGCTCCCATCGCTTCGATCACCGGTCGTAATTCCTGCGCCGTATGCCGCACCAAGGCCTCGGAGACGCCCGTCTCCATCCGCTCGACCTTCTCATACCGCGAGCGCAGCGAACCCTCCAGGGACTCTTCACCCCCTGGATACGCCGCATGCCGCGAGGGCCGCACTCGGCACACCACCCAGGCCATCAGGTCGACAATGGTTGAGAACAACCGCTTCCGGGTGTATTGCCGCGTCGCACTGCGATCAAACCATTGGTTGATCACGGTCGGCGACAGCACCCGTTCCAGGATGGCTCGCGCCATCACGCCAATCGGCGCCCGTTTGGTAAATCGTTCCAACACCTCACTCAGGATCACGATCGTCTCCTTCTGACTCTCAAGTCAGCGTTCAGACACCGAGCCGTGAGTAAGTTCGGAACACCCGCAAAGGGCTGCATTGATCTGGATTACTGAAATTTGCTTACTATGTGCTTACCTGACCGACAGACAACAAAAAGGCCACTCTCTAAAGTGGCCTAACCGATTGATTATTTGGCTCCCCGACCTGGGCTCGAACCAGGGACCTGCGGATTAACAGTCCGACGCTCTACCGACTGAGCTATCGAGGAACAAACAAGCGGGCAGTGTAGCCACTCGTAGTCGGTTCGTCAATATGTGCTCGACCTTTCTGTTAGGGAACCAGTAGTCTGCCCGGTTTTGTAGTGAGGTTCCCTCGGTTTTTCGTCTTCCCAAGGGTGGGTTTCATGCGACCCGTTTTCCCTGATGCGGCTCGCTGATCGAGTGTTCCAGAAACTGAACAGGCGACTTGTAGCCGAAGGTCGAATGCGGGCGTTTCCGGTGGTAAAAAATCTCGATGTATTTCAAGGGGCTGCCTTGATCTCGGCAGGCGTCGCGGAGCGAACGCCCTGCACCTGCTCGTTCTTGAAGCGGTTGAACCCGCTCTCCATCGGCGCGTTGTCCCGGCAGTGGCCCTTGCAGCTCATCGAGCAAGTCATGCCGTAGGCCTTGAGCTTGTCCTGGAAAGCGTGGCTGGCGTACTGGCTGCCCCGGTCGGAGGGGTGCAGCAGACCCGGCGTCGACCGCTTCCTGAACCAGGCCATCGTCAGCGTATCGGTCGCGATGTCCGCCGTCCTGCGCGGCTTCAGCGACCAGCCGACCCCTTCGCGGTTGAACCGATCGCGCACGATGGCCAGATAGAGCCCGCCTTCATTGGTCCACCGGGAAGTCATGTCCGATGTCCAGACCGGATTCGGCGCCGTCGGCGTGAAGTTTCTGGCCAGCAAGCTATCCGCCACCGGCAGGCCAGGCTTCGAGTCCGTCGTGACCTGGTCGCGCCGTTTGTGGCGAGGGCGGAGGCCGTGGTCGCGCATCAGGCGACCGACCCGTTCCTGGCGGGCCGAGCAACCTCTGGCTCGCAGTTCCCTCACCCTGCGCGGGCTGCCGTAGGCCCCCTGGAGTCCGGCAGGGAGGGCGCGCATCAGCGCCAAGTTCGGGCGGTTGGACCAACGCTTGCGATCCGCTGCTCCACCGCGCTTCCATGCCCGGTAGCCGTGGATGCTGACGTCGAGCACGGCACGCCTTTCGGCCAGGGAAAACGACTTGTCCTGCGCAGCAATCCAGGCGGACTTCACAGAACCTCCCTGGCGAAGTCCGTCGTCGCTTTTTTTGAGGATTTCGTTCTCCCGCTTGCGCCGGAGATTCTCGGCGCGCAGCCTGGAAAGCTCCATTGCTTCAGGGGGCACGACTCGGCCGCCAGCGCCGTTAAGCTTGCCTTCCACCGCCGCCTTGGCCCAGTTGCGCAAGGTCTGGTCGCTCCACCCGAGTTCCTGGTAAATCGTGCCGACGTGGCCGTCCTTGATCCGCTTGACAGCCCGTTCCTTGAATCCGGCCGTGTAGGCCTGCTTCGGTCTCTTCATTTCCTGCCAGCCAGAAGTAACGTCGATTTTAGGTCACCCTGGGCAGGCGAAATTTCGGGGGAAGCTCAGTCAGCGGCCCAAGCCCGAAATCGGCGGAAGAACCCGATCTGCTCAAGCATGGATTACCTTTGTGTCAGGCGCCTCTGCCGATTAGAATAGGGCCATGCACAGCATTAATCTCACGGATCATTTTTTGATTGCCATGCCGGCGCTGATGGATTCTTTTTTCTCCAAGACCCTGGTCTATGTCGCCGAACACAACCATCGAGGTGCGCTTGGGGTGATCGTCAATCGGCCGATCGACATGAGTCTGGGAACACTTCTCGACAGAATCGACATTCCCCTGCAGGCTGAAGGTTTTGCCCAGTTGCCGGTGTTCTTCGGTGGGCCGGTACAGACCGACCGTGGCTTTGTCCTGCATCGGCCGGTCGGGAAATGGCAGTCCACGCTGGTGATCAACGAGCACATCGGTCTCACCAGTTCGCGCGACATCCTGCAAGCCGTCGCCCGTAATGGCCAGCCGGTTGATGTGCTGGTGACGCTGGGCTACGCTGGTTGGGCTGCCGGCCAACTGGAACACGAATTGGCACAGAACGCCTGGTTGACCGTGCGCGCCAAGCTCGACATCCTTTTTGAATTCCCCTACGAAGAAAGGCTTGCGTCGGCACTCGAGCTGCTTGGCGTCAATCTCGCCAACCTCGCCGATGCCGCCGGCCATGCCTGAACCAGTCACCACGGGCACGGTACTCGCTTTCGACTTCGGCGAAAAACGCATCGGCGTCGCCGTTGGCGAATGGCAACTGTTGCAGGCGCATCCCTTGACCACCCTGCACGGCGAAGCCAACGCCGAGCGATTCGCCGCGATCGCCGCCCTGATCCGGGAATGGCAGCCGGCCAGCCTGGTCGTTGGCCGACCGCTCGCACTCGACGGCACGCCACACGCCATGACCGCTCGCTGTACTCGCTTCGCCAACCAGTTGCGTGGCCGCTTCGGACTGCGCGTCGATTATGCCGAGGAACGGCTTTCGTCTTGTGCTGCGCAGGCATGTCTGCATGCCGCCGGGCATGATACCCGCAGGGCAAAACGGCATCTCGACGCCGTGGCGGCCCAGATGATTCTGCAGAGCTATTTTGACGACATGGCCGAAGCGGGCCACCGACACTCGTCATGAACGCCAGACGCTGATGAACGATTTCTTCCCCCTTCCTCTCCCGCACCCAGGGGAGATTCCCGAGTCGCAGACGCGACTTTCAGGATTGCTCTGATGACTGCAAAACCGATGCCTGCCATGGACCTCCCAGACGCCGAGGCGCAGTGCGCCCAACTGGCCGAACTGATCCGACCCCGCTTGCGACCGGACACGGTCCTGGTCGGCATCCACAGTGGTGGCGCCTGGGTGGCCAGGCGCCTGCGCGAACTGCTCGCGCTGAACAATGAAATCGGCCTGATCGACGTCTCGTTCTATCGTGACGATTACGGCGCAAGGGGCCTGCATGCACGTGTCCGACCGAGTTCGATTCCCTTCGATGTCGAAAGCCGGCCGCTGATCCTCGTCGATGATGTGCTGTATACCGGCCGCACGACGCGCGCGGCGATCAACGAACTTTTCGATTATGGGCGCCCGGCCAGCATCCAGCTTGCGGTTCTCGCCGACCGTGGCCGGCGTCAACTTCCGATCTGCGCCGATTTCTGCCCCTGGCAAGTCGATCTCGATCCAGCCCAGGAACTGGTACTCTCGACCGACGCCAACGGTCGCCTGCAGTGGAGCCTGGCCGAGGATGCGCATGCGTAATCCACAACTCAACACCAATGGCGAGTTGACGCACCTGTTGTCGACCGAGGGTCTGCCTCGTGAGGTGATCAATCACATTCTCGACACCGCATCGAGTTTCCTCAAGGTCTCGCACCGCGACGTCAAGAAGGTTCCCTTGTTGCGCGGCAAAAGCGTTTTCAATGTGTTCTTCGAGAATTCCACACGCACACGCACCACCTTCGAGATTGCCGCCAAGCGCCTGTCCGCCGACGTCATCAACCTCGACGTGACGCGCTCATCGACCGCCAAGGGCGAGACCTTGCTCGACACGGTAGACAACCTGGTGGCCATGCACGCAGACATGTTTGTCGTCCGGCACGCCGCCAGCGGGGCACCGCACCTGATCGCCGACCACCTGCGTCGCCTTGGGCGAAAAGATGTGCATGTGGTCAATGCCGGCGACGGGCGCCACGCCCACCCGACACAGGGACTGCTCGACATGTATACCATCCGTCACTACAAGCAGGATTTCAACCACTTGGTGGTGGCCATTGTCGGCGACATCCTGCATTCCCGTGTAGCGCGTTCGGATATTCATGCGCTGATCACGCTCGGCGCTGCCGAGGTGCGCGCCGTCGGCCCGCAAACGCTGTTGCCGACGGCCATCGACAAGATGGGGCTGCGGGTCTGCCATGATCTGCGGACAGGACTTCGCGATTGCGATGTGGTGATCATGCTCCGCCTGCAGAACGAACGCATGAATGGTGCGCTACTGCCGTCGGCGCGCGAATATTTCCATTGCTACGGACTGACGCCAGCGATGCTGGCGCTGGCCAAACCCGATGCCATCGTGATGCATCCGGGGCCCATGAATCGTGGCGTCGAAATCGACTCCGATGTCGCCGATGGTCCACAGGCCGTGATCCTGCCGCAGGTCACCTTCGGGATCGCGGTGCGCATGGCGGTCATGGGCATTCTGGCGGGAAACTGAACGATGAACGAGCAACCCCTCCATATCCGGAATGCCCATCTGATCGACCCGAAAAACGGCCTGGATGCGTGCCTCGATCTGTTCATTGCCGACGGACGGATTGCTGCGATCGGCCGGCCGCCAGCAGGTTTCTCTGCCGCACGCCAGATCGATGCCCAAGGGCTGATCGCCTGCCCCGGCCTGGTCGACCTGTCCGCTCGCCTGGGCAGCATCGAATCTGAACTCGCCGCCGCGGTCGCCGGTGGTGTGACTTCTCTTGCCTGCCCGCCCGACACCAAACCGCCACTCGATGAACCGGGTCTTGTCGAGCGCCTCGTCCGGCGCAGCGAAACGCTGGGTCTGGCGCGGGTCTATCCGGTCGGCGCGCTGACTCAGCAACTGGCAGGCGAGAGACTCGCCGAGATGAACAGCCTGTCGCGTGCGGGCTGTATTGGCTTCTCACAGGCCAAGCATCCGATCGTCGACACGCAGTTGCTGATGCGGGCCATGCAGTACGCCGCGACCTTCGGCTACCATGTGCGTCTGTGGCCGCAGGACCAGTTTCTCGCGCGCGAAGGCGTCGCCCACGATGGCGAGGTCGCATCCCGGCTAGGGCTGACCGGCATTCCGGTCTCGGCCGAAACCGTCGCCATCACCACAGCACTGCAACTGGCGGAACAAACCGGTGTGCGCCTGCACCTTTCACGGCTGTCGTCGGCTGCCGGCGTGGCCCTGATCCGCTCCGCAAAACGTACCGGCATGCAGGTTTCCTGCGATGTCTCGATCCATCACCTGCATCTGTCCGAAATGGACATCGGTTACTTCGATAGCAATGCGCGCTTCGACCCGCCTCTGCGTGCATCAAGTGACCGTGACGCGCTGCGCGTCGCCGTCAGGGATGGGCTGGCGGCAATCTGTTCGGACCACACGCCGGTTGATGCGGATGGCAAGCAACTGCCCTTTGCCGAAGCACTGTCCGGGGCGAGTGGACTCGAGCTCCTGCTGCCGCTGACGCTGCGCTGGGCGAAACAGGCGAAGCTGCCGCTGGTGCTGGCACTGGCCCGCATCACCTGTGATCCGGCGGCCATTCTCGGCATCGAGGCCGGCTCGCTGGCCATTGGCAGTGCCGCCGACATTTGCCTTTTCGACCCCACCGAGTCTTGGCTCGTCACCCCGGAAGCGCTGCGCAGCCAGGGGAAAAATACGCCCTTCCTGGGTGACGAAGTGATTGGTCGAACACGCATGACGCTGATTGACGGGCGCATCGTTTTCGAGACCTGAGCATCGGCGCCGGCCTCCTGCCGGCGTCGCAAGACGGTCCAGGCAGGCACCTGCTCACGGCCCGAGCAGGCTGCGTACCGCATCGGCACGCGCACCCAGCACCCACAGCACCTTGTGCCGTGAGGTCTGGCCACTTCTCAGTTCGACTGCCGACTTGGCCAGACCCAGGCGCTGCGCGACAAACGCCAGCAGCGCAGCGTTTGCCCGACCATCGATGGCGGGTGCTGCGAGGCGGATCTTCAGCGCATCGCCGTGCAGGCCGGCGATTTCGCTGCGCTTTGCGCCGGGCTGGACATGAACGGCCAGCATGATTGCACCGTCGACTTCGCGTAGCCAGTCGACCACGGCTTACAGAAAGATCAGCAGCAACTGTGCGAGGACAATGGCCACCAGCGGTGACAGGTCGATGGCGCCAATGGGCGGTACGAAACGCTGGATCGGACGCAGGATGGGGCGCGTCAGTTGCGATACTGGCAGGCTCAGAGGCGAGTACGGACTGACCCACGACAGGACGGCCTGCACCAGCAGCGCGCCAATCAGCAGGTAGAGACTGAAACGCACGGTGGCCAGCAGACCTCGCCAGAGCAGCAGCGGCAGCAGAATCTCCGGTGCCAGAAGCTCACTGCCGACACGCAGCAGGATCAGCGCACCAGAAAAAATCACTTGCAGCAGATAGGCCGGCAGGAGACTCGCCAGATCCAGGCCATACCAGCCCGGCAGAAACTTGCGCAAGGGCCTGACCAGCCAGTTGGTCAACTCGACGACGAACGTACCGATCTGATTGTTGAAGGAAACGCGGCAAGCCTGCATGTAGAAACGCAGCAGCAGCGCAAAGGTCAGGAAACCGGTCAGCGTTTCGAGCAGGAACAATCCAGCCTGCGTGATCATCAACTATCCTTGCCCAGCAGTTCGCCCAATTCACGGCCGCGGATGTTGGCGGCCAGCACGCCGGCAATGAAGCCTTCTTTGACGCCACGCTCGGCCATGGTGCGCAATGCCGCTTCGGTGGTCCCGCCTTTCGAAGTCACGCGCTCGCGCAGCACACACGCGGTTTCATCCGACTGTGCGGCCAGTTTGGCAGCACCGAGTACGGTATCGATCGAGAGCTGGCGAGCCTGTGCCGGCGTCAGGCCCAGTTCGCTTGCCGCCTGCTGCAGTGCTTCGATGAACAGGAACACATAAGCTGGACCACTGCCGGAGATGGCGGTCACCGCGTCCATGTGATATTCATCGGCGATCCACAAGGTGCTGCCGACCGCCTGCAGGATGCGCTCGGCACCGAGTCGCTCGGCCATCGACACGGCGGGCAGCGCACACAGGCCGGTAATGCCGGCGCCCACCAGCGCCGGCGTGTTGGGCATCGCGCGGACGATCTTGCCGTAGCCACCCAACCATCGCGAAACATCGGTCAGGCGCAGACCGGCGGCGATACTGATCACCAGTTGCTGCTTGAGGTATTTGAGTAGCGGCGTACAGGCTTCGCGCATCTGTTGTGGTTTCACCGACAGCATGAGGGCGTCGCAGTCCAGCGCGACGGTGCTGACCGCCTCATAACACCGGACCCCGTAGGCCAGCCGAAGCTTGGCGCGCCCCTGCGCGCCCAGTTCGATGACGGCGATGTCGCTTGCCGAAAAGCCGGTTTTCACCAGGCCACCGATCATCGCGTTGGCCATGTTGCCACCGCCCAGAAAAGTGATTCTCATGCTCTGTGTCTCTCACCAAAAATTGCGGTGCCAACACGCACCAGCGTCGACCCTTCGGCAATGGCCGCTTCAAGGTCATGCGACATGCCCATCGAAAGTGTATCAAGGCACAGGCCATCTGCCTGTAATCGTTCAGAGAGTTCCCGCAGGAGACGGAATGGGCGACGCTGCTCGATGCAGTCATGGTGCGGCGCCGGAATGGCCATTAGACCCCGCAGACGCAGTTTCGGCAGCACCGCCAGCGCATTCGCCAGTGCCGGCGCAGCGGTCAGCGAGACCCCGCCCTTCGATGCCTCGCCACTGACATTGACCTGCAGGCAAATCGACAGTGGGGGCAGTGACGCCGGACGCTGGCCGGAAAGGCGTTGCGCGATCTCCAGACGGTCAACCGAATGCACCCAGTCAAAGGCTTCGGCCACCATGCGCGTCTTGTTGGCCTGCAGCGCACCGATGAAATGCCATTCAAGTTCCAGAGCACGCAGTTCGGCGATCTTCGCGACGCCTTCCCGCACATAGCTTTCGCCAAAAGCCCGCTGGCCAGCGGTGGCCAGCTCGCGTATCTGGGCAGCGGGCCAGGTCTTGCTGACCGCGAGCAGCTGGATCGTGTCGTCAGAACGGCCGCACTGTCCAGCGGCGCTGGTGATTCGCGCGCGAACGGCTTGCAGCTTGGCGGAAAGTATGGTCATAATCGGGTGCTACGCAGATTGCTCGAAGTATAACATCGCACCCTGCTCACCGTCCGAGGACCGAAGCGAATGGACATTACCGAACTGCTGGCCTTCAGCGTCAAGAACAAGGCTTCCGACCTCCACCTGTCGTCCGGCTTGCCGCCGATCATCCGGGTGAACGGCGATGTGCGGCGAATCAACCTGCCCGCCATGGAGCACAAGGACGTGCACGCGATGGTGTACGACATCATGAGCGACGTTCAGCGCAAACAGTACGAAGACACTCGGGAATGCGACTTCTCGTTCGAGATTCCCAATCTGGCGCGTTTTCGTGTCAACGCCTTCATCCAGAATCGCGGTGCCGCGGCGGTCTTTCGGACCATTCCGTCGAAGGTGCTGACGCTCGAAGACCTCAACTGCCCCAAGATTTTCAAGGACATTTCGGACTATCCACGCGGCATCGTACTGGTCACCGGGCCGACCGGTTCAGGCAAGTCGACCACGCTGGCGGCGATGATCAATCACGTCAATGAAACGGCTTATAGCCACATTCTCACCGTCGAAGATCCGATCGAGTTTGTTCACCAGCCAAAGAAATGCCTGATCAACCAACGCGAGGTTGGTCCACATACCCTGTCTTTCCAGAATGCCCTGCGCTCCGCTCTGCGCGAAGACCCGGACGTGATTCTGGTCGGCGAGATGCGCGATCTCGAAACCATTCGTCTGGCGCTCACCGGTGCGGAAACCGGCCACCTGGTTTTTGCCACCCTGCATACCTCGAGTGCCGCCAAGACCATCGACCGGATCATCGACGTATTCCCGGCTGCTGAAAAGGAAATGGTTCGATCCATGCTGTCCGAATCACTGCGGGCGGTGATTTCCCAGTCTCTGCTCAAGACCAAGGACGGTCAGGGGCGGGTTGCGGCACACGAGATCCTGATCGGCACACCGGCGATTCGTAACCTGATCCGCGAAAACAAGGTCGCCCAGATGTATTCCGTCCTGCAGACCGGACAGCAGTACGGCATGCAGACCCTTGACCAATGCCTGGCCGAACTCGTCAAACGGAATATCGTTTCAATGATCGAGGCTCGCAACAAGGCGGCCAACAAAGACAACTTCATGGGCATGTAAGCCGTCCTTGCGGACAGGAGAGAAAGCATGGAAAACGACCAGGCACTGAAATTCATGCACGAGCTGTTGCGCCTGATGGCCCAGAAGAACGGCTCCGACCTCTTCATCACCGCCAATTATCCTCCGGCGATCAAGATCGATGGCAAGGTGGTGCCGGTATCCAACCAGCCGCTGTTGCCGCAGCACTCTGCAGAACTCGCGCGCTCGATCATGAACGACCGGCAGGCTTCCGAATTCGAGGCGACCAAGGAATGCAACTTCGCCATCTCGCCTGCCGGAATCGGCCGCTTTCGCGTCAATGCGCTGGTGCAGCAGGGGCGTGTCGCGGTAATCTGCCGCACCATCAACCTGAATGTGCCGACCCTCGAGGAACTCGGCCTGCCGCTGGTGTTGAAGGATATCGCGATGACCTTGCGCGGTCTGGTCATCTTTGTCGGGGGCACCGGTACTGGCAAGACCACCTCCCTGGCAGCACTCGTCGATCACCGCAACCGCCACAGCCAGGGCCACATCATCACCATCGAAGACCCGATCGAGTTCGTTCACGAGCACAAGAAGTGCATCGTCACCCAGCGCGAGATCGGCGTCGATACGGACAGTTGGGAAGTCGCGCTGAAGAACACCCTGCGGCAGGCACCGAACGTGATCATGATGGGGGAAATCCGGGATCGTGCAACCATGGACTACGCCATCGCCTTTGCCGAAACCGGACACCTTTGTCTCGCCACGCTGCACGCCAACAGTACCAACCAGGCCATCGACCGGATCATCAACTTCTTCCCCGAGGAGCGCCGCCACCAACTGCTGATGGACCTTTCGCTCAACCTGCGTGCGCTCGTCTCGCAGCGCCTGCTGGCCAAGAAGGACGGCAAGGGACGCGCGCCAGCGATCGAGATTCTGCTCAATTCGCCCCTGATTTCCGACCTGATCTTCAAGGGCCAGGTACACGAAATCAAGGAGGCGATGAAAAGGTCGCGCGAACTCGGCATGCAGACCTTCGATCAGGCCCTGTTCGACCTCTACGAGGCCGGCCAGATCAGCTACGCCGACGCACTGCGCAATGCCGACTCGCTCAACGACCTGCGCCTGCAGATCAAGCTGCATGGCAAGGAATCGAAAGACCGGGATCTGACCGCGGGCATCGGTCATCTGGACATCGTTTAATGTGAGGGTCGCGTATGCGACTCACCAATCACCCCACCCCCGCGTGGGAACGAAGGCGGGATTTCGCGGAGCAACTGCTCTGCGCCCATCGAACGATTCCGGCGTGCCAGCCGGAATGCGCCCTGCAAGGGAGGGAAACGGTCATGACTTTGATGATCGGGGTGCCTGGAAAAGTCATGACCGTTAGCAGAATGTTCCGCCACTGACGCTGCGGACCTTCACCGACACAATGAATCTGCCTCCCCCAGGTTCGTCATCTCCTGAGCACCTGGACATCCTTGACCGGCTGGCCAGGCTGACCAGCAAGACCCTGGCATCGCACTCTATTGCGGTGTACGCAGCACCGCCATCCGGAAAGGAGGATTCATCATGCCTCAGAAATATCTGATCCGACGCGACACCCCGTCCTGGAGCGTGCAGGTGTGGTTGTCGTTCGGCCTTGCCGTGACCGCCTGCACGATCGGCATCTGGCACATGCCGAGCCAGGAACTCGACCGGGCGTTTTTGGCCGTCGGTTTCTGTTTCTGCCTGTTTGCCTCGTTTACGCTGGCCAAGATGATCCGTGACAACCGCGACGAGCGAATCGATACCGGCGCCTGGGTGATCACCGTCTGGGCAGGATTCGCGATGGCTGTATCGCTGACCGCCTGGGGCCTCTTCCGGATGGCGATCGGCGACTGGGAGAAAGCTTACATGATCGTCGCCTGGTTCTTTCTGCTCAACACCGTATTTGGCGTGGCAAAACTGGTTCGCGACAAGCAGGAAGCAGATTTGCTGGAGGGAATTGCAGATGCTGAGCCGCGATCTCCAGCGAACGATTCGACCGCGAAGTAGGTGGGCAGTACGCGGGGTCTGTCGGGTTGGGCGACTGGCACGGCACTGTATGGCGCTTATTCCTTGCACTTATTTCTTGCTTCTGACAAAGGCTTCGTGTCTGGCAAGCGCCTGCGCCCTGCCATCGGCAATTCTGGCCAGCGTTCTTTCCAGGCGGGCGTGCAACAGGTCGAGTTGGCGGCACAGCGATTGTTCGGCGGTGCTTCCATCTTCGAGCACGACGCAGCCACCGCTGACCGCGGTTGCCTCGACGTAATGGCGGCAGGCATCCGGCAGGTAGCGCGCAACCATCTCCCGTACGAAAAACGTTTCTTCGATCGCCAGGTCGATCGCATCGAGGTCGGCCGCGGCGAGCGCGGTGATCACCCTGGCGAGCGTTTCCTTGGTCCGCGCGAGCGTCGTCAGCGCGGCCTGCGGCAAGTGCCGGGAGACTTCTTCCAGGTAGTCGTCAAAGCACTCGGCATCGCGCTGCAACTCGCCGGCGTCACCGACCCGCGTCAGCGAGTCGTCGCGCGACGCTGCCCGATGCTGCCGCCACAGCGCTGCCGCTGCGGCCAGCGCCGCGACACCGGCCGCGGCAAAAACGATGGTCGCGCTGCTGAATGGTGCCGAGACCAGCAGCGCGATCCCGCCGACCAGCATGAGCAGGACGGGCGGTGGCGGTCCACCCGGTTTTCCTGCGCCGGCGCGCAAGGCTGCAGTCAGCGGTCGGCCCACCAGATGCTTCCGGTTGGCGCGCTCCAGTCGCTCGATCAGCCGCGTACTCGTCGGCAGGAGTGGAGGCTGTCGGCGGCGCGGCGATGCGCGTGCAGGCAATTCTCCGGCAACCCAGCGGTCACGCCCGCGCGGGTCAGTCATCTCGCCTGGGCGCCATTCTCAGGCCGGTCTTCTTGAGAATGGCGGTTGAAAAGAGCACATCATGCGAATGACAATCGCTGCCGATGATTTCGGCGATGGCCCGTACCTTGGCCAGCACCTCGGTGCGTGAACCGCCATGCACCATGGCAAACAGGTTGTATGGCCATTCCGGAAGCCGGCGTGGCCGGTGGTAGCAGTGAGTCACGAAATCGAGCCCACCGACGCGTACGCCGAGTTCGTCGATACGCTCGTCCGGCACGTCCCAGACGCTCATGCCGTTGGCGGTATAGCCGATCGCGTAGTGATTGGGCACCGCGCCGATGCGGCGGATGACGCCACTCTCAAGCAGGTGGGTCAGGCGCGCCATCACTTCCTCGGGGGCGATGCCGATCGCTTCGGCAAGCTGGTGATATGGCCGTGCGACCAGGGGCAGGCCGTTCTGGGTGGCAATGACGAGACGGCGGTCGGTGGCATCGAGGATGGCGGCGGCTTGAGCGCTCATGACCGCACCGCCAGCTTCATTTCGACGAAGTATTCCTGCAGCTTCGGGAAGGGAAAGACCGGCAGGCCGCTGGCCTCCTCGATCTGGCGTACCGCGGCGTCGATGCCGTCGACGGTCTCGGTGGCGAGGACGAACCACATGTTGAACGCACCGTTGCGGTCGCTTTCTCGTCGGTAGTTGTGCGCCACTTCGGGAAAGGCATTGACGATTTCGAGAACGCGCAGCCATTCCGCGTCGGGAACGCACATCGCTGCCAGAACAAAGGCACCGCCCATGCGCTCGACCTGAAACATCGGGCCGAAGCGAGTCAGCACGCGTGTGGCCAGCATTCGCTGCAGGCGTTCGAGGAGTTCTGTTTCGCTGATGCCGAAGCTGCCGGCGGCTGCAGCATAGGGGCGTTCGCAGATCGGGAATCCACCCTGCAGGCCGTCGATGATCGCACGATCGGTCGCGTCGATGGGGGCCGCTTCACGCATAACGGGCACCACGCTGTTTGAAGCGGGTCAGCGAGAACAGCACCGCGTGCGCGTAATCGGTCAACTGCAGGCGTGCCCGCAGCTCGGCGATGCGGGTCTCGACTTCCGCTCGTGCCTGGCCGTGGATCATGCAGAACAGGTTGTAGCGCCAGATCGGCGGCACGCGCGGGCGCCGATAGCAGAGATTCACCCCGGATTCGCACGCCAGACGCTCGCCGATGGCGCTGACGCTAGCGTCGGGAATGTCGTGCACCAGCATTGCATTGGCCGTATAGCCGAGTTCGTGATGCCTGACGACCACCCCGAAGCGCTTGATGATGCCTTCGGCGCACCAGCGACGGATGCGTTCGAGCACTTCGCTCTCGTCGCAGCCGACCCGGCTGGCCAGCACCGAGAACGGCCGAATGAACAGCGGCAGGCCTTCCTGCAGGGCCATCACCAGACGACGTTCAAATTCGTCGAGCGGCGTCGGTGCAATAAACGGCTGACTGCGCACGCGCACGCTGCCCGACCTCTCTTCCTGCCCGTCAAGCGCAAAACCGAGGTCGATGTGGTATTCCTCGAGCAGCGGCAGCTTCAGCACCGGACAGCCGGCCACCTGTTCGATCGCGCCCAGGGCCGCCTGCAGGCGTCCTTCCGACCCGGCAGTGGCGACGAACCAGAGATTGTAGCGGTGCTCGCGCTCGTAATTGTGGTTAACCTCGGGAAAGCGATTGACCACCTCGGCAATCGCAGCCAGTTGGTCCGCGGGTACCGCCATCGCGGCCAACGTACTGACGCCGATGCGTTTCGGGGCAAAAATGGCCCCGACGCGTGCGATCTTGCCTTGGCGACGCAGCCCTTCCAGGGTCCGTAATACTACGCCCTCGGCAACTCCCAGCCGCGATGCCAGCTCGGCAAAGGGCGCAGGACAAAGCGGAAAATCCCGCTGAAAGTCATTGAGCAGACGAAAATCGATCGCTTCGTCGAGTCTGTCCATCAGAAACCCATGCGGTTGGCGCGACTGGTGAAGAATATTCCGCTCGGCGCCTGCACGTCCAGTTCGCCGAGCTTGGTGAATGTCGCCGTGTCGTAGATCAGCACCCGGTTGTCGTCGCGGGCAGAAATCCAGACCTGTTCACCGCGCGGCGTGAATTCCATGTGCAGGATGGCCCGACCGGGCGCCAGCGTCTTGATGACTTGCCCGCTCAGGGTATCGATCACCTCGACCCAGCCATTGTCGGGAAACGCGTAATTGACCCACACCTGCCGGCCATCCGGCCGCGCCATGACGAACACCGGTTGTCCCTTGACGGCAATGCGGGCGATTTCCTGCCAGTTGCTGCCGGCAACGACCAATACCTCGTGGCGGCCGATCGCCGGCAGATAGGCGTTGCCCTGTGCCATCGACCAGCCGCGCAGGTGCGGCATCTTGAAGACCGGCAGCTTCTCCTGGCCACGCCCGTAGTTCCCGAGAATTCGCCGTGTGCCCAGCTCTGGCCGCCAGGTGTCGAGCAGGGCGACGCCATCCTCGCCGAACAGCCCGGCCAGGTAATGGCGACCATCGGGGGTGACCAGTCCATCGTAGGGCTGCAACCCGGCTGGATACCGTTGTGTCTGCGGCTGCCGAGGGTCGGAAAAATCGCTGACCCAGATCTCGCCGCCGTCGAAGAGCGCGTAGGCAAAACGCTGACCGGCGAGATCGGCGAGACCCACGACTTTCGAAAAACGCCCCGGCGCGTATTCGGCCGGCACTTCGGAGAGCAGTTCGAGGGTCTCGGCGTCAAACGCCTTGATGCCACCGGGTGTGTAATTCTGTGCCACGACAATGCGGCCGTCCTGCGAGATCGCACCGCCGATGGCATTGCCTGACTGCAGCACGCGTTTGACGATACGCGCTTCGAGCAGATCGACCTTCGACAGTCCGCCGTCACGCCCGAAGACATAAGCGTAGCGGCCATCACGCGCATAGACGACCGAGGCGTGCGAGAGGTCACCGAGTCCGCCGATACGCGCATAAACTTCGCGTCGGCTGGTATCGACGAGGCTGAGTTGCCCGCTCGCGCGCTCGATGACCACCCCCAGGTCAGCGCTGCCGCGCAGGGTCGGCGTGGTGCAAGCCGCGAGCAAAACGATCGACAGCAGGGTCAATAATCTCTTCATGTTCATTTCTCCAGGGGCGCCGCTGGCGCCCAGATGTCTGCCGCCGCGCAACACCGAAGCGCTGCCTGGCCATCGTTGCCCACGCACCGGCCCTACCACTTCTTCCTGGCCGGCGCCATGGCTTTGCACATCCTGCCCGGCATCCGCAGGCTCGACTGGTAGGCTGAAATGGCGAGCAGTTGACCATTGTCGTACTTGCTGATGATTCTGACCATCTCCGGGTTGGCGTTGCGGCGCTTGCCGTCGCGGATCTCGGTCATCTGGCGCAGCAGGTATGAATAGTGCTGCCCGGCAATCACCGGATAACCCTTGTCCCTGGAGCCTTCGCCGCTGGCCCCATGGCATTCTCTGCACGCCTTCTCGTAAAGCGCCTTGCCGGTTGCCATTTGCCGGTCGGCGTCCGCCCCCTCGTAACGACCATGCCCGACGGGAATGCACAACCCTTCGATATGGGCGGCGACGTCGGCCAGCTCCTGCGGATCGGTCAGGACCGCGGCAAACGGGTACATCGTCGGGTTGTCGCGCACGCCGGTGCGGATGTCGGCCATCTGCCTGACCAGCACGCTGCTGTGCTGACCCGCGAGCTGCGGGATGCTGCCATCGGGAAGTCCGCCTGCCGACGGCAAATGGCAACTGCGGCACAACTCGTAGATTTCCTGACCGCGCTTCCGGTTGCCCTTGAGTTCCAGTGCTGTACTCTTCTCACCGGCCGGCGCCTGCCATGGATAATCCCTGACCTCGATGCCCGCAGGCCGGGATATCGGCGGCTCGGCATGCGCAAGTAGCGCGGCAAGCATCGCCAGACAAAATCCCGGAACCTGTTTGTTCATTGTTTACCCCCTGCTGTTTGAAAACGGTATCGACCGCCGCGGCCAGCAGTCCACCGCGGCAATATGCCACAGATGGTGAACGCTGGTACTGCCGGATAATTTGATCTGAGTAAAATATTCTGACCGTGGCCGCTTCTCACTGCATCGCTCTGCTGCCGCTGGCGGCTGCCTTGTTCGCCAGGGGACGGCGCACGGACGATAATCTGCTGTCGCTACAAACCTCGACCGATACCCCACCTGATGACCAAGAATCTGTTGCTCGATGCAGCCATCCTGCTTGCCATCGCCACCCTCGCTGGCGTCGGATACCAATTGGCGCCGCTGCTCAACCCGAAAGCCGACATCGCACTGCCGTTGTCAGACTGTCATCTCGACCGGCAAGCCTGTGTCACGAAATTGCCCAACGGCGGGCAGATCGAGTTTTCGATCGAACCACGACCGATCCCGGTGCTCAAGCCGCTGCAGTTGCAGGCCAGCTTCGAGGCTACCGAGGTGCGCAAGGTCGAAGTCGATTTCAGCGGCAGCACCATGAAGATGGGCTACAACCGACCGCAACTCGAAAGACAGAGCGGCAGCGACCGCTTCGCGGCATCGGCCAGCCTGCCGGTATGCATCACCGGCAGTATGGAATGGGAAGCCACCGTACTCGTCGATACCGGCAAGGCCATCCTTGCCATCCCTTTCCGCTTCGTCACCAGCCACTGAAACCACGAGGGCCCATGTGGCGGCAGCGAAGCTTCGATTCCTGACCTTCGCCATATGCAGCCGCGCCGTGCCTGGTCCCGCGTTCTTCCTGGCCTGACGGGCAGACTGTGCAGCAATCAGGCAGCCGAGGAGCCCTTTCGCAAGCATAATGGCGACGCCTGTTGCAAAAAACCAACAACCTTTAACCTGCATTCAAGGAAAGCGTTCAGGGAACTTGCTCAGGCCATCGCCGTTTGCCAGAATCGCCAGAACTTCTCGTTTCTTTTTCGAGAGGTCCAGTTTGATGGAGCAGCAGCGAGCTTCATTGATCTCAAACCTAGAGGAGATTCACCATGCAAAAGAAACTCATCGCACTGGCAGTTGCCAGCCTGGCCTCGGGCGCTGCTTTTGCCCAGACCAACGTCACCATGTACGGCGTGGCCGACATCGGCTATATGTATAGCACCGGCGACGCCGGCAGGGTGGGTAACGTCCCGATTCCTGGCACCAACACCTTCAGCGGCATCAATTCCGGCCTGCTGGCTGGCTCCCGCCTTGGTTTCCGCGGTGAAGAAGCCCTCGGTAATGGCCTGAAGGCGATCTTCACCCTGGAGTACTCGCTCAACCTCGACAACAACAGCGGTGTCGGCAACACCGGCGGTCTCAACGCCCGTCAACAGTACGTCGGCCTCTCCCACGCCGGCTGGGGAACCGTCGCTCTCGGTCGCCAGTATGCTCCCGGCTACCTGGCCTCTGCCAACAATGATCCGTTTGGTGGTGCCGTGTTCGAACCACAGTCTTTCCTGACCGCCCAAGCCGGCAACAGCATCACCCCGAACAGCCCAGCCCGCTGGGATAACGCGATCACCTACACCAGCCCGAACTGGGGTGGCTTCACCGGCAAGGCGATCTACTCCTTCGGTGAGACCAGCTCCGGCGGCACTTACAACGACAAGCTGGTTAGCGTCACGGATAACGGCAAGTGGGGTCTCGGCGCCAACTTCGCCAAGGGCCAGTTCAACGTCGACGTCGTCTACCAGCAACGTCAGCACGTGACCAATGGCTCGCTGATTTCCGTTCCTGGGCTGACCGGCCTGTTCACAGCCAATGGCAAGTCGGTTGACGAAGTGTACGTCGGCGGCAGTTTCGACCTCAAGTTCGTCAAGCTGATGGCCAGCTGGCAGGGTCAGAACGACAAGAACGCGGCCAACCTGGACAACCAGAGCTGGCAAGTCGGCGCGGTCATCCCGGTTCTCGGCTCCAGCAACATTCACATCGGCTATTCCGAACTGTATTGGGATCAGGGTAGCCAATGGGTTGGCGGCGTCAAGGTCAAGCGCCCGCTCAACGACGATTCGCAGTCCGCTGCTCTGGGCTGGACGACCGCCTTGTCCAAGCGCACCACGCTGTATGCCGGTTATGTCTGGGTCAAGAACGACAAGAGAAGCTACGCCGGCGGGCCCGTCACCGGGGTTGCAGCGCGCGGCGAAGACAACAATACCGTCCTGGCCGGTATCAATCACAAATTCTAATTTGACCTCGGTCAACCTGGTTTCTGAAACGGGCGCTTCGGCGCCCGTTTTTTTGTTTCTCCGCAATGCTCTCCAGAATGTTCTTGGTCTTGAACATCATGCATGAGCGCTCATCGCGCTTGTTCTGGCCAGCTTTCAGTAACCCCCTGCGCGATCAAGCCGAGGGAAACAACGCTTCCTCCGTCAAAAGCCGCTCATCCTCAGCGTGACAAAAATACAACAAATACGCTTTACTTGCCTGAAAAGGGGTTGCGAAGGTTGCTTCAAACGCGTCTGGCTGCCAGAATCAGGCCGTGTTCCGCCAATGATTTCGCTGCTACAGCGGCTCAGGCTGGTGGATGTGGATTTTGAGCTTCATGTTTACAGACCTACAGGAGATAGCACCATGCAAAAGAAACTCATTGCCCTGGCCGTTGCGAGTCTGGCCTCGGGCGTCGCCACGGCCCAGACCAACGTCACCATGTACGGTGTTCTTGACCTGGCCTACGCCTACAGTTCAGGGAACGCCGGCCGCGACGCTCTCGGCATCAAGATTCCCGGAAAGAATACCTTTAGCGGCCTGACCGGCGTCGGTGCCGGCAATCGCCTCGGCTTCAAGGGCGAAGAAGCCTTGGGCAACGGCCTGAAGGCGGTGTTCACGCTCGAGTACGGTCTCGATCCGGACATCAACTGCGGCATTGGCACTTGTGGCCTCAACGCCCGCCAGCAGTTCGTCGGTTTGGCTAGCAAGTACGGCACCGTTGCCCTCGGCCGTCAATATGCTCCGGGTTTTAACGCAACCGCCAACAACGACGCACTTGATGCGAGCGACTTTGCCATCCAGTCGAGCCTCAGTGCGCTCAATGGCATGACGATCACACCGAACAGCCCGGCCCGTTTCAACAACGCCATCACCTATACCAGCCCCAGCCTGTCCGGCTTCAAGGCCAGTGCCATCTACAGCTTCGGCGAGACCCGGGATGCTTTTGGCGGCTACAACGACAAGCGGGTCAGCGTCTCGGATAACGGTAAGTACGGTCTTGGCCTCAACTATGCCAACGGCCCGATCAATTTCGACGCGGTCTGGCAATCCCGTACCAATGTCTCCGTCCCGACCGCTACTCCTCCCTACGAGTTGGCCGGTACCGACAAGAGCATCAATGAATGGTACGTCGGCGGAAGTTACGACTTCAAGGTCGTCAAGCTCTTTGCCAGCTACCAGGCTCTGGACAACAAGAACAAAAGGGATGTGGTCACGGGCCTCAGGGTTTCCGGCATCGAGGACAGCAATCTCTGGACGCTTGGCGTGACCGCGCCAATCGGTCGTGGCACGCTCGGACTGAGCTACGGCAGACTGACCAGCGACCGCAAATGGACCAGTGATGGCGTCAGCTGGGGCGCAGGCACCCAGTACACCTATCCGCTGTCGAAGCGCACCTCTCTTTACGGCGCCTATAGCTACTTCAGCAACAACAATAACGTGCTGCCCGGCAACGCTGGACAGGCGATCGCCATCCCGGGCATCGTCGGTGCCACGGGCGAAAGCAACTACGCACTTGGTGCCGGGATTACGCACAGCTTCTGATTTCAGTCTGTTCGCAGAATCGACGGGCGCCTTGGCGCCCGTTTTTTCACTTTTGAAGCACACCCAAATCTTGCTTGCATCAGGCGGCGGCATTCTGTAGAATCGCCGCCTTTCGACCCAAGCAGCAGTTTTTATAGGGACAAACATCCATGGCCAACAGCGCACAAGCTCGCAAGCGTGCCCGCCAAGCCGTCAAGCAACGCGCCCACAACACCAGCCTGCGCTCGAGTCTGCGCACTGCCGTCAAGCGCGTGCAAAAGGCCATTCTGGCTGGCGACAAGGCGGCGGCGCAGAGCATTTACCAGGAGTCGGTATCGGTGATTGATCGCATCGCCGACAAGAAGATCATCCACAAGAACAAGGCAGCACGCCACAAGAGCCGCCTTTCGGCGCAGGTCAAGGGCCTCGGCGCATAAAATCCGGCACGTTGGTCAACAAACGGCGCCTGCGGGCGCCGTTTGTTTGTGCCGAAAGGGAAGAACTCAACCGTCTCAACCCATTCAGCGCCGCGTCGGCCCAGTTCGGCCTGCTGTCGCACCGACCGCATTCTGGCCCGAATCGCAATGGGCGACCGATTGACGATCAAGGTATAATTTCAGGGTCGAGATATAATATTAGGCTTTACTAATATTGCATTATAATTGTGACAAGGAATGCTATGGCTGCGGTCAAGATGGACATGGAACAGGCTCGCTTCAACATGATCGAGCAACAGATCCGCCCTTGGGAGGTGCTGGATCCGGAAGTACTCGGGCTGCTTGCCGCGGTCAAGCGGGAAGTCTTTGTCCCCGAGACACTCACGTCGCTGGCGTTTGCCGATCTGGAGTTGCCGATTGGCCACGGCCAGACGATGCTGCCACCGAAGATTGAAGCGCGCATTCTCCAGGAAGTGGGGCTCAGGAACACCGACATCGTTCTTGAGGTGGGGACTGGCAGTGGGCATATGGCTGCACTCCTTGCATCAAAAGCCGAGTATGTTCATAGCGTCGAGATCGATCCGATCCTTGCTGAGACTGCCCGCCGTAACCTGCGGCATGCAGGTGTTGCCAACGTCAACGTCGAAACGGGTGACGCTTCACAGGGCTGGTCGGGCCACGCCCCCTACGATGTGATCGTCATTTCGGGTTCTCTGCCGGAACTGCCCGACGTATTTCTGCAGCAACTCAAGCTGGGCGGTCGCCTCGCTGCATTCATTGGCGAAGCGCCCGTGATGGAAGCACGGCTGATCATCCGCACCGCTGATCAGGCGTTCAACACGATCAATCTTTTTGAAACCGTGATCGCGCCGTTGACCACCAGGAAGCGCCAGAGCTTCGTTTTCTGAAAGCTGCTCGAACATGCGGCGCCGCTGGGTGCTCGGACTGCAGAGCGGCTGGCGATGATCATTGCTTCATCGCCTACTGAAAGTGAGAGAGTGTGATGCCCTTGAGACTCCGTGTCGGCAGATCCAGCCTGGTGTTGGCGACCCTCCTGTCGGCGGCTCCCGCATGGGCCGCTGACCTGGTGCAGGTCTATCGTGAGGCCCTCGCCTACGACGCCCAGTACGCGGCTGCGCGGGCGGCTGCCGAGGCCGGACGCGAGAAACTGCCGCAAGCGCTTGCGGGCCTGCTGCCGACTATCGGTGCGACCGGCAATACCTTCTGGAACGACACCCGCTACAAGGTGGCTCTCAGCTCCGAGAGGCAAAGCTACCAGAACAAGTACAACAGCCACAGCTTTGGCGTGAACCTGACGCAGCCGCTGTTTCGCTGGCAGAACTATGTTCAGTACGACCAGTCGAAATTGCTGCTCATGCAGACCGAGGCCAATTTTGCGCAAGCCGGACAGGATCTGATCCTGCGCGTTGCCCAGGCATACTTTGACGTGCTCTTCGCCATCGAAAACCTGCGCGCTGTACAGGCCAACAAGACGGCGATCGCTCAGCAACTCGAACAGGCGAAGAAAAACTTCGAGGTCGGTACGGCAACCATTACCGATACCTATGAGTCACAGTCGCGTTTCGACCTGGCGACTGCTCAGGAGATCGCGGCCGACAACGATCTCGAGGTGAAACGTTACGCGCTGCGCGTGCTGGTGGGCAAGGACCCGGGTGAACTGAATCGGCTGAAGCCGAGAGCCGTGATTGAGCCGCCGCAACCGGCAAGAATGGAACCCTGGGTAGAGGCGGCCGAACGTGACAGTTTTGTCGTTCAGGCACAGCAGGCAGCCGCCGAAGCGGCCGCCAAGGGAGTCGACATCAGCCGTGCTGCGCATTACCCGACAGTCGACATGGTCGCCAGCTACGGGCAGAACAACGGCCCTGGACAATTTGGGGTCGGTTCGATCGACACCACCTCCGGTCAGCTTGGTCTGCAACTCAATATCCCGATTTTTCAGGGGGGTGCCGTCAACTCGCGAATCCGTGAAGCCATTGCCAGACGCACGGGAGAACAGGCTGCGCTGGACAATGCGACCCGCAACGCGGCGCTCGGCGCACGTCAGGCCTATCTCGGCGTGGTCAATGGTCTTGCCGGAGTCCGCGCACTCGAGGCGGCGCTGGTTTCGAGTCTGAGTTCGCTGGAATCGAACCGGTTGGGCTACGAAGTCGGTGTGCGCATCAACATCGACGTGCTCAATGCCGAGAATCAGGTCTATGTTACTCGGCGCGATCTGGCCAAAACCCGTTTCGACACCTTGATCAACCAGCTCAGGTTGAAGGCCGCAGTCGGGGCGCTGACCGAAAGCGATCTCGAACGGATCAATTCACTGTTCGAGGCACCCTGACGGTGATGGCGGTGGCAGGCAACCCCGATCAGGAAAGCCATCAACGGTTGTTGCCCTCGTTTCCCGAACCCTTTCTCACTGGCAGGACGGGGGAGTTTCGTGAGTCGCTGACGCAACTTTCACAGCCAGCTGCCCGATCAATGCCATGGTGCGCGCCGTCGCACCACGGTGGGTCTGACTGAAGGTCGTCGCGGCAGTACGCATGGCCAGCAGCGCTTGCGGATGCAAGAGCAGATCCCTGGCCGCCAGCGCCGCTGCACCCGCATCCGGAACTGCACGCGCAGCTCCACAGGCGATGGCGTTTGCACTGGCCTCTGCAAAGTTGAAGCAGTGCGGGCCAAGCAGGACCGGACAGCCACAGGCCGCCGCCTCGATCAGATTCTGGCCGCCAAACGGCAGCAAGGTTCCTCCCATCAGCGCCAAATCCGCGAGCGCGTAGTAGGCGACCATTTCACCCATGCTGTCACCCAGCCAGACCTGCGTATTACGGTTTGGCAGTTCCTCGCGGCTTCTGCGGCAGAACGCCAGCCGGCGATGGCCAATCAGTTCGGCCACCTCGGCAAAGCGTTGCGGGTGGCGCGGCACCAGTAGCAAAAGCAGGTCGGGAATGTCGAGTTCGGTCAAGGCATCGAGGATCAATGCCTCCTCTCCTTCACGGGTGCTGGCAGCGAGCCAGACCGGACGGGCAGCGAGTATTTGCCGCCAGTGCGATCCCTGCTGAAGCATGGCCGGCGCAGGGGTGACGTCAAATTTCAGGTTGCCGCAGACACTGACCTGGCGTGCGCCAATTTTTTGCAGACGTTCGGCGTCGGCCACGCTCTGTGCCGCAACCGCGCTCAGCGATGCCAGAGCTGGCCTGATCAGGCTCGGCAGGCGTGCATAGCCACGCTGCGAGCGCTCCGACAGCCGGGCGTTGATCAGCGCCATCGGTAATTTGCGCCGCCTGGCCGCCTCGATCAGGTTTGGCCACACCTCGGTTTCCATCAGCAATCCAAGCTCGGGCTGGAAGTGATCGAGAAAGCGCCCGCAGGCAGCGGGCAGGTCGTAAGGCAGATAAGCCTGCGTCAGCCGCCCTGGGTGCCTTGCCAGCAACTCCTGACCGGTGGCGCGACCAGTCGGAGTCATGTGCGTCAGCAGGACGCCGTGCCCAGGGTAGGCACGCAGAAGAGAATCGATCAGCGGGGCCGCAGCACGTGTCTCGCCGACCGAAACGGCGTGCAGCCAGAACAGCCGCCGAGGTGGGCGCGAGGCGTAGAAGCCGTGCCGCTCAGCCAACTGCTGCAGATACTCGGGCTGCCTGCGCGCTCGCCAGAACAGACGCAGCCAGACCAGCGGCATGGCCAGATAGAAGAGCAGCGAGTAAAGCAGACGGCTCATCGGCGCAGGACATGCTCGGCAACGGTCAGCACCTCTCTGACCGACGGTGACGCGCCGGCACCGCCGAGATTGCGTACGAAGCCGCTGCCATGAACCCCGGTCAGCGCCGGATCGGTCGCGATGTACAGGGCAATGACCGGAACACGCAAGGCTGCGGTGAGGTGCGCAAGGCCGGTATCGACGCCGATGGCCAGGCTGGCCCGGGCAATCACCGCGGCGACCTGCGGCAGACTCAGCGGCGGTGGCACAACCGCAGCGGTGAGTGCGGCGGCGATGCGCTCGGCACGTTGCCTTTCGATCGCGTTGCCGGCCGGCAGGACCAGCGTCAGCCCACGCTCGCAAAGGGCCTGGCCCAGTTCGCACCAGCGCCGTTCATCCCACAGCTTGTCGTCGCGACTGGTCGCCGTCAGTAGAACCCCCAGACGATCGCCACTGAGCCAGCCGGTTTCGATCGGCGGCGCCGAAATTCCGTAGTCGAGCGGCAGGTCGAGCGGATAGCCGAAAGCGGCGGCGGCCAGCCAGCGGTTACGTTGCACCGCATGCACATTGCGTGGAATGACGAAGGTTTGGTCATAAAACCGTGCTGCCAGGGGTTCACGCGCGGCTTCGGCGGCGTAACCGCAATGCCGGCCCTGCGCTTGTCGGGCAATCAGTGCGCTTTTCAGCAAGCCTTGCGTATCGAGCACGATGTCGTACGCCTTGCCATGGATGAGTCGCCGGAAATCACGCAGTTCCCGCCAGGTGGAGAGCCGGCCGGGATTCCGGCGCCAACGTCTGAGGGCCACCGGAATGACCTGGTCGAGCGCGGGGTGCAAACGGGGAATGTCGGCAAAAGACTCTTCGACACACCAGTCAATCAGCGCTTCGGGAAAGACATGATGCAGATCGCTGAGCACCGGCAGGTTGTGAATTACGTCACCGAGCGACGAGGTCTTTACCAATAGGATGCGCATCGGTGGGCCAGGGTGATGAAGGCAGTAGCCGGGAAGTGCGCATTATAGGAGATGCCGGCCGGCTGCAAGGCTGGGAGACAACAGTGCAGCGCTATAATGCCGCCGCCTGCGATTCCCTCGCAGCAAGTCGGCCCTGTTTTGGAGACGTTGTCAATGAACTCCCCTGTGATTCGTCCGGTCGTCCTTTGTGGAGGGTCCGGAACCCGGTTGTGGCCACTTTCGAGAACGCATTATCCCAAGCAGTTTCTCTGTCTGATTGATGATTTTTCGCTGCTCCAGAATACCTTGCGACGACTCGACGGCCTCGCAGGACTCGGCAAGGCGATTGCCGTGGCCAACGAAAACCACCGCTTCCTGGTCGCCGAACAACTCCTGGAAATCGGGCTGAAGGCCGACATCCTGCTTGAGCCGGCAGCGCGCAATACCGCGCCGGCGGTTGCTGCGGCTGCGCTGCAGGCTCTCTGCGAGGAGGGTGAGAAAGCTGCACCGCTGCTACTGGTACTTCCCTCGGATCACGTGATTGGCGATGTCGTCGCTTTCCAGAATGCGGTCAGGGCAGCGATCCCGCATGCCAGCGCCGGGGCTCTGGTCACCTTTGGCGTGCTGCCTGAGCGCCCGGAGACCGGCTACGGCTACATTCGCCGTGGCGATCCGGTGCTTAACGGCTATGCGCTCGCGTGTTTTGTCGAAAAACCCGATTCCGAGACTGCACAAACCTATCTGGACTCGGGCGACTACTTCTGGAACAGTGGCATGTTCCTGTTTCGCGCCGATACCTACCTCGAAGCGCTCGACCGCTTCGCGCCGGCGATCCGCAACTGCGTGACCACGTCGGTGGCGAATGCGCGCCGCGATCTCGACTTTCTCCGCCTCGATCCGGTTGCTTTTGCGGCCAGCCCGTCGAACTCGATCGACTATGCGGTCATGGAAAAGACCGAGCGGGGGGTGGTGATTCCGCTGGCTGCCGGCTGGAACGACATCGGCGCCTGGGATGCCCTGTCGACCATCGCACAGACCGGTGCCAATCGCAACACGCAACGCGGCGATGTGCATAGCGTCGACACCCACGATTGCGTCCTCTTCTCCGAGGGACGATTGCTTGCCACGGTGGGGGTCAGGGAACTGATCGTGATTGCCACCCCCGATGCGGTACTGGTGGCCGACAAGTCGAAAGCGCAGGAGGTCAAGGCGCTGGTCGAAGAATTGAAGTCCGCGACGCGTAGCGAAACTGAATTTCGGCACATCGTGCATCGCCCCTGGGGCAGTTACGAGGGGGTGGCGAACGGCCCGCGCTATCAGGTCAAGCGCATCCTGGTCAAGCCAGGCGCGAGCCTCAGTCTGCAGAAGCATCATCATCGCGCCGAGCACTGGATCGTCGTCAAGGGCACGGCACAGATCGCGCGCGGCGACGAATCGCTGTTGCTCTCCGAAAACCAGTCGACCTATATTCCGCTCGGCGTCATTCATCGCCTGGAAAACCCCGGCAAGATCGACCTCGAAATCGTCGAAGTCCAGTCCGGTAGTTACCTCGGAGAAGATGACATCGTTCGTCTGGAGGACAGCTACGGCAGATGAATCTGCTGCCGATACCGCTTGGACCCTGCGCGGGTTATGATTCGCCCGCCGATCGCGGCATGCATTCCCCCGCAACCCTGCTTGAAAGGTATTCCCCATGATTCTGGTTACCGGCGGCGCCGGCTTCATCGGAGCCAACTTCGTGATCGACTGGCTGACGCAGAGCGATGAAGCACTGATCAACCTCGACAAGCTGACCTATGCGGGCAATCGCGAAAACCTCGCCTCGCTGGCCAACGACCCGCGGCACCTCTTCGTACACGGCGACATTGGCGACCGCGAACTGATCAACCGCTTGCTGGAGCAATACCAGCCGCGCGCAATCATCAACTTCGCGGCCGAATCACACGTCGACCGCTCAATCCACGGCCCGGAAGATTTCATCCAGACCAATATCGTCGGGACCTTTCATCTGCTGGAAACCGTGCGCGCTTACTGGAGCGGCCTACCTGACGAGGCCAGACAGGGCTTGCGCTTCCTGCAGGTATCCACCGACGAAGTCTATGGCTCCTTGGCCAGAGACGAAGCTGCTTTCAGTGAAACCCATCGCTACGAGCCCAACAGTCCCTACTCGGCAAGCAAGGCAGCGGGCGACCACCTGGTGCGCGCCTACCATCACACCTATGGCCTGCCGGTGCTCACCACCCACTGCTCGAACAACTACGGCCCTTACCACTTCCCCGAGAAGTTGATCCCGCTGATCATCGTCAATGCCCTCGCTGGCAAGTCCTTGCCCGTCTATGGCGACGGCCAGCAGATTCGCGACTGGCTCTACGTCAAGGACCACTGCAGTGCCATCCGGCGCGTCCTTGAAGCCGGTCGTCCCGGTGAGGCCTACAATATCGGCGGCTGGAACGAAAAACCCAATCTGGACATCGTACACACGGTCTGCGCACTGCTCGACGAGTTTCGACCCCGAGCCGACGGCAAGCCCTACCGCGAACAGGTCAGCTACGTCACCGACCGGCCCGGCCATGATCGCCGCTACGCCATCGACGCCCGCAAGATCGAACGGGAACTTGGCTGGAAACCGGCGGAAACCTTTGATACCGGTATCCGCAAGACCATACTGTGGTATCTGGAGAATCAGGACTGGGTTCGTCATGTCCAGTCCGGCGCCTACCGTGATTGGGTCGAAAAGAACTACGGCGAGCGCCAGCCATGAAGATCCTGCTCTTCGGCAAGCGCGGACAGGTCGGCTGGGAATTGCAGCGCAGCCTGGCGCCGCTGGGCCAGATCGTTGCTCTCGATTACGAAGGTGCCGGCAGCCTGTGCGGCAGTTTCACCGATCTCGCCGGACTGGCTGCCTGCGTGCGTGCGGTCGCTCCCGACATCATCGTCAACGCCGCTGCCCATACGGCAGTCGATCAGGCCGAGTCCGAACCCGAACTGGCAAGAACCATCAATGCCCTGGCACCCGGCGTGCTCGCCGAGGAAGCCGGGCGGATCGGTGCCTGGCTGGTGCATTACTCGACCGACTACGTGTTTGATGGCAGCGGTGAAGCCCCGTGGCGAGAAAGCGACCCGACCGGCCCGCTCGGTGTCTACGGCAAGACCAAGCTCGCAGGCGAGCAGGCGGTGGCCCGCTGCGACCGGCATCTGATCTTTCGCACCAGTTGGGTCTTTGCCGCGCGTGGCAACAACTTTGCCCGCACCATGCTGCGGCTGGCGAGCGAGCGCGATCAACTCCAGGTCGTCGCTGACCAGATCGGCGCGCCGACCGGGGCCGATCTGCTGGCGGACGTGACCGCACACGCCATTCGCAGCGTACAGCAGCGCCCGGACCTCGCCGGTCTCTACCATCTGGTAGCCGGCGGCGAGACCAGTTGGCACGGCTACGCCCGGCACGTGATCGAGCAGGCACGCGCGGCCGGACAGGCGATCAGGGTGAATCCAGAGGCCATCCAAGCCGTCCCGAGCAGTGCCTACCCGGTCCCCGCCCCACGCCCCCACAACTCCCGTCTCGACACGTACAAGTTACAGGCCGCCTTTGACCTGGTCCTGCCGGATTGGCAAACGGGAGTGGACCGCATGTTGCTGGAAATCCTCGGACAATGAGTGGAGGGCGCACTCCAGGTACGTGCCACTAACGGTCATGATTTTTCCAGCCACCCCGATCATGAAAGTCATGACCGTTTCCCTCCCTTGCAGGGCTCATTCCGGCTGGCACGCCGGAATCGCTCGATGGGCGCGGAGCATGCTCCGCGAATTCCCCCTCTCGCCCCCCGACCCCTCCCATGGCCCGCGCTGCATCGCGGCCCGGCTACGGCGGCGCGGAGCAGCGCTCCGCGAAACCCCGCCTTCGCCTCCCGCGAGGGAGAGGGGAGATTCGTGAGTCGCTGACGCGACTTTCACATTAACGGTCATGACTTTTTCCGGGCCAACTGATCATGATGCGTTGTGCCGGCGTCTGCTCGATGAACTGCTCGCCCGACATGGCGATGGCGAGGGTCTTGGCGAATGCCGACAGGCAACCGTAGAAATCACCCTGCAGTTTTTCATCGGCAAGCAGAGCCTCGAACGCTGCCTCATCCTGCCGGTTCTCGATTCAGGGCTGCCGGTCGTAGCTGGCCAAATCACTGTCGAGAGACCAGATACGGACACGGCTCATGGGGTGCAAGGCGCAATTGCGTTCCCATTCCTTGATGATCGAGAGATCCGCCAAACTCACCCCCTCGCGCTGCTTTTTGGCCGACTTGCTGCGCATGACCGTATCCGGGAAGTCTCCCAGCCACTTCAAAAATTCTTCACGGTCTGGAAAATAGGTCGCCCGATACGGAGCATTTCCGCCAAAAGCCTTTGTGACATCCTCCAAAAGTCGGGCGGCATGTTGGCGCCGCGTTTGCCCATCCGCGAGATCGGCAATGTGATTACCGGTTTCCCATACCGTGGCCAAGGGCAAGAGGAAGTAATCCCCGCAGCCGATTGAATCCTGGAGTGTGGTAAACACTTCGTCGCGATCTTGATTGAAATCCGGGACATCGAGAATGTTCAGATAGACGGAGGTATCAAGCAAGACGATGGTGCTCATTGTCCTGCACCCCGCTTCATTGTCTCCAGCCATGCCACGGCGCGCTCCTGCCGATCAAGCGCCTGTGGTTGTTTGATAAAGCGCTCCAGCGCTCCACTGGTTACCAAGGCACCGAGCGAATCCTGAGCGATCAGTTCGGGATAATCCGGGACATCCTGTAAACGCACCACGCGGCTTGCCCCTTGTCCTGGATCGCGATAGCAGAACAGCACATCGGGCAAAGCGGAATCCGGTAGCGCGTCGAGCATGGCCGGATTATGTGTGGAAAGAAGCACCCGCAATCCGCGCCGCTCGGCGATGTCGCGAATATTGGCCAGCAGGCGTCGTGCCCTGCTCGGATGAACGCCATTGTCGATTTCCTCGATGACCACCAGGCTGCCCTCCGGCGCGGAGAGCATGGCCGCGGCAATCGACAGCACGCGTAGCGTTCCGTCGGATAACAGCGAGGCATCGTAATCGCGTGTTTGGCCGCCGAAGGTCTCCGTGAGTTTGACCATGACCCCGCCACGTGGCTCCTCCAAGAAGGACAGGCTGGCGATGTCCTGCTCCGGCAGGCTTTGGATGAAAGAGAGGATGGCCCGGCGCTGACTCTCGAACGGCTCCTGTCCGCCGCGTTGTTGCTCGATGGTCTTCTCGCGGTCGGCGCCCCAAAGCCTGTAGAGCACGGCTGACAAATTACGGCCGTCGCCCTGCAATACGCTGTCCGAAGGAAAAGCGTAATCACGCATGCGGGCAGGAACAGGATCGAGAAACAGCATGGCAGACAAGCCCTGCTCGACTTGCTTGACCACGGGGGGAATACGTTCACGCGAGGCTTTGTGCGCTGAGCCAAAGGTCGCAGGGCTGGCCAGTTGCGTGAAAATCGCAGCCTGATCCGAGCAAGTGACATGCGGTTTGTTAGGACCCTTGGAAAAATTGTTGTAAGCCACCCCCGCGTCGGTCCCTCGATCATGCGAGGGCTGATCCAAGGCGTAGAGCGGTACGGTTGCGTCGTTGTGGGTCAGCTTCTCGGCGGCAATGTGAAGCCCATCCGGCCGGCGCACGAGCGTCATCGACAACCGGTTCCATTCCATATCGCTGGTTTGCGCCCCCAAACCGAAGGAGTCGCCGTGCTCGAAAGGCAAATCGTCGATCGTGCCACGCACCACGCGATCCCCACTCTGCACCGCGTATTGAATGGCCGACAGTCTCTGCCCCTGCGCAAGCCAGGACAGCAGGCGCATTCCCTCAATCGCGTTGCTCTTGCCTGAAGCATTGGCGCCGATCATCACCGTAAGTGGCGCCAAGGGAAGCTCGGCCTGCCGGTAGCTTTTGAAGTTCTCCAATGTGATGGCAGTCAGCATGAGGCAAGCTCCTTTTCGAAGGTCTGGTGATACGGTTCGACGATACGCTTGTTGGTCGCAAGCATCGATCGCTGAGCTTTGGTCCAACGCCCGCGCGACGGATCGAACCACCTACAGACCGGCGAGCGCCGCCACCCAGGCTTCGGCACTTGGACGCAGCAGTTCGAGGATCGGCAGCGGATAGACGCCGACCGCGATAATCAACAGGGTCGGCAGGAGCAGCCAGGCCAGCTCGCGTGGCAGCAGGTCGTCGGCGGCGACGAGGTCGGGATTGCGCAAGGGTCCGAGAAAGGCCTGCCGGAAAGGCGACAGGAAGGCTGCGGCAGCGAGCACCATGGCGAACAGCGCAGCGAGGCCGGCACCGGTATGGCTGTGCAGCGTTTCGACGATGATCAGCAGTTCTCCGGGGAAGCCGCTGGTTCCCGGCAGGCCGATGCCGGCCAATCCGAAGAGCAGGAAGAAGCCGGACAGGAGTGGCATGCGGTGGATCACGCCACCGAGCTGGCTGATGTCGGTCGAGTCGCTCCGGCGCTGCAGGAAAGCGAGGACCAGAAAGCCGCCGCCAGCGGCGACGCTGAAGTTCAGCAGTTGCAGCAGCGCTCCCTGCAGTGCCGAAACCGAGAACGATGCCAGCCCCAGCACGACCAGCCCGACATGCGACAGGCTCGCGTATGCCAGTACGGCGCGCAGATTGCTCTGTGCCAGTGCCGCGACGCTGCCGTAGAGAATGGCCACAGTGCCGAAACCGGCGAGCAGCCAGTGCAGCTCGCGCGCTGCGAGCGGCGCCAGCGGAATGGCGAAGCGGATCAGCCCGTAAGCGCCGAGTTTGAGCCCGACCAGCACGGCCGTCACTGCCGCTGGCGCACCCATCGCCAGTGCGGGTAGCCAGGTGTGCAGCGGCAGCAGCGGCACCTTGACGCCAAAACCGGCGAGCAGCAGCAGGAACACCAGATACTGGGTCCGCTCCGGCAGCGCTGTCGCCAGCAGTGTTGGCAGATCAAAGTGCAGTGCGCCGCTCTGTTCGGCATGCCCGAAAGCCAGTGCCAGGAGGCCAAACAGCAGCGGCACGCCGCCGGCGAGCATGACCAGGAAATAGCGCACGGCGGCTGCCTGGCGGCCGGCGCCCAGGCCCCACAGGCTGACCAGGAAGTACAGCGGCAGCAGCGTGAACTCCCAGAAGCAGAAGAACAGGATGCTGTCGAGTGCGCAGAAGACGCCGAGGGTGGCGGCTTCGAGCAGCAGCAGCAGGGCGAAGTACACGCCGGGGGGGATTGCGTCCGCGGCCGGAGAATGCCGCCGCCAGCCGGCGACGACCGCGCCGCAGAAGAGCAGCGCCGTCGCCGGCAGAAAGAGCAGCGAGAGGCCATCGACCCCGACCAAGTAGTGGATATTGACCCCCGGGAGCCAGCTCGCCGAATCCAGCAACTGGAAGTCGGGGTCCTGGTCATCGAAGGCGCCGACGATCAGCAGCGAGCAGAGCAGCGTCAGCACCGCGCTGCCGAGCGCGATCCACTGCGCACCGGCCTTGCGCCGCCACAGCGCAGCCAACAGCGCGCCAAGCAACGGCAGCGACAGCAGCGTGCTCAGCAGTGGCCAGGACGCCAGTTCAATCATGATGGAAATGGGTCGACAGCGCCTGCGTTGCCGCGTCGGTCAACTGCAGCCAGGGCTCGGGGTAGAAACCGGCTGCCAGCAGCACCAGCAGTGTGGCGCCACCAACGAAATACTCCATCTTGCCGGTGCGAGCGATGCGGGCTGCCGGCAGATCCCTGGGTCGCGGCGCGAGAAAGGCGCGCTGGAAAGCCCACAGCAGGAAACCGGCCGCAACGACGTTGCCGAGCGCCGTGGCGATGGTCGGCAAGGCGCCAAAGGTTTCGATCGACGCTTCCAGAACCAGGTGTACGGCGTCGAAACCGGGCGTCCCCGGCATGCCAAGCAGCGCCAGGCCGCCGATCAGGAAGGCAACGGCGATGAAGGGAACGCGGTCGAAGAGACCGCCGAGCCGATCGAGATGGGTGGTGCCGGTACGGCGGTACACGTAACCGACCATCAACAGCATCACCGTAATCGCCAGGCCGAAGTTGACGGCCAGCAGCAGCGCGCCCTGCAGGCCGGCCGGATGCAGCGTAAACAGGCCAATCACGATCAGACTGGTATGGCTGACGACTGCAAAAGCCATCAGCCGGCGCAGATTGACCTGCCGGAAAGCCATGCTCGCGGCAAAAAAGACGCCGACCATGGCGAAGGCCACGACATAGGGCTGCCAGATCATCACCGCTTCGGCGGTCAGCGGCAGCAGGAAGCGCGCCATGCCGTAGATACCGACCTTGACCCCGAGCAGCAGTACCGGGCCCACGGCGATCAGGCCGTAGCCAGCCGAGTTGGGGAGCCAGCCATGCAGGGGAAACAGCGGGGTGCGTACCGCCAGTCCATAAAACAGCAGATAGAAGGCCGCCGACTGGTATTTGCCGATCTGCGGCGTTTTCAGCAATTCGAAGAGGTCGAAGCTCCAGTGGCCGCCCAGGACGTCGGCGTGGCTCCAGACCAGGACGATGGAACCGGCCATGAACAGGCACCAGCCGAAGAGCTGATACTGCAGGAAGCGGGACAGGGCGAGGTTCTCCTCTCTGGCCGAAGCCCAGCGCCAGAGCAGGTAGCCGACCAGCGCCAGTTGTACTGCCGAAGCGCCGGCAAACCACAACAGGTTCATCGTCGTGAGCATGGTCATCTGCGACGACTCGATCAGCAACAGCACACTCAGGAGCTGTACCGGCGAGATCTGCTGGCGGGCCATGCCGTAGAAAGAGAGCAGCACGCCGAGCAGCGCCGTGAGCAGGATGAACAGCACGCTCACCCCGTCGGCCGCAGCATGGTAAGCGAACACATCGACGCGCTCGGCGAACTGCAGGAGGCTGGTCGACACGTCGATGCGGGCGTACAGGTCGATCGCCACGACCAGTTCGGCGACCGCGAAGATACGGCCGATGACCAGCGCCAGGTCGGCCTCGCGCATGATCAGCAGCAGCAGGGCCGCGGCCAGCGGCAAGCATTGCAGCGCTGCCAGTGGCGGGTAGCCGGCCTGCGTGGCCCAGAGGATTTCACTCACAGGATCACCACGAAAGTCGCCATGACCATCAGCATCAGATAGCGCGGTTGTTCGAGCAGCGATTCGATGGCATCCGCGTAGTGTGCGGCGCGTTGCAGCGACTTCTCCATTGCCCCGTCGCCGCTGAGCAGCAGGGCACTTTCCAGGCGCTGCATGCGGTTCGCGAAGTTGAACAATGCGTGACCGGCCAGGCCATGGCCACGGATCAGTTCGTCGGCCGCGTCACCGGTGCCAGGGCGTTCATCGTCGCGGGGTGCGCCGACGATCGGGTCGATGAAACGCTCGTCGAGCGCCCGCACGTCCCTGCCGAGCGCCAGCGTTGGACGCGTCAGCAGGCTGTTGGCCAGCGGTTCGATCCAGAAACGCTGCAGCGCCGCCGTGTACCCCCAGCGTTGCCCGGCCAGCCAGCGCGGCACCGGCGGCGCCGGCTGACTTGCCAGATGCATGTACGCCGGCGCGAGCAGAAACTGATACGCGCGCCAGGCGGCATGCAGGCCCGCGTGGCAGGCGGCCAGCCAGAACAGTCCGAGACCGCAGCAGCCGACCATCAGACCGACCTGGGTCACGGTCGAAAATACCAGCGCCGACTTGACATCGCTCTGCACCAGCGCACAGAGTCCGCCGTACACGGCGGTCGCCAGACCGACGACCGCCAGCAGTGCCAGCAGGTCGGGCACCTGTACGAGCAGACCCTGCAGGCGACAGAGCAGATAGACGCCGGCGTGCACCATCAGCGAACCGTAGAAGATTGCCGAAGACGGCGTCGGGCCTTCGAGCGCGCGCGCGATCCATGGCGTAAACGGCAATTGCGCCGATTTGACCAGCGCCGCCAGCACGAAACCGAACGCCAGCAGGCGCGCCGTCACTTGGGCCAGGCCGCCGTCACCGACCAGTCCGGCCCACTCGAGGCTGCCCACCGACCATGTCGCGAGGGCGATCCCGAGCATGAAACCGGCATCGCCAATGCGGTTGCAGAGGAAGACAAACAAGGCATTGCCGGTCGCGACCGGTCGTTCCCAGGCGTAAGCGATGAGCAGCCAGGAGCTGAAACCGGCAAGTTCCCAGCCGACGAAGGTCAGCACCGCGTTGCCGGCCAGAACGATCAGCAGGATGCCGGCAAGGAACAGGCTCATGCCGAGAAAGAAGCGCGGGAAAGCGGCCTCCCGGTGCAGATAGGTGGCCGAAAAACGGATCGCAATCCAGGCGATCAGGGTGACCAGCGTCGCAGCCGGCAGGCTGTAGGCGTCGGCCACGAAGGACAGGCGAACCGCTACGGCGCCGATACGCAGCCATTCGCCAAACTCCGGATGCGCCGGCAGGGCGCCAGCGATGGCCAGCAGATCGAAGACCAGCAGGAGCAGCAGTGCAGTGAGCGCGGCGGTGCCGGCGATGGCGGCCGTCAGCGGCTCGCCGGCATCGCCAGCGCCGCGGCGCAGGAGCAGAAGAATGGCGATCAGCGCGGCTGACAGCAGCGGCAACAGCGGCACCAGCCAGAACAGGTGACTGGCCATGGCCAACATTTCGAACAGCCCGTCGGGTGCGCTCATGCGGTCACCACCGGGCGCCGCAGCAAGGCTGGCGGCAAGGGTTCGCGCTGGCCGGCGAACCAGTCGGACGAACGCTCGGCCTCGGGCACGTCCGGCGCCGGCTGGCCCGTTGCCTGGGGGCTCCAGGGTTGCCAGCCGGTTGCCGGCGCGAAGAGATCGATGGCCCCCGTCTGTGGGTGTTTGGCGGCGAGAACGATCCACTCCTTGCCAATCAATTCCTGCAGGGGGGGCTGTCGCTGGTAGATCGCACTGATGATTTCCAGCGTCTGTTCGACGATCACCAGCAGCCGCATCGGTTCATGGATCTCGACCATCTGCAGCGGCAGGCCGGTGCGCAGGTCGGAACTGGCCCCCTGCATGATTCCGAACAACCCGGTCAGGTTGTGCATGATCTTGCTGCCACAGCCATAGCCTTCGTTATTGACGGTCGAAAAGTAGTATTCGAGGTTGATCCCGGCGCCAACCGGACCAGCCGCCAGCAGGGTCGCTTCGAGCACGCGCCCGTCGGTATCCGGCAGCGGATCGTAGGAAATCAGGAACACCCGTCGATCGAAAAATGCCCCGCGGCTCATCGTACGGCGGCCGATGAAAGCCGCCGCCACGGTGGCATGTCCGAGTTCGGGGCGTGCCTGCGCGATGTCCTGGCGCCGGTTGAACAGGTGCGCCTGCGCCTGCTGCGGTGAAGGGGCGCGCGGCGCCGAAGCGAAACGGCGGCAACGCTCGACGGCATGGCGGCGCGCCGCTTCCTGACAGTCGCGGCGCAGTGCGGCAAAGGCCTCGCGATGGCTGGCCGGCAATTGCTCGAGGTCGTACCAGACGAAGCTTTCATCGCAGGTGTTGTGCTCGGCGCCGATGAAGTGCGTCGTCTCCGGGATGACGATCCCCTGCCGTGCGAGTTGTGCACGCAACGCCGGCCGGTTGGTCATCGCGGCAAACACGCGTGCATTCGGCCCGCCGTGGCGGCCGGAACAGGCGCCGCAATCGTAGGCGGCGAGATGCGGGTTGTTGCGGCTGTCCGAACCGTGGCCGACGATCAGCACCAGTGGCGCGAAGTGGCTGGTCAGGCCGATGCTGCGCAGAAAAGCGCCGACGCGGGTCAGTTGCTCCTCTTCGCTGAAGCCGATTCGTGGCGCGTCGCTACTGGCGACCCGTTTTGCTTCGTCGGCCTCGGCGGTCAATTCCAGCGCACCCGGCAGCGGCTTGTCGAAGCGGTCGCGAGCGCGCTCAAGCAGCCTCCCGAGAGGTCCCGGCGCCAGCGTCCGCGCCAGTAGCGCGAGCAGGGCCCAAGGTGCGGCGGCAACGCTCAGCAGCGCAGCCTGCAGCCAGCCGCGCCGGCTGCCCTGATGCAGGCGTTCGCGCCACGCCAGGCGCAGCTGGCGACGCTGCTGATGCTGCCGGTACGCCGCTTCGGCGCCGGGCGGCAGGGTCTCGCGCACGCTATTCGTCGGGCGCACGACGATCGGACAGAGGGCGGTCGGCGCCTCGTCGTCGAGGCCCTGCCAGAACATCGGGGTGCCGAAGAAACCGGCGGCACCAAAGGTTTCAAAAGCCGGGTTGACCTCTTCGAGATGACGGCGACTGCCCTCTTCGCGGTCGTCCATGCAGAAAACCCACTGCGCCTGGGCTTTGCCGGCCAGCGCCGGTGCGCGGCCATGATTGGCGAGCAAGGCTGCAAAGATCTGTTGCCGATAGTGATGTTCGTAGGCCAGCAGCCAGAGCAGGCCGCGCTGGTCGTCAGTCAGGGAATCGGCGCAACCCAGCAAGGACTCCACCCCGGATCGGCCGATCTCGCGCAGCCTGCGACCAGTCAGTCCCAGTCTTTGTGCCAGGACGAACAGTGGCCAGGCGGCCAGTGCTTCGGTGTCGGTCGCTGCGGCGTCGGCGTTGTGCGTCTCCGTCAGGCGGCGGGCGAAATGCGGCCAGTCGCCATACGCTGTTTCGGCCGCCAGATGCGGCCGCACCTGGTCGAGCAGGTCGTCCGGCAACTGGCGACTGCCGGCCGCGTGCCTGACCGCCAGCTCAGCCGGATGATCGATGAAGTAGCCGCCGAGTTCGCCGAGCCGCAGGCCCCAGATACGGCGCAGCCACTGCTCGACATGGAGGCGTTCGAGTACCACGCGCACGGCGAGAAAATCGGCCAGGCTGACCGGCGGATCACCGCTTCCGGCGTGCGCTTCATGCCAGTGGTACATGCCGGCCCAGCCCGGCAATTCCATCGCCAGTCGCTGCAGATAGGCACTGCAGCGCGAATCGTCCATGCCCAATGGCTGCAGTTCGTTGGCGATCACCTGCAGCGGATCGTCGGCAAGTTGCCCGATGTCCTGGCGTGCGCCAGCGAATTCGTCAAGTTCCCAGGCCCAGTCGCTGCTGGCGCTTTGTCGCCACGCCATAAAAAAGCCCTGTGCTCGTGCCGGGTTTCTCCAGGCGGCCAGGCCGTGATCCAGGTGGGCCGCAAGATGGCGGATCAGGGCCGCCTGCAGAGCAGGCCGGATATCCTCACCCGTCAGATGAGCGAGCAATGCGCCAAGCGTCCATGGGTTGCCGAGACGGTCGAGCAGTTCCTGCCAGATCGTCGTGGCAGTGGCCGCCGAGGGCTCGGGGCAAGCGACGGCAGGCCGGGCAGTCGGCTCGCGCAAAGCGCATGCCGCTGCCCAGAGGTCGGCGACGGCCGCAGCCTCATCGTGGCCGTCCACAGCGGCAGCGTCCAGCAGCCGCTGCCGCACGACCGGGTCGAGATCCGCCTGCAGGCGCTCGCATGCCGATTTTTCTTCGATTTGCCAGCGCAGACGGGTCGATGAAAGGGTTCCCGGCGGCTGCAGCAGGGTCGCCTGCAGGATCTCGCCGCGACGCAAGCCGGGCAGCGCATCACCGGGCAGCCACTCGTCGGCTCGGGTTTCGGGCAATTGCCGCAAGGCGGCCGCGAGATCGTCCGCGTTCACTCGCCCTTCCTGAAACAGTTTCCGGCAGCGGCTCTCGTCGAGCCAGGGACGTGCGCCAGTCAGGCGGCCAGCTTCACCGAGCGCTTCGGCGAACGGCAGATGCTGGAAGGCGTGCAGGGTGTTGTGATGGACGAAATCGCGCAAGGGCGCCTGCGCCGGCAGCAGGTGCGCAAGCTGCTGTAGGCCGGCCTGTACGCGTTCCAGGCCGGGTGTGGCGGCGGCAATTTTCGGAAGGACGGATGAGGGCATGCGCGGACTCGCTCAGGCGCCGAAGGGGGTGGCCAGCCGGCTCAGCGAAGTGGCCATCAGGCGCAGCAGCGGTGCCGGCAGGATGCCGATCCAGACGATGCCGCCGGCCAGCAGCCAGGCGGCCGCGCATTCCGTGCGATTGAGGTCGGCGAAATGCGCCACCCCAACCGACGCCGCACCGACAGGCCGCTCGGGTCCGGTTGACAGGCAGCGAATGGCGCGCAAGGCGTAGGCTGCGGAAATCAACACCGCGATCGACAGCAGGACCAGCCAGCTTCCCCAGCGGCCATAAGCGCCGATCAGCACCTGCAGTTCGGCGATGAAACCGGCGCTGCCGGGCAGGCCGACCGAGGCCAGCAGCGTGAACACGATCAACACGGCGAAGCGCGGTGCGCTGCGATTGAGCGAACCGTAAGTCGCCAGATCACGGCTGTGCGTGCGCTCGTAGAGCAGACCGATGAGCAGGAACAGCAGTCCGGCGGTCAGTCCATGCGCAACCATCTGGGTCAGCGCACCGCTGAGTCCGACCGGGTTGAGCGCAGCGATGCCGAGCAGGACGACCCCCATGTGCGAGATCGACGAGTAGGCGATCATCGCTTTCAGGTCGGTCTGCCGCCAGGCCAATACCGCACCATAGATCAGGCTGACCAGCGCCAGCAGCGCCAGCCAGTCCTGCAGCGCCAATGCGGCGGCCGGCAGGGTTGCAGCCGCACGGATCAGCCCGTAGGCGCCCATTTTCAGCAGGATTCCGGAGAGCAGAATCGAAATCGGACTCGGTGCCTCGACGTGTGCCAGCGGCAACCAGCCATGCAGCGGGACGATCGGCATCTTCACCCCGAAACCCAGCAGCAACCCGAGAAAGACCAGAATCTGCGTACGCACCGGCAACTGTGCGCCCCCGGCGGCCAGGTCGACCATCGCGAAGCTGTGGCCGGGGGCGACATCGTAGAGCAACAGCAGCGCGATCAGCATGAATACCGATCCCCCCAGCGTATACAGGACAAAATTGAGCGCTGCCCGATGACGGTTGACGCCTCCCAGGCGGTCGATCAGGAAGAACAGCGGGATCAGGGTCAGCTCCCAGCAGACGTAGAACAATGACCAGTCGCGCGCCGTAAACACGATCAGCAGCGAGGTTTCAAGGATCAGCAACAGCGAGAAATACAGTTTGGCGCCGCTGCGGATGCTGGTCGAGGAGAAGATTGCGACGAAACAGAGCACCGTCGCGAGCAGCACCATTGGCAGCGAGACACCGTCCACGCCGAGCGCGAAATGCGAGCCGACGCGCGGATTCCACGGCCGGGTTTCAAAAAACTGGATATCCGCGCTGGCCGGATCGAAGTCGAGCAGCAACAGGCCGGCACAGCACATCGTCGCGGCAGCGATGGCGCTTGCCAGATGGCGCAGCAGATCGACGCGGCGGCTCGGCAGCAGCGACAACAGCGCGGCCCCCAAAAGCGGCAGCAGCAACAGCGTCTTCAGCATCGCCGGACAAGGGCTCCGGAAAGTGATGCCGCTTCCCTTGCTATTCTTCTTTTCATGGACGACGATTATGCCAGTATTGGCTGCGGCCGCACCGCCCCAGTTCCCAGTTTCAACATTTTGGAGTCGAAAGATGAGTCAGACCATCTGCCGAAACCTGCGTATACATGGCCGGGTTCAGGGTGTCGGCTACCGCTGGTCGCTGTGCGCCGAGGCCGAACGACTCGGCCTCTCCGGCTGGGTCCGCAATCGTCGCGACGGCAGTGTCGAAGCGCTGGTCAGCGGCCCGGCCGAGGCGCTTGACGCGCTGCTGCTCTGGGCACAGCGCGGACCCCCGATGGCCAGGGTCGACCGCGTTCTCTGCAACGAGGGCAACGCTGCGGAAATCGGCGCGACGGACGGGTTCCGGCAGATTGCCAC
>NZ_JAZKUD010000032.1:0-44526 GCF_036625275.1 Accumulibacter sp.
GGCGGCCTGACGTTCGGCCTCGCGCCGTGCGGCGGCTTCGGCGGCCTGATGTTCAGCCTCGCGCCGTGCGGCGGCTTCGGCGGCCTGACGTTCGGCCTCGCGCCGTGCGGCGGCTTCGGCGGCCTGACGTTCGGCCTCGCGCCGTGCGGCGGCTTCGGCGGCCTGACGTTCGGCCTCGCGTCGTGCGGCGGCTTCGGCGGCCTGACGTTCGGCCTCGCGCCGTGCGGCGGCTTCGGCGGCCTGGCGTTCGGCCTCGCGTCGTGCGGCGGCTTCGGCGGCCTGACGTTCGGCCTCGCGCCGTGCGGCGGCTTCGGCCGCTTCGCGCTCGGCTTTTTCAGTCGCCTGGCGCTCGGCCAATCGACGTGCAGCGGCTGCCGCTGCCTGGCGTGCAGCATTGTCGGCAGCTTGACGTTCGGCTTCGCGGGCGGCTTGCGCACTCGCTTCCCGCTCAGCTCGCTCAGACGCTGAACGGCGAGCGACGAGAAAACGGATCAGAATAATACCCACTAATACAGCAACGGCGATCAACAGCAAGGTCTGAATCATGGTCATTGAACTGGTCCCTTCATCCTGGGCATTCACAAACATCGGCATCTGCCGATACACATTCGGCCGCTGTTCCATGCCTTGGCCGATGCGGCAACTTCATCCCTATCAACATGATAAAACGAATAACCAGGCAGTTGGGAGATCGATGGGCGATGAATCGGCAGACACCGATGAATAATACGGCCACATCTGTGCATGGCGGTGAGGCCCGGAAACTGAGAGAATCCGCCTTTGCGAAAAATATCAGCCAATCGGAAGCCATCGAATCGGCGCTGATCGACCCCAGTGAACATCTCGGGATGGGCAGCAAATCCCGGGTCATATACTGCTTTCGCACTCGACATACGAGTGCGGGCAGAGGAGGTATCAATGGCACCACAAAGCACTTCTGCCGACGTTTCACCGATCGACGAGATCATCGTCGAAATGCGCACCGGGCGTATGGTGGTTCTGGTGGACGAGGAAGATCGAGAAAATGAGGGCGACCTGGTGCTGGCTGCCGAGCATGTCACTCCCGAAGCGATCAACTTCATGGCCCGCTTTGGTCGTGGCCTGATCTGCCTGACGCTGACCGAGGCGCGCTGCCGGCAACTGGGCCTGGTGCCGATGGCACGCGACAACAAGAGTCCTTACAGCACGGCATTCACGGTTTCGATCGAAGCAGCCGAAGGCGTGACCACGGGTATCTCGGCACACGACCGCGCGCTGACCATTGTCGCCGCGGTGTCCCGCAACGCACGACCAGACGATATCGTGCAGCCAGGCCATGTCTTCCCGATCATGGCTCGCCCCGGCGGCGTCCTGGTGCGCGCCGGCCACACCGAAGCCGGCTGCGATCTGGCGCTGTTGGCCGGGCTCGAACCGGCGGCGGTGATCTGCGAAATCCTCAAGGAAGATGGCAGCATGGCTCGCCTTGACGATCTCGTCGCGTTTGCCCGTGCGCATGGCCTGAAGATTGGCACCATCGCCGATCTGATTCATTACCGGAGTCGGCACGAGACGCTGGTCGAGCGCACCCTCTCCAAACAGGTCGAGTCTGTGCACGGCGAATTCACCCTGCATGCCTATACTGACTGCACCTCGAACGAAGTGCACCTGGCACTGACCAAGGGAGAAATTCGCCCCGACAAGGAGACGCTGGTGCGCGTCCATGAACCGTTGTCGGTTGTCGATTTCCTCGATCCAAGGGGGGGGCGGCATACTTTTTCACTGCAGGTTGCACAGGCTGCGCTGGCGCGAGTGGACGCTGGCGTGATCGTGTTGCTGCATCGTCCCGAAAGCGGCCAGGACTTGCTCGCGCTACTCCGTGAACCGATCTCTGGAAAACCTCCGGCAACACGCTGGGACCCCCGCATCTACGGCATTGGCGCGCAGATTCTGCGCGACCTCGGCGTTGGCAAGATGAAACTCCTCTCAAGCCCGCGCCGGATGCCTAGCATGACCGGTTTTGACCTTGAAGTGACAGGTCACATCGCCACGCCGGCTGACCTTGAAAGACTCTAATGGGCACTCCGAAAAAACTTGCGAACATGCCTGCCATGGCACGTTACGAAAACATCTGTGAGTACGCCGCTTCGCTCAAGGGCGACGGACTGGCGATTGGCGTGGTCATGAGCCGCTTCAACCAGGACATCGGCGAAGGCCTGCTCAGCGCCTGTACGAGCGAACTGAAGCGTCTGGGTGTCGCCGAGGGCAGCATCCGCATCGCTACCGTCCCGGGCGCTCTGGAACTTCCTCTGGCTCTGCAGGGCATGGCAGGCAGCGGTCGTTTCCAGGCCCTGATCGCACTGGGTGCGGTGATTCGCGGCGAAACCTACCATTTCGAGATCGTCTCCAATGATTCCTGCCGGGCGCTGATGGAAGTGCAGTTGAAGAGCGGTATCCCGATTGCCAACGGTATTCTGACCTGTGAAGACGACGATCAGGCGCTCGCCCGCATGCAGCAGAAGGGGGTTGACTGCGCACAGGCCGCTGTCGAGATGGCCAATCTGCTGCGCGCACTCGGAGAATCCTCATGATGGCCGAGCAGTCGCCAACAACGCCAGCCGGCAAACCGGCTGTACCCAGGTCGCCACGCCGTCGGGCTCGTGAGTTCGTCCTGCAGGGACTCTATCAGTGGCGGGTGAGCGGTAACGACGAAGCTGCGATTGAAGCGCATCTGCGTGATATTGACGATTTCGACAAGGCCGACCGTGAATTCTTCGTCGGACTGCTGCGTGGCGTGCTCGCGCAGCGTCAGATTCTTGAGGAAAGACTGCAAGCCTATCTCGATCGTCCCTTCAACGACCTCTCACCGATCGAAGCCTGCGTTTTGCTGGCGGGTGCTTTCGAGTTGAGCAATTACCCGCAAACGCCGTATCGGGTGATCATCAACGAGTCGATCGAGTTGGCCAAAGGTTACGGTGGAACCGACGGCCACAAGTACGTGAACGGCGTCCTCGACAGACTCGCTGCCGGCTTGCGTCCGGCCGAGGTCGAAGCCAAGCGGACGGCGCGTGTCAAGGGCCGTCAAGTGGCGCGTTGAGGTACGGAATACCAGGCCCGGAAGCAGTGATGCCCAGCGAATTTGAACTGATCCGGAATCATTTCGTGCGACCGACGCCGCAAACAATTCTCGGTCCCGGCGACGACTGCGCGCTGATCGCTCCCGCACCGGGAATGCAGTTGGCGATCACCACTGACATGCTGATCACCGGCACCCATTTCCTGCCGGATACGGACCCCTGCCAGCTTGGCTGGAAAACTCTGGCAGTCAATCTCTCCGATCTTGCCGCGATGGGGGCCAGGCCACGCTGGGTCTTGCTTGCCGGTAGCCTGCCGGAAGTGAGCGAGCCATGGATCGCTGCCTTTGCCGACGGACTCTTTGCCTGCGCCAGGCACTACGGCGTCGATGTCATTGGGGGCGACACGACACGTGGCTCGCTCGCGTTCTGCCTGACGGCCATCGGGGAGATTCCCGCCGGCACGGCACTGCGCCGTGACCAGGCCTTGCTCGATGACGACCTCTGGGTTTCCGGGCAACCCGGCCTCGCGGCCCTGGGTCTGGCGCACCTGCAGGGGCGAACCATGCTCGCCGAACCACTGATCAAACCCTGCTTGGCTGCCCTGCAGCGGCCACTGGCGCGCGTCGAACTGGGGTTTGAGCTACGCCGGCGTGGTCTGGCGCATGCTGCCATCGATGTCTCCGATGGTCTGCTCGCCGATCTTGGCCACATCCTCGAAAGGTCGGCGGTTGCCGCCGAGCTTTTTTTGGCGCAATTACCACCGTTACCGGCGACAGCAGACCCCGTGCTGGCCCGCCAATGCCAGCTCGCCGGCGGTGACGATTACGAACTGGTGTTCTCCGCGGCACCCGCAAAGCGCGCCGAAATTACCGCCCTCGCCGACCAGCTGGCTTTGCCGCTCTGGCGTTGTGGCCGGGTCGTCGGCGCCGCCCCCGGCCAGTTGACGCTGTTCGACGACCAGGGACGGGTGGTGCCGATCAACGACAAGGGTTACGATCACTTTGGCTAGTCCGCCTTCACTTCAATTCCTGCTGGCACATCCCGCGCATTTGGTTGCCTGTGGTTTTGGCAGTGGCCTGTCGCCACTTGCGCCGGGAACGGTAGGCACCCTTTTCGCCTGGCTTGCATTCCCCTGGCTACGTTCGTCGATGAGCGATTTCGAACTGCTCGGGTTTCTCCTGCTCTGTTTCATCGGCGGCGTGCTGGCGGTTCACAAGACCGGTGTCGATCTCGGGGTCATTGATCACGGCAGTATCGTCTGGGACGAAATCGTTCCCTTCTGGCTGGTACTGTTGTTCTGCCCGCCGCACTGGCCATGGCAGGCTACCGCCTTCTGCCTGTTCCGCTTCTTCGACATCGTCAAACTACAACCGGCGCGCTACTTCGATGAGAAGGTCAAGAACGGCTTTGGTGTGATGTGTGACGACCTGATGGCGGCGGGATATACGCTGCTGGTTCTGGCCATCCTGCGCTTCGTACGTACATGAGCCGGCACGATCAAGCCTCCCTGGAAACGCTGGCCACTGCAGTCGGTCAGTTGCTGCTGGCGAATGGCGAGCGCCTGGCGACAGCCGAATCCTGTACCGGCGGCTGGCTGGGACAGTGCCTGACCGCGGTCGCCGGGAGTTCTGCTTGGTTCGAACGTGGTTTCATTACTTATTCCAATGACGCCAAGATCGAGCTTCTCGGTGTTACCGCAGACACCCTCGCTGCGCACGGCGCAGTCAGCGAAGCAACTGCCATGGCGATGGCCCTGGGCACACTACAGCGCAGCCGTGCCGACTGGGCGCTGGCCATCACGGGCGTCGCAGGTCCGGGCGGGGGAGGGCCAGGCCGTCCAGTCGGTACCGTCTGCTTTGCCTGGGCCGGGCCGGATGGGCATGTTGTTTCATCTACTCGTCATTTTCAGGGTAACCGCGAGTCGGTGCGGGCGCAATCGGTTGCGCATGCCCTGCTCGGGCTTCTCGAACAGGCCGGGAGCCGTCTGGTCTGACGATTTCGACAGCGGTCTGCCGCTTCGCCTGGATGAGCCACTGCACCTGTCATTTCGGTGAATCAACTCCGCCATATAATAAGAGGATTCACCCGAATGTGCCTTCCCCTCAAGCCCAATGCGCGCAGGCATCATGAACGCATCTGTTTTCCGGTTATTGCGACTCCCTTGGCTCCTGCCGATCCTGCTTTGTCCTGCCGGAATGGTCGAGGCGGTGGCGCTTGGCAAGATGACCGTGCTGTCAAGCCTTGGATCGCGCTTCGAAGCCGAGGTACCCCTTCTTGATGTATCGGCCGACAAGCAACCGCTGGCCGAATGTTTCCATCTTGGCCAGAAGAGCCAGGCCGGCGAGAGCGTGGGGGTGCCGCTGCTGGTTCGCGGTCGCCTTACCATTGAGCAGCGCGGCGCTGGGCTGCATTTGCATATTGTTTCCGACCAGGTCGTCAACGAACCGGTATTGCAGGTCAATGTGCATGCCGGTTGCGGCGCCGAGGTGGTACGCAAGTATCTGCTGCTGATCGATCCTCCCCTGGCCAGGAAACCTGCGGTGGGCCTGCCGGCCATTCGTGCGGCAGCGGTCCCTGAGCCGGAGCCGGTTTTCCGATCGCGGCCGGCCGCCGGCCTGCAGCCCGGCAACAGCCGGCAAGTGCTGTCGGCAGTGCGGCCTGTCGCGAATCCCGGCGCAGGCGCTGCGGGCGATACGCCATCCAGCTTGCGACCGGAACGGCCACTTTCCCGGAAACCCTCCTCTGGTTCTGGCGCAATCGACCGCCTGCTCCTTTCCGGCGGTACCGACCGCCATCTGTCCGGGATCGCCGACGACCTGCCCTTGCGTTTGAGTACCAGACTATCGGTTCAACTACTGAACAAGATGACTGAGAGTCAGCGTTCGATGTTGCGTATCGAGTACCAGCTCTTGTCGGCACTGCACACGCAAGCCGAACAGCAACTGGCTGTTGCGGAACAGGTTCGGCGGCTGGATGCGACGCTCAACGATCTGCAGAGGAAGAACCTGGGTCAGGGCGGGCAGCAGACACTCGTCGCCGCGGCGATACCGGCCAGCGCGCCCGTGCAGTCGGCCACCGCGCCAACCCGGATGACGGCACTGCCGGTAGCGCAAGTGACCGAGAAAACGGATTGGTGGCTTGAGGGCGGGCTGCTGTTCGGGCTGGTTGTCGGTTTGACCTGGTTCCTTCGCCGCCGCTCCGGCAACGCTTCCCGCTTGTCGGAAGTAGCTGACCCGACGCTTCCGCCGGGCGATTTCAGTGCAGCTGTCGACAGAAATCGCCCACCCATTCGGCTCGCAGAGCACCCGGTGATTGTTGCCGAGGGCAAGCCCAGGATGGATGCTCCACTGATTCCGGATGGTGTTACGAGCGACTTGGTGGCACGCGACGACGATGAAGTGACGGCGGTACTGCAACTTGCCGAAATCATGATCTCTTTCGGACGCGTCACGGGCGCTGCACAGGTTTTGGAAGAGTTCATCGAACAAAAGCCGACGCTCGCAGTGACTCCCTGGTTGAAACTGCTCGAGGTTTACCGGCAAAACGAGCAGCGTGAGGCCTTCGAAGTGCTCGGAGTGCGGCTCAAACGCCACTTCAATGTCGCTGCAGCGGATTGGGAAAGTGCTGGGGAACTCGTTGAACCGGTCTTCGCTGCCAGCGATGAACAGCCCGGGTCGATTGATCAACTGCTGGCGCGCCTTCCCAGGGTCGGGCAATTGCCGCATATCAGGGTCGCGGTGACACGTACCTGGGGTTCTTCCGAGTGCCTGGCCTACCTGCACGGACTCTTGCGCGACAACCGCGATGGCGAGCGCAGAGGCTTTCCTCTGGGTACCGCGCGTGAATTGCTGTTTCTGATCGACCTTCTCGAAAAGCATCTCGCGCGCCAGACCTGATGCTCGCAGGCAGAATGACCGCGTACGCTGGTCATTTTCATAGGGCTGTATATAATCACATATTTTTTCGGCGATGCGGATGTGGACATGATCTGCGTGGTCGAACGTGGGATAATCCCTCTCATTCAAGAAAAAGGACAGGCAACAATGAACGACAACAAGTCGAAGGCGCTGGCTGCTGCGTTGGCCCAGATCGAAAAGCAGTTTGGCAAGGGTTCGATCATGAAGATGGGCGAGGGGAGCGTCGTAACCGACCTCTCGGTGGTTTCCACCGGCTCACTGGGACTCGATATCGCACTGGGCATCGGCGGTTTGCCGCGTGGCCGCGTGGTCGAGATTTATGGCCCGGAATCCTCGGGCAAGACGACCCTGGCCCTGCAGGTGATTGCCGAAATGCAGAAACTCGGAGGAACGGCCGCCTTCATCGATGCCGAGCATGCGCTCGATCCGGGCTATGCCCAGAAATTGGGTGTGGATCTTGATGAGCTGCTGATCTCCCAGCCGGACACCGGCGAACAGGCTCTGGAAATCGCCGACATGCTGGTGCGCTCGGCCAGTGTCGATGTGGTGGTGATCGATTCGGTTGCAGCACTCGTACCGAAAGCAGAGATCGACGGCGAAATGGGCGACTCACTGCCTGGTCTGCAAGCTCGTCTGATGAGTCAGGCGCTGCGCAAGCTGACGGCCAACATCAACCGCACCAATACCCTGGTCATTTTCATCAACCAGATTCGGATGAAAATCGGCGTCATGTTCGGCAGTCCGGAAGTGACCACCGGCGGCAACGCCCTCAAGTTTTACGCTTCGGTACGCCTCGACATCCGCCGCATTGGCAGCATCAAGAAGGGGGATGAAGTCATTGGCAACGAAACCCGGGTCAAGGTCGTCAAGAACAAGGTTGCTCCCCCTTTCCGCGAAGCCATATTCGATATCCTTTACGGCGAAGGAACCTCGCGCGAAGGCGAGATCATCGAACTTGGGGTACTGCATAAACTGGTCGACAAATCGGGATCCTGGTACGCCTACAATGGCGAGAAGATTGGCCAGGGCAAGGACAATGCCCGCGAATATCTCAAGAGCAGGCCGCAAATCGCGGAAGAAATCGAGGCCAGAATCCGTGCCGCGGTGAAAGTCCCATCCCCTGTAGCGGCTATCGCTTCATAAGGGTTCGACGATGCGGGACGCTTTGCGCGAACGGGCTCTGCGCTTGCTCGCCCGCCGTGAATACACGCGTCAGGAACTGTCGCACAAGATTACCCTCTTTGCTGAATCGGCGGAGCAGCTGGAGGCCCTGCTCGACGATCTGACGAACAGGCATCTGCTTTCCGATCAACGTTACGCGGAAGCGCGGCGCAATTCGCGAGCGCCGCACCTGGGTGACGCGCGTCTGGCGTACGAACTCCGTTCCAAAGGAGTGGCTGCTGAACTGGTGTGCGCGACACTGGCCGCTGGAGAAGACGAATTGACGCGCGCACGCCGAGTCTGGCAGCGGCGCTTTGGCAGTCTGGCTGATGTGGGGGATGCTGCCGGGCAAGCTCGGCAAATACGCTTTCTGGCCGGGCGGGGATTTTCAGGCGAGACCATTCGGCGCTTGCTGAGCAGCAGCGCCACTCTTGAAGACGATTGAGCCATGTCAGACCAACAGAGCACACTGTCGACCCATCACCTTCACAAGCGCTACAAGTCCCGTACGGTGGTCCATGATGTTTCCTTCGAAGTGGTCAGCGGAGAGGTGGTCGGGTTGCTCGGTCCGAACGGTGCAGGCAAGACGACGTGTTTCTATATGGTGGTCGGCCTGGTCGCGTGTGATGGCGGCGACGTTCATCTCGACAACGAAAAGCTGACTCACTTGCCGATACACCAGCGCGCTCGCCTGGGTGTTTCTTATCTTCCGCAGGAGGCTTCCGTCTTTCGCAAGCTGACGGTCAGTGAGAACATCCGCGCTGTGCTCGAATTACAAAAGTTGTCAGCAGATGAAATCGCAGGCCGTACGGATGATCTGCTCGAAGAGTTGCACATCAGTCACCTGCACGCCAGTCCCTCAACTTCCTTGTCCGGAGGGGAGCGGAGGCGAGTTGAAATCGCACGTGCACTGGCCAGTAGTCCACGTTTCATTCTGCTCGACGAGCCTTTCGCCGGCGTCGACCCGATCGCTGTGCTCGACATCCAGAAGATCATCCGCTTCCTCAAGGAACGCGGGATCGGGGTGCTGATTACCGACCACAACGTTCGCGAAACGCTGGGGATCTGTGACCACGCGTACATCATCAACGAAGGGAGTGTCCTTGCCGCTGGCCGGCCCGACGAAATCATTTATAATGAAAACGTTCGAAAGGTGTACCTGGGTGAGAATTTTCGCCTCTGAACCCGACGCCCTTCAGCCATAATTCGAGAACCAGACGGGCAACTCCCTTGCCAATGCGGTGGCTTACCCGGTTCCGTGCATGAAACCATCCCTCCAGCTCAGGCTTTCGCAGCATCTTGCGTTGACCCCGCAACTGCAGCAATCGATCCGATTGCTGCAGTTGTCGACGATCGAACTCGAACACGAACTGGAAAAGTACCTGCTTGATAACCCGCTGCTCGAACGGGCAGAGGAATACCCTACGCTTGCGGCGGCGCATGGCGAAAGTGGTGAGGGCGTTTTTCCAGAAACGGAAGGGGGCGACACGCCAGGTGAGCGCCCCTCTGCTGAAGACGAAGGCTGGCTGGACGACCATCCTGCCTCCTTTGGTTCCTCTGGTTCCTTCGATGACGAAGATGGCGAGAGCGACTATCAGGACATCCAGGCAAGCACGCTCTCGCTGCGCGAGCACTTGTTGTGGCAGCTTGGTCTGATGACGCTCTCCGACCGTGACCGTGTGCTGGTTCGCTGCCTGGTGGAAGCACTGGACGATGACGGCTACCTGACCCAGTCGCTCGATGAACTGGTTGAAGTCATGCCCGTCGAACTGGAGATTGCACCGGAAGAACTGCGGATCGCGCTCAATCATCTGCAGTGCTTTGATCCAACCGGCGTCGGCGCGCGCAGCGCGCAGGAGTGCCTGCTGCTGCAACTCGAGGCACTGCCAATGGATGGCACCTGTACGCTGGCACAGGAGATCGTGCGCACACATCTGGAACTGCTGGCCAGCCATGATTTTGCCAAGATCAAAAAGCTGACGGGTTGTGAGGATGATGCCCTGCGCGCAGCACACTTGCTGATCTGCAGCCTGAATCCACGGCCTGGAGCCGCATACGCTTGTCCTGAAACCCGTTACATCACCCCTGATGTGGTAGTCCGCAAAGTCCGCGGACAGTGGTCGGTCAATGTCAATGCCGACGCCTTTCCGCGATTGCGGATCAACAGTCTCTACGCCCAGATTCTATCCAGGCAGCGTGGATCGGGCCTCGCCGGGCAACTCCAGGAAGCGCGCTGGCTGATCAGGAACGTACAGCAACGGTTTGACACAATCCTGCGTGTAGCGCAGGCTATTGTGGAACGTCAGCGCCAATTTCTCGATCACGGAGAAGTCGCGATGCGGCCGCTGGTCCTGCGCGAAATTGCCGAAGCCCTGGGTCTGCATGAATCAACCATCTCGCGGGTGACGACTCAGAAGTACATGGCGACCCCGCGCGGGATTTTTGAATTGAAATATTTTTTTGGCAGCCACGTCAGCACGGAAGCTGGCGGGGCCTGTTCGGCAACGGCCATTCGTGCATTGATCAAGCAGATGATCAGCGCTGAAGAGCCTAGCAAGCCTCTCTCGGATAGCCAGATATCCGAGGTTCTTGGTCAGCAGGGCATTGTCGTGGCACGGCGCACAATTGCAAAATACCGTGAAGCGCTCAGTATCCCGCCGGTCAATTTACGCAAGTCCATTTAGAAGAAGGAGTCACATCATGAATCTGCAAGTCAGTGGACACCGCCTCGAGATCACCCCGGCCCTACGCGATTACGTCACCGGCAAGCTCGAACGAATCATTCGTCATTTTGATAACCTGATAGACGTAAACGTGATTCTGTCGGTGGATAAACTGAACCAGAAAGCCGAAGTGACAGTTCATCTCGCTGGCAAGGATGTCTACGTGGAGTCGGTGGACGAAGACCTTTATGCAGCCGTGGATGGTCTGGTCGACAAGCTGGAGCGTCAGGTCCAGAAGTACAAGCAGAAGTTGCAGGACCACCATCGCGGAAACAAGATTACCGATCACATCGTCGCCGAGTGATGTGAGTGTAGTTTGCCCACGGACTAGGCGGCAAGCCCGCTCGTCCGTGCGCTTCCTTTTTTATTAATCCACGTCCGCTTTTTCGGGTTTTTGTCGCATGAGCCAGATCACCCAACTACTCCCCCTCGAAAACATCATTCTTGATCTCGACGCGAGCAGCAAGAAACGCGTCTTTGAACACGCGGGGCTTCTTTTCGAAAATTATCTGGGCATTGCCCGCAGTACGGTGTTCGACAGTCTGTTTGCACGCGAGAAGCTCGGCTCGACCGGTCTCGGTCAGGGAGTGGCCATCCCTCATGGCCGGATCAAGGGATTGAAAGATGCCACGGGCGCTTTCCTGCGACTTGCTGCACCGGTACCCTTTGATTCTCCCGATGGCAAGCCGGTCTCACTGCTCTTTATCCTGCTTGTCCCGGAAGTGGCGACCGAGCAACACCTGCAAATCCTCTCCGAACTGGCACAACACTTTTCCGACCGCAATTGCCGCGAAGCCCTTTCCAAGGCCGCCAACCCGAGTAGCATTCTTCAGCTCTTTGCCGACTGAGCATGAACGCCCGGCGTCAATCCAGCGTAGCCCAGCTTTATGAGGATCATCGCGACAAACTAAAGCTTTCCTGGGTCATTGCCGTCGGCATTGACCGAGCGATCGAACTCAAGGAACAGGGCTATTTTGGCGCTGACGTCGTTGGCCACCTCAACCTGATTCATCCGGAGCGGCTACAAGTAATCGGTCGCGCCGAACAAGCCTGGGGCTACCGTGTGACCCCGGAGCGTCTGCGCTCGCAGGTGAAGGAACTGATGGCTGCCAAGCCCCCGGCGCTGATTATCGCTGACGATCTTGAGATCCTGCCGGCGATTCATGAAGCCTGCGAGGCTACGCAGACCCCCCTGTTTGTCAGTCCGAAGCCCTGCTCGGCGGTAATCGAGCTGTTGCGTATCTATCTTTCCCGTCGGTTGGCCGGTTCGACATCAGTGCACGGCGTGCTGATGGATGTTTTCGGGATGGGGGTTCTGATTACCGGCGATTCTGGAGTCGGCAAAAGCGAACTCGCTCTGGAACTGATCTCGCGCGGTCACGGTCTGGTTGCTGATGATGTCGTCGAGCTGGCCTGTATCGCACCGACCACGATCGAGGGGCGCTGTCCGAGCATGCTGCGGGACTATCTTGAAGTCCGTGGTCTAGGCCTCCTCAACATTCGCACCATCTTCGGGGAAACTGCTTCGCGCCGGAAGATGAAACTGAAGCTGATCGCCCACTTGCAAAAGCAGATCAGTGGTTCGGATGGTCCGCGTCTGCCTCTGGACGCGCAAAACCAGGAAATTCTTGGCGTGCCCATACGCAAAGTGGTCATTCCCGTCGCTGCCGGGAGAAACATTGCGGTTCTCCTCGAGGCGGCGGTACGCAATAGCATTCTTCAGCTTCGCGGCATCGACAGCATGGGAGATTTCATTAACCGCCAGCAGCAGGCGCTTCTTGACGACGACTTGTAGCAATGGCTTAATCACCAGCTTGCTCACCCCCAAGGAGAGCCATGCCCGGCCTGTGATCTGCAGCCGAATCCATCAGCCAAAGGCAAGCCACGTAACCATGGTGGTGGCGCTTGAGCCGCTTGGCCAGACGCTGCTCGGCTTCCCGATGCGTGGCGCAGAGATCGTTCAGGAACGCATGGCAGGCTGCCCAGCGACCTTCCGGTGTGCGCAACACGACGACCGGGCGACCGCCGTCAAGAGTGGCGACCAGGCAAGGCCAATCACTTTCCACCCAGGAGGCGGTAACCAGATCCATCGCCTCGTGGCGTGGTATGCATAAAGCGACCAAGGCATCTATGGGGGAATCACGTTCGATACAAACGATCGCTGGAAAATAGCCGTGACCAGATCGGTGGGTGGATGTGTTCATGATGGTGAACTTCTAGCATCCTTGGCTACACTTGTAAATTCCCGACCGTGCACAGAAGCATTCTTCAATTACCTGGGTTTCACCGCATGCAAGTCACGGATTTCGATGTTCTTATCGTTGGTGGCGGCCTCGCCGGTCTTTCTCTGGCCTGCGCACTGCGCGACACGCGCCTCGGGGTTGCCTTGGTCGAACAGCGCCCGCCACGGCCTGCTCCAGGCTGGGATGCGCGTGTTTACGCGATTTCTCCGGCCAATGCTGACTTCCTGCGGGCAATCGGGGTCTGGAAGCACCTGCCGACAGAGCGCATGGCGCCAATTTCAGCCATGAAAATCTTTGGCGACAGTCATGCAGAACTCGATTTTTCGGCTTATGAGACCGGTGTTCCAGAACTCGGCTGGATTCTTGAATCATCGCTGATGGCCTGCGAACTCTGGGAAAGCATCAAACGTCAGGGCAACCTTACCCTGCTTTGCCCGGCCTCGCCCAAAGTCCTGGAAATGAGTTCTGGGGCCGCTCAACTGACTCTTGCTGACGGTCGATCATTATCTGCCCGGCTGCTCGTCGGCGCTGATGGGCGAGATTCCTGGGTCCGTGAAGTTCTGGGCGTGCGGACGATCAATACGCCCTACGGCGAGATGGGACTGGTTGCCAATTTCGAGTGCCAGCGTCCGCATCACGGCATTGCACGCCAATGGTTTCGCCACGACGGGGTGCTGGCCTGGTTGCCGATGGCGGGTCATCGCCTTTCCATCGTCTGGTCTACGCCTGACGAAAACGCGCTGGCCATGCTGGCACTGCCAGCCGAGGAACTATGCGCCCAGGTTGCCGCCGCCGGCAATCACGAACTGGGTGCTTTCCGGTTACTGACTCCCGCGACAGCCTTTCCGTTACGTCTGATGCAGGTGCCCCGGATCGTTGCCCCGCGGCTGGCACTGCTTGGCGACGCGGCACATGGCATTCACCCGCTTTCCGGGCACGGTATCAATCTCGGCTACCAGGATGCGAAGGCTCTGGCCGGTCTGCTGGTGGCCACGCCGGATTGGCAGGACATCGGGAGCGAGCGCCTGCTGGCTCGCTATCAACGACAAAGGCGCGAGGAAACGCTGCTCCTGCAGACCATTACGCATGCCCTGCACCAACTCTTCCGGCAGACCTTGCCCGGACTCAAGCCTTTGCGCAATTTCGGAATGAACCTGACCAATGCTTTACCCGTCCTAAAAAATCTACTTGTGCGCTACGCCATTGGCGCATTCTGATGCCTTCCCTTTACCCGGAGAAATTACCGATGTATAAACGATTCGTACCGTTTGCGCTCGCCTCAGTTCTCAGCCTGTCTGCTCTCGCGGACGAAGCCAGCGTCAAGAAAGCGGTGGAAGGCAAGCTCGAACGTGCGGTGAGCAGCGTCACCAAGACCCCGTACCTGGGTCTCTACGAAGTCTACGTCGATGGCCAGATTGTCTATACCGACGAGAAGGTTTCAGCGCTGCTCCTGGGGGCTCTGATCGATGCCAAGACGATGAAGAACGTGACCGACGAGCGGATGCAGAAGCTGAACGCAATCAAGTTTTCTGACTTGCCGTTGACGCTGGCGGTGAAGCAGGTGCGTGGTGATGGCAAACGTGTTTTCGCCACTTTCGAGGATCCGAACTGCGGTTACTGCAAGAAATTGGCCAGGGATATCGCCCGGCTCGACAATGTGACGATTTACACTTTTCTTTATCCGATCCTCTCGCCGGATTCACTGGAGAAATCGAATCAGATCTGGTGTGCCGCAGACAAGGCCAAGGCCTGGAATGACTGGATGATCGATGGCAAGGCTCCCACAGGCAAAGGGGATTGCGATACCAGCGCGGTCAGGAAAACCATCGAGACCGGCCGCAAGTTGGCGATCAATGGTACGCCGACGGTTTTCTTCGCGGATGGGGAGCGGATCCCCGGAGCTGTGCCGCTGGCCAGGATTGAACAGAAACTCTCACAAGTCCAGGCCCAGGGCAAATAGCGCATATACGACCGTTGGAGGCACGGGGGACCGGCGCTTGCAGAAAACGGTATTCAGTGACCTCTAACAGGAAAAACCTGCCGACCGTAGTTGATCGAAAGGGAACTGATCAACGGGTATTCCGCCAACTGCCTGGCAATCTCGCGCTCAGCCTTGCTGACTCCGGCAGGGTCACCAAGGGACTGGCGAGGCAGGAGTAACTCGGCTTCGATGCGGCCATTGAGATAGTGCAGGATGACTCGCCGGGGTTCCGGAAGATCGGTGAGGATGGGGGCCAGCTCCATCATCAGTTCGCTGCGGTCGGGCATGCTCTGGAGTCGGCTGTCGTGGTTCAGATCGTCCTCGACGTCGACATGAACGAGCACATCTGAAACTGAAGAGTGGCTGTCGAGGACGCGCTTGCGGGTCATTTCGGCGATACGGTGACCTTCCGAAACACTGATGCGTGCGTCGACACAGACATGTGCATCGACCAGTGAGCGATGCGCCATGCGACGGGTGCGCAGTTCGTGGAGATTTCTGACACCGGGGGTGTCAATGATCACTTGGCGGATGCTGTCGACTTCCTCGACCGACAAGCCGGTGTCGATCAGTTCCAGGACGGCATCCCAGGCGAATACTACGCCCATCCGGACGATCATGAAGCCGACGATGACTGCGGCCACCGAGTCGGCAAAGTTGTAGCCCATCAGATTGCCGACGATTCCCAGGGCCACCACCAGTGACGAAGCGGCGTCGGAGCGGGCATGCCAGGCGTTGGCGATCAGCATCGGTGAGCGCAGGCGCTCACCGACATGCAGCATGTAGCGGAACAGACCCTCCTTCGCCGCCAGCGCAAGGATCGCCGTCCATAACGCCAGTTGCTGTACCGGCGGCAAGTTGTCGAGGTTTTGCAGTTTGACCCCGGCGCCCCAGATGATGCCGGCGCCAGTGACTGCCAGAATCGCGCCAAGCGCAAACGATGCCGCCGTTTCAATGCGGGCATGGCCGTAGGGATGGCGTTCGTCGGCAGGATCCTTGCTGTGGTGAGCGGCGAAGAGCACCAGGAAATCACAGACCAGATCGGACAGCGAATGCAGGCCATCGGCGATCAAACCTTGGGAATGGGCAACGATGCCGGCGACAACCTGCGCGCTGGTCAGGAAAATATTCACGACCACGCTGATCCAGGTGACACGCTGTGTCATACCGTGCCGCCCTGGGTCGTCGAATGAGATTTCAGGCGTGTCGTGACGGTTGCCCATGACTTGGCTCCTTTCTGATCAACCGCTCGGCAGCCAGTCCCGAGCGAGTGGTGCACTGTTCAATGGCCGAGCGAACTCACTACCTGCGAGAAGGTTTGTGCGATTTCCGCTGACTGTGCAAGTCCCATCTCACGTTCGATCCTGGACAGGGAAAAGATGCCACAGAGGATGTGATTGTCTTCTTCATCGTGGTCTACGACCAGACAATAAGGCGTTCCCAATTCCTTCAGGGTCGCCACGACGTTGCCGACTCTGGCCGTGTGCACATCCCTGAGATGCATCACTTCGACTTCATCATGTTGTTTGATCATCACATCGCCGACCACCAGTTCGCCGGGACGGACACCCATCGTATGGGCTATGGCCAGCGGCCGGTGGCCCCTGGTCCCGGCTTCGGTGACGATCCCCTGCAACTGCCGCTGCCCGTCGGCCACCAGCAGATAATGCACATGGCACAGCGCCATGATTTTGTTGGCATCGTCAAGCGAGGCATCGCGTGCAATCGTGATCGGCGTCATGTGCTGAAAATCGGTCATGACTCGCTGCGCCGGAGAATTGGCATCAACCGGAGCGACCGTTGTTGCCATTCTCGGGAGGTAACAGGGGACGCCTCTCTTGAGCCGGGTCCAGGGTAAGGGCTTGAAACGAGTATCTGGCATTTCCGGACTCCTTCTGATCAATGGTAATTCGAGGATTAAAGCACTGTGCCGGATTTCTGACAAGCACTGGCTGTGCTGGCAGCGGGTGCTTGCGGTTTGGCGTCGACGGCCGGTCGGGCGTTGCCGCGGCCGGCTTCGAATTGCCCAAAAAGAGGGGTCTTTCCGGTATAATCCTGCGGCTTGCAAAGAACCAAGCGGGAGGGCTGTGTGCTCGTCCCGCTTTTGCGTATCTACAGCTTGGACTGGCGGCAAACTCAACCGCAGCCACCACAGGAGTCCTTCGTGTCCTTGTTACCCACTCTTCCGCCGGCGATTCTCGCACTGGCCGACGGCACGATTTTCCGCGGCCTGGCGATCGGCGCCGGAGGCTGTACCAGCGGTGAAGTCGTGTTCAACACGGCGATGACGGGCTATCAGGAAATACTGACCGATCCCTCGTACTGTCGTCAGATCGTCACCCTAACCTACCCGCATATCGGCAACGTTGGCTGCAATGCCGAGGACTTCGAATCGCTTGGTAACCATGCTGCCGGGCTGGTGATTCGTGACCTGCCGGTTCGGGCAGCGAATTGGCGGCTGCAGGAGACGCTGTCAGAGTATCTGCAGAAACATGGCATCGTTGCGATTGCCGGTATCGACACGCGCAAGCTGACCCGTTTGCTGCGGGAAAAGGGCGCGCAGGCGGGCTGCATCATGGCCGTCGAGGTCGATGACCGGCGCGCGCTTGCCGAAGCAGTTGCTTTCCCCGGTCTCGCCGGAATGGACCTTGCCAGGGTGGTCAGTGTTCAGTCGTCCTACGATTGGACAGGCGGGCAATGGCGCCTGGGTGGCTATGGCGCTGCGCCGTCGCCGCTGTGGCATGTCGTTGCCTACGATTTTGGTGTCAAACACAACATTCTGCGTTTGCTGGCGGCACGTGGCTGTCGGGTGACGGTGGTGCCAGCCCAGACTACGGCGGCAGAAGTTCTCGGGCTGCAGCCGAACGGGGTGTTCCTTTCGAATGGACCCGGTGACCCTGAGCCTTGCGATTACGCGATCACTGCGATTCGTGAAATCCTGGCCAGACGCGTACCGACTTTCGGGATCTGCCTGGGTCACCAGTTGCTGGCGCTCGCTTCGGGTGCCAGGACGATGAAAATGAAGTTTGGCCATCACGGCGCCAACCACCCGGTCAAGGATCTCCAGACAGGGCAGGTCCTGATTACCAGCCAGAATCATGGCTTTGCGGTGGACGTCGAGACCCTGCCGGCCAACCTGCTGGCAACGCACGTGTCGCTGTTTGACGGATCCCTGCAGGGCCTGGCGCGTAGCGATCTGCCGGCCTTTTCCTTTCAGGGCCACCCGGAAGCCAGTCCAGGGCCGCACGATATCGCCTACCTGTTCGATCGCTTTATCAAGATGATGCAAGACGAAAAGGCGAAACATGCCCAAACGCACTGACCTCAAGAGCATTCTGATCATCGGCGCTGGTCCGATCGTCATCGGACAGGCCTGTGAGTTTGATTATTCCGGTGCACAAGCCTGCAAGGCACTGCGCGAGGAAGGCTACCGGGTGATTCTGGTGAACTCCAATCCGGCCACGATCATGACCGATCCGGAAATGGCGGATGTCACCTATATCGAGCCGATCAACTGGAGAGTCGTCGAGAAAATCATCAGCAAGGAGCGTCCTGATGCGCTGCTGCCGACCATGGGTGGGCAAACAGCGCTGAATTGTGCGCTTGATCTGGCCAGGCATGGCGTTCTCGAACGCTTTGGCGTCGAGATGATCGGGGCCACCAGGGAAGCCATCGACAAGGCCGAGGACCGTGAAAAATTCAAGGCGGCGATGACCCGCATTGGTCTCGGGTCGGCTCGTTCGGCGATGGCGCATTCGCTGGAGGAGGCACTGCAGGTGCAGGCGATGATCGGCTATCCGGCAATCATCCGGCCATCGTTCACCATGGGCGGTTCGGGTGGCGGCATTGCCTACAACCAGGAAGAATTCGTCGAAATCTGCAAACGCGGACTTGAAGCCAGCCCGACCAGCGAGTTGCTGATCGAGGAGTCACTGATCGGCTGGAAAGAGTTCGAGATGGAAGTGGTGCGCGATCGCAAGGACAACTGCATCATCGTCTGTGCGATCGAGAACCTCGACCCGATGGGGGTGCACACCGGGGACTCGATTACCGTGGCACCGGCGCAGACGCTGACCGACAAGGAATACCAGATCATGCGCAACGCCTCGGTAGCGGTGTTGCGCGAAGTGGGCGTCGATACCGGCGGCTCGAACGTCCAGTTCGCAATCTGCCCTCAGACCGGGCGGATGATCGTCATCGAGATGAACCCGCGTGTTTCGCGTTCTTCGGCACTGGCGTCAAAGGCCACCGGCTTCCCGATTGCCAAGGTGGCGGCAAAGTTGGCGGTGGGCCATACGCTCGATGAACTGGCTAACGACATCACTGGTGGCAAGACCCCGGCCTCTTTCGAGCCGTCGATCGATTATGTGGTCACCAAGGTGCCCCGTTTCGCCTTCGAAAAATTCCCCGAGGCCGATTCGCGGCTGACCACACAGATGAAATCGGTGGGTGAGGTCATGGCCATCGGGCGAACTTTCCAGGAATCGTTGCAAAAAGCCTTGCGCGGCCTCGAGATCGGCGTCGACGGCTTCGATGAACGCAGTGTCGACCGCGAAGAAATCGAGATGGCACTCAGCGAGGCGCGCCCGGAACGTCTCTGGTACGTTGCCGATGCCTTCCGGATCGGTCTGAACCTGAACGAAATTCATCGGCTGACGGCCATCGATCCGTGGTTTCTGGCGCAGATCGAAGATCTTTACAAGAAAGCGGAACGTATCCGCGGCAGGCCGCTCGCTTCCCTGTCGCGCGACGAATTGTGGTATCTCAAACGTGCCGGTTTTTCGGACAAACGGCTGGCGACCCTGATGCGGACGACGCAGACGGCCGTTCGTGAGCGCCGCCATGCGTTGCAAATCCGCCCGGTCTTCAAGCGTGTCGATACCTGCGCGGCCGAGTTTGCCACCGATACCGCTTATCTTTACTCCACCTATGAGGAAGAGTGCGAGGCGAATCCCGGCGATCGGAAAAAAATCATGGTTCTCGGGGGCGGCCCGAATCGCATCGGCCAGGGAATCGAGTTCGACTATTGCTGCGTGCATGCGGCGCTCGCGCTGCGTGCCGACGGTTACGAGACGATCATGGTCAACTGCAATCCGGAAACGGTATCCACGGACTATGATACTTCCGACCGCCTTTACTTCGAACCGCTGACGCTCGAGGACGTGCTGGAAATCGTCGCCGTGGAGAAACCGCTGGGGGTCATCGTTCAGTATGGCGGACAGACGCCGCTGAAGCTGGCGCGTGACCTTGAAGCCAACGGCGTACCGATCATCGGCACTAGCCCGGACATGATCGACGCGGCCGAAGATCGCGAGCGATTCCAGAAGCTGCTTCAGGATCTTGGCCTCAGACAACCGGCCAACCGGACTGCCCGCACCGAACCCGAGGCGTTGCGCCTGGCAGCCGAAATCGGCTATCCCCTGGTGGTTCGTCCCTCGTATGTACTCGGTGGCCGGGCAATGGAAATCGTCCATGAGGAGCGCGACCTTGAACGCTACATGCGTGAAGCCGTCAAGGTTTCCAACGATTCACCGGTATTGCTCGACCGTTTCCTGAACGATGCCTGCGAGGTGGACGTCGATGCCCTTTGCGACGGCCAGGAAGTTCTCATCGGTGGAGTGATGGAGCATATCGAACAGGCCGGCGTGCATTCCGGTGATTCTGCGTGTTCGCTGCCTCCCTATTCGCTGTCCACCGAGTTGCAGGATGAACTGCGCCGGCAGACGCGGCTGATGGCCATGGGGCTGAAGGTCTGTGGTCTGATGAATGTCCAGTTCGCGATCCAGAGAGGGAGGGTTTTTGTCCTTGAAGTCAACCCTCGCGCATCGCGTACGGTCCCTTTTGTTTCCAAGGCCACTGGGCTACAGCTCGCAAAGATCGCTGCCCGCTGCATGGTCGGGCAATCGCTTGCCAGCCAGGGGCTCTTTCAGGAAATCGTCCCGAATTATTTCTCGGTCAAGGAAGCCGTTTTTCCCTTCGCCAAGTTCCGCGGCGTCGATACCATTCTTGGCCCCGAAATGAAGTCGACAGGGGAGGTGATGGGAGTTGGACTCAGCTTTTCCGAAGCCTTTGTCAAGAGCCAGTCGGCGGCCAGCGTCCGCCTCCCGAGTTCGGGGCAGGTGTTCATCAGCGTCAAGGAGTCGGACAAGCCGAAGGCGGTGAATATTGCCCGTGAACTGCAGGCGGCAGGGTTCACGCTGATTGCCACACGCGGTACGGCGGCGGCCATTGCGGCAGCGGGAATTGCCGTAACGCCGGTAAACAAAGTGACCGAAGGGCGTCCACATGTGGTCGACATGATCAAGAACAACGAGATTGTCCTGATCATCAATACCGTGGACGAAAAGCGCAAGGCCATCAGCGACTCTCGCTCGATCCGCACCTCTGGCCTGGCGGCACGGGTGACGATCTATACGACGATCTGGGGTGCGGAAGCGGCTGCAGATGGAATCAGGAATCGTGGCGAACTGGTCGTCTATCCGATACAGGATTTGCACGCACAACTGAATCAGATTGGTTAACCGATGGAACCGTCGAATCCGCCGATCAGGTGGGTGCCGGCAGTTTGGCAGTGAATGAGATGAGCAAAATACCTGTAACCGTCAATGGCGCCGAGAAACTCCGCGCCGAACTGCATAAGCTGAAAACCGTCGAACGGCCACGCGCCATCGCGGCGATTGCCGAGGCGCGTTCGCACGGCGATCTCTCGGAGAATGCCGAGTACGATGCCGCCAAGGAGCGGCAGGGATTCGTCGAAGGCCGCATCAAGGAAATCGAGAGCAAACTCGCGAATGCACAGATCATCGATCCGAAGCTGCTCGACGCCGATGGACGTTGCGTTTTCGGGGCAACGCTCGATCTCGAGGACCAGGAAACCGGCCTCAGCGTCAGTTATCAGATTGTGGGTGAGGACGAGGCCGACATCAAGGCGGGCAAAATTTCGATCAACTCACCGATCGCCCGTGCGCTGATCGGTAAATTTGCCGGTGACATCGCTGAGGTGCAGGCTCCCGGTGGTATTCGCGAGTACGAAATCGTCGAAGTACGCTACGAGTAGGCGACCCCATGCGACGCCTCGCAGATGCCCTGTACGACGTGATGCTGACCCTCTGGGTGGGTGGCCTGTGGGCGATCGGCTATCTCGTGGCGCCGACGCTGTTCGTCGTGCTGGGTAGCGACCGTCAAACGGCAGGCATGCTTGCCGGCAAGCTCTTCGAACTGATGGGCTGGGTGGGCTTGGCCTGTGCAAGCTACCTGTTGTTGTTCATGTTGCTGCGTAGTGGCAGCGCGGTCATGCGGCGCTGGCGCTTCTGGTTGTTGCTGTTGATGCTCGTGCTTACCGCGGTCAGTCTGTTCGGACTGCAACCGCTGTTGGCGCAGCTCAAAGCCGACGCCTTGCCGCGCGAAGTGATGGAGAGCGTGTTGCGGAACCGTTTCGCCGCCTGGCATGGCGTGTCGAGCATCCTCTACCTCGTTCAGAGCGTACTTGGCTTGCTGCTCGTGACCAGTGCCGGGCGTGGCGCCCGGTAAGGTCGTGTGCTGGAAGAAAGACTCGCGCTGTTCCGGAGACGCTTTCTCTGGCGACTTCCAGTGGCAGCGGGATCAGCGCTGCGAACCCTCCTGGAGGCTGCGTTTTCTGGAGCGCTGATCAATGGGTCTTGAGCGCGCTCTGGTCGCTTGGGCTGATTTGTCTGCCGGCGGACGCCAGATTACCAGAAGTTTTCCAATATGCTGGACTGGCGCTGCGTCGAGCTGGTCACAAAGTATCGAAAGAAATTGCTCTCGGACTTCCCGGTCATCGTGATAGACCCGGATCTTGATCAGTCCGTGGCTGGCGAGACTGACATTGATCTCCTTGACGACCGACTCGGAGAGACCCCTGTGGCTGATCGAGACCACGGGATGCAGGGAATGCGTACGGGCACGCAAGGCGCGGCGCTCGTCGGAACTGAGGTTGAGCATGCAGGATACCTTTTTTGAAGTCTCCATTTTAACGGTTTTCGGCGAATGAATCGAAGTCGATCGAGCAATGCCTGGCTGCGTGAGCACGTCAACGACGCCTATGTGCAGCGGGCGAGGGCTGAAGGCTTCCGCTCGCGCGCCGCTTACAAGCTGGTCGAGATCGATGACAAGGACCATCTGATCCATCCTGGCGACGTCATCGTCGACCTGGGGGCAACTCCTGGAGGCTGGTCGCAGGTCGCAGCGAAGAGAATACAGGGCCAAGGTCGTGTCATCGCCGTCGATCTGCTGGAGATGGTGCCTTTGCGCGGCGTGACCTTTGTTCGGGGTGATTTCCGCGAGCAGGAAGTGCTCGATATTCTCGGAAATCTGCTGGGGACTGAAAAAGTCGGGCTTGTTCTTTCCGACATGTCGCCTAATATATCTGGCGTCTCGGCCTGCGACCAGGCCCGCGGCATGTACCTCGCCGAGCTGGCTCTGGAGTTCGCTCGTAACTGGCTGAAACCAGACGGCGCTTTTCTGGTCAAATTTTTTCAGGGTCATCACTTTGCCGATTTCCTGTCGGAGATGCGCAAGAACTTTAAATTGGTATCCGCGCGCAAGCCGGACGCATCACGCGATCGCAGTCCGGAAGTCTATTTGCTGGGCAGGATCCTGAAAGCGTGAACGTGTCATCGATGTCGCTTGTACTTCAGCAGGCGCGAATCGGTTTAGAATGTATAAGTGTGAACTTGTGGAATGGCAAGGTTTCGCGAGAAATCCCGGACCAGGCAACGTGGAAGAGGTGAAGCATTGAATAACATGTTCAAGAATCTGGCAGTCTGGCTGGTGATCGGTCTCGTTTTGATGACGGTGTTCAACCAGTTCAACAATCGCCAGGTAACCCAGTCGTCGATGGAGTACTCACAGTTTATCGAGGAAGTGGGCAAGGGAACGATCGCCAAGGTGGTCATCGAGGGTCGTGTGCTCAAGGCAACGACGACTGACGGCCGCAAACTGACCAGCTACGCGCCACCCGATCTGTGGATGGTTTCCGATCTGCTCAAACATGGGGTCAAGATCGAGGCCAAGCCCGAGGAAGAGCAATCGTTCCTGATGAGCATCTTCGTCAGCTGGTTCCCGATGTTGCTCTTGATCGGCGTGTGGATTTTCTTCATGCGCCAGATGCAGGGCGGCGGACGCGGCGGTGCCTTTTCGTTCGGCAAGAGCAAGGCACGGCTGCTCGACGAGTCGACCAATACGATCACGTTTGCTGACGTCGCCGGGTGTGACGAGGCCAAGGAAGAAGTATCGGAACTCGTTGATTTTCTGCGCGATCCGTCGAAATTCCAGAAACTCGGCGGGCGTATCCCGAAGGGCGTGTTGCTGGTTGGCAACCCCGGTACTGGCAAGACCTTGCTTGCCAAGGCGATTGCCGGCGAGGCCAAGGTGCCTTTCTTCTCGATTTCTGGTTCCGACTTCGTCGAGATGTTCGTCGGTGTCGGTGCGGCGCGCGTTCGCGACATGTTCGAGAACGCCAAAAAACATGCTCCCTGCATCATCTTCATCGATGAGCTGGATGCGGTGGGTCGTCAGCGCGGTGCCGGACTTGGCGGTGGCAATGACGAACGCGAGCAGACGCTCAACCAGATGCTGGTCGAGATGGACGGCTTCGAGGCCAGTGTCGGGGTCATCGTGATCGCTGCCACCAACCGTCCCGACGTACTCGACCCGGCGCTGATGCGTCCGGGACGTTTCGACCGTCAGGTGGTCGTCCCGCTTCCCGATATCCGTGGGCGCGAACAGATTCTCGTGGTGCATATGCGCAAGGTGCCGCTGTCCCCCGACGTCAAGGCGGACATCATCGCCCGCGGGACACCCGGATTTTCCGGGGCTGACCTGGCCAACCTAGTTAACGAAGCGGCCCTGTTCGCGGCGCGTGGCAACAAGCGCCTGGTCGACATGGAAGACTTCGAAAAGGCCAAGGACAAGATCATGATGGGTGCCGAGCGCCGCAGCATGGTCATGAACGAAGACGAGAGACGCAATACGGCTTATCACGAATCCGGGCACGCAGTGGTTGCCAAGCTGATGCCGAAATCCGATCCCGTACATAAGGTGACCATCATCCCGCGCGGTCGTGCGCTCGGCCTGACCATGCAATTGCCGGAAGAGGATCGCTACGCTTACGACCGCGTCTATCTGATGAGTCGGATTGCCGTGCTGTTCGGTGGGCGCATCGCTGAAGAGCTGTTCATGAACCAGATGACCACTGGTGCTTCGAACGACTTTGAACGGGCAACACAAATGGCCCGTGATATGGTCACCCGTTATGGTATGTCCGATGCACTGGGTCCGATGGTTTATGGGGAAAACGATGGTGAAGTTTTCCTCGGGCGCTCGGTCACCACGCACAAGAACATGTCCGAAGCGACGATGGAGAAGGTCGACGCGGAAATCCGCCGGATCATCGACGAGCAGTATGCTCTGGCACGTCGATTGCTCGATAGTCATCGCGACAAGGTCGAAGCGATGGCTGCGGCATTGCTCGAACTGGAAACGATCGACGCCGACCAGATCAACGACATCATGGAAGGCAAGCCGCCAAGACCACCCAAACAGCCACCGGCGCCGTCGTCGAACAAGCCGGATCACAATGCGCCGGACGCTGCCCCCAGCGCAACCGCTCCGGCCTGAGTGGCGTAGCGGGAGGAAGCCACTGGCCCGCCAACGGCAAGTTGATCTGACACCTGTTCCGCTTTTCCGATGCTGCTTCGCTGCGGGAATCATAGACTCTCTCTTGCCCGCCCGCTGGTGATGGGAATCGTCAATCTGACAGAGGATTCGTTGTCCGGTGACGGTTTGGCGAACGATACTGCCAGGGCCATCGAGCACGCTCACCGACAGATTGGCGAAGGTGCGGATATCCTCGATATCGGGGCCGAATCGTCGCGTCCAGGTGCCGTGCCGACAAGTGTTGAAGATGAACTCGGTCGCCTGCTGCCGGTGCTGGACGCCCTGGCTGGCTGTGGCGTGCCGATTTCGGTCGACACCTATAAGCCTGAGGTGATGCGCGCGGCGCTGCTGCACGGCGCTTCGATGATCAATGACATTTACGCGCTGCGTATGCCCGGCGCACTCGCAGCGGTAGCCGATAGCGATTGTGCAATCTGCCTGATGCACATGCGCGGCGAGCCATTGACGATGCAGGAGAATCCCGTCTACACCGACGTCGTTACCGAGGTCCGGGACTTCCTACATAGCCGCCTTACCCTGGCCAGAACAGCCGGGATCGCGAGTGATCGTCTGGTCCTTGATCCGGGCTTTGGCTTTGGCAAGACATTGCACCACAACCTCGAAATGCTGCGTCGCTTCGCCGAGTTGACGCTGACCGGACTGCCTGTGCTGGCGGGCATATCACGCAAATCGATGCTCGGCGCCATCACTGCGCGGATGGTCGAAGACCGCCTGGCGGCCAGCGTCGCCGCCGCTTTGCTGGCCGCGCAACGCGGTGCGCGCCTGTTGCGTGTTCACGATGTCGCGCAGACACGCGACGCCCTGGCCGTCTGGCTCGCGGTGGAAAATCAATAATCCGTGCAGTGCTTGTGCCTTACTTGACAGTCGGTTCTCCAGTGTTTGCGTAGAATAGCGATGATTCAACAGACGTCGACTCATCTGCGCTCAGAGGGAGAGAAAATCGTGACAAGAAAGTATTTTGGAACTGACGGCGTGCGCGGTCGTGTTGGGGAAATCCCGATCACGCCGGATTTTGTCATGCGTCTCGGACATGCGACAGGACGGGTGCTCGCCGCACGCGACACTGCGCGCAGTCATGTCAAGGCGGGAGAGCGTCCGGCGATCCTGATCGGGAAGGATACGCGTATTTCCGGTTACATGCTGGAGGCGGCGCTGGAAGCCGGATTTTCTGCGGCGGGTGTCGATGTCTGCCTGGTTGGGCCAATGCCCACGCCGGCGATTGCTTACCTCACTCGTGCACTGCGCTTGCAGGCGGGAATCGTCATTTCCGCTTCACACAACCCATATTACGACAACGGTATTAAATTCTTCTCGGCAGCGGGCACCAAGCTGCCCGATGACATGGAATCGGAGATTGAAGCTGCGCTCGACGAACCGCTGACTTGTGTACCTTCGGCCGGTCTTGGCCGGGCACGGAGAATCGATGATGCGGATGGCCGCTATATCGAGTTCTGCAAGAGCACTTTTCCGTTTGAGATGGACCTGCGAGGGTTGAAAATCGTGGTCGACTGCGCAAACGGTGCGGCTTACCACATCGCACCGCATGTCTTCCACGAATTGGGCGCCGAGGTGACCAGCATCGGCAGCGAACCGAATGGCCTTAACATCAACCAGGAAGTCGGTGCGACGGCACCTGCTGCCTTGCGTGACGCTGTCGTGGCTCAAGGTGCCGACCTCGGGATTGCTCTGGACGGAGATGCAGACCGGGTGATGATGGTTGACGCAGTCGGCAATCTCTACGATGGCGATCAACTCCTGTTTGCGGTGGTGCGGGGCCGGCTACGTCAAGGCCACGTCGCGGGTGTCGTCGGTACCCTGATGAGCAATCTTGCGCTTGAGCATGCGCTGGCTGAGTTCAAGGTGCCTTTCGTTCGTGCCAATGTCGGCGACCGATACGTGATGGACATGCTGCGGCAGAAAGGCTGGCTTTATGGTGGGGAGAATTCGGGGCACATTCTCTGTCTCGACCGGCATACCACCGGCGATGGCATCGTTTCCGCCCTGCAGGTGCTTTCTGTCTTGCGCGAAGAGGGCTGCGATCTCCAACAACTTCTCGGGAATCTGAAGCTCTATCCACAAAAGCTGATCAATGTGGCGTTGAGCAAGGGCTTCCCCTGGAAAGACCACCCGTTGATCGGATCGACGCAGCGCGAGGTGGAGAGTGAACTCAATGGCTGTGGGCGGGTACTTCTGCGTGCTTCAGGGACTGAACCGCTGCTGCGCGTGATGGTGGAGGGTCAGGACTCGGCAACCGTCTGCCGAGCGGCTGAGAAGCTGGCGGCCGCCGTGCGGGAAGCCGTCTCCTCGTGAACGGGTCGGGTTGCAACGCGTGCGCCTGGAGACAGTTGGCCTGAAACAGGGTATCGAGATGGCCATTTTTCAAAGGGTGCGAATGAAAGTGTTGATCGAGATGCCTTGTTCGATCAAGATGCGTTGGCATCGGTGATCACTCCTCACCCGCGAGAGGGAGGGCATATCGGGAACTCCCAACACTTTCATTCACACCCGCGCGGCACAGCCGACAAGTTTGCTAAACTCCGCGACGGGTAGCGTGCTGGTTTGGATCTGCGCGGATGCTGCCGTGGTCGGTTGCTGTACGGCCCTTCTCCGAAGAACAGGAGTGGATGATGAGTTCAGTGCGTCAGTGGTGGATCGTGCTGCTCGCCTTGTTGCTGGCGGGAACGGCTCGCGCCGAGGATCTGGTGATCCCCGGCAGCGGCAATCCGGAATATGTGCTCGACCAACTGGCCAGGGCGTTCAATGCACGACAGGCGCAGCACCGCATCGTCATCCCGCCGTCCACGGGCACCGCCGGCGCGCTGCGCGATGTCGGCGAGGGCATTTCCAGTGTCGGGCGCGTCGGACGGCTCCTCAAGGACGAAGAACGCAAACAGGGTTTCGTTTTTATTTCCCTCGGGCGTGACCCGGTGGTCATCGTCGGCGGCGCTGGCGTGACCGTTCGAAGCCTCAGCGCAGCGCAATTGGTCGACATCTACAGCGGCAGGATCACCAACTGGGGCGAATTGGGGGGCAAGGCCGCTCCGATTCGTGCCGTCGGACGCGAAAACTCCGACGCCAGCCGCCAGGCGATCGCCAAGGTCATCAAACCCTTCCAGGAAATCACTTTCGGGCCGGGAGTCAAGACCGTGCACCTGGACCCCCAGTTGATCGCGCTGCTCGACCGTTACCCGAGCAGCCTGGGTATGCTCAATCGATCGGCGCTGGCCGCGTGCACCACCCGGGTCGTACACCTGGCGCTCGACGGCGTCGATCCGACCCCGGAAAATCTCGAGAAGGGAAGCTACCCGGCCTGGGTCGAACTCGGCCTGATTCACAAGCCCAACGGATTGACACCTGCCGCCAGGGCTTTCCTGGATTTCATTCGCTCGCCCGAGGGCCAGCGCATCGTGCGCCAGCACGGCATCCTGCCGCCGGGGATGGCGGGCTGAGCGAAGACCCGTCGAACGCTCCGGATGCAACGCGGCCTCTTTTCCCGTTTCTCTCTCCACTTCACGCTGGTGCTGATTTTCGCCTTGCTGGCGGGACTGGCGCAGTGGACGGCTTTCCGGGTTTCCGGGGATACCCTGCAGGCCACGGTGGACGCTCAGGAGATCGAGGAGATTCAGACCGTCGGCCGCGTTCTCCAGGAACTCCTGGCCGAGCATGCACAGCGCGCCCGCTTGACGGCCCGGCTGATCGCGCGTGGGGACAGTCTGGGAAGGCATTTTTCCAGCTCACAGGGTGGAGACGCTGCCAAGACGCTTCGTCAGTCTCTGGATAACGCCAGGGTGGTCAGCGAGCTTGGCCTCATCGAGGTGACCGATGATCGGGAAATCGTCCTCTACCGGAGCGATGACGCGGGATCGGGTGGCGATCGATCGTCAGCCTGGGGGGTCTTCGAAGCCTTGCAAGGCGAGAGCATTTTGGCCAGCGAACTCGAAGCCGGTACCTTGACGGTACGCGCGATCGAACCGATCCGCTCGCAAGGGCAGGTGGTCGGTACGATCGGCGTGGGTGTCCAGGTCGACTCGGCGCTGTTTCAGAAGCTCGGCCGGGAACTCGCCACCGAGCTTTTTCTGGTCGCCCGAACCGGGCAAGTGCTGGCTGCTTCGACGACCCGGCCGCGCAGTCTTGACCCCTCCCTGGTCCAGGAGGCACTGACCCAGAAGATCCCGGTCTTTCGCCAGTCCCGTGAGTCGCACGAGACGGTCGGCTACCTGCCGCTGATGATCGTCGACAGTGCCTATGTGGTGGTGGCCGTCCTGGACGGTTCGACGGCCTACCAGCGGCTGGACGAGGGCCAGGAACGCGCCGTCATCTACACCCTGGTCATCTTCATGGGTTGCAGTTTGCTGGCAATTCTGTTGCTGCGTTGGACATTGCACCCCCTGTACGCGCTGCGCGACAAGGCAGAAGGACTGGCGCGGGAACTCACCGGCAGCGGCATCACTGCGAAATCGGGGAACGAGGTGCAGGTCGTGGTCAATGTTCTTGAAACCCTGACCAGTCGCCTGGTGGCACGCAACACCGAATTGCTGGAAGCCAAACAGGTCGCCGAGGCCGCGAGCCACGCCAAGTCGAAGTTTCTCTCGAACATGAGCCACGAAATCCGCACACCGCTCAACGGGATTCTGGGGATGGCCGAGATTCTCGAGCGTACGCCGCTCAACGCCGAGCAGGACCGCTATGTGCGCGCCATCGGCAGCGCCGGACGGGCACTGCATGAGTTGCTGGGCGACATTCTCGACCTGGCGAAGATCGAGGCGGGTAGGTTGGTCATCGAACAGACCGATTTCGACCTCCAGGCCCTGCTTGGCCAGCTTGTCGACATCTTCCGGGAACTCGCGTCGACCCGCGGCAACATCCTGGTCACCGATTTTCGTCTCCCCGACCGGTTGGCCCTGAACGGCGACCCGACGCGTCTGCGCCAGATTCTGTCCAACCTGATCAGCAACGCCATCAAGTTCAGCGAAGGAGGAACGATCACCCTCGGCGTTTCCCCGCTCAACCCGCGTCCCGACGACGACCGACTCTGGTTGCGCTGCAGTGTCCGCGATACCGGCATCGGTATTGCTCCCGAGGCGATCGCCGGCCTGTTCCAGCCTTTCGTCCAGGCCGACCAGTCGACGACCCGTCGCTTTGGCGGCAGCGGGCTTGGCCTGGTGATCTGCAGGCACTTTGTCGAATTGATGGGGGGCACGATCCGTGTAGACAGCACCCTCGGGCAGGGCAGCACCTTTACCATCGACCTGCCTTTTGCCAGGGCGGTGGCGCCGCTGGCCGAACCGACGACCGCCGCCCGGAGCGTCGACAAGATCAGGGCCCGCATTCTGGTGGCAGAGGACAACCCGGTCAATCAGGTCGTGATCGAGGCCATTCTGGGGCAGCTTGGCGCTACCGTCACGATCGCCGAAAATGGCGCGCTGGCGGTGGAGGCTTTGCAGCAGTCGGCGTTCGATCTGGTCCTGATGGACTGTCAGATGCCGGTCATGGACGGTTACGGGGCGACGGCAGCGATCCGCGCTCTGCCGCCGCCATGGTCGCGGGTGCCGATCGTCGCGCTCACCGCCAACGCCCTGCCCGAGGATCGCCAGCGCTGCCTCGACGCCGGCATGAACGACTATCTCAGCAAGCCGGTTCGCATCCAGCCATTGCTGGCCTGTCTGCTGCACTGGCTGCCTGCCGGCGCCAGTGCTTCGGTGGCGGCTTCGCCGCCGCCTGCCACACTGCCGGCTTCGCCGTCGCCTGCCGCGTTGCCGGTTCAGACCAGCTCAGCCCCGACATCCTTGCTCGACCGCAGCGCCCTGGTCGACAATCCGAGCTTCAACCATCCCGGCACGGGCAAGCTGGTGGAGCGGGTGATCGCCCTGTATCTGGATGACACCCCGAAGCTCATCGCCACCCTCCGCACGCGTCTGCCGGAGCCGGCCTGGCCGGAAGTCACGCGCGCTGCCCACAGTCTGAAGTCGTCGAGTGCCGCGATTGGCCTCGCGAGTATTTCAGCCCGCGCCGCCCACATCGAAGCCCTCGCTCGCCAGCAGGACGCAGCCGAAGTGGCCACAGCACTGCCCGGACTCGAAGCGGAGTTTGCGCAGGCCGTCCCGGAACTGCGCGCCGAACTCGAACGACTGACCGGCAAATCGCCAGTCACCTAACGGTCAGCTCTCCTCCAGACCCCGATCATGAAAGTCATGACCGTTGCCCTCTCCCCCGACTCCTCCCCCGCAAGTGGGGAGGGGAGATTCGTGAGCCGCTGACGCGACTTTCCTTAACGGTTGAAAGTATGAAGATCCTGATCACCCCCCTCACCGCAGCCGATGTCGATGCCGTCTCTGCACTGGCACGCCGGATCTGGCAGCAGACCTACCCTGGGATCATCAGCCAGGCGCAGATCGACTTCATGCTCGAACAGCGCTACCACCGGCAGCGCCTGCTCGACGAGTTGACCATGCCGGATCTCTGGTGGGATCAGCTCCGGGTCGATGGCCAACTGGCCGGTTTTTCGTCCTGCCTGCGGGTCGACGGCGGCAAGGAAATGAAACTCGACAAGATCTACGTCGATCCGGCAAGGCAGCGCCTGGGCCTCGGCGCCCGGCTCATTGCGCAGGTGGCCGAGCGCGCGCTGGCGCTTGGTTGTGGGACACTGATTCTGGCGGTCAACAAGCGGAATCAGGCCGCCATCGCTGCTTATCGCAAGCATGGCTTTGCCGTTCGCGAATCAGTGTGCGTCGATATTGGCCAGGGATTCGTCATGGACGACTTTATAATGGCGAAACCGTTGCTTGGGCACCCTGCCGAATCCTGAACCAACGGTCATGGCGAATAAAACGCCCCCCAATGATGAAAGCTTTGACGCCATGACCGTTTCCCTCTCCCCCAACCCTCTCCCGCTGGCGGGAGAGGGGAGCGTTATGAGTCGCTGCGCAACTTTCACGGTAAGATGAAACTGAACTTCACCAAGATGCAGGGGCTCGGCAATGACTTTGTCGTGCTCGACGGGATTCGCCAGGCGCTCGAACTGACGCGCGAGCAACTGCGCTTCCTGGCCGACCGCCATTTCGGCATTGGCTGCGACCAGGTGCTGCTGGTCGAAGCGGGCACGCGGCCCGATGTCGATTTCCGCTATCGCATCTTCAATGGCGATGGTGGCGAGGTCGAGCAGTGCGGCAACGGCGCACGCTGCTTCGCCCACTTTGTCCATCAACAGGGGCTGACGAGGAAACGCGAGATCCGCGTCGAAACGATGCGCGGCGTGATCGTTCCGCGCCTCGAGGAGGACGGTTCGGTGACCGTCGACATGGGGGTGCCGGTATTTGCCCCCGACAAGATTCCCTTCGTCAGCGACCGCGACGATCTTTTGCAGCCACTCCGGGTCGCCGACGAGGAATGGGCCGTGACCGCTGTCGGCATGGGCAATCCGCACGCCGTGCAAGTGGTTGCCGACGTCGACAGCGCACCAGTCGAGCGGCTGGGGCCACTGATCGAATCGCACCCGCGTTTCCCGCAACGCGTCAACGCCGGTTTCATGCAGGTGCTCGACCGGCACGCGATTCGCCTGCGGGTTTTCGAACGTGGCGCGGGTGAAACGCTGGCCTGCGGCAGCGGCGCCTGCGCTGCCGTGGTCGCCGGTATCGCGCGCGGCCTGCTCGATTCGCCGGTGCGCGTCGAAACCCGCGGTGGCGATCTGAGCATCGTCTGGAATGGCCAGGGAACACCGGTATCGATGACCGGTCCTGCGCTTACTGTATTCAACGGAGAAATCGAGTTATGAGGTCGGAAGAAGTCGCGCGTTACCTGCAGGACAATCCCAAGTTTTTCGAGGAACACGCTGATCTGGTCTCCAACATGGTGGTTCCGCACCCGTATGCGGGGCGGACGATCTCGATCACCGAACGTCAGATGCTGGCGCTGCGCGACAAGAACCGGCACCTCGAAGGCAAGATGGGCGAGTTGCTGCAGTTTGCCGAGGAAAACGACGCGATCAGCGAGAAAATGCACCGGCTGGCGGTGGGTCTGATCATCGCCAGGAGTTTTCAGGCGGTGCTGCACACCCTGAATTTCCACCTGCGTGACGATTTTGCCGTCCCGCACGTGGCTCTGCGCCTCTGGCATCGTCCGGAAGGCAGCGACGAGCTGCCCGAATTCGCCGAGGTCAGCCAGGAACTGCAGGCGTTTGCAGAAACGCTGACGCAACCCTACTGTGGTTCGACGGCGGGTTTCGAAACCTCATCGTGGTTCGGTGAGGCGTCGCTGCATGTCCGTTCACAAGGCCTGATCGCGATGCACCACGGGAGCGCCACGATCGGCATGATTGCCCTCGGCAGCGAAGATCACGAGCGTTTCTACGCAGGCATGGGGACTGTCTACCTCGTGCGTCTCGGTGAAATGTCGGCGGCGGCGCTGACGCGTGTCCTGCGCTGAAACGACCTCGATGGCTGCCCGCGCGCGCGCGGCCAGCGTCAGCGCCTACCTTGACGAACTGGCGCAGCAGCGGCGGCTGTCGGCGCACACGGTCAGGAATTATCGGCGTGATCTCGATCTGCTCTGCGACCTGAGCAACGGCTTGCCGAAGGATTTGCCGGGCGAATCGCCCACCGGTTCGCGCGCTGAATGCTCCGATGCCTCCGGCTTCGACGCCCTGCAGACGCATCACATCCGCCGCTTCGTCGCGCAGTTGCACGCGCGCGGGCTCGGTGGCCGCTCGCTTGGGCGCACGCTCTCGGCCTGGCGCGGTTTTTATCGCTGGCTTGGCCAGCGCGGCATGGCCACGCAGAATCCCGTGGATGGCGTGCGGCCGCCGCGGAGCCCCAGGGCCTTGCCGAAAGTGCTGTCGCCTGACGAAGCGAACCGCTTGCTGGAAACGAATCCGGAAAACCTGTTGGCGGTTCGTGATCAGGCGATCTTCGAGTTGTTCTATTCTTCGGGCTTGCGCCTGGCCGAACTCGCAGCCCTCGACCTCGCCTCTCTTGACGATCTATTGGCTGGCGAGGTGCGCGTCCTCGGCAAGCGCAGCAAGCTGCGCATCGTTCCCGTGGGGAGCAAGGCCAGGGAGGCAGTGGCGCTGTGGGCTGCGCAGCGCGCCCGCCTGGCGGCGGCCGACGAGGCGGCGCTGTTCGTTGGCCAGCACGGCAAACGCCTGGGCATGCGCATGATCCAGCAACGCCTGCAGCGGCGTGGGCTGGTACAGGGCCTGCCGGCACGGGTGCATCCGCACATGCTGCGCCACTCCTTCGCCTCGCACGTGCTGCAGTCCTCGGGCGATCTGCGGGCGGTGCAGGAGATGCTCGGTCATGCCAGCATCGCCTCGACACAGGTCTACACGCATCTTGATTTCCAGCATTTGGCGGCCGTTTACGACCAGGCGCATCCACGCGCCAAACGCAAGCCGGAGTGACACGCAAGGCGGCCAGGCCAGTTCAGCCCGGTCATCGCCACCCTTCTGGATCATCGGCAGGCTTTTCAGAGGCCGTCGCACTGCTTGCTTGCGGAGGGCATTCCGACGCCGGAGGGGGTCTGGGATGGCCTCGTTTCAACCGGGGTTGGCCGTCAGCCGCCGCAGACCAGTGACGAAGCGCGCCAGCGTCGGTGACAGTGCGCCGCGTGGCAGCATGACCTCGATCAGCCGGAATTTGCCTCGTGTCGCGTGTGCCTCGGCGAGTGCGCGCTTCAGTTCGCGCCGCGTGCTGACCCGCACGCCTTCGCCGCCCATGGCCGGAGCCATGTCGGCGAAGTGCCAGTCGTCGAGGTCGTTGAAACCCGATTGCGGCTGGAAGGTCCGCAGCATCTCCCACGACTGGTTGTTGAAGACGATCACGATCGGGTCGAAGCCGAAACGCCGGCAGTTGCCGAGTTCCCAGCCGGTCATCTGGAAAGCCCCGTCACCGACCAGAATCAGTGTGCGCTCGCCGGATGCCGCCTGCAGTCCGATGCCGGCCGGCACGCCGAAGCCCATGGTTGCGTAATAGCCGGGGGCAACGAGTTCGGTGTTGGCGATGTCCATCGCCGTGAACAGGCAGTCGCCGATGTCCGAGGCGATCGGCATGCGGCCCTGGTCGCGCATCAGGTCGTTGACTGCGGTGGCGATGTCGAGTGGCATCAATGGCGTGTCATCGTCAAGCAGGTCGAAGGGGTAGTCCTGCTTCTTGACCTCGAAGTATCGGTTGGACGGCACGGTTCGTGCCAGCAGGGCGTCGACGAGTGATTCGAGACCGATCGCATCGTAGGTGTGGTAGCCCATTGAGACACGGCCATCGAGCGCCTGGATGGTCTTGCGCAGGTCAATCTTCTTGTCGGATACGCCGAAGTTGGTGTCGGAAATGATCACGCCGAGCAGAAACAGTCCGTCGGAAGACTCGACGGCCTGGGTCACATCCGGCGCTCCGGCGATGCCAAGGTAGGTGCCCATCAGCGGTGCATTGGCCGCAGCCAGCAGGCCACGCCCCATGAAACTGGTGACTACCGGCAGGGCAAGTCGGCGGGCCAGTTCGGCGGCCTTGGCCTCCAGGCCGAAACGCCGGACCTCGACACCGACCATCAGGACTGGCATTGTGGCGGCGGCCAGCCGGCCGAGGATCTCGTCGACACAGGCGGCGAGTGCGTCGGGGTCGGGTCCGGCGGGTTCGATCGTGGGTGTCGTCGCGCAGGGTGCGCCCACCATGTCCCGCGGCAGTTCGATGTAGACGGGTCGCGAATGCCGGCGGCAACTCGCCAGCACGCGCGCGATGTCGGTCGGTGCGCGAGCCGGGTCGTCGAGACGTACCTGGTCGCAGGTGATTTCGCGGTAGATCTGGAACTGCGAGTCGAGCGTCTTCGCCTGATGGTGGAGCAGCAGCCCCGAGCGCGCATCGTTCTTGCCGGGGCCGCCGGACAGGATGACCAGCGGCGACTTCTCGGCAAAGGCCGAGGCGACGGCATTGACCATGTTGAGCGCCCCCGCGCCATAGGTGACCGCGGCGACGCCGAGCGTGCCGTGAAAGCGCGCCGACGCATCGGCTGCGAAACCGACGCCGGGTTCGTGCGAGAGCGTATAGAGCGGCAGGATACGGCTTTCCTCGATGATGCGGAAATAGGGCAGGGCAAAATCGCCGGGGATGCCGAAGATTTCATGGGCGCCATGCGCTTTCAGGGCATGCAGCAGGGATTCGGTGATGTTCATGCGGACTCCTCGCAAAAGACCTGCAATTTAATCAGGCGTGGAACGTTCATCGTGGCTTTCTGCCAATACTGTACCGAGAAACCGCCATTAATGGATAGAATCCCCGTTCCACCTTTCGGGAGGCTGTTCATGAATACCCTGCGCGTCTATGCGATCGACGGCATCGTGCCCGTGGTCGACCCGACGGCCTTCGTCCATCCGACCGCCGTCCTGATCGGTGATGTCATCGTCGGCCCGGGCTGCTATGTCGGCCCCTGCGCCAGCTTGCGCGGCGATTTCGGGCGGCTGATCCTCGAACGCGGCGCCAACCTCCAGGATACCTGTGTCATGCATGGCTTTCCCGGTACCGACACCGTCGTTGGCGAAGACGGCCACATCGGCCACGGTGCCGTGCTGCACGGTTGCCGTGTCGAAAGGAACGCGCTGGTCGGCATGAATGCAGTGATCATGGACAACGCCCTCATCGGCGAGTCCGCGATGATTGCCGCCTGCGCCTTCGTCAAGGCCGGCGTCGAGATCCCGCCGCGCAGCCTCGCCGCCGGTATTCCGGCCAGGGTCATCCGCCTCCTCTCCGATGAGGAGAGGGCGTGGAAGGTTGAAGGTACCCACACCTACCAGGATCTTGCCCGTCGCTGCCTGACCACGATGGTCGAATGCGAGCCGCTGCGCGCAGCCGAACCCGACCGCCCGCGCATCCACATCCCGGACGTGATCCCGCTGGTCGAACTGAAAAAGCGCTGATTTGATGATGCGCGAGCATGACCAGACCGACCCCGGCCGTATTCGCCACAGGCGTGTCGCCGAACCGGCTAACGGCCATGACTTTCGAGGCACCCCCGATCATGAAAGTCATGACCGTTTCCCCTCTCCCGCAAGTGGAGAGGGGAGATTCGTGAGTCGCTGACGCGACTTTCACATTAAGCGATATGTCGCCAGTATGCAGCCAGCCGTTGCGTAGCGTCGTGGCTGTCGCTTGCGGGTTGCGCTAGTAGCCCTGCATCACGGTTTCGTCGCGCTCGAGCACTTCGCCGGTGGCACCGGCGCAAGGGCGGGTCGTCGGCATCGGCGACGACCACCTCGATGACGCTGTGCAGGTCCTGCGCTCAGCCCTGATCGGCGAGCAGGAAGTCCTGGACGATGCGTACCTGCGATTCTTCGAGGAACATCGGGGCATGGCCAACTGCCGGCACTTCGACGAGCTTTGCACGCGGTCCACGGGTCGTCATCTCAGTGGCGGTATCGTGCAGCAGGATGTCCGATTGCGCACCGCGCAGGACCAGCGTTGGGCAGCGGATGGCGTCGTACATCGGCCAGAGGTTGATCTCCTTGGCCTCAAGGAAGGCCTTCTGGTAGGGCTGGGCGATTGCGCGGTCATAGTTCATCTCAATGCCGCCGTCAGGCTTCGCCCGCGTGCCGACGACGGTCATGAAGCGCCACTGCGCGTCAGTGAGGGCGCCGAACGGCGCACACACGACGCGCACATAGGCTTCTGCCTCGGCCAGATCGGCGAAATCCGGAGCCTTGCCGAGATATTCACCAATTCGCTGCAGGGCGTCGATACCGATCGTTGGCCCGACGTCGTTGAGCACCAGTCGACTGATCGGCGAGCCCGGCAGGCTCGCCAGGAACATGCCGATCAGGCCGCCCATCGAACTTCCCAGCCAGTGTACCGAGTCCACCGCAAGGCGGGCGATCAGCGTCATCATGTCGTTGGCGTAGACCGGCACGCCGTAGTCATCGGCGAAGAATAAGCGATCGCTGCGGCCACGCCCGACGACGTCCGGGCAGACGACCCGGTAATCGTCGGCCAGGGCGTTGGCCAGGACATCGAAATCGCGGCCGTTGCGGGTCAGGCCGTGCGCGCAGATCAGGACGCGTGGATTGGCCGGGTTGCCCCACTCGACGTAAGCCATGCGGTGTAGGCCATGCGGCCCCAGGCAACGTACCGAGCCTTCGCGCATCTCGTGCAAACGGCCGCCGGCCGCCTGGCCGGGCCGTGAGGTCACTACCAGTTCTTCGAATTCCTTGAGTATCGCCATGTTCGAGCCCCGATGTCGTTCAGTTATTCGGATCGATCCTTGCAACTCCCTGATCTCCTGTCTGGCGGGCAGTGCGCGGGCCTGAAAGCCGTAGCCGTCATCGCCCTGCAGCCGGGTCGGGAAATTCAATGATGCCATCGAGAGTATCCTCGCATCGGGCAAGCGAAGTCAATCGTCAGTTGCCGGCGAGCGCATCATTACCAGAGATTCCGCCCATCCCAGAAGCACTCAGGGGAGGGGTTGGGGGAGAGGGAAACGGTCATGACTTTCATGATTGGGGGGGGCCTGGAAAAGTCATGACCGTTTGGTGCGATTGGACGGATCGTTCTTCCGCCCAGGTCCAACCAGGGAGCGGTGCAGGCAAGGGATGCCCAGGCGGCGAGAGCCGATGGCATGCTCAAGGTCATCGCAGGCAGCGAAATCGAGCGGGGTGCGATTCCGGCCTGGCTTGATGCCGGATCGGGTAGCCGTCATTTTTTCGTAACATGACGGGCCTATTCTCCGATCGCCGATCCCACTTCCCAATGCGAGCACAGACTCATGAGTGATCACCTCAGCAAGCAGTTCGACCGCGAACTTGAATACATCAGCAGCCGAATTCTGCAGATGGGTACCCTGGTCGAAAGACAGGTGCTGGTGGCGATCGAGGCCTTCAGTACCGGGAGCGCCGAGGCAAGCCAGCAGGTGATTGACGGTGAACGCCAGGTCGATGCCGACGAGGTCGGTATCGACGAGGACTGCACGCTGCTGATTGCCCGCCGGCAACTCGCGGCGGGCGATTTGCGCTTGATTCTGGCCATCCTGCGGATCGTGACCGACCTCGAGCGGATCGGCGACAAGGCCTGCGAGATTGCCCGCATGTCGCGAGCGCTGCGTCTGGACGGCGCTCACTACCTCCCGCGATTGACCGACCTCGACCATTGCGGACGGCTCGCCACCGATATGCTGCGGGCGGCGCTCGACTCGTTGGCCCGTCGGGATGTCGAGGCGGCTCGCCGGGTCATCGGTACGGACGCGGCCGTCGATACCGCCTTCAATACCATCCTGCGGCAACTCCTGACCTACATGCTGGAAGACCCGCGCACGATCAGCGAAGCGCTCGACATCCTCTGGATCGCCAAGGCCATCGAACGGATTGGCGATCACGCGACCAATATCGCCGAGGACGTGATCTACATCGTCAGCGGCATCGACATTCGGCACACGCTTCCCAAGCCCACTGACGAGGCCTGACGCCGACAGGTGGCTGCTGAGGCTGGCCGTCATCCTCTCGCAATGATCAACCCTCAGACTGCCGCCACCCCCTATGACCCCCCGACTGTCCGGAGATTGAAAATGCCTACCCATCGCACGCTGCGCAAGTTGTCTGTTCTGACTGCCACCCTGTTCCTGACGTTCTCCGCACTGGCTGCCGACATCACCGGTGCCGGCGCCACTTTTCCCTACGCGGTCTACACCAAGTGGGCCGAGGCGTATCAGACGGCGACCAGGAACCGGGTGAACTATCAGGGCATCGGTTCTTCCGGCGGCGTCAAGCAGATCAAGGCCAGGACCGTAGACTTCGGCGGCACCGACGCTCCACTGAGCGAATCCGATCTCGATGCCGCCGGACTGGTACAGGTCCCGACCGTGATGGGCGGCGTGACCCTGGTGATCAATGTTCCCGGCATCGAGTCCGGCAAACTGAAACTCGACGGCCCCACGCTTGCCGATCTCTTCCGGGGCGCCATCAGGAAGTGGAACGACCCGGCCATCGTCAACCTGAACCCTGGCCTCAAGCTGCCCGATCTGGCGATTACCGTGGCTTTCCGTTCCGACGGATCGGGGACCACCTTCGTTTTTTCGAATTATCTGGCCCGGCAGTCGGCGTCGTTCAAGAACGAGGTCGGTGCCGGTAATACGGTGAACTGGCCCACCAATGGCGTTGGCGGCAAGGGCAACCCCGGCGTTGCCGCCAACGTGCAGAAGATTGCCGGCGCCATTGGCTATGTCGATATCGCCGATGCCACGAAAAACAAGATGACCTTCGTGGCCCTGAAGAACAAGTCCGGCCACTATATCGTGCCAACCCAGGACGCCATCGAGGCCGCCGCCGCCGGCGCCAACTTCAAGGTCAGGGGCATGGCTCCCGACCTGCTTGACCAGGCTCACAAGGATGCCTGGCCGATCACCAGTGCGACCTACATTCTTGCCTACGAGAAGGGGGCCGACGCTGCCAAGCAGAAAGGCGTGGTCGACTTCTTTGGCTGGGCATTGAACAACGGCCAGAAGATGGCCGAGGATCTGGGTTTCGTGCCGCTACCTGCGAGCGTGGTGAAGATGGTCGAAACCGAGATGAAGAACATCAAATAAGGTTTGTAGTCGAATCCTGCCCGCAAACCGTTCTTGCGGCGACCTTTGGAAACCGCCCTTCCACGTGAGGAATGATCGCATGACCGCAGTGATGTCCACCCGCAGACCCGTCAGGTCCGATCTCCAGGCCAGACAGATCAGAAAGTTCAAGCTGCAGGACACCCTCTTTCATCAACTGACCCTGCTGTTCGCCCTGATTGTCCTGGCCGCACTCGCAGGCATATTGATCGCCCTGGCTCTTGAAGCGCTACCGGCGTTCAGGGAATTCGGTGCGGCTTTCCTGTGGACCAATGCCTGGAACGTGCCAGAAGAGCAGTTCGGCGCGCTCAGCGCCGTCTACGGCACCGTGGTGACCTCGGCCATTGCGCTGTTCATCGCCGTACCGGTCAGTTTCGGCATCGCCCTGTTTCTCACCGAAACCTGCCCGGTCTGGCTGCGTCGTCCGCTCGGCACGGCCATCGAACTGCTGGCCGGGGTGCCTTCGATCATCTATGGCATCTGGGGGTTGTTCGTGTTTGCGCCATGGTTTGCCAGAGAGGTGCAACCGCATCTGCAAACGCTTTTCGGCGACCTGCCGGTGATCGGCGGCTGGTTTGCCGGTCCGCCGATCGGCGTCGGTATTCTCGCCGCCGGCATCGTACTGTCGCTGATGGTGATTCCCTTCGTGGCCTCGGTGATGCGTGACGTCTTCGAAACGGTGCCGGCACAACTCAAGGAATCGGCGTATGGTCTCGGTTGCACCACCTGGGAAGTCGTCACTGGCGTGGTCCTGCCCTACACCCGCGTCGGCGTCATTGGTGGCATCATGCTGGGCCTGGGCCGCGCGCTCGGAGAAACGATGGCCGTCACCTTCGTGATCGGCAACGCCAACCGCATCGTCGGCAGCCTGTTCGCGCCGGGAACCTCGATCGCCTCGACGCTGGCCAATGAATTCGGTGAAGCCGACCCCGGCCTGCATATTTCCGCCTTGTTCGCCCTCGGCCTGGTCCTTTTCGTCATCACCTTCGTGGTGCTGGCAATTTCGCGCTGGTTGATCCGGCGCGGCCTTGCCAGGCAAGGCCAGTGAAAGGGGGAGAACGGTCATGAATCGCTATTCTCGCCGCATTCTGACCAACCGCATCGGCATGGGCCTGTCGATGCTGGCGATGGCCTTCGGTCTGCTCGCCCTGCTGTGGATTCTCTGGACCCTGTTCTATAACGGCTTCGCAGCGCTGAGCTGGGATTTGTTCACTCACGACACGCCGGCACCCGGCAGTGAAGGCGGCGGACTGCGCAATGCCATCGTCGGCAGCCTGCTGATCGTTGGCGTCACTGCTCTGGTCTCGACGCCGGTCGGAATTCTCGCCGGCATCTACCTGGCCGAATTCGGTGGCAAATCCCGATTCGCTGCCGCGACCCGTTTCGTCACCGACATCATGCTGTCGGCGCCTTCGATCGTCGTCGGACTGTTCGTCTATGCTCTGGCGGTGGCGACCCTGGGCGGTTTTTCCGGCTGGGCGGGGTCGCTGGCCCTGTCGCTGATCGCCATTCCGGTGGTCGTGCGAACGACCGAGAACATGCTGCTGCTGGTGCCCGGCAGTCTGCGTGAGGCGGCGTTCGCGGTCGGCGCGCCGCACTGGCAGGTGTCCTTGAAAGTCACCCTGCGCGCGGTCAAGGCGGGTGTACTGACCGGCATTCTGCTGGCCATCGCCCGCGTCACCGGAGAAACCGCGCCGCTCTTGTTTACCGCGCTGAACAACCAGTTCTACAGTACCGACATGTCGCAACCGATGGGCAACCTGCCGGTGGTGATCTTCCAGTTCGCGATGAGCCCCTACGACAACTGGGTGAACCTGGCGTGGGGCGGTGCGCTGCTGATTGCCCTGATGGTGCTCGCGATCAACATCGTCGCACGCGTCCTGTTTCGCAAGAAATCCTCAGACTAGACCCGGAGTTTCCCATGTCCGCCCCTCAATACCCTGTCGAAGGCGAAGCCATTCTGGCAGTCCGCGACCTGAGTTTCTATTACGGCGACTTTCGTGGCCTCAACAAGGTTTCCCTGGACATCGCGCAAAACAAGGTCACGGCTTTCATCGGCCCTTCCGGTTGCGGCAAGTCCACCCTGCTGAGGACCTTCAACCGCATGTACGATCTCTATCCTGGCCAGCGCGCGGAAGGGCAGATCCTCTTCCATGGCAGTAACCTGCTCGACAGGAAGCAGGATGTGAATCTGCTGCGCGCCAGGATTGGCATGGTCTTCCAGAAGCCGACGCCGTTTCCGATGACCCTCTACGAAAACATCGCTTTTGGTGTGCGGCTCTACGAACCCCTGGCAAAATCCGACATGGACGAGCGCGTCGAATGGGCGCTGCGCAAGGCGGCATTGTGGGAAGAAACCCGGAACAAGTTGCAGCAGAGTGGGCTGTCGCTGTCGGGGGGGCAGCAGCAGCGCTTGTGTATCGCTCGCACGATCGCGGTCAAACCCGATGTGGTGCTGCTGGATGAACCCACTTCCGCGCTGGACCCGCTGTCCACCGCCAAGATCGAGGAATTGATCAATGAACTCAAGTCCGATTACTCGATTGCCATCGTCACCCACAACATGCAACAGGCGGCGCGCATCTCCGATTACACGGCATTCATGTATCTCGGTGAATTGATCGAATTTGGCAATACCCGGGAGCTGTTCGTCAAGCCGAAAAAGCAGCAGACCGAGGACTACATTACCGGGCGCTTCGGCTGATGCCCTCCGGCTCGTCAGACCTGCCGTCATCCGGCAGTCACATTGCCCTCGTATCCTGCAGGCGTGATTCCCATTTCGAAATATGAGGCCAGCCCCATGAGCAGTCATCTCAGCAAGCAGTTCGATCTCGAACTGGAAGGTATCCGTACCCGCGTCCTGCAGATGGGTGGCCTGGTCGAGAGGCAGTTGATGGCGGCGATCGACGCCTTCAGCACCGGCAATATCGAGGCCATGCAGGAAGTCGTCCGGACGGACGCTGAAGTGGATGCTTACGAAGTTGGCATCGATGAGGACTGCACCCTGCTCATCGCACGCCGGCAACCCGCCGCTTGCGATCTGCGGTTGGTGATGGCCATCTCGCGGATTGTCACCGACCTCGAGCGCAGCGGCGACAAGGCGGCCAAGATCGCCAACAAGTCGCGCAAGCTGCATCGGGTCAGCGGGCAGCGCATCCCGCGACTGTCCGATCTTCATCATTGCGG
>NZ_JAZKUD010000033.1:0-44339 GCF_036625275.1 Accumulibacter sp.
TCCGGTGGTAACAGCTTCGCTACCACCCGATCCTTCATCACTTGTCCGTATCTTGCCATTTCCTCACCTCGTTATTGCCCCCGGTTTCAGATCCTATCGAGGCGACAACTAGTCTGACACAGGGGGGTGTGACCCCCACTTCCGCCTATATCACAAGAACTACGGCAACAAGAAATGTTGCTAAGCCAATGCCGAAGAATAGGAGCAAGTCGGATAGCTGACTTCCCGCAAGAAAGTAGTCGGCCTCCGAGACCTCTACCATGCCGGATAAGTCAGGCCTCCACTTAACCCTACAACCACCCTCCAGAAATTCAAACGTGTAATTCGTTTGAGAAGCGTTTGAAGGGCTGGAGTAACTGAAGTAGAAATTTTCTCCCCATCTGCGAATAGCCCATAAGTCGAATTCTTCAGTCGTGGGCATGCGGCCATAATGAGCGGCATGGTGGTTTACGAAAGCAGATGCTTCCTCAACTAATGCAGTGTTATGAAGACGGTGCATGATTGGAGGAGACTCTGTATTGAGCGCGATATACGTCCCGAAAAGGAAAGACAATAGGCTTGGGACAAGCAATAGTGCCGAAAATAGCCCGCGCAACACCATGATGAGCGCTAACGAATGAAAGGGACTTCCCCGTGCCGAGCGGAGCGCGTGGCGAAAGCCTCGCGCGAAGCGGCAACGAAGTGCCAAGATGGGGTTTGCCAACTCATCTCAATGCCCAGGAGGGGAAATCCTGGAAATCGTAACGCTTGGAATTGATCTTGCCAAGAAACTTTCGTCTTGACGCCCCGTTGCCCTGAACAGGCTCTGAAAATATTCCGCGAAGTCCTCACCGAGATTGCCCGTGTGCGCTACTAGCGGCCTAAAGCGCCACGGCCTTCGCAGCCCCGCGTACCCAAAAAAACCCATCAACAAATGGCGGATCGATAAAGCCAAACGAATCGCACAGGCTGAATTCAACAGCACTGGGGGCCGACCGACCCTCTCCGTCACCCGGCCGGCCGTGTCAGCCACCTATTCGGTACGCCTGGTTTGCAGGCGCGCCAGCCGTTCCGGCCTGATCAGCCGTTCCATCTGTCGGCGTGGCTCCGGCATTTCCTCGCCGTCGTGATAGAGCAGCACCACCGCCAGTGGCCCGTCGCCGATGGCGCGCCGTGCGATGTCGTCCGGACTGACGGTGGTTTTCCCGAGGATGCGCGAGGTCGGCCACTGCAGATCGCCATAAGCCAGATAGACGAGCTTCGAGCAGAAAATCCGGTGTGTCGTCTCGGCGTCGAAATTGAAATCGTAGGCCTTGCCCACCTGGCGCAGCGTGTGCAGGACGATTTCCGCCTGCCGCGCCGTATGGCTTGCCTCGCCCGTTTCGTGCCGCAGCAGCGCGAGATCGTCCACATTCAGGAAATGCGCCAGCGAATTCATCTCGACGCCCGAGCGTAGCGCCTCGACGACGCCCCGCCCGGCGCGGATCGCGGCGTGGTGCGGGCGCACGACAGGATGCTCCCAGATGCCCAATGCACGCAGCTCCGCCGCGCTGCCGATCCAGATCGCCGCGTGGCCCCAGTGACCGGGGATGAAAACGTCGGTCAGCCGGAACGGCGTCTTCTCGACCAGGATGTCGCCGGCGCGCAGCGTGCCGGCGACATGGCTGGCGATCTCCTGCCGCCCGTACAGCTTGCCACGGCGCGTTTCGACGAGGCCGACGGCGTTGCCGAAGAGCAGGCTGGTCAGGTTGGTGCCCTCGTTCTTCAGCGAAAACAGACCGTCGATGGTCAGCGTGCCGAGCAGCGCGAACGGCTTGCCGATATCGCGCAACAGGTTCGCCTGGCGCACGAGATGCAAGGACGGGCTCTGCGCAATCGAACGGGAAAGATATTCGTAGTGCTCGAACGGCGTCGGCGAGAGCGTGGCACCATGCCGCGTCCACCACTCCAGCGCGTTGCGTGTGCGCCCCCGGTTATCCACCGAGCCGTAGTTCATTGCGATGCGGTTCAGCGTACCGGCGTCGATATTGAAGCCGGCGTCAGCGCGGTTGAAGTGCTGGCGGAATTCGTGATCCTGGCGGTAGGGGGCGATCGCCAGCAGGTAGTTGTCGTAGAGGAGCAGTGCAGCCGACAGCGACATCGCGACGCCGGTGGCGCGCAGCGCGATCTCCTCGTGGTCGTCGGGGAGCGCGGCATAAACCCAGCACTCGTGCGCCTCGGCGATGCGCAGCAGCGCGCTGCGTTGCGCCAGCAAGCGCGCGGCGCCTTCGTTGAGGCGCTTCAGGTCGTGGCCGCTGAGCGGCTGCCGGGCATCGGTCTTCGCCTTCAGCTCGCGATACAGCCGGATCGCACCGGCACGCATGGCCAGCGCCTCCTCGGAAAGGCGCACATACTCGACCAGCTCCGCCGCCATCGCCGCGTGCCGCACCCCCCTGTCGGCGTCGCCGTGATGCGTGCGCAGATGCGCTTCGCAGACTTGCGCATCGTAAGTCACCGGTGGCGCCATCTCGTCGGCCGAGGTGCCCCCGGCCAGACCGAGTGCGAAGACCGCCAGGGCGATCAGTCGTTTCATGGTTCCCTCCCGCAGGTCGAGGAGGTGATTATGCCGGGGAGGAGGGCGGATGTCATTTTCCGTGCCGCCGGGGGGGCGATTGAACTTTCAATCACACCCGACATCAATGGTTTGCCCATCAAACACCGTTTCTGCTGCTAGAATCGGGCGCTTGACCCAAGGATCTCTTGTCTGCTGCCATGCCCACGGATTATCTCGAAAGAATTCTCAACGCGCAGGTCTACGACGTCGCGATTGAAACCCCCCTGGACCTCGCACCCAGCCTGTCGGCGCGGCTGGGCAACCGAATCCTGTTGAAGCGCGAAGACCTGCAGCCGGTTTTTTCCTTCAAATTGCGCGGTGCTTACAACAAGATCGCCCATCTCTCGGCCGAGCGACTGAAGCGCGGCGTGATCTGCGCCTCTGCCGGCAACCATGCCCAGGGGGTGGCGCTGGCGGCAGCCAGGCTGGGCTGCCGGGCGGTGATCGTGATGCCGACGACGACGCCGCAGATCAAGATACAGGCGGTGCAGGCGAGAGGTGCGGAAGTCGTGCTCGCCGGTGAGGGCTATGATGACGCCTACACCCACGCTCTGGAACTCGAGAAAAGCGAGAAGCTGAGCTTCGTGCACCCTTTCGACGACCCCGAAGTGATTGCCGGGCAGGGCACGATCGGCATGGAGATCCTGCGCCAGCATGCCAAGCCGATCCATGCCGTATTCTGCTGCGTCGGTGGTGGGGGTCTGATTTCCGGGGTCGCCGCCTACATCAAGCGGGTCCGGCCGGAGACCCGGATCATCGGGGTCGAAGCCGTCGACGCCGATGCCATGACGCGCTCGCTGAAAGCCGGCCAGCGCGTCCGACTTGATCACGTCGGTCTGTTCGCCGATGGTGCGGCGGTCAAGTATGTCGGCGAGGAAACCTTCCGCCTCTGTCAGAGCTACGTCGATGAAATGGTGCTGGTGGATACCGACGCGATTTGCGCGGCGATCAAGGACGTTTTCGAAGACACCCGAGCCGTGCTCGAGCCGGCCGGCGCACTGGCCGTGGCCGGTGCCAAGGCCTATGCCAAGGCGCACAGACTGAAGGACAGGACGCTGATCGCAATCGCATCCGGCGCCAACATGAACTTCGACCGCCTGCGTTTTGTCGCCGAGCGGGCCGAGATCGGCGAGCAGCGCGAAGCCGTCTTTGCCGTGACCTTGCCGGAGAGGCCTGGCGCCTACAAGCGCTTCGTTGCGCTGATCGGCGCCCGCAACATCACCGAGTTCAACTACCGTTACAACGACCAGCGTGATGCGCATGTCTTTGTCGGCATCCAGGTCGCATCGCGCGCCGAATCGGTGCGGCTGCTCGAACATCTGCGCAAGCACGACTATCCGACGCTCGACCTGACCGATGACGAAATGGCCAAGGGTCACATCCGTCATCTGGTGGGCGGGCACTCGCCACAAATCGAGCACGAGATCCTCTATCGTTTCGAGTTTCCCGAGCGCCCTGGCGCGCTGATGAACTTTCTCAACCGCATGAGCGCCGGCTGGAACATCAGCCTTTTCCATTATCGCAACCACGGCGCCGACTACGGTCGCGTGCTGGTCGGCATGCAGGTGCCGCCGAGCGAGATGGGCGACTTCGAGGATTTTCTGGCGAAACTCGGCTACGCGTACTGGAACGAAAGCAATAACCCGGCGTACAAACTGTTTCTTGCCTAGTCATCTTTCAGAGGAGATTTCGCCATGCCCATTGCCAACAATGTCACCGACCTGATCGGCAACACGCCACTGGTCAGACTCAACCGTCTCGGTGCCGGAATTGACGGCACCGTCGTCGTCAAACTCGAGTTCTACAGTCCCGCGCACAGCGTCAAGGACCGTATCGCTGCAGCGATGATCGATGCCGCGCAGGCCGCCGGCAAGATCAGCGCGGAAACCATCGTTCTCGAACCGACTTCCGGGAATACCGGCATCGGCCTGGCGATGGTCTGTGCGGCGCGCGGCATCCGGTGTTGCTTCGTGATGCCGGAAACCATGAGCCGCGAACGCCGCCTGTTGCTCAAAGCCTATGGTGCCGAACTGGTACTGACCCCCGGGCCCGATGGCATGGCTGGCGCGATCCGCCGCGCCGAGGAACTCGCTGCCGCCGATGCCCGTTATTTCATCCCGCAGCAATTCGAGAACCCGGCCAATCCGGCGATCCACCGCGCGACGACGGCGGAAGAGATCTGGCGAGATACCGACGGGCAGGTCGACATCTTCGTCTCCGGCGTCGGCACCGGTGGCACCATTACCGGCGTCGGCGAAGTGCTCAAGGCCAGAAGACCCGGCGTGCAGGTCATCGCTGTCGAACCCGACGCGTCGCCGGTGCTCTCGGGCGGGGTCAAGGGACCGCATCCGATTCAGGGGATCGGCGCCGGTTTCGTCCCCAAGGTCCTGAACACTGCGATCTACGACGAAGTGCTGCGCGTCAAGGCCGACGACGCTTTTGACATCGCTCGCCGGATGGCGCGCGAAGAAGGGCTGCTGGTGGGAATTTCCTCGGGCGCGGCCGTCTGGGCCGCCCTCGAAGTCGCGCGGCGGCCGGAAAATGCCGGCAAGCTGAGTGTGGTGATCATTCCCTCGTTCGGCGAACGCTACCTGTCGACCGCACTCTACGCTCACCTCGAAGTCTGAAGTCCCGACTCTGGGCCTGCCGGTGAACGGTTTCGACTTTACCCATGTCATCGACCGCCGCGGCGGTGATTCGCTCAAGTGGAACAAATACGCCGGTCGCGACGTGCTGCCGCTATGGGTTGCGGACATGGATTTCGCCGCGCCGCCGGCGATCGTCGCGGCCATCGAGAAGCGCGTCGCGCAAGGCTGTTTCGGCTACGCCGTGCCATCGCCGGCACTCTACGACGCCGTTCTCGGGCACCTGTGGCGCGCCTACGGCTGGCGGGTCGAGGCCGACTGGCTGGTGTGCTTGCCCGGTCTGGTCTGCGGCCTCAACGTCGCCTGCCGGAGCGTCGACGGCGATGTCCTGACGGCGACGCCCGTCTATCCTCCCTTTCTCTCTGCACCACGCTTGTCCGGCCGGCGGCTGGCGAGCGCCGCGCTGTATCAGAGCGATGGCCGCTGGAGCTGGGATTTTGCGGCGCTGGAAGCCGCGCTGACGCCCAGCAGCCGCCTGTTGCTGCTTTGCCATCCGCACAACCCGGTTGGCCGGGCCTGGGAACGTGCGGAACTCGAAGCCATCGCCGCATTCTGCCAACGCCACGACCTGCTCGTCTGCTCCGATGAAATCCACTGCGGCCTGATCCTCGACGAGTACCGGCAGCATCTGCCGCTGGCGATGCTCGATGCCGACCTGGCCAATCGCAGCATCACCCTGATGGCGCCGTCGAAAACCTACAACATTCCGGGCCTGGGCGCTGCTTTTGCGGTGATTCCCGATGCCACCTTGCGCCGGCGCTTCATCGCTGCCGCGCGCGGCATCGTACCGGACGTCAATGTCCTCGGTCTGGCGGCGACCGAAGCGGCATACCGCGACTGCGAGGACTGGCGCAGCGCCCTGCTGCAGGCGCTACGCAGCAATCGCGATCGTGTCGAAGCTGCCCTGGCCGGCATGCCCGGCCTGGCCGTGAGCCATGTCGAAGCAACCTACCTGGCGTGGATCGACGCGCGCGGTCTCGGGGTCGACGACCCCGCCGCATTTTTCGAGGCCGCAGGCGTCGGTCTGTCGAGTGGCGTCGATTTCGGTCTGCCGGGTTGGGTCCGGCTCAATTTCGGTTGTCCGCAGGCGACACTCGATGCTGCGCTCGAACGGATGCGGATTGCCTGCAGCGAGAACCGTGCGGCTTCGACTACCGGAATTTGACAGGTGTTGATGCCGGTGCCCGAAGGATAGGAAATCCACCCCCCCACGGTGAGAACATGAGCGCCCACCAAGCGGCGTCAATCTCCAGATTTGTTCCAGGAGTCTCGCGAAAAGTCCTCTGGATTCGGTCTGCCCAGTGCCCGTCGTCACCTGCCGGGGGCAATCCGCTCCGGCAGGTGACGACGGGCACGCATCCTCTCGCTTTTTCGCTTCGACTCATCCAGTCCGACAGGCGGTTAGTCATATTTGGAGTAGCATCTTATTTCGCCGGCCGAGAAGTTGCTCTGGGCATGATCGGGTCGCGCGCATTGGCAAGGAGTGGGTCGTCACGGCTGGAAAAAGGCATCGGAACGAGGGCATGCAACGCGTCGTCAGCGCAATCAACAGCGGTCACTTCGAGGACGCACTGATCCGACTGTGGGTCATGGCGATCGCCACGGTCGACGACGAGCAGCAGGCGAGCCGTTGGCAGCAAGCGCTTCCATCGGAGAATCCTGCGCAGGTCGAAACATTTCTCGGGCGACAGATCGACGGGGCTGCGCTCAGCCTGGAAACTGCCAACGACCATCCGCTTGCCCTGCTCGCCGCGCTCGACCGTCACTTGCACGAGTACTCCAGGGATGGGTACCGGGGCGTGCCAACGCTGGACATCGGCGGTGTCACCTACGCGCTGGTTCGCCGCGGCTTTGCCCGTCAGACGTCGGCGAGCATTCAGTCGCCGAACATCGGTGCCTGGTGCCGCTATCATTCGGTCATCCCGCAGACACTGCCGGTTGGCGCCAGTCACTTCACCGTCCACATCGTCCCGCTCCGGTTCGTCCCCTCGGCATTCCGGCAACACGTTTCCTGCCGTCTCAGCCATTTCCATGACGAAGTTATCCTGCAGATCGAGGAATCCCCTGCCAGCCCCTCGTTCCGCGCCATCGGTCTGAGTGACGCGACGTGCCGGCGAGAACGGCTGCTGCAGGAGCTGAATACGTGTCGCTCGGACGCGATCGGGTTTTGGGTCGCTCCCGAACTGACCGTTCCCCCGCTCTTGCAGGAAGAAGTCGGCCGACTTCTCGCCAGTAACCCCGCCCGGCAGTTGCTGCTCGCAGTTCCCGGCAGCTTTCACGAGTGCGCGGATGGCCAGTGGCGTAACAGCGCGCGCGTATTCACCGGCAACGGCACGCCGCAGCCGAGCCACGCCAAGCTGACGCAATTCTCGTATGGCAGAAACGGGCAAGGCGATTACCCGCGCGTCGAGGGGATCGTCGCCAGCCGGCGAATCACCGTCTTTCTGACGCCGCTCGGGTTGGTCGGCGTCGCCATCTGCAAGGACTTCAGCGACGCCTCGGCGCCCGAAGTCGAAGCGGTGTGGAACCTGATCGCCCCCGATTGGCTGTTGGTTCCGAGCTACGGCGACGAGGCGCACACGCTGAAGCGGCACCGCGAGCGCGCGCGAGAACACGACTCTCGGCGTGGCATCCGTTCGCTGATCGCCAATCAGGAACCGAGTTTCGCAAATCAGCATGGGCAACGCGTGTGTGACGCTTCGGCACCCGGCTTTCTCCGCGCTGACGGAGGCGAACAGGCGGTCGCGAGTGGAGGCAGCACCCTGCAGGTGAAGAATCCGCTGTTCCCGAGCTGTTGAGCGCCGCTCGCGAAATCTGGATTGGCGCACGCGGGCCAAAGTGAACTAAACTAGTTAAAAACATGCCGCATCCAGTTTAGTCAACTTTAGCGAAATTCCCTGCCCAGACAACCGATGCCGCCAATCGACCTCAACGCCGTCAACCCGCTGCGCAGCGCCGACGCCGACGATCCCGAAGCGCTGTTCGACGCCGTGCAGGCCATGCCACAGTGGACCGAGCGCAGTCTGCACTGGGTCGACGCGATCGCCACCGAGTGGGTCAGCGACGCACTGGCGGCGCCGGCCAACCGCGAAGGCTGGGCCGAGCTGCACAGCCTGCTCGAACGCGTGCAGCTGATTCAGCCGCTCGCCGCGCAGAGCGAAACGCTGCGGCCGACGGTCGAAGCTTTCTACTACCGCTGGGACGCGCTCGCCGACCTGCTCGCCGCGCGCGCGCACCGGCACGACCGGCACGATCCGGCGCAGATCGAAAGCCGCGCGCACATGCCGCAACTCAGGGACGCCCTACGCGCCGCCGCACCGCAGCCTTTGCCTGTCGGCGAACTGCCGCAACGCCTCGCTCTCAGCCGGTCGCGAGTCAGCCAGCTGCTGTCGCTGGCCGAAGCCGCCGGGCTGGTGGTACGCGGGCGCGAAAACGGCCAGCGCGTCGTCCGCACGGCCGGCCAGTGGACCAACGCAGAGCCAAAGAGGGCTGCCGCCGAACAATCGTTTAAGCGGTCGCGCCGTGGCGCCTCGCTTCTCGGTCCCTGTCCCTGATGGCGCTCACCGTCACCTTCTACAGCTACAAGGGCGGCGTCGGGCGTACCGTCCTGGCGGCGAACATCGCCGTCCTGCTCGCGCGGCACGGCAAGACCCTGCTCTGCGACTTCGACCTCGAAGCGCCCGGACTGCACCGCATCGCCGATCTGTCGACCAGCCGCGAAAACCGCGGCGGCCTTTTCGAATGGCTGCTCGACTGGCAGGAAAAACGCCACTTCGACCCGCCAAGCGCGCGTGACCTCGACGCGCTCGCTCGCTGCGCCTTGCCGGCCGAGAAGCAGGACCGCCTGTTCCTGTTGCCGGCGCACGCCACCCATGCCAACCCGGCGCAGCTTTACCAGGCGGTCGACTGGTCGCGCTTCCTGGTCGACGACCCCGACCTTGGCCTGGCCATGCTGCGCGCGCTGCTCGGCCACCTGTGCACGGCGCACGACTTCCGTTACCTGATCCTCGATGCACGCACCGGCATCACCGACGTCGGCGGCTTTCTCGCCGCGCTGCTGCCCGACGTCACCGTCCTTGTCGGCAACTACGGCGCGCAGAACACCGGCGGCCTGAAAGGCGTCTGGGAAGGACTGCGCGCGCACGCCGACGACTCGCGCCGGCGGCAGAAAGCGCAGGAAGTTGGCACCGTAACGGGCGAACTGCCGGCATTGCGCCCGCTGGAAATCCGCCTCGTCGCCTCGCCGATCCCCGACGAAGGGCCGGAAATCAAGCGCCAGTTGCGCGCGATCTGGGAGCGCGAGTTCGACCTCGCCGCCGGCAGCCTGATCGAAATCCCCGAGCGCAGCGACCTGCGGCGCAGCGAAGCGATCCTGGCGATCGGCGAGACCGATTCGCCGGTGGTTCATCAGTACCGCGCGTTGTGCCGCGAGCTTTTGCACATCGAGGAGGCGATCGCGCGCGACAACGCCGCCGAAGCACTTGCCGCCGAGCAGCGGCCCGAGCACTACCGGCGCCTCAACCCCGCCGACCCGCGCGCGCGTCCGGGCCAGGGCAAGCGCTTCGAGGAGCGCGTCGCCGACCTGCTGCGCCTGCTCGGCTACCGCGTCGAACCCGAACAGACGCTCGACGGCAACCGCGTCGACCTCATCGCGACGCTCCGCCAGGGTCTGGACGAAACCACCTATCTGGTCGAATGCAAGGACCGACGCGATGCGGTCGGTACCGCCGTCGTCGACACGCTCGCCAGTTGGCTGAGCCGCGAAAAGGCGCGCGCGCTGCAGGCGCGCGGAATGATCGTCGGTCGCCGCTTCAGTCCACAGGCGATCGAGGCAGCCAAAGCCGCCGGCATCCGCGCTTTCACTCCCGAGGATCTCGAGCGCGCGCTGATCGACTTTGCCCCCTACCTCAACCGGCTGCTCGCCGACTTCGCCCACAGCACGCTCGCCCGCTACTACGTTGCGCAGCAGGTGCAGGCCGAAGGCCACGAAACGCCACTGCCGCTGCTCGACTACGCGGTCGCCTGGGCGAACGGCGAGCGCAGCCGGCTGTGGGTGCTGCTCGGCGACTACGGCACCGGCAAGACCGCCTTCACCCGCCGTTTCGCCTACGAGCTGGCGCAGCAGGCGCTCGGCGGCGGCAGCGAGACAGCGGTCGTGCCGCTGCTGATCAACCTGCGCGACTTTCCGAACAAGACCAGCCTCGGCGACATCCTGCACGAGCACTGGCACCGATCGACCGGCGAGCGGCGCGACCCGGCGATCTTCCTTCACCTGCTGGCGCGCGGCCGCGTGCTGCTGCTTTTCGACAGCTTCGACGAAATGGGGATCAGCCAGGCGCACCGCAATGTCGTCGAACAATTCCGCATGCTCGCGCAGCCGACCGGCAGCGCCGGCGACGGTGCGCGCGGCAACCGCGTGCTCGTCACCTGCCGCGAGCAGTTCTTCCGCGAGCACGGCGAAGCGTTACAGGCGATGCGCGGCGAAAGCGACCGGCTGGCGGCGCTCGAACAGGCGGCGCGCGGCTTCGACGGCACGATCGACGTGCTGCCGCGGTTTACCGACACGCAGATCCAGGAGTACCTGCAGAGCCGGCTCGGCGCGCGCGAAAGCGAGCGCGCCTGGCGGGCGATCGAGTGCATCTACCATCTGCGCGGGCTCGCCGACCGGCCGCAACTGCTCGAAATGATCATCGACTCACTGCCCGAGCTGTTGCGCTCCGGGCAGACGGTCAGCGCCGGCGCCCTCTACCTGCGCTACACCAACCGCTGGCTCGAGGACCCGGCAATCCGCCCGGCCGACCGGCAATGCAGCAGCGAGCAGTTGCGCGCGGTGCTCGAAACGCTGGCGGTCGAACTGTGGCGGCGTGAAGGCCAGCGCATCCACCACGCCGACCTCTACGCGCTGATCAGCATGCGTGGCGAATTGCGCGGCGGGCACGATGCGGTCGTCCTCGACGTCGAACTGCGTACCGCCGCTTTCCTCTCGCGCACGCCCGACGGCTACTACGGCTTCTCGCACCGCAGCTTTCTCGAATTTTTCTACGCGCGCGCCTTGCTGCAGTCGCTGCACGCCGGTGCCGACGAAACCGCAGCCGCGCAAGCGCTGGCGGCGCAGCTCGCCGGGCCGCTGCCGAGCCGCGAACTCGCCGGCTTCATCGCCGACCTGCTCGCTGCAGCGCCACCGCCGGGCGGCATAGACTACGCGCGGCGTTGCGTCGCGCGCCTGCTCGCCGACTCCGCTCAACCAGCGCGCGCGCGGCGCAACGCCTACCTGCTCGCCTACTGGATCGCCGGCCACCGTCTTGCGTCGGGCGGGGCGCTGGCCAAGGAACTCGACGCCTGGTTGCCGCAGGCACCCGCGCGCCTCGAACTCGCCGGCTGCCGCGGCGACGGTCTGGCGCTGCCGGGCGCACGCCTTGCCGGCGCCGACCTGAGCCACAGCGTTTGGGACGACGGCGACCTCAGCGGCGCCGACCTCAGTGGCGTTGACGCCGGCGCTGCGAGTTTCCGCCGTTGCCGGCTGGCGCAGGCGACTCTCGCCGACGCCGAACTCGCCGACGCCCGCTTCGACGCTGCCGACCTCGCCGGCGCCCGGCTGGTGAATGCGCACGCCGTCGGCTCGAGCTGGCGCAACGCCCGGCTGACCGGCGCTGACCTCACCGGCGCCGACCTGACGAACGCCGATTTGCGCGCCGCACGCCTCGCCGCGAGTCGCGGTCAGCCGCGACTCGCCGGCGCGCTGCTCGAAGGCGCGACGGCGCCGGGCGCCGAACACCCCGATCTGCCGCTCCCACCCACCCACCCCGCGGCGCGTCTGCAGACGACGATCGCTCTCGGTCACACCGATTCCATTAACAGCGTCGCCTGGTCGCCCGACGGCCGCCGCCTGCTCTCCGGCGGCGATGACGGCTCGCTGCGCGTCTGGGAGGCCGAGAGCGGTGCGCTGCTCGCGACCCTCGAAGGGCATCAAAGCGAGGTGATGAGCGTCGCCTGGTCGCCCGACGGTCGCCGCCTGCTCTCCGGCGGCGCCGATGTTATGTTGAACGGCTCGCTGCGCGTCTGGGACGCCGAGAGCGGCGCGCTGCTCGCCACCCTCGAAGGGCATCAGGGCGGGGTGACGAGCGTCGCCTGGTCGCCCGATGGCCGCCGCCTGCTCTCCGGCGGCGATGACCGCTTGCTGCGCGTTTGGGACGCCGAGAGCGGCGCGCTGCTCACTACCCTCGAAGGGCATGAGGGCGGGGTGACGAGCGTCGCCTGGTCGCCCGACGGCCGCCGCCTGCTCTCCGGCGACGATGACGGATCGCTGCGCGTCCGGGACGCCGAGAGCGGCGCGCTGCTCGCCACCCTCGAAGGGCATCAGGGCGGGGTGTGGGGCGGGGTGACGAGCGTCACCTGGTCGCCCGACGGCCACCGCTTGCTCTCCAGCGGGGGTGACCGCTCGCTGCGCGTTTGGGACGCCGAGAGCGGCGCACTGCTCGCGACCCTCGCCGGGCATCAGGCCTGGGTGACGAGCGTCGCCTGGTCGCCCGACGGCCGCCGCCTGCTCTCCGGCGGCGAGGACGGCTGGCTGCGCGTCTGGGACGCCGAGAGCGGCGCGCTGCTCGCCACCCTCGAAGGGCATCGGAACTGCGTGACGAGCGTCGCCTGGTCGCCCGACGGCCGCCGCCTGCTCTCCGGCGGCGATGACGGCTCGCTGCGCGTTTGGGACGCCGAGAGCAGCGCGCTGCTCGCCACCCTTGAAGGGCATCAGGGCGGGGTGTGGAGCGTCGCCTGGTCGCCCGACGGTCGCCGCCTGCTCTCCGGCGGCGCCGATGTTATGTTCAACGGCTCGCTGCGCGTCTGGGACGCCGAGAGCGGCGCGCTGCTCGCCACCCTCGAAGGGCATCAGGGCAGGGTGAGGAGCGTCGCCTGGTCGCCCGACGGCCGCCGCCTGCTCTCCGGCGACGAGGACGGCTCGCTGCGCGTCTGGGGCGCCGAGAGTGGCGCGCTGCTCGCCACCCTCGAAGGGCATCAGTACGGGGTGATGAGCGTTGCCTGGTCGCCCGACGGCCGCCGCCTGCTCTCCGGCGGCGCCGATGTTATGTTGAACGGCTCGCCGCGCGTCTGGGACGCCGAGAGCGGCGCGCTGCTCGCCACCCTCGAAGGGCATCAGGGCGGGGTGACGAGCGTCGCCTGGTCGCCCGACGGCCGCCGCCTGCTCTCCGGTGGTGCCGATGTTATGTTGAACGGCTTGCTGCGTGTCTGGGGCGCCGAGAGCGGCGTGCTGCTCGCCACCCTCGAAGGGCATCAGGGCGGGGTAACGAGCGTCGCCTGGTCGCCCGACGGCCGCCGCCTGCTCTCCGGCGGTGGTGACCGCTTGCTGCGCGTCTGGGACGCCGAGAGCGGCGCGCTGCTCGCCACCCTCGAAGGGCATCAGGGTAGGGTGAGGAGCGTCGCCTGGTCGCCCGACGGCCGCCGCCTGCTCTCCGGCGGCGATGACGGCTCGCTACGCGTCTGGGACGCCGAGAGCGGCGCGCTGCTCGCCACCCTCACCGGGCATCAGGCCAGGGTGATGAGCGTCGCCTGGTCGCCCGACGGCCGCCGCCTGCTCTCCGGCGGCGATGACGGCTCGCTGCGCGTCTGGGACGCGGCGAGCGGCCGCCCGCTGCGCTGGTATTGGGCCGACGGCGAGCGCTGGTTCTCGCTCGACCTCGCCGGGATCGACCCGGCTGGCGCGCCATTCGCCGCAATCAGTCGGCCGCGTCTGCGTGGCCGCGGGCCGCTGCCGCTCGCTTTCGTCGAAGTCGTCGACCAGGAGCATCCGATGCCGCCGCCGCCGTGGATCCCTCGCTACTGGCGCGCCGACGACCTGCCCGAACTCTGGCTCGCCACCTAGCAGCCACCGGGCTTGATGAGTCGAAGCGAAATCAGTGGGAGGCGAGGACAGATTTTTACGAGTCGCCAGATCGACTCCCTGTGGCTGCTGCGGTCACTGGACGATTGGTTGAACCAGAATCCCGCGGCCCGCTTCATCGTGGAGGGGGTGACCCACTTGACCTGTCGAAGCTGACGCGACGATACGCGGGGTGGGATCAAAGGCATACCCTCCGTCGACCCTGCTGGCGATTCTGGTCGATGGCGACAGCACGAGGGGCTCGATAGGGAAAAGCGAGGAGAAACCCGTCGAAAAAGCCGGAACATCGACGAAATCCGGCTTTTGCATTCCGGATGGTGAAACTTGGCGGATTTTCAGGGCTCAAGTCCGACAGGCCGCCAGAAAATGTATATCAGCAGTTAAGTCTGCTCGTCGTGCAGCTCATCTTTGTTTGACGCCTTGGGAGCGGTTCATGAACAAACGCGATTTCCTTTCAGCAAGCGCCATGATGGGTTTGCTGTCCGCCGGATTGGCCCGCACCGCCAACGCGGCCGTATCCAGTCCGGTTCTGCTGACGGTCAGCGGCGAGATACACCGGAGTAACCGGGGTCCGTTCGATCCGGCGTTCGATCAGATGATGGCCAAACACGGCATTCGGTTCGTCAAGGCCTTCACCTTCGACGCGCCCGCTCTGCAGCGCCTGCCCGCGGTGTCGATCAGGCCGACCCTGGAGTACGACGGACGGGTTCATGCGCTGTCCGGCCCGCTGCTCGAAACCGTGCTCGAGGCCGCCGGGGCGGGAACCAATGGTGCCGTGCTGCTCGGTCTGCGCGCTGTCGACGGATACCAGGCGGTGGTGAGTCGGGCAGATGCAGGCAGCTACCGGATGATGGTTGCCACTCACCTCGACGGCCAGCCGCTGGCCCTCGGCGGACTGGGGCCACAGTGGGCGGTGTTCGACGCCGATACCATCGCCCCTTTCTGGGACAAGCCGCTGCAGGAGCGTTTCGCGCTGTGTCCCTGGGGCCTGTACCACATCGATGTCAGGCGCGCGTAGACCCTGCCGGTGGACCGATTGCACGCCGGGGAATCGGTCACCGGAGAGTACGGTTTGCAACAGGCGGGTGAAGCGGATCGTCAAAGCCTTCTGGCCGCCCCGGACGATCGCTCGATGGCGGGATGCAGATCTTGCCGAACCGAGCGCCGCTTTTCAGGTACGCCAGCGCTTCCTTGAGCGCCGGAAATTCGGAAACCCGGTCGACGATCACCGGCACGCGGTGTTGCTCAGATGCCCACAGCATTGCCTCGAAGCGGTCGCGATGGCCGACGGAGATGCCCTGCAGCCGTAGCTGCCGGGTGATGACCGGGCCGCGCGGCGTCGCCAGGGAGGAGCCCGGGAGCACGCCGATCATCGGGTCGACGACCCCGCCGCCTTTTTCGGGGCCGCAGGCGTCGTTCTGTCGAGTGGCGTCGATTGCGGTCTGCCGGGTGGGGTCCGGCTCGATTTCGGTTGTCCGCAGGCGACATTCGACGCTGCGCCCGAACGGATGCGGCTTGCCTGCAGCGAGAACCGTGGCCTGGCTCCGATTACCAAACGGTCATGACTTTGCAAGATACCCCCGATGATGAAAGTCATGACCGTTTCCCTCTCCCCCGACCCCTTCCACGGCCCGCGCTGCATCGCGGGCCGGCTGCGGCGGCGCGGAGCAGTGCTCCGCGAAACCCCGCCTTCGCCCCCGCGAGGGGGGAGGGGAGATTCGAGAGTCGCTCACGACTTCCATAGTAAACCTGATGGGCGTGCAGCAGGAGCCCGCTGGCTGTGTGCGATCGACGCCTTGATCCTTCCCAGGCATCAACGACGGACGGCAGACTCCGATTCCCGGATTTCCATCTGGCTGAAAGCCAGTGCCAGTATCGGCGAGTCCAGTCCCTTTGCCAACGATTTGTCCAGCAGATCGCCGAGCACGTGGCGGTGCTCGGTGCGCAATCCCGCCTGCAGATCACGAAGCATCGAGGAGGTCAGTGCCGAACCGCGCTGGGTGAGTATTTTCAAGGCCGCGTCGCGGGCTACCGGCGCCATGTCGATGCCGCAGGTCGTGGCCACCGCCAGACATTCCGCGTACAGTTGCCGAATCAGCGATTCGCCGTTGGCAGTGGCCATGATCTGACCGACGCTGCCCCGCATCAGGGTGGTGATACCGGCCAGGGTGGCAATGAAGACCCATTTCTCCCAGAGGCTCAGGACGATGTCCGGGGACAGGCGGGCGTTGAATTTTGCGGTCTGGCACAGTTCGACGAAGCGGGCGGCAATGGCCTGGGTGTCCGCCGTTCGGCCGCCAACGGTCAGGGAATGGATCGGGGCGAGTTGTCGTACCGCACCGTCCGCTTCCAGCATGGCCGCCACTTGGGCAACGCCGCCGAGGACGCGCTCGGCGCCAAAGCGACGGTCCAGCATGGGCATGTGCGAAAGACCATTGAGCAACGGCAGGATGAAGGTCGCAGGCGCGATGAAAGCGGCAACGGATTCAATCGCATCCTCGAGGTCGAAGGCTTTTGCGGTTAGCACAACGAGGTCGTAGTCGTCCGCTGGCTTATCCCGGGTGACGCATCTTGCTGGAACGACGAAATCGCCGTCAGGGCTGTACACCCGCAGGCCCTCGGATCGCAGACGTTCGGCGCGTGCCGGTCGCACCAGGAATGTCACGTCTGCGCCTGCTTCGACGAGCCGGGCTCCGAAATAGCCGCCGACGCCGCCAGCACCAAGAAACAAGATCTTCACGATGGCTCCTTCGATGTGGGACGCCACAACACAAAAAAGAGGGGAAATCCAGCCCACTGGCGGGAGAGTATATCGGTTCCCCTATCCACTGCGATCACCATGGCGGATGCAGATCTTGCCGAACTGTGCGCCGCTCTTCAGATACGCCAGCGCTTCCTTGAGCGCCGGAAATTCGAAAACCCGGTCGACGATCACCGGCACGCGGTGCTGCTCAAGCGCCCGCAGCATCGCCTCGAAACCGTCGCGATGGCCGACGGTGATGCCCTGCAGACGCACCTGCCGGGTGATGATCAGGCCGAGCGGTGTCGCCAGGGAGGAACCCGAGAGCACACCGATCATCGACAGGGTGCCGCCGGGACGAATGCAGCGCAGCGACTGTGGCAGGGTTTTCTCGCCGCCAAGCTCGACGATGTGGTCGAAGCCGCGACCATCGGTGAGCGCACGCGCCGGTTTCGACCATTCGGGAGTCGTCCGGTAGTTGATCGTCGCGTCGGCACCGAGCGCCTTGAGTCGCTCGATCTTCTCGTCGCTCGAAGAGATCACGGTGACCCGTGCGCCGGCGATCCTGGCAAACGCCAGCGCGAACAGCGCGACGCCGCCGGAGCCCTGGATCAGTACCTGTTCGCCGGGCTTGACCGCGCCGTGCGTGGCCAGAGCACTCCAGGCAGTCAGGGCCGCGCAGGGTAGCGTCGCGGCCTCGACGTCGCTGAGATAGGCGGGCACCTTGACCACGCCCTGCTCGGACAGGCACATGAACTCCGCCATGGTGCCATCGATCGGGCCACCGAGCGACCCGGTCATGCGGGAAAGATCCGGTTCGCCGGCGATCCAGCCCTGGAAAAAGGTCGGGCAGACGCGGTCGCCGACCGCCACCCGGGTGACTCCGGGGCCGACCGCAACGACCTCGCCGACGCCGTCGGAGAGCGGGATCAGCGGCAGTGTCCCGGTAAAGCTGCCATATCCGCGCTCGGGAACGACCAGGTCGCGGAAATTCAGCGACGAGGCGAGCATTCGCAGCAGGACCTGTCCCGCTCCTGGCTGGGGTTGCGGGCGATCGGCCAGTTTGAGGTTGGCCATCCCCCAATCATCCTGAATCTGAAAAACGCGCATTTTGTACCTCCAAGTATCCGGCGCCGTAGCACCAGGGTATGGCCTGCCCATTTCCATGGCCTCCACGACGTGTTTGTGTGGGAGGGGAGGAGGGCACTTCCGGGAGTTTGTCCGAGCAGCGTGGTGGCCGTCAATCCTTCCGGCCGACCTGCGGCTACCCCCGTTCGACTTCGACCAGGCAGTCGTAGAAGGTCGCTCCACCAACCTAAAAGGGCAACCTAAAAGGGGACAGACCACGATTTTCTGTCGGCCAGTTCCGCATGCAGCCAACTTGGATCGAGATCGGCACCATTGGGCCAGGTGAGGGCGCCGAGTTCAACCCGAACCTGGGTGAAGAAATCGGGGTCGCGCAACGGGCCGTAGATGCCCGGATTGCTCGATTTCTTGATCGATGAGCAATCGACGATTCCGTTGCGCCCATCCCGGAAGCGCACGGCCAACCGGTAATCAGGCAGCACCGTAACCGCTCGAATCCGCCAGGGCGCCGCGGGAATTACTCCAGCGGCTGTATCTTCTTGGTCGGTTGTCTTGTTTGGCATAAATTCCAGTCCTCCATGAGTTCCTGACGATGTTCGATGGCCCATTTGATCGTCAGGTTCAGCGCGCGCTTGGGCAGGTGGCCGACGATGACATCCAGTGTTCGGATGTCGATCTGCGCTTCGTACTCGCCGTAGAGCGCATGAAAGTGGGGCGGGGCATGTTCCCGCCAGAACATCTGGATGACGATCCCGAAGAACTGGCTGATGGTGGGCATGGCTTGCCTGCTTGAGCGTGGTGACTAGGGCGTGTCATCAATTAAGCCAAACGGTCATGACTTTTCCAGGCACCCCCGATCATGAAAGTCATGACCGTTCCCCTCTCCCCCCGGCCCCTTCCACGGCCCGCGCTGCATCGCGGGCCGGCTGCGGCGGCGCGGAGCAGTGCTCCGCGAAACCCCGCCTTCGCCCCCGCGAGGGGGGAGGGGAGATTCGTGAGTCGCTGACGCGACTTTCACAGTAACGACGGATGCCACCAGATGAATAGCACCGAGGAAGTTCCGCGCGGTTTTGTCGTAGCGGGTAGTGATGGCGCGATACTGCTTGAGTCGAGCGAAGAAGTTCTCGATCAGATGGCGCGCCTGGTACAGATGCTGGTCATAGAAACGTTGCGTCTTACCAAGGGATGCCGGTTTTATACCGATACAGCACCGCCTCCACGAACAGGCGATTGTTTTGAGCCATCACCCTAACGTGCCCCTTCCGTCCTGGTCGTAAATCCTTGATGCGGTCCCATGGGTCATCTCTCAGGGCATGCCGAGGGGTCATCCGTTCTCTTTCTCGACCCGGTTCGTCCGCCATTATCGCGGATCTGGTCATTGATGACACGCCCTAATTTTTCATTGTAACGGTCATGACTTTTTCAGGCACCCTTGATCATGAAAGTCATGACCGTTTCCCTCTCCCCCGACCCCTTCCACGGCCCGCGCTGCATCGCGGGCCGGCTGCGGCGGCGCGGAGCAGTGCTCCGCGAAACCCCGCCTTCGCCCCCGCGAGGGGGAGGGGAGATTCGTGAGTCGCTGACGCGACTTTCACATTAAAGATTCGCCGACGATCCAGCCCTGGAAAAAGGTCGGGCAGACGCGGTCGCCGATCACCAGGGTATGGCCTGCCCATTTCCATGGCCTCCACGATGTGTTTGTGTGGGAGGGGAGGAGGGCACTTCCGAGAGTTTGTCCGAGCAGCGTGGTGGCCGTCAATCCTTCCGGCCGCCCTGCGGCTACCCCCGTTCGACTTCGACCAGGCAGTCGTAGAAGGTCGCTCCACCGCCCATCTCGGTCAGTGCCTGGCTGGTGACCTCGTTGCAGTTGCGTCCGTCGGGCGAAAGTTTGCGCCACCAGATCGAGGTGGCCATGGCGACGCCCGGACGGATGCGGTCGCTGACGACGGCGCGGGCGCGGAATTCGCCACGGTGGTTATGGATGCGTAGCGGGCTGTCGTTGGCAATGCCGCGTGCCGCGGCGTCGACCGGATGGATGTGGAGGGCGGGCGATTTTTCCTGCGCCAGAAAGCGTGGCGAGTTGGCAAAGCTGGTGTTCAGGAAGTTGCGCGCCGGTGGCGTGATCAGCGCCAGCGGGAATTGTGCTGCCAGCGGACTGTTTCGCCATTCGTGCGGTTCGATGAAAGTCGGCAGAGGGTCGAGTCCTGCACCGGCGAGCATTTCGCTGAAAAACTCGCATTTCCCTGAAGGGGTCGGGAAACCGCCCTCTGCGAACGGCGCTTCGCCAGGTGGCAGATTGAGGCGGGCGTGACCTGCGGTTCTGAGCTTTTCCCACGACAGCCCGGCGAGGCGCGGATCGCTCCAGTCGAAAGCCTGGCGGCACAGGTCCTCGTCGCTGTCGGCGAAGCAGGCTTCGCTGAAACCCATTTGCCGGGCCAGACGGCGGAACAGTTCGGTGTTCGGCAGCGCTTCAGCGAGCGGTGCGATCGCCGGCTGGTTAACCTGCAGGTACAGATGCCCGTAAGACTTGTGGATGTCGAGCTGTTCCATGTGGCTGGTGGCCGGCAGCAGCAGGTCGGCGTAGTCGGCGGTATCGGTCTGGAAAAGGTCATGAACGACGGTGAACAGGTCGTCGCGAGCCAGGCCGCGTTCCACCTCGGCCGACTGCGGGGCCACTGCGAGCGGATTGCTGTTGTACACGAACAGCGCCTTGATCGGCGGTTGCGCGCGCAGCAGCGCGTGGCCGAGGGTGCTCATGTTGACCGTTCGCGGCGCCGGCGTCGGCATCAGGTCCGGTCGTTCGAGGGCCGCGGTGTCGACCGGATAATTGCCGGAGCTGGAGAGCAGCACGCCACCCGCTGCGTCCCGCCAGGCACCGGTCAGCGCCGGCAGGCAGGCGACGCTGCGCAGCGCCATGCCGCCGCCAGCGGTGCGGTTGATGCCGTAATTGGTCCGGATCGCTGCTGGCCGGGTGCTGCCGTAGGCGTGCGCGAGGTTTTCAATCTCCTGGGTGCCGATGCCGCAGATCGCCGCGACCCGCTCCGGCGGGTATTCCAGCACGCGTTGCTTGAGCGCGTCGAAGCCGAGCGTGTAGCGGGCGATGTAGTCGTGGTCGAGCAGATCGTCGCGAATCAGTACGTGCATCAATCCGAGCGCCAGCGCGCTGTCGGTTCCCGGCAGCAGCGCGAGGTGCTGGTCGCACTTGTCGGCGGTGGGGGTGCGGCAGGGATCGATGGCAATCAGGCGCGCGCCGCGCCGCTTCGCCTCCTGCGCCAGACGCCAGAAGTGCAGGTTGGAGACCACGCTGTTGGTTCCCCAGAGAATGATCAGGCGCGCGTCGACGACGTTTTCGGCGTCGAACCCGACGCTAGCACCGATGGTTGCCCGGTAACCCATCGCGCCGGCACTGGCGCAGATCGTCCGGTCGAGTTGCGAGGCGCCGAGACGGTGGAAGAAGCGGCGGTCCATCGAACCGTAACCGAGCATTCCCGAGTTGCCGGCATAGCTGTAGGGAACAATCGCCTCGGCGCCGTCTGTGGCCGTGATCTGGCGGAAGCGATCGGCAATCGTCGCCAGCGCCTCCTCCCAGGAGATGCGCTCGAATCTTGCTCCCGGACCCTTGGCGGCGATCCGGCGCGCCGGGTACAGCAGGCGCTCGGGGTGGTGGATGCGCTCGGGGTAGAAAGCGACCTTGGTACACAGCACGCCGGCCGTCGGCGGGTGATCGGCCGCACCGGCGACCTTGACGACGCGGCCATCGCTGACGGTGATGTCGAGCGCGCAGGTATCCGGGCAATCGTGCGGGCAGGCGCCGCGCACCGTGTGGGGGGCGGTCGGCGCAGAGGTCGGCGCAGAGGTTGACGCAGAAGCGGGGTGGGCCATGGGGTGTTTCCGTGCGGGTGTCGATGGCGAGAAGATAGCATACCGACTGGAGTAGAATGCTGCCCATGCGGGTTCTCGGCATCGAATCTTCCTGTGACGAAACGGGTATGGCGCTGTACAGCACCGACGCTGGCGGTGCCGGGGGAAAATTCTTGAGCGTGCACGGTCGCGGCCGACGGCCTGACCCTGGGACACCGCACTGCCCACCGTGGCGGTTGCCGGTCGCGGCCTCGTGGCGGCTGGCGCCTTGCCCGAGACCGCTTCCGTTCGCCACTCAGCAAGCGCTGGCTACTTGCCATTCGCTTGCCCAACTCTTCGCTCCAAGGGACGCTGCGCGATAAAGCTGCGCAGCGCCCCAGAGCTTTCGTTAGGTAGCACGAGGTCAGCCAGCAGCAGGTGGCCTACACGAATGCGCTGCAGGCCTTGGTCGACTACCCGACCGAACATTCGACGCACAGATCTGGCTCAACATCGACGCCGGCCGATGACGCCGAGCGTCATTTTTCGTAACCGGGTGTTCGCCGTAACGAGCCATGGCACCGGTGTACGGCTGCTCTTCCGGTGTCGAAAAATTTTACATGCGGCTGGACGCCACTCGTCAGAGAATCGATCAAGTCGTTGTTTTAAAGAACATGGAATGGTTATTGCTTATATGCCCTGGGGGCAATAATCAACGGAGAACGCCATGGCGGTGAACAACACACCTGTCGCCCGCAACGACACCTTCAACATCCGCCCGAACCAGGTGCTGAACGTGGCTGCGCCGGGATTGCTGGCCAACGACAGCGACGCCGACGGCGACCCGCTGAATGTCACCCTGGTCAATGTCACCGGTCTGCAGGGCACCCTGTCACCCTTCGCCGACGGTCACTTCAGCTTCACGCCGACGACCGGTTTCGCTGGCACCACCAGCTTCACGTACGCGATCGGCGACCGCTACGGCCACGATCAACGTGGTCAACAGCGCTCCGGTGGCCGGCAACGACCGCTACACGGTCCACACCAACCGGACGCTGAACATTGCTGCGCCGGGACTGCTGGCCAACGACAGCGACGCCGACGGCGACCCGCTGAACGTCACCCTGGTCAATATCACCGGCCTGAAAGGGACCCTGTCACCCTTCGTGGACGGTCACTTCGACTTCACACCGACGACCGGTTTCACCGGCACCACCAGCTTCACGTACACGATCGGCGACGGCTTCGGTGGCTCGGCGGTGGGGACGGTCACCATCGACGTCGTGAACAGTGCGCCGGTCGCCCGCAACGACAGCTACAGCATCCGCCCGAACCAGGCGCTGAACGTGGCCGTGCCGGGATTGCTGGCCAACGACAGCGACGCCGACGGCGACCCGCTGAATGTCACCCTGGTCAATGTCACCGGTCTGCAGGGCACCCTGTCACCCTTCGCCGACGGTCACTTCAGCTTCACGCCGACGACCGGTTTCGCTGGCACCACCAGCTTCACGTACACGATCGGCGACGGCCTGGGCGGTTCGGCGACCGCCACGGCCACGATCAACGTCGTGGCCAACAGCGTCCCGGTGGCCGGCAACGACAGCTACACGGTCTACGCCAACCGGACGCTGAACATTGCCGCGCCGGGATTGCTGGCCAACGACAGCGACGCCGACGGCGACCCGCTGAACGTCATCCTGGTCAATATCACCGGCCTGCAGGGCACCCTGTCACCGTTCGCCGACGGTCACTTCGACTTCACGCCGACAACCGGTTTCACCGGCACCACCAGCTTCACGTACACGATCGGCGACGGCTTTGGTGGCTCGGCGGTGGGGACGGTCAAGCTCAGCGTCGTGGCGACACCCACCAAGACTCTGAGCGTTGGCAACGCACCGGATCGTCAGTCGGGGGCGGGGGGGCAATGGGCTGCGGCCTGGACCAACAATGAAATCGTCTCGGCCATTACCCACAAGGCTGACCAGACCAATGCTGCGGAGAACTGGAGCACGGTCCGGTTGACCGGGCTTAGTCCGCAATCGCTTGCCGGTGGTGATGTTTATGCCGGCGATCTGGGAGTCAGCGGGCAGTCGGCAGCCACCAGCTCGGTGCGGCAGGAAATCGACGGGAAGGAAGCTCTCCGTTTTGATCTCGCCCAGAGCGCGACCGCTCTGACCGTCCATCTGTCTCGTCTGTTTACTCAGGACGATGGTAGCCCATTTGTCGAGAGTGGTCTCTTGCGGTTGCTCGACGCGGCTGGCAAGGTCGTGACGGAAACCAGCTTCCACGCCAGCGGCACCACCGGAACTATGGTGGTCACGCTGACATCGGACACGGCCTTCAGTGCCATCGAACTCAGTGCGGGCGTCTACGATGGCAGCAACTTCGTGTATGGCGGCTATGCCCAGGCCGATGGCAGCTTCGCATCGGCGGTGACCACGGACGCCTCGGGGAACAGGCATGGCAGTGACTTCATGGTCGACAAGATCGACTTTCAGGTGCCGCTTGTCGGTATTCCCCTTACCGAGGCGCTTGCCGGTTAGCGCGTACAAGGGGCGCGCTAACGGTGCCTCTGCTACCAATCGATATCATATAGCCATCTTCGATATAGCCATCGTCATGTCGGCGCAGTTCTTGCGCTGGCGTACATCAAAGGAACTGGAAATCACATGCAGCCACTCGCCATCTTTCGCCAATCCCGCAGCATGTTGCTCCTGGGCTGCGCATTGCTTGCCACCAACGTTTCTGCGGCGGTGCTCGTCGAGCATTTGCCGGCGACCATCGCTGTTGGCCAGCAGGCCGACAACAGCACTCCGCCCTATGTGGCGGACTTGACCCTGGGCCCGGCCTCGATAAACCGGATCTCCTGGTGGGGCTACTACGATGGGGGTTCCCCTGTCGACGACTCGTTCTCTGTCAGGCTCGAAGGCATCGCGCAAGGCGCCATACCAACGAGTGTCCTGGAAGGTGTTGTCGACGGCTTCGATCTGTACCGTTACGACCTGACCTTGCCCGCACCGTTTGCCTTTGCTGGCGGGGGGATGACTCTGGAACTCGAACTGATCAACGCCAGCGATGACGTCCAATGGTTCTGGCAGGGCATGAGTTCCTTAGATGGCATGCGTGCGGTCAGGGTGGAGGGCTCTGCGCCGGTGCCGGAGCCCGGTATTCCTGGATTGTTGGCGATTGCCTCGATGGCCCTGGTATTGTCTTCCAGGCGCAGGGCTGCAGGTAGGTGAAGGGAAGGTCGTGCAGGGCAACTGTACGGGGATGCTCGCCGGCCTCGTCGCCTACTGCCTTTTCCCCAAAAAACCCAAGCTTCCTTTGCGGGATTTCCGCCGGATCTCCGAAACTTCGCTTATCCCGAACTGACGTTAGCATACCGGCTGGAGTAGAATGCTGCCCATGCGGGTTCTCGGCATCGAATCTTCCTGTGACGAAACGGGTATGGCGCTGTACAGCACCGACGCTGGCGGTGCCTTGCTCGCGCACGCCCTGCACTCGCAGGTGTGCCTGCATGCCGACTTCGGCGGGGTGGTCCCCGAACTCGCGTCGCGCGATCATATCCAAAGACTCGTCCCGCTGCTGCGCCAGGTGCTGGCCGATAGCAACTGTTCTCTGGCCGAACTCGATGCCATCGCCTACACGCAGGGACCGGGCCTGGCGGGCGCCCTGCTGGTGGGTGCGGCGTTTGCCGAAGCGCTGGCGACCGCGCTCGGTGTGCCGACCGTGCCGGTGCATCACCTCGAAGGCCACCTGCTGTCGCCGTTGTTGTCGAGCAAGCCGCCGCGCTTTCCCTTTGTCGCCCTGCTCGTTTCGGGGGGTCACAGCCAGTTGATGCGGGTGACCGGCGTCGGCGCATACGAGTTGCTGGGCGAAACCCTCGATGACGCCGCCGGCGAAGCTTTCGACAAGACCGCCAAACTGCTCGGTCTCGGCTATCCAGGTGGCCCGGCGCTGGCCGCACTGGCGGATACCGGCCGGCCCGGGCAGGTGAAGCTGCCACGTCCGATGCTGCAATCCCCGGACCTCGATTTCAGCTTCAGCGGTCTGAAAACCGCCGTGCTGGTCAAGGTGCGCGAGTTGGCGACGATCAGCGATCAGCAGCGGGCGGACATTGCGCGCGGATTTCAGGACGCGATTGTCGAGGTTCTGGTCAGCAAGGCGCTGCGTGCGGTGAAAGTCTGCGGCCTGCAGCAACTGGTGGTGGCTGGTGGCGTCGGCGCCAACCGCGAACTGCGTCGCCAGCTCGATGCACACGCCCTGGCTGCAGGGGTTACCGTCTTCTACCCCGAGCTCGAGTTCTGTACCGACAACGGCGCGATGATCGCGCTGGCCGGGGCCTTGCGTCTCCAGGCCGGGGGAGCAGGCAAGCTGCCCGGCGCCTTTGCGGTGCGGCCGCGCTGGCCCTTGACGGGCGCCTAGCCGCTTGTCGGACTGGATGAGTCGAAGCGAAATGTGAAAGTCGCGTCAGCGACTCACGAATCTCCCCTCTCCCCTCGCGGGGGCGCAGGCGGGGTTTTGCGGAGCACTGCTCCGCGCCGCCGTAGCCGGCCCGCGATGCAGCGCGGGCCGTGGGAGGGGTCGGGGGGTGAGATGGGGAATTCGCAGAGCCTGCTCTGCGCCCATCGAACGATTCCGGCGTGCAAGCCGGAATGCGCCCTGCAAGGGAGGGAAACGGTCATAACCTTCATGATCGTGGAGCGCCTGAAAAAGTCACGACCGTTAGTCGTGAGCCCGCCCGCCAGTGCGCTCATGCCGCCTCCGCGTAAACCCCTGCATTCCTTTCCGGGTAGCTCTCATATACATGCTCGAAAAGGGCGGCGCACTTCTGTGCATAGAGCGGTCGGTCGTAGCCTCCTGGAAGGTTGTCAAGCGTGTCCTCGATCGCCAGCTTCAACGACGAGCGCGCCGCCGACTTCTGCCGCCAGTTGAGTACCAGCAAGGTCTGGAGGCGAGCGAGCAGATCCTTGGCCACCTTCTTGACCTCGTCGCGCTCGGCGGCGCTCAGCTCCGGCGCAGGGCGCGTCAGGATGTCGAAGATGACCAGTTCTTCTTCGGTGAGGTTTTCGCGGACGTGGCGCTCCTGTTCGTCGTCGAGGCTGTTCGACAGCTTGAGCAGCTCCTCGAAAAGTTGCTCGATGTTCCGGCTGCCGCTGTTGTAGCTCTCGATCAGCGCCTCGAACTTCTCGGCGAAGTCGGTGCGGGTGCGGTTCAGGCGGACCAACTTCTCGAGCTTGGCCTGGATCGCTGCCTTCAGCGCCTCGAGGTCGGTGTTCTTGTGCTTCGACGCCTTGAAGCGCTGCGCCAGCGCCTCGAAGTTGATCTTCGACAGGTCGATGGCGGGCGGCCCGCCTTCGCGGATCGTCAGGCCGGTGATGGACTCATCCAGCAGGCCGGAAATCTGTCCGAGGATCGTGGCGATGTCGGGCGGGCTGGGGCTGCGCTTGGCGCGGATGGCCGCCGCCAGCATGGCGATGCCGGACACACGCACGGAGAACTCGATGGCCGCCGGGTCGGGCTGCACGGCGCGATAGAGCGTGCCGACGAATTTCTCGTGGCCGAAGAATTCACGGCGCAGGGTGTCGGGACCGATCAGTGCGTTGATCGCGTTCTCGACGGCGGCAAGCCGCTGCATGCTGCCCACCGGCAAGGCTTCCATCGCCGCGAGGTCCACGCCGTGCGCCAGGCAGAACGCCGTGGCCGCCGCCACCGCTTCGCACAGCGCGGCGACCAACCGCGCCTTGTCCTGCACCGGATTCGTGCCGCCCTTGCCGGCGCCGTAGATCGCCAGCGCCTTCTCCAGCGAGGCGAACACGTTGGCGTAGTCCACGATCACGCCGCTGTGCTTGCCGGGGAAAACCCGGTTGGCGCGGGCAATCGTCTGCATCAGCGTGTGGTTGCGCATCGGCTTGTCGAGATAGACCGTCGAACAGCTCGGCGCATCGAAGCCGGTCAGCCACATGGCGCAGACGAACACCAGTCGCAGCGGGTCGGCGGGGTCCTTGAACTTCTCGTCGAGGCCCGGTTGCGACTCATTCATGCGCTTGCGGTGCGGCCCGATGTCGAGGCCGAGCTTCTTCATCTGCGCGATCTCGTTCTGTCCCGGCGAAACGATCAGCGCCATGTCGGTGGTGGTCAGCACCTCAAGGCGTTGCTTGAGCGGCTCCCGCCCGGCCCTGGACAGGTCGTAGCGGCCCAGAGCCTCCCGAACCCGCGCGGTCTCGGCGGCCCAATGCGCCTTCACCTTGTCGTGCATGCGCAGCGCCGTGGCCTTGTCGATGGCCACCACCATCGCCTTGCCCACCGCATTGGCCAACATGCCGCGGCCAAGAAAGTGCCGCACGATGTCCTGCGCCACCGTTTCCAGCCGGTCGTCGCGGGTGATCAGGTGATATTGCCGCCCAAGCACCTTCTCGAGCTTCTCCTCCTGCTCGGCGTCGAGGTCGGCGTCCTCGATCAGGCGGTAGATGTCGTCGTTGAGGTCGGGATTAACGAGTTGCAACTCGGGCGTGCGGTTTTCGTAAAACAGCGGCACCGTCGCGCCGTCCTCCACCGACTGCTGGAAGTCGTAGATCGACACATAGTCGCCGAAGACCTCCCTGGTGCGCTCCTCGCCAGCGATCAGCGGCGTGCCGGTGAAGGCCAGGAACATCGCTTTGGGCAGCGCGGCGCGCATGTTCAGCGCCAGCGTGTCGTACTGGCTGCGGTGCGCCTCGTCGGTCAGTACGATCACCTCCGAGCGGTCGGTCAGCGCCTCGGGCCGGGTTTGGCCAGACCCGAACTTGTGCACCAGCGTGAACACATAGCGGTGGTTGCCGCGCAACAACTCGCGCAGATGCGCGCCGCTGGCCGCGTGGCACGGGTCGCCCTCGGCCTCGCTGACCGCGCCCACGGTCTTGAAGGTCTTGGCGATCTGCTCGTCCAGCTCCACCCGGTCGGTGACCACCACGAAGGTCCAGTTGCCGGCGAGCTTCCTCAGCACCTTCTGCGCGAAGAACACCATCGAAAAACTCTTGCCGCTGCCCTGCGTCTGCCAGAACACGCCGCCGCGCCCGTGGCCGAGCTGGCGCGCCTCCAGCATCTTGCGAACAGCGTTGTTCACGCCGAGAAACTGGTGGTTCTGGCCGAGTACCTTCACCAGCCCGGCCTTGTGCTCGGAGAAGAGCGTGAAGTTCTCCACCAGGTCGAGCAGGCGTTGCGGCAGGCAGGTGCCGCGCAGCATCACCTCCAGCGACACGCGGCGCGGCTCGTCCTCGCGCTCGATCCGCTTCCATTCGAAGAACCGCTCCCAGTCGGCGGTGAGCGAGCCGACGCGGCTGTCGGTGCCGTTGCTGGCGATGAGGAAGGCGTTGAACCAGAAGAGCTGCGGGATCTCCTGCTGGTAGTGGGTCAGGTTCTTGTCGAAGGCCGAGCGCGCCGGCACGCCGGGCTTCTTCAGCTCGATCACCACCCACGGCAGGCCGTTCACGAAACCCACCAGATCGGGACGGCAGGTGTAGAGACTGCCCACCACGCTGAGCTGGCTGACCAGCAGGAAGTCGTTCTGCTCCGGCTGCGCCCAATCCACCACGCGCAGGCGCTCGGTCCACTGTCCACGATCATGCCCGCCGCGCTCGCGATCCGGGACGGAGACCGGGATGCCGTCCTTGAGCAGCCGGTAGATCTCGCGGTTGGCGGCCGGGAGGCTCATCGCCGAGCGGTCGCGGGCGAGTTCGTCGATGGCGGTCTGGATCGCCTCAAGCGGCAGGCCGGGGTTGAGCTTCGTGAGCGCCGCCCGCAGGCGATCCGTCAGCACCACCTCGCCCTTGGTCTCGCGGCCCAATGTTGAAGATGAAGTGCCGCCCGTACCGAAGGTCTCCTCCATCGCCGACAGCGTCTGCCAGCCGAGCGCCGCCAACAGCCCGATGGCGGGCTGCTCGACGAGCTGGTCTTCGGTGTAGGCGTGGGGGCTCATGGTGTCTTCTTTCCTGTCATCTTCCGAAGCTTCCGCTTGGTCGAGGGAAGCGCTGCCGTGGCATCCTGCAACGCATAGAACTCGTGCAACTTGGCGGCGAGCAGTTTTTTGTCGGGCAGGTGGGTTTGGTATTCGGCGATCAGGGCCGGTGACAAGGTGCGGTTCAGTGCATACTCCACCACTTTGCTGTCTTTCGAGGCGCAGAGTAACAGGCCGATCGCGGGATTTTCGTGCGGCTTGCGCACGTCACGATCCAGCGCTTCGAGATAGAAATTGAGCTTGCCGAGGTGCTCGGGTGCGAAAGCGGTCACTTTGAGTTCCACCGCCACCAGACAATTCAAGCCGCGATGGAAGAAGAGCAGGTCGAGCGCGAAATCCTGCCCGCCCACCTGGATGGGGTATTCGGAACCGATGTAGCAAAAGTCCCGGCCCAGTTCGGTCAGGAAGCGCCCCAGGTTCATCAGCAGACTGCGGTGCAGGTCGGCCTCGGAATGCGGGTCCGGTAGTGACAGAAAATCCAGCAGGTAGGCATCCTTGAACTGTTGCTCGGCCTGCGGATGCATTGCTCTCAACGCCGTTGAGACTTTTGGCGGATCGAGGAGCGCCCGCTCAAACAACCCGCTGTCGATCTGTCGCGCCAATTCACGCACCGACCAGCGTTGCTGTGCCGCCATCCCGAGATAAAACTCTCGTTCTTCCGGTCGCTTTGCCCGGCTGAGAAGATGCAGATGCGCCGACCAAGGCAATTCTCTCAACAGTGTTGAGAGTTTCTCCGGATTCGGGTAGGCCTCGAAAAACTGCCGCATTCTCCACAGGTTCTGCGCCGAAAAACCGCGCAGACCCGGTTCGGTTCGCGCAATGTGGTCGGCCAGTTGCTCGACGGTTCCCTTCGCCCAGCCATCGGCCCGGATTCGCTCATGGAGATACTTGCCGATACGCCAGTAGAGGTCGATCAGCTCCGTGTTGACGGCCTGAACGGCCCGCTGCCGCGCCGCACGGATCAGCCCCACCACTTCGCCGAATGCGGCATCGGTGGTGAGGGGATTTGCGTAGGGCTTCTTGCCGGTGCTTCTCATGACGCCCCCCCTTGAGGCGTCGCCTCCACATCGATCTGGCCGGAGAGCAGGCGCGGCAGCAGCAGGTCGCGGGTGCGGCGGAGGTTTTGGATTTGGCGTTGGAGTGTGTTTACTTGATCAAACACGGCGTCTGATTTGCTAGCAAAGCGTGCAACGAGTTCCCGGGGCGGCTTTACGACCTCCATCCGGCGGAATGTGTCCACAATGATGGTGTCGAACGTCGCGCCACCGACGTTTGTTTTCAGGTAGTCCACCTGCTGTAGCGTCATCAGAAAGAGGAATCGCTGCGCAATGCCGCTCTTGCCGCGCAGTGCATAGCATGACTGGTTCATCGCCATTGGCACGGACGGAAGCGCGACTTTGCCGACCGTGCCGCGTGCAGTGATGAACACGGTGTCGGGCGGGTAGAGTTCACTCGAGCACTTCGAGAGTCCGAGTGCGGTGGCGTGCTTGTCTGTGTCTTGAACGTAGAAGCAGTCAGGCACATCGCGCGGCGTGAAGAATGGGATTTCACCGTTCCAATATTCGGCAACATCAGTCTTAGGCGTGCCACCGCTCAACACTTCTGCGAGTTCCGTGAACGCACTCACCTCCCACCCCTGCGGAATCTCGCCGAGGGGAGACGGAACTCGGGGGAGGGATTCGTGACCGGGGAAGCGGAAGTGGACGAACCACTCGCGGTAGAGGGCGCGGGCCATCGCCTCCAGAATCTTGATGCGCCGCTGGCTGTTTTCGATCAGCTCGTCGTAGGCCGACAGGATGCCCGCGATGCGGCGCTGGATGGGGAGGGGGGGAAGTGGGACTTCAAACGACTCAATGTGACCCTTGGTTAGCGCACGTCTGCTGCCGCCTGTGTTGAAAGACTCCATGTATCGTTTCGCAAGCGGGTGAGTCAGAAACGAAAGCAAGTAGCCTGGTTCGCAAACCTCACGATTTACGCGAATGATTGATACGTGCTGGTTGACGCACGCCGGGAGGATTTCGTCGGGAACAATACACGCGCGAGCGAAAGTGACGCCGTCCCCGGTGATGTTGAGAAGCACGTCTCCCGAGCGGACTTCAGCATTCCGCAACTCGCGGGAATGCTCTTCGGAGATGAAGGCGAGGCCCACGTTGTCGAAGTACCGGTCGAAGACGTGTTGGCTCCGAATGAGTGCGTGAGACGCCCGCTGCGTCAGATAAACAGATTTGCCACCGTGCGGCGTCGCGCCGCTTCCAACCTTGGCGGCAAAATCGCTGACCGTCATGATTCTCCATCCCGGCGGCAGGTCACCGATTGCTGTGCGTTCTGATGGTGCGGCGCTCATCATCACGCCCCCAAAATCCCCGCCACATTCGCGGCGATGGTCTGTTCCAGTTCCATCGCCTGGGCGTTCAGCACTGCGCTCACCCCTCATTCCTCCGGCGACAGTGCATCCGGGTTCTTGAGGGACTTCTTCTCTTCAGATGCCAACCGCCGCTCGACCTTCTTCACATCTTCGGCCGGTGGCAAGGTCTCGGGGCGGATGCCGCGTTCGAGCAAGGTGTTGCGCACGGCCTGGTGATTGGCGACATGCTCCCTTGCGATGGCGGACTCGCTTTTCATGCGGTGTTCGCGGGCGTTGAAGATGGTGATTTCGGTGGCGAAGTCCTTGGCCTTGAGGATGATCGTCGGCGCAAAGTCGGCCAGCGGACGGTTGTCGGGCACTTTCCATTGCGCCTTCATCGCCTGTGTATTCTTGTTGAACAGGGCATGATCGCCCTTGCTGCGGATCAGTGCGAAATTCTGCTCGCCGCCGGTCTGTTCAAAGATGACGTCAGAGAGTTCCTTTTCGGTGGCGCTGAGCTTCTTGCGCGCGCTGATACGCTCGGTTTCGAGCAGGCGTTGCTCGATCAGTTCGGCACGACGGGTCTGGACGGCGAAGTAGGTCTGGGCGAAGGCGATTTCGGCTTTGCGCGAATCGCCGTTCTGGGCGATCAGGTAGCAGGCGTAGCGCGTGAGCATGAAGTCTTCGATTTCGCGCTGGCTGCCGGAGCCGAGGTCAACCATTTTGGTGACGCCAACAAAATGGTCGCTGGCCAGGTGTCCCGAGACTTCGCAGGCCGTCTTGGCCTTGGAAATCGCGGTGTTGTTGAAGTTGCGCCACTCGCCATAGCCCAGTAAATGCTGGAGGTCGCGGGCCAGCCAGTACTCGATGCCGCTCTCGGTTTGCTGTGCGTGGCCTTCGAAGGTTTCGGTCAAGCTGTGAACAAGTTCGGTTTTCATTTTTCAAGTATCTCCGCAACATTTTTGGCGATCGTCGCTTCCAGTTCCCGCGCCTGGGCGTTCAGCCCTTCCAGCTCCTCATTCAGCGCTTCCAGTTGGGTCTTGAAGTCCTCGTCGCTCACCGCCTCGCCCGGCGCGACGCCGACATAGCGGCCGGGGTTGAGCGACCAGCCCTGCGCTTCGATCTCGGCCAGCGTCGCCGTCTTGCACAGGCCGGGCACGTCGGCATAGGCGGGCGAGTTTTTTCCATTTTGGCCGAACACTTCCTTGAGCTTGGCCGCCGTCTCCTCGCCGCCCACGGTCAGGTCGGGCGCTTCGCCGCGATAGAGGCGAACCAGGTTGGCAATGAAGCCGATCTGCGCGGGCGTCCAGTCGCGGTGGGCGCGGTCTACCTGCCGGTAGATGTGGCGGGCGTCGATGAACAGCACGGTGTCGGCACGCTTCGTCTTCGCCTTGCCCCGGTCGAGAAACCACAGTGTGCAGGGCAGCGTGACGGTGTAGAACATGTTGGGGCCGACGGCGACCATCACATCGACCGCCTGCGCCTCGATCAGCTTCTGCCGCAGCTCGGCTTCGCTTGCGCGGGCGTCCGAGGCCGAGTTGGCCATGACGAAGCCGGCGCGACCCTTGGCGTTGAGCGCCGAGTAAAAGAGCTGAATCCAGAGGTAGTTGGCGTTGTCGGTGCGCGGCAGGCCGAAGGGAAAGCGGCGGCCCGCGCCGACCATGTCCTTGAGCCGTTCCTTGTCGACCGCGTTGACGTTGAAGGGCGGATTGGCGAGCACGAAGTCGAACTGGCCGGTGGCTGCGTGCGGGTCGTCGTAGTAGCTGTTGACGTTGCCGCCGTGGCGGATGTCGCCCTCCAGCCCGTGCACCGCGAGGTTGAGGCGGGCGAGGCGGCCGGTCTCGTCGGTCTTCTCGACGCCGCAGATGGCCAGCTCGGCGGCCGGGTTCTGGTGGTGCTCGGCGACGAAGCGCGCCGACTGCACGAACATGCCGCCCGAGCCGCAGGCGGGGTCGAGGATGCGGCCGTGGTAGGGCTCGATTACCTGCGCGAGCAGCTGCACGATGCTGGCGGGGGTGTAGAACTCGCCGCCGCCCTGGCCCTCGCTCATGGCGAACTCGCCGAGGAAGTATTCGTAGATGCGGCCGAAGGCGTCGAAGTCGAGCGTGGCCGGGATCTCGGAGATCTTCTTGAGCAGCTCCTTGAGCAGGGTGCCGGTGAAGAGGTTGAAGGTCTTGGGCAGCACACCGGCGAGTTGCGGGTTGTGCTTCTCGACCTCGCGCATCGCCGCGTTGACCTTGCCGCCAATGTCGGCCACTTCGGGGAGGGTCAGGAGAAAGTCGAAGCGCGCCTCGGGGGCGAGGTAGAGCACGTTGTCGGCGTGGTAGGCGGCCGGTTCATCGACGCGGCTGCCCCGGCGGGAGGAGGCGCCGGCGGCCTCCAGCTTCTTGCGCCGGGCGGCAAAGCGCACCTCGGCAAAGCGCAGGAAGATCAGGCCGAGGATCGGGCCGGAGTATTGCTGCGCCTTGAGGCCGGAGTTGGCTCGGAACTGGTCGGCGGCATCCCACAGGCGCTTTTCAAGCGAAGTGGAGGCGGCGTCTTTTTCGGTGGGGGCGATCCAGTGCAAGTATTCGTCTCCTTGGTCCTATGGCGGCGTACCAAACGGTCATGACTTTTCCAGGCACCCCCGATCATGAAAGTCATGACCGCTTCCCTCCCTTGTAGGGCGCATTCCGGCTTGCACGCCGGAATCTTTCGATGGGCGCGGAGCAGGCTCCGCGAATTCCCCCTCTCACCCCCGACCCTCCTCCACGAGGGGGAGGGGAGATTCGTGAGTCGCTGGCGCGACTTTCACATTAAGCGTTCACCCAGTCGATGATCGCCTGCCATTGCTCCAGATCTTTCGCCGCACGCGATGCCGACAGGTCGAACATGGTCATCCCGTGCATCGTTGTCTGCACGTAGAGTTGCGTATTGCGCAGATGGGTCAGGACCGGCAGGTCGTATTTTGCGAGAAAGCGCTCAAGCTCGGCGGCGGCTCGGGTACGCGGGTCGACGCGCATGCCGACCACGGCAACGAACGCCTGTTCGTTGCGTACCGCTTTCTCGGCCAGCAGCGTCTCCAGGAAATGGCCTGCCGCGAGAATGTCGAACAGCGAGGGTTGCACCGGAACGATGACCCGGTTGACCTGTTTGACGACGGTGTCGAGCGCTTTGCCGTGCATCCCTGCCGGCGTGTCGAGAACCACATGCGTGGTGCCTTTCGGAGGTTTGGCGGTTTTTCCGGGCTCGATTTCCCAGCTACGAATCGGCGGCAGGATCGATGGCCGCAAGCGCAGCCATTCCCGCGACGACTGCTGACGATCGACGTCGCCGAGCATCACGCGGTGGCCACTGCGCGCGAGATGGCCGGCCAGATTGATGGCCAGTGTCGATTTCCCCGACCCGCCCTTGGGATTCGCAATCAGGAAGGATTTCATTCTTCATTGTCCTTGTCATGGTTCGTAGCGAGCCGGCGAAGCTCTGCACGCACCAGGTTGATGTGCTCGCGCAGAGTGTAAAGCAGATCGCTGAAGGCCAGTGGAATATTGAGCACGCTGGCCCCCTCGTCGATATGATCGAGATGGTCCACGTACTGCTGGTGGCGAGCCGGGTCATAGTGATGACGCAGATCGTTTTCGAGGAACTTCAGGTCACCGTAGTAGCGAAAGATCTTCGCGCGCACCCGCCAGCTATAGATCGCCGGTGCGAACTTCAACAGCGGCAGCGACAACATCAACAGCGGCAGAACCATCACGAACAGGCGCTCGACCAGCACCGCCAGCCAGAAAGGCAGATACACCTGCAAAAACGGCGGCCCCGACTTGTAATAGTGCTCGGCGTCTTTCGACAGCGGAAAGCTGTGGTCCTTATAGGCCGGGAATTCGCCGGCACGCTGGAAAAAGCCGCCCTTGCCGTTGACTTCGGTCATCGCCTGCAACAGCAGGCTCGCCAGCGCCGGATGCAGGTCGTCGCGAACGATGAGGTTGGCCGTGGTCGCCAGCAGCAGGGTATCGCGCGGCGGCACATCGCGCACCAGATCGACGACGCCGCGTGGCAGCACGATCTTCGAAAGGAACGGGAAACGGCGCAGATAGGCTTCGGCCTGGCTCAGGCTGACGACCCGCAGGCCCGGCGAACGCAGCATGACCTGCACGACCGGCGCTTCCTGGGCAGCAACGATGAAAGCGGCATCGATCTGTCCCTGCTGCAAGGCTTCGGCGGCGGTGAGGCCGGCAATCGGCAAAAGGTTCGGGCTGTTGGCCGGGATCTCGTTGGCTTCCAGCAGGCTCAGCGCGAGCCCGCGGATACCGCTGCCGTCCTCCCCGACGGCGATTCGCTGACCCGCCAGTTGATGCAGTTTGTCGACACGTTGTGCTCCGCGATAGAACACCCACACCGGCTCGTAGGAAACGCTGCCCAGTGAACGCAGCGGGCCATCCTCGTCGTCCTCGCCAGCGGCCGGTGGAACGATGCCGCCCTGCACGAAGGCGATGTCGGCCTCACCCTTTTCGATCCGTTCGAGGTTCTGGTGCGAACCCGCCGAAGTCAGGATGTCGAGCGTGATGCCCTTGGCCGCCAGCAGGACGGCGTAGCGCTGGGCGTAGGCATAATAGGCTCCGGAGTCGCTGCCGGTGGTGATGGTGATGCGTCGGGGTGGCTCGGGCGCGACGAACTGGTAGGCGACGGCCAGACCGATCGCCGTGATCAGGACGATCGGCCAGGCCGTCGCCAGCAGATAGCGGAGGGCAACCAGCCGGGCGCGCAAACGCGGCATCAGGGCAGCAGGATGGTCGATCCGCTATGTTTGCGCGCTTCGAGGTCACGATGCGCCTGCGCCACTTCCGACAGGGGGTAAGTCTGGTTGATCTCGATTTTCACCTGCCCATTGCTGACCACGTCGAACAACTGGGCGCCGAGCGCGAGCAGATCCTCGCGCTTGGCGGTGTAATGCATCAGGGTCGGCCGGGTCAGAAACAGCGAACCCTTCTGCGAGAGCAGCAGCGGGTCGAAGGGCGGTACCGGACCGGAGGCGTTGCCGAAGCTGACCAGCATCCCGCAGGTGCGCAGGCTGTCGAGCGAACCGGCAAAGGTCTCCTTGCCGACTCCGTCGTAGACCACGGCCACGCCTTCACCGACGGTGATTTCGCGGACCCGCCGGGCGAAGTCCTCGCGCGTGTAGTCGATCACGTGGTCGCAACCGTGCGCGGCAGCCAGCGCCGCCTTGGCCGCGGTCGACACCGTACCGATCACGGTGGCACCGAGTGCCTTGGCCCACTGGCAGGCGATCAGACCGACACCGCCGGCCGCGGCATGAATCAGCACGGTGTCACCGGCCTGAACGCGATAGGTACGGCGCAGCAGATAGGCGCTGGTCAGACCCTGCAACATCATCGCCGCCGCGGTGCGGAAATCAATCGTGTCCGGCAATTTCAGCAGACGGTCGGCGGGCAGACAGCGGACCTGGCTATAGGCGCCGACCGGCCCGCCGGCGTAAGCGACGCGATCGCCGGGGCGCAGTTCGCTGACGCCGGCGCCGACGGCGTCGACGACGCCCGCAGCTTCCAGACCGAGGCCGTTCGGCAACTGCAGCGGATAAAGACCGCTGCGATGATAGATGTCGATGTAGTTGAGACCGACGGCCTGGTGGCGCACGCGCGCCTCTCCAGGCGCCGGATCGGTGACTTCACGCTCTTCCCAACACAGGACTTCGGGCCCACCGGTGCGGTGCATACGAATGGCAAATGGCATGGTGATCTCCTGATCTGACGTAACGCGACAGTCTAGTGTGGCGCCCGCTTCTTAGGCAAGCGCAAAAAAGCCCTTGCGGTCTGCCATCTGACCCCCTGAGCGACCGGTGGTCCACAGACTTATCCACACAATCGGTGGGTAAAGAGGCCAGATATCCACCGTTTTCTTCACCATGGGTCATCGCGAAGAATGCCCCCGAATGATGAAGGATCAAGGTCGTGGCGACGATGCCTGGCTCGTCAGGCCGGCGTCAGTCGGGCGTACTCGATCACCAGCCACTTCATCCCGCCGGCACCAAAATTGACCTGCACGCGTGCTTCGGGCCCCGACCCTTCGATGGCCACGATGACCCCGGCCCCGAACCGGGCATGGCGCACGTTCTGGCCGATCCGTAGACCACCGGCCGCGGTCGGTGCCTGCCAGCCGGGACTGCTGGTCGGACGGGCGGGTACCTGGCCGCTGCCGCGGTTGATCCTGCGCAACAGCGTTGCCGGCAGCTCTTCGAGAAAGGACGAAGGCAGACAGTAGCGCGTCTGCCCGTGCAGCAGGCGCGTCTGCGCGTGGCTCAGATAGAGGCGGCGGCGGGCACGCGTCAGGGCAACGTACATCAGTCGCCTTTCCTCCTCCAGGCCGTCGCGCTCCTGTGCCGCGTTCTCGTGCGGAAAAAGACCCTGTTCGAGGCCAGTGATGAAGACCACATCGAACTCGAGTCCCTTGGCGGCATGCACGGTCATCAACTGGACCGCCTCCTCGCCTTCGCCGGCCTGATGCTCGCCGGCCTCCAGCGAGGCGTGCGCGAGAAAGGAAGCAAGCGGACCGCCATCCGGCACGACTTCGCCATCACTCGCTGAATCGCCTGGAGAGCCACTCTCTTCGTGCAGGAAAGCCGTCGCGGCGTTGATCAGTTCGTCGAGGTTCTCGAGTCGGTCATGGCCTTCCTTGTCGGTCAGGTAATGCTGGCGCAGGCCGCTCTTGTCGATCAACTGATCGATCACGATCGGCAGGGGAAGAGCGCGGGTTTCGTTGCGCAGCGTCTCGATCAGGCGTACGAATCGGGCCACTGCGCTCCCGGCCTTGCCGGCGAGGCTCGCGGCCGCGTTGTAGAGGCTTGAATTCGTCTGCTTCGCCGCATCCTGCAACGCTTCGAGGCTGCGACTGCCGATCCCGCGCGTCGGAAAGTTGACCACCCGTGTAAAAGCCGTATCGTCATCGGGGTTGGCGATCAGGCGCAGGTAGGCCAGCGCATGCTTGATCTCCTGCCGGTCGAAGAAGCGCAGGCCGCCATGCACGCGATAGGGCACCGCCTGAGTGAATAATTGGTGTTCGAGGACGCGTGACTGTGCGTTGGAGCGATACAGCAGGGCGATCTGATGGCGTTCAACCCCTTCGCGGACGAGTTCGGACAGCTCGTCGACGATGAAACGCGCCTCGTCGATGTCCGAGTGCGCCTCGAAGACACGGATCGGTTCGCCAGCACCGGCTTCGGTCCAGAGCTTCTTGCCCAGCCGACCGCGGTTCTGCTGAATCAGGGCATTGGCGGCGTCGAGGATATTGCCATGCGAGCGGTAGTTCTGTTCGAGCCGAATCACGTTCGGCAACGCGAATTCGCGCTGCAGGTCGCGCATATTGCCGATCTCGGCGCCGCGGAAGGCGTAGATCGACTGGTCGTCGTCGCCGACCGCGAAGAGACAGGCCGCACTACTTGCCGGAATGACGCTGCCGTGTCCGGCGAGCAGCTTCAGCCAGGCATACTGGAGGCGGTTGGTATCCTGGAATTCATCGACCAGGATATGCCGGAAACGCGCCTGATAATGCTGGCAGAGCGGCTCGTTGCGTTGCAGCAGTTCGTACGAGCGCAGCAACAGTTCGGCGAAGTCGACCACCCCTTCGCGCCGGCACTGCGCTTCATATTCGGTATACAGCTCGACCCGGCGGCTGGTGAAGACGTCATAGGCTTCGGCCTGGGCAGCGCGCAGGCCCTGTTCCTTGTGCGCGTTGATGAAGTGCATCAGCTCGCGTGGCGGAAACTTCTGGTCGTCGACATTGAGGTTCTTCAGCAGGCGCTTGATCGCTGCCAACTGGTCCACCGCATCGAGAATCTGGAACTGCGCGGGCAGCCCGGCCTCGCGGCAGTGCGCGCGCAGGAGGCGGTTGCAGAGACCGTGAAAGGTGCCGATCCACATGCCGCGCGTGTTGATCGGCAGCATCGCCGCGAGCCGCAACTGCATTTCCCTGGCCGCCTTGTTGGTGAAAGTCACCGCCAGGATGCCCTGCGGCCCGACCTGCCCGGTCGAGATCAGCCAGGCGATGCGCGTGGTCAGGACGCGCGTCTTGCCGCTGCCGGCACCGGCAAGAATCAGGGCATGTTGCGCTGGCAGCGTGACGGCAGCCAGCTGTGGCGCATTGAGGTTGGCGAGCAGATCGGACATGGCGAAGGGTTTCCCGACAAGGCAGCCCTGGATTATAACGGGCGCGCCGTGCTGACTTCGGCTTGCCGCAGCCGGAACGGGGGCGGGCGGCATCGGTGCGTGGCATTGCTGAGCACAGCGGAGTGGAGTACCTTGTTGATCTATCAAAAATCAAAGAAGGAAAAAAATGGCGAAGTTGATTCCAGTCGAGGTGATTGAGAAAACCCTGAAGGGAATCACGATCCCCGCCAGACCGCAGGCCCTGCTCCATCTCCAGAACGAACTCAAGAAAGGCGACCCGGAACCGCGGGTCATCGTGCGTCTGGTCGTCGGCGACGTCGGCCTCTCGGCAGCCGTGCTCAAAACGGTGAATTCCCCTTTCTTCGGCCTGTCCAGAAAAATCAGCTCGGTCGCCCAGGCAGTGAGCCTGCTGGGCATGAAAGCCGCTGCGCAGATCGTTACCGGATTGGTTTTGAGGGCTGCCGTGGGTGGCAAGGAGCCGTCGCTGGAACGTTTCTGGGACAGTGCCGAAAAAGTTGCCGGTATTGCCAGTTACATCGCATCGACGATCCCCAGAGGGCCTCGCGACGACGCCTACTGCTTCGGACTGTTCCACGACGTGGGCATTCCGATCCTGATGCAGAAATTCCCGGATTACCGGCAGACTCTGGCGCTGGCGGACAAGGACAGCTCCCGGCCATTGACCGCCGTGGAAGATGAGCGGCATGCGACCGACCATGCGACCGTTGGCTACCTGGTGGCCAAGGGCTGGTTCCTGCCCGAGGCGATCTGCGAAGGCATTCTCCACCATCATGATCCCTTGGTCTTTGACGACAAGGACAGCGTCAACCCGCAGGCGCTGACCCTGATCGCGATCAACGCCATGGCCAAACATTTTCATGACGATTACTTTTTCATGCGCGGCAACAGCCGCTGGGGAATGATCGGCGCACGAGTACTCGATCATCTGGGGCTGCAGGATGACGAGTACAGCGATCTGCGGGAAGATTTGATCAGCATGTTCAAATGAACAACCTCACCCTTCGCCGCTCACCAGTCATGCTGCCACTGGGCCGGCTGCCGGCCGAGCCATTGCGGCGCCTGGCGAGGGGAAAAAGATTCCATCTTCGGTGACCATCACGTCGAGCCGCTGGTCATGCGGTTCGGGGTGGATCGAATCCCGCCGGGCCAGTTCAAAACCGACGCCAACCGCCAGCGGACGCGGCGAGAGCGAGGCCAGCGTGCGGTCGAAGTAGCCGCCGCCGTAGCCGATGCGATGGCCGGCGGCATCGAAGCCATTCACCGGGATCAGCAAGGCTTGCGGGATCAGAAAATCACCTGCCTCTGGCGCCGGGATGCCATGCTGGTCGACGACCATCGCCGTGTCTGGCGACCAGGCGCGAAAAGCCAGCGCCCGGTGTTCATCGATCACCACCGGCAGCAGCGCCGCGAAACCTGGCCGACCCTCGCCGGCCCAGTCTGCAATCAGCGGCCGGAGGTCGGGTTCCTTCCTGAACGGCCAGCAGAAACCGACGCGCATTCCCGAGAACTGTGGAAAACCGGCTTGCAGGAGCGCACGGATGCGTCGGCAATGGTCATCCCAGGCGTCGTCCGGCAAGGCCAGCCGACGCGCGATCAGTTCCTTGCGCAGCGCACGCCGGTCGGCAACGATTCCCGGCATCAACCCGGCGGTCATGTGATATGCTCAAATGCAGTGTTTTTCGAGAAACCCAGCTTATCATGTTTCAATCCACGCCCCTAAAGGGGGGCGAATTGGGAACGGGTTACCCCTCTCCCAAATGAACTAACCCCCTGAAGGGGGAGGTTTCAAACCGGAGTTAGTTTTTGATGAAGTTCCGTCAGTCGATCCTGCTCATCCTCATCCCCCTGTTTCTGGCACCCACCCTGGCCTTCGCGCTGACGCCCGACGAGCAGTTCCTGGCCGCACGCGACGCTGCACGCGCCGGCGACCGGGCCAAACTCGAACGACTGGCGCCTTTGCTGCAGGGCCATGAACTCGAAGCCTACGTCGAATACTGGCAGCTCCTCCCGGACCTCAAGGACAGCGATCCGGCGACCGTGCAGGCCTTCCTCGGCCGCCACGAAAACAGCTACATTGCCGAGAAACTGCGCACCGACTGGCTCCGCCAGCTCGCCAGAAAGCAGCAATGGTCGGTCTTTGACAGCGAGTATCCGCGCCTGGCGCAAGCCGACCAGGAACTTGCCTGCCAGGCACTGCAGAGCCGGCGTGTGCAGGGCGACCCGCGCGTCCTCGACGATGCCCTGCCGCTCTGGCTGACCCTGCTCGAACCCCCCGAACCCTGTTATCCGATCCTCGAAGCGCTGATCATCGACAAGCGGGTACTGGCCGATGCGGTATGGGCGCGCATTCGCCGCCAGTTCGAGGCCAACAAGATCGCAGCCGCCCTGTATACGATGAATTACCTGCCCGCCAGCCAGATGCCGGAAAAGAAGCTGGCACAGACGGTCGTCGATACACCACTCCCCTGGCTGGGTCGATTGCCGAGCGACTTCTCGGGCAGTCGCGCGCAGCGCGAGCTGGCGGCACTGGCGATTCAGCGCCTGGCCCGCAATGATCCGCGGACGGCCGCCGATCAGCTCGAGAAAATCGGGGGATCGATGAAATCCGGTGAAAAGGCCTGGGCATGGAGTCAGATCGGCTGGCAGGCGGCACAGCGGCATCTGCCGGAGGCCATGGATTGGTACCGGCTGGCCGGTGACGCCCCCCTTTCCGACGAGGCTGCCGAGTGGAAGGTACGCGCTGCGCTGCGGGCGCAGGACTGGGGTAGCGTTCGTGCCAGCATCGAAAAGATGCCGCCGGCGCTGGCCGCACAACCCGCCTGGGTGTACTGGCTGGGTCGCGCCTACCGCGCTGGCGGCCGCCTGGAAGACGCCAACACGCTGTTCGCGAAGATCGCCGGACAGCCCCACTTCTACGGCACCCTGGCCAATGATGAGCTCGGCCGCAGCACCATGACCCCGCCCAAGGCGGCACCACCGAGCCGGGAAGAGCTGGCGCAGGTCAGTGCCATGCCCGGTGTGCGGCGCGCGCAGGCCTTCTTTCGCCTCAACCTGCGCAGCGAGGGCAGCCGGGAATGGAGCTGGGCCCTGCGCAGCATGAGCGACCGGGAACTCCTCGCGGCCTCCGAAATCGCCGTGCGCGCAGGCAATTACGACCGTGCGATTGCCGCCGCCGACCGCACCCGTAACGAGCACGACTACTCGCTGCGCTATCTGGCGCCCTACGGCGACCAGGTCCGGCCGGCAGCGCGCAATCAGGCGCTGGACGACGCCTGGGTGTATGGCCTGATGCGCCAGGAAAGCCGTTTCATCAGCAGCGCCCGATCGAACGTCGGTGCTTCCGGGCTGATGCAACTGATGCCGGCGACCGCCAAATGGGTGGCCAACAAGATCGGTCTCAAGGATTTCCAGCAGGCCAGGGTCAACGATACCGAAACCAATGTGCTGCTCGGCACCACCTACATGCGCCTGGTCCTCGAAAGCCTCGACAATCACCCGGTGCTCGCCTCGGCTGCCTACAACGCCGGCCCTGGTCGGGCGCGCAGATGGCGTGCCGAGCGGCCGCTGGAAGGCGCCATCTATGCCGAAACCATTCCCTTCAACGAAACCCGCGATTACGTCAAGAAGGTGATGAGCAATTCCGTCTATTACGCGGCTCTCTTCGATGGCAAACCGCAAACCCTCAAGAACCGGCTCGGCGTGATTGCGCCGCGCACCGGGGGCGAGGCGAGGATCGACGATTTGCCCTAACGGTCATGACTTTTTCAGGCACCCCCGATCATGAAAGTCATGGCCGTTTCCCTCTCTTGCAGGGCGCATTCCGGCTGGCACGCCGGAATCGTTCGATGGGCGCGGAGCATGCTCCGCGAATTCCCCATCTCGCCCCACGACCCTTCTCACGCGAGAGGGGAGGGCAGGAGTGGCCAGTATAGAGATGTTTTCGCTCCTCGCAAAGCCTTGCCGCTACTGGGGAGTGGGAGTGTTGGGAGAGACCGATATGCCCCTCCCCCCTCGCGGGGGATGGGTTGGGGAGAAGGGGCCGT
>NZ_JAZKUD010000034.1:0-44265 GCF_036625275.1 Accumulibacter sp.
TCCGGTGGTAACAGCTTCGCTACCACCCGATCCTTCATCACTTGTCCGTATCTTGCCATTTCCTCACCTCGTTATTGCCCCCGGTTTCAGATCCTATCGAGGCGACAACTAGTCTGACACAGGGGGTTTCTTCCTGAGCACGCTGAAAGCACTATCCATTTTGTTCCTCCTTACCGCATACCATGCCGCCAGTCCCAGGGCGATACCGGGTAACCATCGGTCCACAGTCCAACATGCTTCGCCCGCGCTTCCTGCTCGGCGAATTGATACCGCCCAGCATCCTGGGGCAACTGTTACAACACATCACTTTTGTCGACCAAATTCTGATCACCCCCGTGATGGCACTTTGAACACTCCATCACTATCAATTCGCTCCCTAATGAGGCCACGAATTTTCGGCGTAATGCGGCCAGCAGAAGATACTGTTTTTCCGCTTTCGGACGGGTCCGTTTTTACCTGTTTTTTTGGGTTTTTAGCAAACCGAATGTGGATGTCTCGCACGCAATAGGGATAGTTGGGGCACAGGGGATCTCCGTGCTGGTAAGATGTTGACCTGGCTGCGGCAGCTTGATTGCCCTCGCATCGAACCCCATGGCGCCCTTGATCTGGCGGTATAGGTTCTCAAAAATACACCAAAAAACCTATACTGGAAAGCCAAGTATAGGGCATAGGCGGTCGTGAAGAAGTCTTCCGACATTCCAACAGCCAATTCATGAGGAAGGGTGGCCTCGGAATGTCGGATAACTTGTCCCAGACCGCTTAGTGGGACGTAGTTGAACCTTCAGGCATCGGCAACATGACCGATGTTACGATACAAATCAACGGCTTGACTGGAATATGCCGAAAAATCAAGACGCCAGAGAAGGCGATGTAACGGGGCACACCCCAATGATGCAGCAGTACCTGCGCATCAAGGCCGAGCATCCAGGCATCCTGTTGTTTTACCGGATGGGCGATTTCTACGAACTGTTCTTCGACGACGCGGAAAAAGCAGCGCGGCTGCTGGACATTACGCTGACGACACGCGGTCAGTCGGCAGGACAGCCGATCAAGATGGCCGGGGTACCCTACCACGCCGTCGAACAATATATGGCGAAGCTGGTCAGGCTCGGCGAATCCGTCGTGATCTGCGAGCAGATCGGCGATCCGGCGACCAGCAAGGGGCCGGTTGAGCGCGCGGTGACACGCATCGTTACGCCCGGCACGCTGACCGACGCGGCCTTGCTCGACGAAAAGCGCAACACGCTGTTGCTCGCCTTGTGCGCCAACAAGCAACTGGCCGGTCTGGCCTGGATCAACCTCGCGAGTGGCGACTTCCGCGTCTGTGAAGTGGCGCCCGGCAAGCTTGCCGCCACGCTTGAACGTGTCCGTCCCGCCGAGATCATCGTGCCGGAAAGCTTCGGCCTGGCTTCCACCACCGTCACTCCCGAGGTGGCGGTGACGCGTCAGCCGGACTGGCATTTCGACGTCGAGGCCGCCAGCCGCGAACTCTGTACGCATTTTGCCACCCGCTCGCTGGCTGGTTTCGGTGCCGGTGCGCTGCGCCCGGCCATTGCCGCTGCCGGCGCCCTGTTACGCTATGCGAAGGCCACCCAGACGCGCGCCCTGCCGCACCTGCGGGCGCTGATCGTCGAACGCGATGCCACTTTCCTCGGACTCGACACGGCGACACGACGCAATCTCGAACTCACCGAAACCCTGCGTGGCCAGCCGGCGCCGACGCTGTGCAGCCTGCTCGACAACTGCGTCACCGCGATGGGCACGCGCCTGTTGCGGCATGCGCTGCACCACCCCTGGCGTGACCCGACCATCCCGGCCGCCCGCCACGCCGCGGTGGCGATGCTGCTCGACGACGATGGCCATACCCTGCGTGCGTTGCGGCAAGCGCTACGCGGCTTTGCCGACATCGAACGTATCGCCGGCCGAATCGCACTCTGCAGTGCCCGGCCGCGCGATCTGTCGGGCCTGCGCGACAGTCTGCAGCGCCTGCACGAACTGCGCGCGCCACTGGCAGCCATGGCTCCGAACACGGCGGCAGCCCCGCTCCTCGTCGAACTGCATGCGCAACTGGCCACCCCGGACGCCGCGCTTGACCTCCTGAGTCGCGCCATCCTGCCTGAGCCGGCCGCGCTGATCCGCGACGGTGGCGTCATCGCCCACGGCTTCGACGCCGATCTCGACGAGCTGCGTGCACTCAACGACCACTGCGGCACCTTTCTGGTCGAACTCGAGGCGCGTGAACGCGAGCGCACGGGCATCAGCAACCTGAAGGTCGAGTACAACCGTGTGCACGGCTTCTACATTGAAGTCAGCCACGCCAATGCCGCCAGAGTGCCCGACGATTATCGCCGCCGGCAAACCCTGAAAAACGCCGAGCGCTACCTGACACCGGAACTCAAGGCCTTCGAGGACAAGGCCCTGTCGGCGCAGGAGCGCGGCCTGGCACGTGAAAGGCTACTCTACGAAGGCGTTCTCGCCACCCTGCAGGGCGACCTGCCGCAGTTGCAGCAGATCGCCCAGGCAGTTGCCGGCATCGACCTCCTGAGTGGATTCGCCGATACCGCACAAAGGCGCCACTACTGCCGACCCGTGTTTTCATCCGAACCGGGGCTGCTGATCGAGGGCGGTCGGCACCCGGTCGTCGAAGACCAGCTCAATGGCAGCGGCAGCTTCATTGCCAATGAGACACGCCTTGGCGACGAGCGGCGATTGTTGCTGATCACCGGCCCGAACATGGGCGGCAAATCGACCTACATGCGCCAGACTGCGCTGATCGCCCTGCTCGCGCATGTCGGCAGCTATGTGCCGGCAACGCGCACGGTCATTGGCCCGCTCGACCAGATCTTCACGCGTATCGGCGCCGCCGACGACCTCGCCGCCGGGCGCTCGACGTTCATGGTCGAAATGACCGAATCGGCAGCCATCCTGCACCACGCCACCGAAAACAGCCTGGTGCTGATGGACGAAGTGGGCCGTGGCACCTCGACCTTCGACGGCATGGCGCTGGCCTTCGCCATCTGCCGCCATCTGCTCGAAAAAAATCGTTGCCTGACGCTGTTCGCGACCCACTACTTCGAACTGACGCTGTTGGCGAACGAGTACCCGGACCTGGCCAATGTGCATCTGGACGCCATCGAGCACGGCGAACGCATCGTCTTTCTGCACGCCGTCGAGGAAGGCCCGGCCAACCAGAGTTACGGGATTCAGGTTGCCGCACTGGCGGGCATTCCCTCCGCGGTCGTGAAAGCAGCCCGGCGACAGTTGCGCGAGTTCGAGCAACGGGCCTCGATCAATCCCCTGCAACCTGATCTCTTTGCCACGGCACTGGCCGATGCCGCAGAAGCGCAGGAGCCCCCCACCCCTCCGGCCATCGAGCGGCTACGTGCGCTCGATCCTGATCGGCTGACCCCCCGCGAGGCGCTCGATGCTCTCTACGAACTCAAATCGCTGCTTTGATGACCCTACGCGCGTATGCATTGCTGCTTGCCGGCCTGTGGCTTGCCGCTTCGGTACACGCCGAAACCTGGCGTTTCGCCGTGATCGGCGATACCCCATACAACGCTTATGAGCGCAGCGAACTACCGCGCATGCTCGACGACATTGCCGACGAGCACCCCGGCTTGATTGTCCATGCTGGCGACTTCAAGGATAGCCGAACGATCTGCAGCGACGAGTTGTTCCGCGACCGGCACACGCTCTTCGCCGCGTCGCGAGTGCCGCTGCTCTACGTCGTCGGCGACAACGAATGGACCGACTGCCGGCAATTGGCTGCCGGCCACTTCGACCCGCTTGAGCGGCTGCAGAAGCTGCGCGAGCTGTTTTTCGCAGAACCGCGTTCACTGGGAAGGCAGACGCTGCCAGTCGAACAGCAGGCCAAGGCCCCGGAGCACCTGCGCTGGCGTCTTGGCCCGGTGCTCTTCCTGTCGCTCAACGTTCCTGGTCCAAACAACCATTTTGGCCTGGGGAAAACGCCCAGCGAGGAATATCTGGCACGCAATCCCATGCTCATCGACTGGCTCCGACAGGGATTTGCCGTTGCACGGCGAGAACAGGCCGCCGGCATGGTCATCGTCATGCAGGCCAACCCAGGCTTCAAACACCACGCGGCCGGCCTGACGCACGCCGGCTACCGGGATCTGCTGGAAACCCTGCGCACGGAAACCCTGGCTTTTTCTGGTCAGGTCCTGCTGGTACACGGCGACACACACTGGCAGCGCATCGACCAGCCACTGCGCGATCCGAAGACGAAGCTGCCGATCAGCCACTTCACTCGCCTGGAGACCTTTGGCTACCCAGTCATGGGCTGGGTGAAAGTCATCATCGACGACGAACTGCCGCAACTTTTCCGCTTCGAGGTTCATCCCTACCGCCGGCGCTGACTACCGCAGCGAACAAGACCGTCGACAGCAGCGCCAGCAAGTCCTACACTCGGCATGCTTAACTGCATCAGGAGGACTGGACCATGCCGCTGCTCTCCTTTATTCGCGCGACCCTGGCGATCATCTTGTTCGCTCTGGCGCTGCCCAGCGCTGCCCAAATCGTCATCGGCCAGATTGCCGCATTCAGCGGCCCTCTGGCGCCCACAGGCACACATATGCGAGCCGGGGCACAACTCTACTTCGACGCGATCAACGCCGAAGGCGGTATCCACGGGGCCAGGATTCAACTGCTCTCAAAGGATGACGGCTACAAAAGCGAGGAGACGGTTCGGCTAGCCCGCGAGATGCTCAAGGAATCGCAACCTCTGGCGTTCATCGGCTTCGTCGGCACGGGCAACATCGAGGCCATTCTCGACCAGAAGGTCCTCAGTGAAGCCGGCATTCCCCTGGTCGCCGTGCGCACCGGCACTGAATCGCTGGTGCGCAGGAACGACCCCTTTCTGTTCATGACCCGTGCCAGCTACGCGGAAGAAATCGAAAAAATCACCGACCAGTACATCACCACCGGTTACACCCGCTTTGCCATCCTCTATCAGGACGACGCCTTCGGCCAGGGCGTACTGCAGAGTGCCGAGCAGGCAATCAAGAATGCCGGCGGCACCCTGGCCGCCAAGGGCGCCTACGCCAAAAACACGACCGAGGTCGGCGCTGCCGTCAAGATCATCGCTGCGGCCAAACCACAGGCAGTGATCCTGATTGCCAATACCGCGGCTAGCGCCGAGTTCCTGAAACAGTCACGCGAGGCAGGAAATCTCGCCCAGTATGTCGCGCTGTCGACCACCGATGCGGCCCAGGTCGTACAGCGAATTGGCGCCAGCAAGGCAGAGGGATTGGCACTGACGCAGGTCGTTCCGGATCCGAACAGCCAAACCGTTCCGATGATCCGGGAAATCCAGAACAACTTCGCGAAGTTCAAACCCCGTGACGTGGCGCTCAACCATACCTTCGTCGAAGGTTACCTGGGGGCCATGGTGCTCGGCGAAGCTCTGCGCCGTAGCGGACCCAACCCAACGCGCAAGAAGCTGCGAGACACCCTTGAAGCGCTGAAAAACTATGACGCCGGCGGCGTCTTCATCAGCTTTTCGCCAAAGCGACACGCCGGCTCGCGCTTCGTCGACATCACCATCCTCAATCGCGCCGGCAAGCTGCTGCGCTAGGCCCGAAGCGCCAACGAGAGAGCCGGCAATGTTACTGTGAAAGTCGCGTCAGCGACTCACGAATCTCCCCTCCCCCTCGCGGGGGAGGGGCCGGGGGAGAGGGGAACGTTCATGACTTTCATGATCGGGGGTGCCTGGAAAAAAAGTCATGACCGTTTGGCGTAGTAACGGCTGGCAGCGCCCTGAGTACCCCGCAGAATGGTCATTCGTCGTCCTCGCAACTGTCGTCGTGCGTATGCCCGTGACTGATTTCCTCGGCCGTCGCCGGGCGAACGGCGGTGACGGTACAGGTGAACACCAGGGCCATGCCGGCCAGGGGATGGTTGGCGTCGAGAACGACCTTGTCGCCAGCGATTTCGGTCACCCGGTAAATCAGCACATCATCCTCATCGTCTTCGTCATCGACACCCTCCGGCATCCCTTCAAACTGCATGCCTACCTGTAGTTCCTGGGGAAACTGACTGCGTGACTCGAGTTGGACAAGTTCGGCATCGTACTCACCGAAGGCGTCGTCGGGCTGCATCTTGACCACCACCGACTCGCCAATCCGCTTGCCGTGCATGGCTTCTTCGATCATCGGAAAAATGTCATCGTAGCCGCCGTGCAAATAGACCAGCGGCTCCTGACCCGCATCCACCAACTGTCCGTCGACATCGGTCACGTTATAGTCCAGGGTAACTACCATATTCTTTGCAACTTGCATGTTCATTGCTTGAGTTCCTTCACCGTGCGCAGCATTTCAAGCGCGTGGCCTTTGGCATTCACTCCGTAGGATGCAAAACGGAGAACACCTTGTTTGTCGATGACAAAAGTCGAGCGAACGATGCCGTGTTTCCTGACCCCATTCACTTCTTTCGCCTGCCAGACACCGTACTGTTTGCACGCCGAACCCTCGGCATCCGAAAGGAGACGCACGGAAATACCATGCTTGTCCCGGAACTCTGCGTGTTTGATGCAGTCATCACGGCTGATGCCAATGATCAGGCAGTCCAGTCGCGCAAATTCGTCCTCATGATCGGAGAAATCAGTTGCCTGCAGCGTACAGCACGGTGCGTCATCTCTCGGATAGAAAAAGAGAATGATATTGCTCTTGCCCTGAAACTGGGCGATATCGATGAGTTCCATATCCGCATCGGGGAGGACGAACATCGGAGCTGCCTGTCCTGCTTTCAGCATGGTGCCCCCTCAAAGACCCTTCCCGATCGCACACAAGCGAGCGGGTGACGCAGATTCTAACCAAGCTTCTGCCGTCTGACTACAAGAAGCGACACTCGTACCGGCTACAATATGCCCGGCCTGTGGCAGTCACTCTCACCCCACCTTCCCTCGATTCCGGATGAGGGTCTGCAGGATACTCGCCATTTTCGAAGACAGCAAACCCGGAGACTCCCATGAAGCGATTTCGACCTCTGCTGCACACCCTGCCCCTGCTCGCCTGGCTGGTCGCCCTACCGGCACCGGCAGATCCCGGCAGTGGCACGAGTATCGACCTGACCGCCGAAGCCAGTCGGCCTGCCACCAACGACCTGGCACGTGCAACGGTCTTTGCCGAAGCGGCCGGTGCAACGCCGAGCGAATTGGCGAAACGGGTAAATGGACTGATCGCCGACGGTCTGAAGACCGCACGCGCTTACAGCAACGTCAGGACCCAGAGCGGTGCCACTTACACCTATCCGGTCTACGCCAAGGGCGGCAAGATCGAAAGCTGGCGGATGCGCTCCGATCTCACGCTGGAGTGCTCTGATCCGGCTGTGCTCTCCGAGTTGCTGGGAAAGCTCCAGGCATCGCTGGGCGTTGCCAGCCTAAGCATGCTGCCAGCGCCGGAAACCCGAAAAAAAGCCGAAAATGAGGCGATGCTCGACGCCATCACGGCCTTCAAGGCTCGCGCCAGGCTGATCGCCGATGCTTTCGGCAAGCCTTACCGGATCAGGCATCTGGCCATCAACAGCAGCGGTCGCCCACCACCGCTGCCCATGCTGCGCGCGGCATCGCTGGCTGCGGCCGAGACCGCAGCCATGCCGATCGAGGCCGGCGAGACCCTGGTCACCACCAGTGTCTCGGGCCAGATCGAACTCCCGGAATAAGGGCAAAAAGGGGTAACAGGGACTCCTGATGGGCGAGATTGACGGCTAGCGTCTTGCAGGTCTTGCCGGGGCAGTTCCGATGGCGGGTTTCTCGGCGGCCGGCGCGGCGGCTACGGCTTTTTCGTTCACAGGCTTGTCGGGGATCTGAACAAAAACTTCATCCTGCTTGACCATGCCAAGTTCGAAACGTGCGCGTTCCTCGATCGCATCGTATCCCTGCTTGAGATCGCGGACTTCGGCATCGAGCCCGGCATTGCGCATCTCCAGCCTGCCATTGCTTTCCTTCTGTTGCTGCAACTGCCGATCGACCTCCCATACCCGCAACCAGCCGCCCTTGCCGAGCCACAGCGGATGTTGCAGCAAGGCAATCAGCGACAGCAGGGCAACCGCCAGCAAGCGCACGGGAGCGGATGTCGAGACTCAGTCGGTCACGACAGATTGTAGAAGGCGTCACGACCCGGATAGCCAGCGGTGTCTCCGAGGTCCTCCTCGATGCGCAACAACTGGTTGTACTTGGCAATCCGATCGGAACGTGAGAGCGAACCGGTCTTGATTTGCAGCGCGTTCATGCCGACGGCGATGTCGGCAATGGTGCTGTCTTCGGTTTCACCGGAGCGGTGGGAAATCACCGCCGTGTAAGCAGCGCGCTTGGCCATTTCGATGGCCGCAAAGGTCTCCGAGAGCGTGCCGATCTGATTGATCTTGATCAGGATCGAATTGGCGATGCCCTGCTTGATGCCCTCTTTGAAAATCCGGGTATTGGTCACGAAAACGTCGTCGCCGACGATCTGTACGCCTTTGCCGAGACGCCCGGTGAGCATTTTCCAGCCATCCCAGTCGTTTTCGGCCATACCATCCTCGATTGAAACGATCGGGAAGCGGTCGGCCAGACTGGCCAGGTAATCGACCAGTTCGTGCGAGCTCAGCTGCAGGTTTTCGCCAGCCAGATGATAGCGGCCATCCCGGTACAGCTCTGAGGCCGCACAGTCGATACCGACCAGCACGTCATCGCCAGGACAGTAACTGGCGTTCTCGATCGCCTGGGTGATCAACTGCAAGGCTTCAGCATGGCTGCCGAGGTTGGGCGCGAATCCCCCTTCATCGCCAACGGCGGTCGAGAAGCCTTTCTTGTGCAACAGTTTCTTGAGCGCGTGAAAAACCTCGGCACCACAGCGCAATGCTTCGCGAAACGAGCTCTGACTCACCGGGAGAATCATGAACTCCTGGAAATCGAGACTGTTATTGGCATGTTCCCCACCGTTGATGATGTTCATCATCGGTACCGGCATCTGCATCGGTCCGGAACCGCCAAAATAGCGGTAAAGCGGCAGACCCGATTCCTCGGCGGCGGCCTTGGCCACCGCCATCGAAACCGCCAGCATGGCGTTGGCACCAAGACGGGCCTTGTTGTCGGTACCGTCAAGATGAATCAGTGTCTGGTCGATGAATGCCTGTTCCTGGGCATCGAGACCGATGATCGCCTCGGAGATTTCGGTATTCACATTCTCGACGGCCTGCAGCACGCCCTTACCCAGATAGCGGGCGGTATCGCCATCGCGCAGTTCGATGGCTTCACGCGATCCGGTCGAAGCGCCGGACGGCACCGCCGCACGCCCCATGACCCCGGATTCGAGCAGAACGTCACATTCGACGGTCGGATTGCCGCGCGAATCGAGCACCTCACGGGCGACGACATCAACCACAGAGCTCATGATCTTTCCTTTTTATTCATAATGTTAAATAGAGGCAAGCGGGCAATCCCCGGAGGTTCATTGCGGCCGCATGGCGGCACGTGACTCTGGCTGCCCGGGATTCGTGGACTGGAGTTCATCCAGATGGTTCGCCTTGACCAGGCGATCAAGCGCGACCAGCGTCGTCAGCAGGCCTTCCATGCGACTCAGGGGCCAACTGTTCGGCCCGTCGGAAAGCGCCATTTCCGGGCGCGGATGCGTTTCCATGAATAGCCCGGCGATGCCCACGGCCACCGCCGCGCGTGCCAGCACTGGTACAAACTCGCGCTGCCCTCCGGAAACCGCGCCCTGCCCACCTGGCAACTGCACCGAATGCGTGGCATCGAATACCACCGGCGCAGCGCTCTCACGCATGATCGCCAGACTGCGCATATCCGAGACTAGGTTGTTGTAGCCAAAGGAAGCGCCGCGCTCGCAAACCATGATTGTATCGGCACCGGCAGCGGCATCCCTGGCTTTGGCGACGACGTTTTGCATGTCGCCCGGCGCGAGAAACTGCCCTTTCTTGATATTCACCGGCTTGCCGGTGGCGGCAACGGCCTGGATGAAGTCGGTCTGACGACAGAGAAAGGCTGGTGTCTGCAACACATCGACGACCGCGGCAACGGCGGCGATGTCCTCTTCGCGATGCACATCGGTCAGAATCGGAACGCCAATCTGACGGCGCACTTCCGAGAGGAGCTGCAGGCCACGGTCGATCCCTGGACCCCGCGGAGATTGACCGGAACTGCGGTTGGCCTTGTCATAGGAAGCCTTGAAGATGTACGGCAGGGCAAGTCGGGCACAGATCTCCTGCAACTGTCCGGCGACCTCGATGCACAAGTCCAGCGACTCCGCCGTACACGGGCCGGCGATCAGAAACAGCGGCCGGTCGAGTCCGACCTCGAAGTGGCAGAGTTTCATGTCCTTGACCGGCAGGCGATGGCGGCCTGAACAAAAGACGTGAACAGCGGATGTCCTTTGCGCGGCGAGGAAGTGAATTCGGGGTGGAACTGACAGCCAAGAAACCATGGGTGCGCGTTCGGCCCTTCTTTCGGCAGCTCGATGACTTCGCAGAGATCGGTGACCGGTGCACGACCGGCGACCACCAGACCGCTCTCTTCCAGTTCTCCGAGCAGCGTATTATTGACCTCGTAACGGTGGCGATGTCGTTCGACGATCTCTGCCTGCCCATAGATCGCGCGCGCCATCGTGCCTTCATTCAGTTCGCAGCGCTGGCCACCCAGACGCATGGTGCCACCCAGGTCGGAATTTTCGTCACGTATTTCGTGTCGTCCGGAAGCGTCCCGCCATTCGGTGATCAAACCCACCACCGGATATTGCGTATCCTTGTCGAACTCGGTGCTGTGCGCCCCGCTCATGCCGGCCACGTGGCGAGCGAACTCGACGACTGCGAGTTGCATGCCGAGGCATATACCGAGAAAGGGAATACCGTTTTCGCGGGCATGACGAATCGCGGCGATCTTGCCCTCGGTCCCGCGTCGCCCGAAGCCGCCCGGAACGAGGATGGCATCCATGCCCTGCAGGGCACCACAACCGTTCTTCTCGATCTCCTCGGAATCGAGGTAACTGACCTTGACCTTGCTGCGCGTCGCAATGCCGGCATGCACCAGTGCTTCGGTCAGCGACTTGTACGATTCGGTCAGGTCGACATACTTGCCGACGAAAGCTACGTTGACCTCCCGCTCGGGGTGTTCAAGCGCGCGCACGATCGTTTTCCACACCGTCAGATCAGCCGCCTTGGCTAGAATACCGAGTTTGTGGCAAACGATCTCGTCAAGCATCTGGTCGTGCAACATCGCCGGTATCTTGTAAATCGAATCCGCATCCCGCGCTTCGATTACCGCTTCGCGCTGCACGTTGCAGAACAGGGCCATCTTCCGCTTGTCGTCTTCCGGAATCGGGCGATCGGTGCGACAGAGCAGAATGTCCGGCTGGATGCCGATCTCCCGCAGTTCCTTGACCGAGTGCTGCGTCGGCTTGGTTTTCAGCTCACCGGCCGTGGCAATATAAGGTATCAGCGTCAGATGCATGTAGCAGGCGTTGCTGCGGCCTTCCTGCAGACCCATCTGGCGGATCGCTTCCAGAAAGGGCAGCGACTCGATGTCGCCGACCGTGCCGCCCACTTCGACGATCGCCAGATCGGCGCCCTCGGCGCCGCGTCTGATATGCGCCTTGATCTCGTCGGTAATGTGCGGAATCACTTGCACCGTCTTGCCCAGATACTCGCCGCGCCGTTCCTTCTTGATCACCGAATCGTAGATCTGTCCGGTCGTGAAGTTGTTGCGCCGCTCCATCCTGGCATTGGTGAAACGTTCGTAGTGTCCGAGGTCGAGGTCGGTTTCAGCGCCATCTTCGGTGACAAAGACCTCGCCATGCTGGAACGGACTCATCGTTCCAGGATCGACGTTGATATAGGGGTCGAGCTTGAGATGGGTGACTCGGATGCCGCGCGATTCGAGGATCGCCCCCAGGGATGCGGCTGCGATACCCTTGCCCAGCGATGAAACCACGCCGCCAGTAACGAATACGTATTTGGTCATGGAGATAACTGCAGCGGGAAATTCAGATTGTAGCGGAAAACGCCGCCACGCTCAAACCGGCACGGCTGCTCACGGATTGCCGAGGCCGACAAAAGCCGCCCTGCTCAGCGGATAAACTCGTGACTGATCTGGCGAAACAGATCGCTACCGGCCTGCCGAAGCCATTCGAAAGCGACCATTTCGCGCGAAACGATGTCGGCACCGTGTGCGCGCATCCGTTCCAGTGCCAGTGTTTTGTCCGTATTTCGCCGCGATCCAACGGCCTCCTCGACAACGAATACGCTTCTGCCGACGGCAAGCAGATCGAGCACCGTCTGCTGAACGCAGACATGCGCTTCGGTGCCGGCCACCACGAACTGTGCGCGGTCGCCTCCTGGCAAACTGAACACTCCCCCCTCGGGAACCGCCGAGAACTGGATCTTTTCAACGATGCATGCGTCCGGCAGCAAAGCCCTGAGCGCAGGCATCGTCGAACCCAGTCCTTGTGGGTACTGCTCGGTGCAGATCACTGGCACCCCCAGTCGCTGGGCCACCCTGGTCAGCCACACGCTGGCATCAAGCACACGTTCGGCAGCGTCGATGGCCGGCTGCAACCGCTCCTGCAAATCAACGAGCAACAAGACTGAACGATCAGTACACATCAACATGAAAAAACTCCTCCGGATTCATGTCAAGGTCGCGTCAGCGACTGATGAATCTCCCCTCCCCCTCGCGGGGGAGGGGTTGAGGGAGAAGGAAACGGGCATGACTTCCATGATCGGGGGTGCCCGGAAAAACCATCACCGTTGGCAACTGTTCTGCGCAAGAAACTGGAGCAGCACTTTACTGGAAATTGGGATAAAGTGAGCAACGGCTTCGTCCCGGCAGGAGAATATCGCATATGAATAAACCCCCATCGTGTACCACGCTGCTTGCCATGGCAGTGCTCTTATTGTCCCTCGGCGCATGTAGCCAGGAGCCTGAGAACAGTCCCGTCGCGAAAACCGAACCGCCTACAACCCAGGTCGAAGACATCCCGACCGCAGCGTCTCCACTGGCAAAGGCTGCCATACGAGGCGACCTGGCGGAGATCAATACTTTGCTGGAAACCGGTGCCGGGATCAATGTCACCGACGCCCTGGGCAGGACGCCACTCCACATGGCAGCCTTTTACGGACGCGCCAAAGCTTCGGAACTTCTGCTCGCCAGCGGCGCGAATATCAACGCCAAGGACCGCGTCGGAATGACGCCGCTGCACGCAGCGGTACTCTCGGGTGGCAGGTACGAAGTGGAACTACTCCTCGAGAGAAAGGCCGATGTCAGTGCCACTACCGATACCGGGCAAACGCCACTCCATCTGGCCGCAGCAACCGGCCAGCCCAAGGTGGCACGCGTGCTCATCGAACGCGGCGCCAACCCGCAAGCAAAGGACAAGAACGGCAAGACGCCCCTCTTCTACGCCTCACAGAACAAGCACCCGGTAACCACCGAAGTACTTCAGCAGTACGCCGCGAAGAATTGACGTCGTGCGGATGGGCGATACCATCACCACACGACGCAGTAGACGACCCAGCCAGACCCTCTCGCCAATCAGGTCTTCTTGATCGCCTCGTCACGCAATTCGCGGCGCAGGATCTTGCCAACGTTGGTCTTCGGCAACTCGGTCCGGAACTCGACCTGACTCGGCACCTTGTAACCGGTCAGGTGCTCCCGACAATGAGCGATCAGCGCCTCGGCGGTGAGTGCCGAGTCCTTCTTGACGACGAAGATCTTGACCGCCTCTCCTGACTTGTCATGCGGCACGCCGACCGCCGCCACTTCCAGCACGCCTGGGTGCTGTGCGACGACATCCTCGACCTCGTTCGGGTACACATTGAAACCGGAGACCAGAATCATGTCCTTCTTGCGGTCGACGATGCGGACGAAGCCCGTGGGCTCCATCACCGCAATGTCACCGGTCAACAGAAAACCGTCCGGGGTAATCACCTTGGCCGTCTCTTCCGGACGATTGTAATAACCCTTCATCACCTGCGGACCACGGATGCAGAGTTCTCCACGCTCGCCCAGCGGCACATCGGCGCCGGCGTCATTGCGAATCGCCACTTCGGTGGACGATATCGGCAAGCCAATGGCGCCGTTATATGCGGGAATATCGAGCGGGTTGATGGTCGCGGCCGGCGACGTCTCGGTCAGGCCATAGGCCTCGATCAGCGGTTTGCCGGTGACCTGTTTCCACTTCTCTGCCACCGCTTTCTGTACGGCCATGCCGCCACCGAGCGTGACTTTCAGCTTGCTGAAGTCGAGCGTGCAAAAGGTGTCATTGTTCAGCAAAGCGTTGAACAGGGTGTTGACGCCGGTCACCACCGTGAATGGATACTTGCCCAGATCCGCAACGAAGCCCGGAATATCCCGCGGATTGGTAATCAGCAGATTGCTGGCGCCAATCTTGAAAAAAGTGAAACAGTTTGCCGTCAATGCAAAGATATGGTAGAGCGGCAGCGCAGTGACCACCAAATGCTGCTCGTCGCCCAGCTCAGGCTTGATCCAGGCATGTGCCTGCGCCAGATTCGCCAGGATGTTGCGATGAATCAGCATGGCCCCTTTCGAGAGACCGGTTGTTCCACCGGTATATTGCAAAAAAGCCAGGTCTTCCTGCCCGACGGGCACCGATTTCAATTCCGCCGCGGCACCTTTGGCAAGCGCAGCCCGGAAATTGACTGCTCGCGGCAAGCTCCACGCCGGCACCATCTTCTTGACATACTTGACGACGAAGTTAACGACGGCTCCTTTCGGAAAGCCGAGCATGTCGCCCAGGCGAGCCACCACGATGTGTTTGACCGGTGTTCTGGCCAGCACCTGCTCCAGCGTGACCGCGAAATTTTCGACAATCACGATCACCTCGGCTCCCGAATCCTTGAGCTGATGTTCGAGTTCTCGCGGCGTGTAAAGCGGGTTGACGTTCACCACCACGTAACCGGCACGCAAGACACCGAAAATACAAACCGGATACTGAATGATGTTCGGCATCATCAGCGCCACGCGGGCGCCTTGGGGCAACTTGAGCACCGATTGCAGATAGGCGGCAAAATCCCGTGACAACTTGTCGAGCTCACCGTAGGTGATTTCGGCGCCCATGTTGATATAGGCCACGCGGTTGCGATACTGCGCAACGCTTTTTTCGAAGAGTTCGCCCAGCGACTGAAATTCGTTTAATTCAATCTCGGCAGGAACACCCTTCTGATAGCTCTTCAGCCAGATCTTCTCCACCTGTTCTCCTCGTGAATGAAATTCTCCAGATGAAAACTCGCATTTTCATCGCCAGTCCTTTCCCGGCCAGCCGTTCGTCGATCTGCAGCACGCGCAGGCTGTGGTTCTTATTCTAAGTCTAAGATCGCTGCAGGTACTTCAGCTTGTCCGGCTTGTGGTTCCACTCATCGGCGTCGGCCGGGGGTTCCATGCGCTCGACGATGACCGGCCATTCCTTGGCCAGTTCGGCATTGATGGCGATGAATCTGCGCTGTGCTTCCGGCACATCGTCCTCGGCAAAAATGGCCTCTGCCGGGCACTCGGGGACACACAGCGTGCAATCGATGCACTCTTCGGGGTCGATCACCAGGAAATTCGGGCCTTCGTGGAAGCAATCCACAGGACAGACATCAACGCAGTCAGTAAATTTGCACTTGATACAGTTTTCGGTAACAACGTACGTCATCGTCGTGTTTTTACAAGTTTGAACGAACCAAACTATAACTGATTTGACGTCTCCGAGACAGGCCTACAGCTTCCCTTGGCGAGGTTTTTTCGCTAGCATTGGAAAAGCTGGCCGACCATCAGGGTTCGGCTTGCCATGTAACCCACTTTCACGACCTACTCCCTCCCAGATCACGCAAGAGGCTTTTAATGAGCGAACATATCCATCACGTTACGGACGACAGTTTCAGCACCGATGTACTTCAGTCGGATGAACCTGTTCTCGTTGATTACTGGGCCGAATGGTGCGGTCCGTGCAAGATGATCGCACCCATCCTTGACGATATCGCCAATGACTACGCCGGCCGCCTGAAGGTCGTCAAATTGAACATCGATGACAACCAGAAAACCCCTGCCAACTTTGGTATCCGTGGCATTCCGACTCTGATGCTGTTCAAGAATGGCAGCGTCGAAGCCACCAAGGTCGGTGCCCTGTCCAGATCGCAGCTGGTCACCTTCATTGACAGCAACCTCTAAAGTCGCTACCCTCTCGGCCTGAAGGTTCGCTGGGCGCAGCGCAGCAGCTAGCCCGCAGCAATCCACGAATCCGTATCGAATCCATACGAGCCTTCAGGCGCCCTCTCCCTTTAGCAGCAGCTCCTGCCCTGCCGGTTTCACGGCATTCCGCTTGGCGCACATTGCATTTCCGGCGGCGCGCAGCGCGTTTGATTTTTCCCCTCTTCGTCTCCAGCACATGCACCTATCCGAACTCAAAGCACTCCACGTAAGCCAGCTTCTTGACATGGCCATCACCAACAACGTCGAGGGCGCCAACCGGCTGCGCAAGCATGAACTGATCTTCGCGCTGCTCAAGAATCAGGCCAGAAAAGGTGAAAGCATCTTCGGCGACGGTACGCTGGAAACGCTCTCTGACGGTTTCGGCTTCCTGCGTTCGCCCGACACCTCGTATCTGGCCAGTACCGACGACATCTACGTCAGCCCGAGCCAGATCAGGCGCTTCAATCTGCATACCGGTGACACCATCGAGGGCGAAATCCGCACGCCGAAGGATGGGGAACGCTACTTTGCCCTGGTCAAGGTCGACAAGATCAACGGTGAAGTACCCGAGGCATCGAAGAACAAGATTCTCTTCGAAAACCTGACGCCTTTACACCCGGCAGAACATCTGCGACTCGAGCGTGACATCCGCGGCGAGGAGAACATCACCAGCCGCATCATCGACATCATCGCACCCATTGGCAAAGGGCAACGCGGTCTGCTGGTGGCCAGTCCGAAGAGCGGCAAGACGGTGATGATGCAGCATATTGCGCATGCGATCACTAGCAACCACCCCGATGTCACGGTGATCGTCCTGTTGATCGATGAGCGCCCCGAGGAAGTCACCGAGATGACTCGCTCGGTTCGCGGCGAAGTCGTTGCCTCGACTTTCGACGAGCCGGCGACGCGCCACGTACAAGTTGCCGAGATGGTCATCGAAAAGGCCAAGCGGCTGATCGAACACAAGCGGGACGTGGTCATTCTCCTGGATTCGATCACGCGCCTGGCGCGTGCCTACAACACCGTTCAGCCGGCATCCGGCAAGGTCCTGACTGGCGGCGTCGATGCCAATGCCCTGCAAAAGCCCAAACGTTTCTTTGGTGCGGCCCGCAACATTGAGGAAGGCGGTTCGCTGACGATCATCGCCACCGCGCTGATCGACACCGGCAGCCGCATGGACGACGTGATCTACGAAGAGTTCAAGGGCACCGGCAACATGGAAATTCACCTAGATCGCCGCATGGCAGAAAAACGCGTGTACCCGGCGATCAACGTTAATCGCTCCGGCACCCGTCGCGAAGAACTGCTGCTCAAGCCGGATGTTCTGCAAAAGATGTGGATCCTGCGCAAGCTGCTGTACAACATGGATGACCTTGAAGCCATGGAGTTTCTTCTCGACAAGATCAAGGCCACGAAGAACAACGCCGAGTTCTTCGACTCCATGCGCCGCTGATCGGACGGCGAACGCGCTCGGTGAGCCGGGGCCGGGTGGCCTACAGCAGCCGAGGGTGTGATTCGAAGTGATGCGCCAGCGAAATGCTCTGGTGATTCGACCTGTTTTTCGACTTCCTTCCAGGAAGCAGCCCATTCCCGGTTGGCGCGGTTGATCCGTCGGGCCGCATGGTTTCGATATTTCTAGGTGCCTACCAGACGCCGGAGAGCTTGAATCGTTCCGCAATGACATCACTCCAGAAAATGAACGCTCGCATCCGTTTCATTCTTGCGGTCATCATTCTCGGTCTGCTGATGACCGGCCCTTTCGTGGTAACGGCACTGCTGATCTGGGTGAGTGCGCAACCCGCCGAGCAAGCGTTGCTCGTCCAGTTGATCGTGCCGCACCTGTCTCTCGGCGCGATGATGACCCTCTTTGGCTTCATTGTCGGCTTGCTGGTCATCCACCAGTTGTTTCGCCAGTATGTCCAGGGCTTGCTCAAGATGGCCGAGAACCTGCACCTGATGCTGTCGGCGAACCGCGATTTCAGGGTGACGCCAGAAGGGCCACCGGAAGTCCGCTTGCTGGCGCAGGCGACGAATGACCTGGCACAGCAGCGCGATGGGCTGATGGACGATGTCGAAGCCCAGATCGCTGCTGCCAAATCCTCGGTGGAGGATGAGAAGAACCGTCTGGCGGCACTGATGTCCGAGCTGGCGCAAGCGGTGGTGGTCTGCAACCTGGATGGTCGTATCCTGCTCTATAACAGCCGTGCCAGACTGCAGTTCAAGGCCCTGGCACAAGGCAGCACGGCCGGAACGGGCGGCGCGCTGATTGGCCTGGGTCGCTCGATCTTCTCGATCCTCGAACGGAATCAGATCGACCATGCGCTCGAGGTGGTTCGTCAGCGTCTGAACAAGAGCGCTGCCGCCGCCATCGCCAACTTCATTACCGCGGCGCGGGGCGGGCAGCTCCTGCGCGTCCAGCTGGTGCCCGTATTGTCTGCCAGCACGGATTCCCGGCAGCGGCAGATGACCGGCTACGTGCTTACCGTTGAGAACATTACACGCAGCCTGGAACAGGAATCCCGTCGCGATCAGGTGCTGCAGTCGCTGACCGATGGCAGCCGTGGCAGCCTGGCCAACATCCGTGTTGCCGTCAGCAACCTGACGGACTATCCGGACATGGAAGCAGAAATACGCGAACGTTTCGTCGGCATCATCAGCGACGAAGTCCTGCGCATGAGCCAGCGTCTAGATCAGACCATGAGCGAGTTTGCCGACTCGCTGAAAACCCGCTGGCCGCTCGAAGACGTGCTCGGAGTCGATATCATCGCTGCAGCCCAGCGTCGCATCAAGGAACAGCTGAAACTATCCAGCAAGACCGAGGAAGTCGACGAAGCCCTGTGGCTGCGCGCCGAGAGCTTCTCCCTGGTGTTCTCGATCTGTTTCCTGGCATCGCGTCTGGTCGATCATTATCAGATCAAGGAGTTACGCTTTCGGCTTCTCCCTTTTGGGAAACTCGCCTACCTGGATCTCATCTGGGCCGGGCACGCGATGTCATCGGAGACTTTCTACACCTGGGAAAACGATGCCATGCAGATGAAGAAGGAGAGTTCGCCATTGTCACTGCGGGATGTCATTGACCGCCACGGCGGCGAGATCTGGTACGAGCGTGAAAAAGCTGCGCATCGGGCCTTCTTCCGCTTTGTCCTGCCGGTCGCCTCTCCGGAGACCATGGCACCTGGAGAACTGGTCGACGACAGCGGTGCTCGCCCCGAGTATTATGACTTCGACCTGTTCCATTTCAGCGATCAGAGTATCGACCTCGACCGGCCACTGGCGGATCTCAGCTATACCGTGTTCGATACCGAGACCACCGGCCTGGAGCCTGCGGCTGGCGACGAGATCATTCAGATCGGGGCAGTGCGCATCGTCAACGGCCGTCTGTTACGTCACGAGATTTTCGACCAGCTGGTGAATCCGGAGCGCTTTGTGCGACCCGACGGTATCCGCATTCACGGCCTCACCGACGACATGCTGCGTGGGCAACCGAACATCGACGTGGTTCTGCCAGCCTTCCATGATTTCTGCAGCGAAACCGTTCTGCTTGCGCACAATGCGGCTTTCGACATGCGCTTCCTGCAACTGAAGGAAGCGCGTACTGGCGTGGTTTTCAGCCAGCCGGTCCTCGATACCTTGCTGCTCTCGGGGGTGCTGCATCCCAACCAGGACTCACACCAGCTCGACAGCATCGCTACGCGCCTGGGAATCGCCATTGACGGCCGCCACAGTGGGCTTGGCGACGCCTGCGCCACCGGTGAAGTATTCCTCAAGATGCTGCCCTTGCTGGCCCGGATGGGAATCACCACGCTGCGACAGGCGCTTGAGGCTTCCGAGAAAACCTATTTCGCACGCGTCAAGTACTGAGAGGCTTTCACTCCCGGCCGGCGAATCGCAGACCGATGGCCATCCTGTCGACTGGTCAATGCCGGCAGGGCAGGCGCCAACCGCATGCTGCCCGCTGTGCCCCGTTGTCCGGTCGATGCACAGCGATACTGATTCCGTCAGGCGTGGCCGAGCCCGAACGTCGGTGAGGCATCCGGGTTGACGCCAGGCAGCGTCACCTCGACGATACCGGCAGGTGCCGCCACCACGGGCAGCAGCCCTCCACTGGCAAGATCGTCCTGCAGCAGCGCGTTCAGCCAGTCTGCGATGGCGCCCAGACTCGCGTTCGGATTGCCGTCCTCGTTGAGCACACGCCCTTTCTCAATCTCGAAGCCGAGATGGTAGAGGCCATCGGCGATGGTGTCGACCGCGTTCCGGTCATACAGCCTGGTCGTCGCACCATCTCTCTGCACCAGGTGAAATCCGGTCTCCAACGCGTCCTCATCGTCACCGTGCAGATCCTTCCATTCGACGAGGTGATTCGTCCGGATCCAGGCGTTCATCTCGCGCACCTCGTTTACGTCGATTACACCACCGTCTGCGGCGCCGGTTGCACGGATCGACTCGATGATCAGCCCGTTCATTGCGTCCGCGGCGGTAGCGCCAGCCCGAATCTCGCTGGTCGAGATCTTCATGTTCAGGCCCGGATCCGTCGTGATGATCGACACGAGCTGGTCAAGTCCGGTGCCCGTGTGCCCATTGACGTAAGGGTCGAATGACGCGTTCTTCAGCGTCCCCGCCGCCAGGTCGGTGCTCAACAGGGAGTTGAGCCACGTCGCCACCTGCGTCACCTTCACGTTGGCGTTCCCGTCTTCGTTGAGCAACTGACCGTCGCAGATCTCGAAGCCCAGATGGTAGAGGCCATCGGCAACGGTATCGACCGCCTTCTTGTCGAATAGCCTGGTGGTTGCGCCGTCGCTCTGCACCAGGTGAAAGCCGGTCTCTGTCGCGTCCTCGTCGTTACCATGCAGCGTTCTCCACTGCTCTGCATGATGGCTGCGCAGATACGCATTGAGGTCGCGCACGTCCGCAGCACTGATGTCGCTGTTGTTGGCCACGCCGGTCGCGCGGATCGCTTCGATGATCAGTGCATTCATCTGGTCGGCAGCGCTTGCGCCGGCCCGGATGTCGGCGTTCGAGATTTTCATGTTCAACCCCGGATCCGAGCTCACGATCGACACCAACTGGTCCAGCCCGGTATGTGTCGTGCCGTCGACATAGGGGTCCACCGACACGTTCTGCAAGCGGCTTCCTGACAGGTCTGTTGCCAGCAGGCTGCTCAACCAGCCCGCGACCTGAGTCAGGCGGGCATTGGCATTGCCGTCCTCGTTGAGCAACTGACCGTTGCAGATCTCAAAACCCAGGTGGTAGAGACCGTCAGCGACGGTGTCGACCGCATTGCGGTCGTACAGCCTGGTTTTCGCACCATCGTTTTGCACCAGATGGAAGCCCGTTTCGGACGAAGATTCGTCATTGCCGTGCAACACACCCCAATCGGCGAGATGCGTCAAGCGCAAATAGGCGTTCACATCGTACAGGTCGGCGGCCGTGATGTCGCCGTTGTTGGCTACGCCGGTTGCGCGGATCGCTTCGATGATCAGCGCATTCATCTGGTCGGCCGCGCTCGCGCCGGCGTCGATGTCTGCGACCGGGAGCCTGCGAATCAGCCCTGGGTCGGTGGTGATGATGTCGACCAGCAAGTCCAGCCCGGTAGCCGTCGACCCGACCGGCCTGGAAGCCAAGGGAAGGCTGTCCGTTGCAAAGCTTGCGGGTGTTTCGCTGTTGCTGTTCGTTGTCATGGCATTTCTCTCATCGATGGTGAATGGTGTGGTAAATGTCGCCGATCAGTTGGACGTCCTCGAATGCAGGCGAAAAATCCCTTGCTGAACCAGACCTGGGCTCTCGGCCTGGTATTGGCCGGAAAAACCGCTCGCCGAACACGCCCCGACCATTTTCAGCAGAAAGCCTTCGTTCATCCATCCCTGCATCATACATTGCCCTTCCTGATACTGTCCCTGCAGGACTCCGGTGGCGAACAAGGGCGGGAAAACCCGGATTGCAGCCGTCACGCCGGTGCCGAAACGACGCAATTGAAACTGCACCTGGGCGGTCGTGCCGACGGTGAGATTGGTGGCGGTTCCTTGCATCATGACGTCGAAGCCGGTCTGTTTATCGGGCACCGCGACCGGCGGCAGCGCGGGCTGGCGCTCCACGGGCGGCTCCGACCTGGCTGACTGGGATTCCTGTCGCACCGGCTGACGTTCCTTCTGCGAGGCGCTTTTCAGCGCGGCCAGACGACGCCGGGCAACGGCAGCAAACTTGCCATCCGGGTACTGTTTGAGGTAGTCCTCGAAATCGGCGGGGTCCTGGCTGGTGCGCACCGACTCCCAGAGCGACAACTGGACCGCCATCGGGTCGACGCCCGCCACCGGCGGCGGCTGGACGGCAGGCGCCGCCGGCGACTGGACGACCACCGTGGTCGGCCCAATGAAATAGAAGTCCTGGGTCAGCGACGAATGATCCCAGGGAATCTGTTTGCCGTTGGTCTGTTCCTTGACCTGCTGGCGTACACGGGTCAACATCTGCCGCACCTCCAGTCCGGGTGCTGCCAGATTTTTCAGCAAGGCTTCGGTGAACGGGCTATGGTCGGTCTGCCCGTCTTCCGCCACATTGCCTGGCTGGGTGGCGAAAACGATCAGCGATCCCTCGCCGGCAGCAATCTGGGCCAGACCGCGGCCAACGGCGGCTGAACGGGTCCCCATGCTGCGTGCCAGGGAACGAGAAAAGGGGTTGTCGCGACAAGCGTCGAGAAAAATCAGGCTGACCGGGGTCGAAGTTTCCATCTGCGTCAGGACCAGGTCGGCGTCGACGGCAGCAAAAGGCAGCGAGCGCTCGTTTTCGATCTTGGCATCTGCCGGCACCAGGTAATTCCGGCCGCTAACCTGGAGGCCATGACCCGCGTAGAAGAAAAGACCGACCTTGGCGCCCTGCAACTGGTCACCGAAGCGCTTCACCGCCTGTTCCAGGCGGGTCTTGTCCGGATCGACGGCCAGTTCCACCTGGAAACCGAGTTTCTTCAGCGAATCGGCAACGGCGCGAGCGTCCCTGGGCGGGTTGGGTAGTGCCGGGGCATTCTGATAGGCGCCGATCCCGACGACCAGTGCAACCTGGCCCTTGGCCGGGGCAGCCACCACCGCACCCCAGCCAAGCAGCATGAAAAGCGTTGCCAGCAGCCGCAGGCATGGTCGTACCGCAGGCATATCGATCTCCCGCATCAATGACAAAGGGAAATCATACACCCGGCAGAGCCGGAGACGCTCACTGCGACAGCAGGTCGTAGAGGGCAGAGAACTCACCGGTCAGCTTGTGCCGGGGATCGAGGTGGATCATCGGCAGAGCCAGATGGTGCGACTCCCGGATCTTGATCGATGCTGAAAGGAAAGCGTCGAGGATCGGCAAGCCCTCGCCACGCAGTTCGTCAACCAGGCGCAGCGGCAGATTGGCCCGTGCCTGATACTGGTTGACGACGATGCCTTCGACGCGCAGGGAACGATTGTGGTCGCTCTGAATCTCGCGCACATTGGCGATCAGCGTATACAGGGCACGGCGTGAGAAATCATCGCAATCGAAAGGGATCAGGCAGGTATCGGCGGCAATCAGAGCCGAACGAGTATAGAAATTCAGCGCCGGCGGGGTGTCGATCCAGATTTCGTCGTAAGCTGCAATTTTCTCCAGTGCCTCGCGCAGCTTGTACATCTTGTAGCGCGATTCAAGCTTGGACTGCAATTCCTCGAGCCTGGGGTCGGCGGGCAGGAGGTCGAGACCCGGGAATGGCGTATGAATCACATAGGCACTCAACGCCTCGGGAAGCAAACGGTAGCCAAGAATATCCTCGAAGAAGTGAGCCAGGGTTTTCTGCTGCTCGTCCAGCGCCTTGCCGAGCAGGTAGCGGGACGCATTGGCTTGTGCATCCAGATCAATCAGCAGCGTTCGTCGACCTCGTGCTGCAGCGATGGCAGCCAGGTTGCTCGCGATGGTGGACTTGCCCACTCCCCCTTTTTGGTTGAAGACGACCCGGCGCATGATCTTTCCCAGTCCAGTCATAAGGATTTTAGGACAGTTTAGCCAACTCCGAGGCACCCGTCGAGGAGCAGGGACAGAAACCTGGGGGCTGGTCGGCAAGGAATGCAGGAAAGCGCTTGCCCCCGACAAGCCCTTTGTCCGAGAATTCACAGGGTAAGTGGTCGCCTTCGCAGCAAGGACAGGCACAGATTTGCCGGCGTGGCGCCGCTCCGACTTCTTTCAGGGAATTTCTCATGAAGCTGCGCCTGACGCTGGAGAACGCCACGGGATTACCAGCCACCGCCACTGCGAGCATCGAGTTCGGTGCCCGCGAGAGTCTCAGCATAGGACGCTTGCCGGGACTGGACTGGACCTTGCCGGACCCCAGCCGACTGATGTCGGGCAGGCATTGCGAAATCCGCCGCTCGCCTGAGGCTTACCTGCTCTACGACCTGTCGACCAACGGAACCTTCATCGATGGCAACACAAACCGGCTGACCAGTCCGCATGCCTTGCAGGACGGCGAGCGGCTGCGGGTCGGCGCCTACCTGATCCGCGTCGAACTCAGGAACGACGGCGAGCCAGTCAGACACGACGACCTGGCCAACAGTCATTCTCCGCCGGCCACCGAACCGCTGCTGCGATTGACGATCGAGAGCAAGCCCAGCGCTGCCGACCAATATCCTTTGACGAAAACGCTGGATCACCAAGGAGTGCTCAGGATCGGCCGGGACGACAGTAACGACTGGACGCTCCCCGACCGAACCGGCGGAATTTCCCGGAACCATTGCACGATCCGCTTCACAGACGGCGCATTCGTTCTCCAGGACACCTCTTCCAATGGAACCTTCGTCAACCACAGTAGCGACCGCATCAACGACCGCGTCAGCGGCAGTTACCCACTATGCGACAAAGACCTTCTGCTGGTTGGCCCTTACCTGATTGCCGTACAGATCACTGGCCTGGGGAACACTCCCCCGGACGACACGACCACCAGCGGCGGCACCGACCAACCCGCGCCTGCCCCGGTCGCAGTCGAACCACCCCCTGCCCAGGCAGCACTCGTGCGTCCCGCCGGCGGTGCGCGGCGCGGCGGTGACCCGGCATTGCTGCTTGCCGACCTGCCGTCGCTTGCCCTGCCGCCGGCCGAGCGCGGCACCGACGGGACGCCCGCGAGCGTGCCTGCAGCCGACGACGGCATGACCCTCCTCGCGCGGGTGGCCAAGACACCGCCAATACTGTTGAGCGAACCGGTGGTCACCCGGATTGTCGCGGAAGCCGCCCCTTCGCCCTCACCCGCCGCCGCCACCGACCCCACGCCGCCAGCGCAAGCGGCGACCGGCGACTACGTACTGGCCAGCATGGCCAGAGGACTCGGGCTGTCGCCCGAAGACCTCGACCAAACCGATGCCGCCGCGCTGGGCGAACGACTGGGGCAACTGCTTCTCCTGATCACCGACGAGATCCGGCCATTGCTGGCCTTGCGCAACGCCGCCTTCGAGCAGCCGCCTGGGGTACGCCCCGGCCCGGCCCCCAGCAATCCGCTCAGCATCATGCCGACCAGCGAGGAAGCGCTACGCGTACTGTTCGGCCCGCCCCGGCGGGCCTACCTGGACAGCCATCAGTCTTTTCAGACCAGCCTCGCCGAACTGGCCGAATACTTCCGGCAGACTGATGCTGCCATTCGGGCCGCGGTACAGATACTGGCCAACGAACTGGCCCCCGAGGCCATCGAGCGGGCGGCGTCGGCCGAGAACCGCATTGGCCAATTGCTGAGCTCGCGCAAGGCCAGGCTGTGGGACCTCTACGTCGAGCGTTGGGGCAGCCGTCAATCCTTGCAGCCACACCGGCCGGTCAGATCCTTCGTCGCCACCTTCGCTGGCGAAACGGCTCGCGGCGACAAAGGGGAAGAGAATTGATCCGCTCGGCGCTTCGGCAACTCGAGATCAGCGGCCCTTGCGCGCACTCGCCTGCCGACCAGCAGCTGGCCAGGCAAGATGAGCGCGAAGCCGGCGCAGTCGACCCGGATCGGACGAGGTTCCCTTCAGGATTGGCTTTTCCTTATGGCAATGATCAGCGCCAGCACGCGGGCGCAGGAAGGCTCCGATGAAGTTTTTCAGCTATACCGATCCCGACCAGCAGGTCACCGAAAAAGTCACTCCGGCGAGCGTGCGGCCAGTTCTGCGAGAGTTCTCGGACGATGAACTCGACAGCCTCGACAGCTTCGTCGCGGGGTTGCGCTTTGCCACCGGCAGCCGGATCATCACTGCTGGCGAGCGCAGCGATGCCTTGCTGATCATCGTTTCCGGCAGCATCCGCCTCACCGCTGGCGCAAGCGGCCAGGCCGAGCGCGAGGTGGACGTTCTCGTCGAAGGCGAAGTATTCGGGATCTCGTCCTTCCTCGATGGCGAAGCCAGCGCGATCACCGCCACCGCCCTACAAAGTACCGAGCTGCTGGCCTTGCGACGGGATTCCTTCGCGCAGTTGGCGGCCTGGAAGCCGGCGCTGGCGATCGCCCTGCTCCAGGATCTGGCGGCCTATACCAGTCGGCGCCTGCGCCAACTGCAGACCGCGTTTTGAGCCTTGACCCGCGAAACCATGCCATGAGCCCAGAGCACTTCTTCGCCAATTACACCAAACGCACGTCAGCCCTGCCCAAACCGGTGTGGCAGGTGTTGCGCGTCCTCACCCTGCTCGCCACCCTCGGCTTTGCCGTCCTGCTGGCGGTCGATCCCGCCGTCGGGCTGAAGCTCTGGTGGGGTCTGGCCATTCCGGTCCTGCCAGCGGTGCTGGTGATTGCACCCGGACTTTGGCGGCAGGTCTGCCCGATGGCCTTCCTCAACCAGATTCCGCGCATGACCGGCACCAGCCGCAGCCTGCCGCTTCCTGGCAAATGGAAGGAACATGCCTTTCTCATCGCCGTCGCTATCTTTCTTGCCTGCGTTGCCGCCCGCTCACCGGTTCTCAACCATGCGGGCGGACTGGTGGCCGCCGGCATCGTCGGCGTGCTGATCGCGGCCTTGGTCGGCGGCCTGGTGTTCGCCGGGCGCAGCGGCTGGTGCGGGACCTTCTGCCCGCTGGGGCCGATCCAGCGTACCTATGGCCATGCCCCACTGATCGTCGTCCCGAACGGCTATTGCCCAACCTGCGTCGGCTGCCAGAAGAACTGCTACGACTTCAATCCGCGCGGCGCAATCTTTGCTGACCTCGTCGATTCCGACCCGCGCTACGCCAGCCAGCGCCGCCTGTTCATCGGCCTGCTGCCGGGACTGATCGGTGCCTATTTCCTGCAGGGACCGACGCAGACCTATGGCTACGGACTCTATCTGGCGATCCTGCTCGGTGCCTGCTGCGCATCCGCCGGTCTGTACGCCATCGCCACCAACTGCTTCCCGCTGTCGCCGCATCGCGTCGCGGCCACTTTCGCCGCCGTCGCGTTGGCCATCTTCTACTGGTTTGGCGGCCCCATCGTGCTCGGCACCCTCTCTTACTTCCTCTCCTTCACGGCGCCGGAATGGCTGACGGCCGCGAGTCGCGGTGTCGGCGTGGTCGGCGGACTGATCCTGCTCGGCGCCAGCCTTTACGCCGAAGGCCTGTTCGCCAAAGCCGCTGCCAAACCCGCCCAGCGCGTCCCGGATTCGAGCGGCAAGACGCAGATGCATACTCGTTTCGGTGGCAAGCAGGGAGCGGAGGTGACCGACCGGGAAACGAAGATCGCCTTCCCGGTCCCGAAAGGGGCAACCCTGCTCGATGCCATCGAGGGCGCCGGTCTCAAGATCAACTACGGTTGCCGCGCCGGCCTCTGCGGTGCGGATGCGGTGGTCGTGTGCGCAGGCAGCAAGTACCTGTCGCCAGCCGGGGACGACGAACTGGCGACGCTGCGCCGACTCGGGCTGGAAGGCAAAGCACGGTTGGCATGCATGTGCCGGGTCAGCGGCCCGGTGCTCATCGACCGCGACCCGAATGCCGCAACAGCGGAACAAACCGAGGCAACATCTGCCACGCCGGAAGTCGACCATGCGCTCGGCACAGGCGTTTCCCGGGTAGTGATCATCGGCAACGGCATCGCCGGCACCAGCACCGCGGAACAATTGCGCCGCCTGAGCGCCTCGTTACAGATCGACATGATCACCAGCGAACCGCTCCACTTCTACAACCGCATGGCCATCGGCCGGCTGATCTACGGCCGCACCGGCATGGACGGACTGCAACTGATCCCGGATAACTGGTATGCCAGGAACCGCGTCGAGGTCTGGCGCAACTCGATCGCCCGTGCAGTGGATCGACAGGGCAAGACCGTTCTCCTGGCTACCGGCGAATCCCTGCCCTACGACAAGCTGATCCTTGCCACGGGAGCCCACTGCACGACACCGGACCCCGACTTCCTGTCGTTCGACAACGCCTTTGTCCTGCGCTCGGCGGAAGACGCACAGGCACTGCGCAATTACGTACAACTGCGGCGTGCACGTCACGCGCTGGTCGTCGGCGGTGGCGTACTCGGCGTCGAAGCCGCCGACGCCCTGCACCACCTCGGGCTGCAGGTCACGCTCCTGCAGCGATCGGATCGACTGATGAACGCGCAGCTCGACCATCAGGGCGCCGCCCGACTGACCGCTTACCTCGAAGGCATCGGTATTCAGGTCCTCACCGACGTCGCCATCAGCCGCTGGGAAGGCCAGGGTGAGACACTGCGTGCCGCCTGGCTGGCGCATGGGCCGTGCGCGCGGGCGGACTTATTCGTCGCCTGTCTCGGCATTGGCACCAACGCGCAACTCGCCCGCGCCGCCGGTCTGGAAGTCGGCCGCGGCATCAAGGTGGATTCGTGCATGCGCACCAGCGACCCCGACATCTATGCCGTCGGCGACGTTGCCGAACTGCCTGGTGCCATTGGCGGCCTGTGGACCATCGGCGCTGCCCAGGCGGCAACAGCCGCCAACGCACTGCTCGGCAAAAAGCAACCGTATCAGGCGCCACGCATCGTCCTGCAGCTCAAGTGCGACGGGATCGACCTGCGCAGCTTTGGCGAGATCGCTGCCAAGCCTGGCGATGAAGAATACACGGCGGGGCCAAACGACGCGGCATGGTGGCGCCTGATCCTGCGCCAGGGCGAATTGGTCGGTGCCCTGTACGTCGGCCCGCCGCGTTCGGCCAAGGATTTCACCCGCGTCGTGCAGGCCGGCGCCGACCTGACACCGATCCGGGCGGATTTGCGGCGCGGAAATCTGTCAGGTCTCGCAAAGCTGGTGACGGATTGATCCGCTTGCCATGCTCCGGGACGTTGCTGGTGTCAAGGACCCTACGGCGTACCCAGCACGCGCCGCGGCTGCAGCCTGCCCGCGTCATCGAGTTCGCCGAGACCCAGAAGTTGCTTCCCAGAATAGACTCGGCATCGCCCTGGCGAACCGACGATGCAGACCGGATTACCATGGACAAAGCGCAAACCTGCCGCATCGTCCAGATGCACTGCCGGCAGGCTCTGGAGCAGTGTGTCCGGCGGTAGCAGCCAGTCTGCACGGGCTTCTTCGGCCAGCGTAGCCAGTTGATCGAGCGTTATCGCATCGGCAATCCGCAACGTGCCAACGGCGATCCGACGCAGAACCGTCAAATGCGCGCCGCAAGCGAGTGCCGTGCCAAGATCCTCGGCCAGGCTGCGAATATAGGTGCCCTTGCTGCAGGCCACCCGCAGACGACAGCGGTTCTGCGAGAAATCAAGCAGGCACAGTTCGTGGATCGTTACCGCGCGTGCCGCACGCTCGACTTCAATTCCCTGCCGCGCCAGTTTGTAGAGCGGTTGGCCGTCGCGCTTGAGCGCCGAGTACATCGGTGGGGTCTGGAGAATCGAACCGCGGAAACGGCTCAGTGCGGCTTCGAGTTCGGCGCCCCCGAAGGTCACCGGGAACTGCATCACGACCGTACCGTCGGCATCGCCGGTATCGGTCCGGATACCGAACAGGAGTTCCGCTTCATAGGTCTTGTCGGCCGCCAGCAGATCGACCGAGAACTTGGTCGCTTCGCCGAAACAGACCGGCAGCAGCCCGCTGGCCATGGGATCGAGTGTGCCGGAGTGCCCGGCCTTGGCTGCCGAAAACAGCCGCCTGGCCGTCTGCAGCGCAGAATTCGAGGACATCCCAGTCGGCTTGTCAAGGAGCAACACGCCATCGACACGGCGCCAGCTTTTCCTAACGGTCATGACTTTTCCAGGCACATCCGATCATGAAAGTCATGACCGTTTCCCTCTCCCCCGACCCCTCCCCCGCGAGTGGGGAGGGGAGATTCGTGAGTCGCTGACGCGACTTCCACATGAACGGTCATGACTTTTCCAGGCACCTCCGATCATGAAAGTCATGACCGTTTCCCTCACTTGCCGGGTGGATTCGGGTTGGCGCGCCAATTCAGATCAAGCCCAACTCAGGCCTGGTCCGGTTCTTCGCTGTGATCCGAGATCGCCGCTGCGTCGCTGATCAGCTTCGCGATCTGTGCGCCACGCTCCAGCGAGTCGTCGAAAACGAAATGCAGTTGCGGGATCATGTGAATGCTGATGCGCTTGCCCAGCTCGCTGCGCAGAAACCCGGAGGCCTGCTGCAGGCCGGCCTGCACCGAGTCGAGCGTCTCGCTACCCGCCATGCTGCTGAAGTACACCCTGGCATGCGCGTAGTCCGGACTGACCTCGACCTCGGTGAGGCTGATCATGCCGACGCGGGGATCCTTGAGTTCGCTCCTGATCACCTCGGCCAGCTCGCGCCGGATCTGTTCCGAAACCCGGTCTCGCCGTGAAAATCCCTTGTTCGAAGACACTTAGAGAGTCCTCGCGACTTCCGTGACGTCGTACACCTCGAGTTGGTCGCCTTCCTCGTAGGCACTGAAGTTCTTCAGCGAAAGACCGCATTCGAAGCCCGCCCGTACTTCCTTCACGTCATCCTTGAAGCGCTTCAGCGACTCGATCTCGCCATCCCAGAGGACGATATGGTTGCGCAGCAGGCGCGCGCGCGAACTGCGCTTGATGAGGCCTTCGAGTACATAACAACCGGCGATGGTACCGATCCGGGTAGCGCGGAAGACCTGTCTGATCTCGACCAGGCCGGTGACGTCTTCGCGCTTCTCGGGGGCAAGCATTCCCGACAGCGCAGCCTTCACTTCGTCTACCGCATCGTAGATGATGTTGTAGTAGCGAATATCGACCCCGGCAGCTTCGGCTGCCTTGCGTGCGCCAGCGTCGGCACGCGCGTTGAAACCGATGATGACCGCTTTCGAGGCCTGCGCAAGGTGTACGTCAGACTCGCTGATCGCGCCCACAGCGGCGTGGATGACGTTGACCTTGACTTCACCGGTCGAGAGTTTCTGCAAGGACTGAACCAGCGCCTCCTGAGAACCCTGAACATCGGCCTTGATGATCAGTGCCAGAACCTTGGCCTCGGCTTCGGTCATCTGCTCGAGAATGCTCTCGAGATTGGCGGCCTGCTTCGTAGCCAGCTTGACGTCGCGGTACTTGCCCTGGCGGAACAGGGCAATCTCGCGCGCCTTGCGTTCGTCAGCGAGCACCACGGCTTCCTGTCCGGCGGCGGGCACATCGGAGAGACCCAGGATCTCGACCGGAATCGACGGTCCAGCCTCCTTGATCACTTTGCCGTTTTCGTCGAGCATCGCCCGTACCCGACCAAATACCTGACCGGCGAGCAGGATGTCGCCCTGGCGAAGCGTTCCCGAGAGGACCAGCATCGTCGCCACGGGTCCGCGCCCGCGGTCGAGGCGTGCCTCGATGATCAGGCCCTTGGCTGGCGCATCCCTGGGCGCTTTCAGTTCGAGCACTTCCGCCTGCAGCAGAACGTTCTCGAGCAGTTCGTCGATACCGACACCGGTCTTTGCGGACACCAGGACAAAGGGTGCATCACCGCCGTACTCCTCGGGCACCACCTGTTCGGTGACCAGTTCCTGTTTCACCCGATCGGGCTGGGCACCCGGCTTGTCGATCTTGTTCACGGCCACGACAATCGGCACTGCCGCCGCCTTGGCGTGGTGAATTGCCTCCCTGGTCTGGGGCATCACCCCGTCATCGGCAGCAACCACCAGAATGACCAGATCGGTCGCCTTGGCACCGCGCGCGCGCATCGCCGTAAATGCCTCGTGACCCGGCGTGTCGAGGAAGGTCACCATGCCCCGGTCGGTCTGCACGTGATAGGCGCCAATGTGCTGGGTGATGCCGCCTGCCTCGCCACTCGCCACACGGGTACGGCGGATGTAGTCGAGCAGCGAGGTCTTGCCGTGATCGACGTGTCCCATCACTGTCACCACGGGTGCGCGCTGCTCGTGCGGTACGTCCTTCTGTTCGACGTCGCTGTCGTCGAGGAAGGCATCGGGGTCGTCAAGCTTGGCAGCAAACGCCTTGTGGCCCATCTCCTCGACGATGATCATCGCCGTCTCCTGGTCCAGCACCTGGTTGATGGTCACCATTGAACCCATCTTCATCAGGGACTTGATCACTTCGGTCGCCTTGACGGCCATCTTGTGCGCCAATTCAGCGACGGAGATCGTTTCCGGGACATAGACCTGGTGAATCACCGGTTCAATGGGCAACTGGAAAGAATGCTGCTCTTCTTCGTCGCCCACACCGCGGGCAGTTCGCTTGCCGTGCTTATTGTCCCGCCAGCCCGTGCCACCGGTGGCGCCGCGTGTCTTCAGCCCGGGACGCTTGTTGGCACCTTCGTTCTTCCATTGTCCCTTCTTGTCGGCGACCTTCTTTTCGGGCGCTTTCTTTTCGGCCACCTTCTTGTCGGCCGCCGCCGGTTTGGCCGCCGGCTTGTGCAGCGTCTTGTCTTCCGCAGGCCGCTCACTCGCGGTCTGGGCGGCAACCTGTTTGGCCACCCCGGCAGCCTTGGCCGCGACCGCCTTGTTTTCTGCATCCTGCTTCAGGCGAAGGAGGTCGGCGCTGCGTTGCTGCTTGCTTTTGAACTCGGCTTCCTGGCGGGCGCGCAACTCGGCGTTACGCCGCTCTTCCTCGGCGCGCAGGCGCTGCTGCTCCTCGCCGATGATCGAAGCACGCGTCACCACTTTCTTGGCGCTCACCTTGGCGTCGGCCACCACCGGCGCTTCTGTTTTGGCATCGACGACCGCTGCAGAAGGCGTCTCGGCGACGGGCCTGGATTTCGCTTTGGCCGGCAACGCTTCAGCCTTCACGGCCACCGGTTCTGCCTTCACGGTCACCGGCGGTACGGATTTCTTGACCCTGGCTTCGACGACGGGTTCAGCTTTTACTGCGACAAGCGGCTCGATTTTCTCGGTTTTCACCTCAACCGGCGGTGCCGATCGGGCTTCAACGACCTTCTCGGTCACCGTGATCGGCAGGACCGGCGGCACCGGCAATTCGGCGCGAACTTCGGGTGCCTCCCGCTTCACAAGAACGCGTTTCTTGCGGACTTCGACCTGCACCGTATGCGATTTTCCGTGTGAATCCTGCTGCCGGATCTCGGTCGTCTCCTTGCGCATCAGGGTAATCTTGGTCTTCGCATCCGTCTGACCATGCGCCTTGCGCAAATAATCCAGCAACCTGGACTTGTCCTGCTCGGACAGCAGGTCATCGAGATGTTTCTTGGCCACCCCGGCTTTATGCAATTGCTCGAGCAGCGAAGCAACCGGCATCTTCAGCTGTACGGCAAATTGGGCAACACTTGTTTGCGCCATGTGAATTCCTCTTTCCCCGCTTACTCGAACCAGTGCGCACGCGCCGTGGTGATCAGTTGTTTGGCCCGTTGCGCATCAATGCCGGTCATCTCCGTCAGTTCGTCGACTGCCAGATCGGCAAGATCGTCGCGCGTCTTGATATCATGACCAGCCAGTTGTCCGGCCAGTGACTTGTCCATCCCTTCAAGGCTCAGCAGATCCTCGGCGACGTTACCGATTTTTTCCTCGGTGTCAATGGCCTCAGTGAGCAGAATGTTACGCGCCCGCTCGCGCAACTCCTGCACCGTGACCTCGTCGAAGGACTCGATCTCGAGCATCTCGTGCAGTGGCACATAGGCCACTTCCTCGAGAGTCGAGAAGCCTTCGTCGATGAGGATGTTCGCCACATCCTCGTCGACATCGAGTTTCTCCATGAACAGTACGCGAATCGCCGCCGCTTCGGCCTCGACCAAGGTCTTCGATTCTTCCTCGGTCATCAGGTTGATCGTCCAGCCGGTCATTTCCGACGCCAGGCGAACATTCTGGCCACCACGGCCAATGGCGATTGCCAGGTTCTGCTCGTCGACGACCACATCCATGCTGTGCTTGTCTTCATCGACGATGATCGAGCTGACCTCGGCCGGCGCCAGCGCGCCAACCACGAACTGCGCAGGATCAGCCGACCAGAGCACGATGTCAACCCGTTCGCCAGCCAGTTCATTGGTTACCGCCGTGACCCGCGAACCACGCATGCCGACACAGGTACCGATCGGATCGATCCGCTGGTCGTTGGACTTGACGGCAATCTTGGCGCGCATGCCAGGATCACGGGCAGCCGCCTTGATCTCCAGCAGGCCATCATCGACTTCCGGAACTTCCAGCGCGAAGAGCTGAATGATGAACTCCGGAGCGGTACGCGACAGGATCAGTTGCGGACCGCGGGCGGAGCGGTCGATGCGCAGCAGATACGCCTTGACACGATCGCCGACGCGCAGGTTCTCGCGCGGAATCATCTGGTCACGCGGCAGCAGTGCCTCCATCTTGCCGGTTTCGACAATCGCATTGCCGCGCTCCATGCGCTTGATCGTTCCAGTCACCAGATGCTCCTTGCGTGCCAGGAATTCACTCAGCACCTGTTCGCGCTCGGCGTCACGAATCTTTTGCAGAATCACCTGCTTGGCCGCCTGCGCGCCGATGCGCCCAAAGTCGATGGGTTCGAGAGACTCCTCCAGACAATCCCCGATCTCGACCTCGGGGTCCTGCTTTTGGGCTTCCGACAGCGGCACCTGCTGTTCCTCGTCGAGAAAGTCTTCGTCGGCAACGACTTCCCAGCGCCGGAAGGTCTCGAAGTCACCGGTTTCGCGATCGACTGCGACACGCACATTGGCGTCGTCATGGATGCGCTTCTTGGTAGCCGATGCCAGCGCCAACTCCAGCGCGCCGAAGACGATCTCTCTGGTCACGTTCTTTTCACGTGCCAGGACATCTACCAGCAGCAAGATTTCGCGGCTCATTTCCTCATTACCTCCTAACGGTCATGACTTTTCCAGGCGCCCCCGATCATGAAAGTCATGACCGTTTCCCTCTCCCCCGGCCCCTCTCCCGCGAGGGGAGAGGGGAGATTCGTGAGTCGCTGACGCAACTTTCACACCAGCTTCTCGCCCGGTTTCATCGTGTCGAATTTTGGAACCACCCGTGCCTTGTCAAGATTGACCAGATCGAATTCCATCTCGCCTACATCGGTCTGCAGATGCACCTTGCCGTTGTGCAAGCCAAGCAGGACGCCACTGAAATTTCGCCGACCGTTCAAGGGCAGGCGCAGCTTGAAACTGATCTCCGAACCCGCGAAACGCTCGAAGTCAGAAGCTTTCTTCAATGGTCTGTCCATTCCCGGCGAAGAGATCTCAAGACGGTCATAGTCAACGTTTTCAACGGTCAACACGCGAGAAAGCTGATTGCTGACCAGTACACAGTCTTCGATATCCACGCCGCGCGGCTTCTCCGGTTTGTCGATGAAAACGCGCAGAACGCGGCCACGCGGGCTGCGTTCAACGTCCACCAGCTCATAGCCAAGGCCAGTTACCGTGATTTCAAGTAGTTCGTGCACATCCATGGCTGCAAATAAAAAATGGGCGAGAAGCCCATCCCAGAAAATTGCCCCTGCGGGGCCAATCACCCCCTCAGGGGCGAGCAGAAAACCGTTGGATTATAACGAAAATATTGGCAACGGTAAATCAGCCCGTGAGCGGGCAACGCCCCTCAAGCGGGTCGCGGTCGCCGCGGCGGGCGGCCGGAATCGGCACTTGCCATGCCGAAATCGACCAGCAGCTTCTTCACCTCGGCCTCGGTAAGCTCGTAAACCTGCCCCCGCTTCAGGCTTGGCGGCAACACGAAAGGACCATAACGAACACGCATCAGGCGACTGACAACCACGCCGACGGCTTCGAACATGCGCCGTACTTCGCGGTTGCGACCCTCAAAAAGCGATACGCGGAACCAGCGGTTGGCGCCCTCACCGCCAGCTTCCTGAAAGCTCGCGAATTTTGCCGATCCATCGTCGAGTTCGATGCCATCGAGCAGGCGCTGACGGGCATCGCCGGGCAGGTCGCCGAGGATGCGCACCGCGTACTCGCGGACCAATTGATAGCGCGGGTGCATCAGTCGATTGGCCAGGTCCCCCGAGGTGCTCAGCAGCAACAGTCCACTGGTGTTGAAGTCGAGACGGCCGACTGCCACCCAGCGTCCGGCCGACATCCGCGGCAATGAGGTAAACACATTCGGCCGATGCTCTGGGTCGTTGCGCGAAACGATCTCGCCTTCGGGCTTGTGATAGAGGATGACCCGCGGCAAGCGGTCGGAGAAGCGCAACTGCACCAGCTTGCCATTGACCTTGATCCGGTCACCCGGGCTGACCGTCTGTCCGAGGTGCGCCGGCTCGCCATTGACGTGGATGCGACCGGCGCTAATCAGCGATTCCATCTCCCGGCGTGAGCCGATGCCGCTGTTGGCCAGCAGCTTGTGCAATCGCTCCGGTTTGCCTGCAGGTTCCTGGTGACGAGTGCGCCGGGCCGACTCGCCGGCGCTCGTTCCTGGTCCCGGGCGTACGTTCCTGGTCGCAGCGGCAGACTCCGGCGCCGCCGGTGGTCGTCGCTGTGCCGCTGGCGGCGTGGCCGGCGCCGCCGGACGTGGCGAACGAGGGGATTCGGTTGGAGTGCGGCGTTTGTTATTGGGCATCAGCAAGGTCCAGTGTGGAATTGATTGGTTCGAGTGCAGGCAACTCGGCGAGACTGCAGAGACCCAGGTCGTCAAGAAATTTTTTGGTCGTCGCCAGCAGTGCTGGTCGACCGGGCGTATCGCGATGACCAACGACTTCAACCCAGCCACGCTCTTCGAGCACCCGAATCACCTGTGTGGCAACCGTCACACCGCGGATGTCCTCGATGTCGCCACGCGTCACGGGCTGACGATAGGCGATGATGGCCAGCGTTTCCAGCACTGCACGTGAATAGCGCGGTGGTTTTTCCGGGTGCAGCCGCTCCAGATAGGGCATGTACTCGGCACGCGTCCGGAAACGCCAGCCGCTCGCTACCGGCAGCAGTTCGAGCGGTCGCTCGCGCCACTCGCTGTGCAGCTCGTCGAGCAGCCCGCGCAGGACCTCGGCAGTGACCTGGTCGGCGAACACCCTGCGCAGATCGGCCAGCGTCAAGGGTTCCCGAGTGCTCAGCAACACTGCTTCCAGCACCCGCTTGACTGCCGCACGATCGAGGGGCAGCGCGGCCGGCAGCGCCGTCGCCTTACCGGGAGTCACCATGGGTATCGGCCAGGCGCAGATAGATGGGAGCGAATGCTTCCATCTGGGTCATTTCGAGCAGACGCTCACGCGCCAGCTCCAGCAGGGCAAGAAAGTTCACAACCAGCACCGGCGCACCCAGGGTCGGATCGAAAAGATCGACAAACTCGACAAAACCGCCTGCATCGCGCAGGCGGCGCAGGATCAGCGCCATGTGCTCGCGCACCGACAGTTCCTCGCGCTGCACCAGGTGCCGGGTATGCAGTCTGGCCTGCCGCAGGATGCCGCACCAGGCGTTCTGCAGATCCAGCACCGTCACTTCCGGCAACCGACGCAGCAAGGTTTTCTCGACCCAGACCTCGACCCAGTCGAAATCACGCTCGGCTTGCGGCAGTTGATTGAGGGCCTGCGCGGCCAGCTTCATCTGCTCATATTCAATCAGTCGTCGTACCAGTTCGGCGCGCGGGTCTTCTGCATCGTCGCCGACAGCAGCTTTCGGTCTCGGCAACAGCATCCGCGACTTGATCTCGATCAGCATTGCGGCCATCACCAGATAGTCAGCGGCCAGTTCGAGGTTCTGTGAGCGCATCGCTTCGACGTAGACCAGATACTGCTCGGTCAGTGGCGCCATCGGAATGTCGAGAACATTCACATTGGCCCTGCGAATCAGGTACAGCAGCAGATCGAGCGGCCCCTCGAAGGCGTCGAGCATGACCGCCATCGCATCGGGAGGGATGTAGAGGTCGTGCGGCATCTGCACCAGCGGCTCGCCGTAAATCCTGGCCAGCGGACTGACCGCAGCCTCGACCGGTGACACTGCCACAGCGATGGTCGCACTAGTGCTCATCGCGGATCGACGAACTGCACATCATTCAATGTGAAAGTCGCGTCAGCGACTCAAGAATCTCCCCTCCCCCCTCGCGGGGGGCGGAGGCGGGGTTTCGCGGAGCACGGCTCCGCGCCGCCGTAGCCGGCCCGCAATGCTGCGCGGGCCGTGGGAGGGGTCGGGAGGCGAGAGGGGGAATTCGCGGAGCCTCCTCCGTGCCCATCGAGCGACTCCGGCGTGCCAGCCGGAATGCGTCCTGCAAGAGAGGAAAACGGTCATGACTGGCCTGATCGGAGGTGCCTGAATAAGTCATGACCGTTAACGGTAATCCATTCCCATCGCCTGGCGCACGTCGCGCATCGTTTCGCGCGCGAGATGGCGCGCCTTGCTGTTGCCGTCGGCAATGATCGATCGCACCAACTGCGGATCATCCAGAAAGGGTTGTGCGCGCTCGCGCATGGGCGCCTGCTCGCGCAGGATGGCGTCGATCACCGGCTGCTTGCAGTCCAGGCAACCCATGCCGGCGCTGCGGCAACCTTGCTGCACCCAGGCCTGACAGGCCGCGTCCGAGTACACCTGATGCAGTTGCCAAACCGGACATTTGTCCGGATCACCGGCATCGGTGCGGCGAATCCGCGCCGGGTCGGTCGGCATGCGCCGGATTTTTTGCGTCACCGAGACGGCATCCTCGCGCAGCGTGATCGTATTGCCGTAGGACTTCGACATCTTCTGGCCATCGACCCCCGGCATCCGCGAAGCCTCGGTCAGCAGCGCACCCGGCTCGACGAGAATCATCTTGCCGGTGCCTTCGAGGTAGCCACGGAGGCGCTCGCGGTCGGCGTGTGACAGGTCATGAACTTCGTCGAGCAACGCATGCGCCTGCTCGACCGCCGCCTGCTCACCTCTTTCCTGAAAACGTGTGCGCAATTCTTCATAACGGCGAGCCCGCTTCGATCCGAGCTTCTTGACCGCCTCCCTGGCCTTGTCCGCGAAACCCGGCTCGCGCCCATAGAGATGATTGAAGCGGCGCGCCACCTCACGCGAAAACTCGATGTGCGGCACCTGATCCTCGCCTACCGGCACCTTGTCGGCTCGGTAGATCAGGATGTCGGCCGACTGCAGCAAGGGATAGCCGAGAAAGCCATAGGTCGACAGATCCTTGTTCTCGAGTTTTTCCTGCTGATCCTTGTAGGTCGGCACCCGCTCCAGCCAGCCCAGCGGCGCCATCATCGACAGCAGCAGGTGCAGCTCGGCATGTTCGGGTACTTGCGACTGAATGAACAGGGTCGCCCGTGCGGGGTCAACGCCGGCCGCCAGCCAGTCGACGACCATCTCCCAGGTAGAATCGACGATGCCTTGTGGGTCATCGTACTGGGTGGTGAGAGCGTGCCAGTCGGCAACGAAAAAGAGGCAAGGATACTCATACTGGAGCCGCACCCAGTTCTTCAGCACCCCGTGGTAGTGGCCGAGATGCAGGCTGCCGGTCGGGCGCATCCCGGAGAGGACTCGTTCTGCGTACATGTTCTGGATTCAGGATGGTAATTGAAAAAGGGCATCGATCAGTCCGCCAACGAGTTGCATCACCGGTGTCAGAAGCGAACCCAGCACCCCGGTAAACAGCAGCAGCAGCAGGATCGGAAAGCCAAAGCGCTCAATTTGCGCAAAGCGCCAGGCGGCTTCTGGCGGCAGCAGGCTGACGGCAATCCGCCCACCATCGAGCGGCGGCAAGGGAAACAGGTTGAGCACCATCAGCGCGATATTGATCGAAATACCGACCTCTGCCATGCGTGCCATCGGCAGGCTGAAGAAGTTGAGCGGTAGCAGCAAGGCCAGCTTGAACAACGCGGCCCAGAATAGCAACATCGCGAAATTGGCTGCCGGGCCGGCGGCAGCCACCCACAACATGTCGCTCTTCGGATGATGCAGGCGACCGAAATTCACCGGCACCGGCTTGGCCCAGCCGAACAGGATGCCTCCCGTCGACAGCAGCAGAATGATCGCCGGTACCAGAATCGTTCCCACCAGGTCGACATGCTTGAGTGGATTGGCCGTGATCCGCCCGGCCTGCCAGGCGGTCGGATCACCGAAGTGGCGGGCGGCATAACCATGCGCGGCTTCGTGCAGGGTAATCGCGAGGATGACCGGCAGCGCGGCAATGGCAATCGTCTGGATCAGCGCCTGCATGCAAGTTCCTCAGTCAAGTCCCACCGGCGCCAGCGCACCGAGTCCGGCGCGCACCAGTACCGGCAGCGCAGCGGTCAGATCAACCACCGTCGTCGGCTCGGTCCCGCAAAAGCCGCCGTCGAGGATCAGTTCGAGCTGGCTGTCGAGCCGCTCACGGATTTCCCAGCCTTCGGTCAGCGGGTCTTCGTCACCGGCGACGATCAGGGTCGAGGTTAACAATGGCTCGCCAAGCGCTTCGAGCAGGGCCAGTGTGACCGTATGTGCCGGAATGCGCAGCCCGATGGTCTTGCGCCTGGGGTGCAGGACACGCCGTGGCAGCTCGCGGGTTCCCTCGAGAATGAAGGTATAGCTGCCCGGCGTCGTCGCCCTGAGCAGGCGATAGCGAGCATTGTCGACGCGCGCGAACTGGCCGATCTGCGATAGGTCGCGGCACATCAGCGTCAGGTGGTGCCGGTCATCGACACCGCGCAGACTGCGGATTCGTTCGACTGCGGCCTTGTCGCCGAGATGGCAACCAAGAGCGTAACTCGAGTCTGTCGGCAACGCGATGACCCCACCCTGGCGGACGACTTCGGCCGCCTTCTGCAGCAGCCTTGCCTGCGGATTGTCGGGATGAATCGTGAGGTACTGAGCCATGACACGTTCCTGCAGCTCAGAACCACTGCCAGACGGGCTTCAAGCCCTCCGGCAATGGTGCCAGTTTGCCCAGATCGACATGACTCTCGCCCGGCCCGTGAAAATCGGAGCCGCGCGACGCCAGAAAATCGTATTCCCTGGCCAGGCGACCGAAAACCTCCACATGCTCCTGCGTATGACTCCCCGACATGACCTCGATTGCCTGCCCGCCCAAGGCCTTGAAGTCGCCGAGAAAGCGCCGCATCTCGGTGCGCGACAGCTTGTAGCGCCCAGGGTGCGCCACCGCCGCAATCCCGCCGGCGCCAAGAATCCAGCGCACGGCATCGGCCAGCGTCGCCCAGCGATGATCAACATAACCCGGCCGACCAGGAACCAGGTACGATTCGAAGACGCTGCGCAGGTCCTTGCAGACGCCACTTTCAACGAGATAGCGACCGAAATGCGCGCGGCTGACCAGGCTCGGGTTGGCCGCATAACGCATCGCGCCTTCGAAAGCGCCGGCGATGCCGACCTTCTCGAGCGCCGCCGACATGCGCCGCGCACGCTCGATCCGGCCCGAGCGGATCGTGGCCAGACCGTCGTTCAATACCGGATCGGCGCTGTCGAAAGCGAAACCCAGGATATGAATCTGCAGCGCCTCCCACTCGATCGAGATCTCGACGCCGTTAACGAAGGCCATCCCCAGTTCTTCCGCCATCGCCTGTGCCGACGGTAGGCCATCGAGGTCATCGTGGTCGGTCAACGCCAGCATGTCCACGCCATTCGCCGCCGCACGACGGACCAGGTCGTCCGCAGAAAGGAGACCATCCGAGCAGGTGGAATGACAATGGAGATCGCAGTTGAACACGTGGATAGACCCATGGGGGCAGCCGGAAACCGGCAACTGCCCATGATAACACAGGCGAAGGTCTGCTCCCGGTCACATGTGCCGCTCGCGCCACGGTAAATTTGTTTTCCCAATGAGCCGTCGACTGTCCATTCTTGAATGGTTCAAGTCTCAAGGCTCTGGCTATCAGACACGAATCAACGCGGTCCTGCGCGCATTCCAAGAGGCGTCAGCTTAACGTCATGACTTTTCCCCGCTCCTCGGACCTTCCGACGGCCCGCGCCGCATCGCGGGCCGGCTGCGGCAGCGCGGAGCAGTGTTCGGCGAAATCCTGCCTTCGCCCCGCGAGAGGAGGGGCGATTCGTGAGTTGCATACGCGAATTTCATATTAACGGTCATGACTTTTCCAGGCACCCCCGATCATGAAAGTCATGACCGTTTCCCTCTCCCCCAACCCCTCCCCCGCGAGGGGGGAGGGGAGGCTCGTGAGTCGCATACGCGACTTTCACATTAATGGTCACGACCGTTAGCGGGATTTGCCGCCGCCCTTCAGCAAAACCCACAGGGCGCCATCACCGCCGTCGCTGGGCGGCGCGTGGCAGAAGGCCTGGACATCCTTGTAGTGACTCAGCCAGGCCTTGACCAGGTGGCGCAGAACCCCTTCCCGCCCCGGCGAACCGTGGCCGCGGCCGTGCACGATGCGCAGACAGCGCTTGCCGGCAGCCAGAGCTTCGGCAACGAACAGCGACACCTGCGCGTGCGCCTCGTGGCGATTCATGCCATGGAGATCGAGATGATCCTGGATGCTCCAACGACCGCGGCGCAAGTCACGCAGCAGGGTGCGCGGCAGCCCGCTGCGCAGAAACGAGTCGGCACCGCCAAGGTCGAGCCAGTCGTCGATCGCCAAGGGGGCATGCAGCAGTTGTACCAGAACCGCCGCTTCGTCGAGTTCGCGCTGCCGTGGCCACGGACTCGGCTTTGGCGCATCCAGACTGACCCGATCGAGCTTGCGCAAGGGCGTCGCGCCGTCGACAGCGGCACGAAAAGCGGCCAGATCTTCCGGGCTGGGTCGCGGCGTCATCGCAGACATCGCTCCTCACATCGGCAATGCCTCAGCCAGCCAGGCCAAGGCTATCAAGGTAACGTTCGGCATCGAGTGCCGCCATACAGCCGCTGCCTGCCGAAGTACAAGCCTGCCGGTAGATGTAATCCTGCACATCGCCGGCAGCGAAGACACCGGCAACCGACGTGGCCGTGGCATTGCCGTTTTGCCCGCACTGAGTCAGCAGATAGCCACCCTGCATGGCCAACTGGCCGACAAACAAGTCGGTGTTGGGTTTGTGGCCAATGGCGATGAAAACCCCCGTCAGCGACAGGTCTTCGGTCTTGCCGGTCAGCTTGTCGCGGATGCGCATGCCGGTCACGCCGGACGGGTCACCAAGCACTTCGTCAAGCGTGCAGTTCCAGCGGATCGTGACTTTGCCGGCCTTTTCCTTGGCAAACAGCTTGTCGTGCAGTATTTTTTCACCGCGCAGCTTGTCGCGGCGATGCACGAGGGTGACGTGACTGGCGATGTTCGCCAGGTACAGCGCCTCTTCGACCGCAGTATTGCCACCGCCGATGACGGCGACCGGTTGGTCACGATAGAAGAAGCCGTCACAGGTCGCGCAGGCGGAGACGCCGCGGCCAGCAAAGGTTTCTTCGGACGGCAGGCCCAGATACTGGGCTGAAGCACCGGTGGCGATGATCAGTGCATCACAGGTGTAGGTACCCGAATCGCCGATCAGCACAAACGGCTTTTCGGTCAATCGGGCGGTATGGATATGGTCGAACAGAATCTCGGTTTCGAAGCGGCGGGCATGCTCTTCGAAACGCTGCATCAGCGCTGGCCCCTGCACGCCCGGTGCGTCGGCCGGCCAGTTGTCCACGTCGGTCGTGGTCATCAACTGCCCACCCTGGGCCATGCCGGTGATCAGCACTGGTTTGAGGTTGGCGCGCGCCGCATAGATGGCGGCAGTATAGCCGGCGGGTCCGGATCCAAGGATCAGCAGACGGCAATGGCGGGTGGCTTGGGTCATTTCGATGGGCTCTGGTCGTGGGTCACAGAAAAATTATAACCGGCAACGCTGGCCCCTTCGCGGCCAAGTTCATTGCGGCAGTGCTTCGAAAATCTTCCAAGTGCCTTATAATCGCGGCGCAAGCCCTTG
>NZ_JAZKUD010000035.1:0-43961 GCF_036625275.1 Accumulibacter sp.
ATGTCCGATCCAGAGCCCATACGTCGAAGTCTACCCAAACTCGGCTTCTGTGTCCAGCCCTCCGCCATCTGCTCAGTCGCCGACTATCGGCCGCCGCCTCCGACTACGGGTTCACCGAATACTTACCCCTTCTGGATAGTTTGCGTATCGAAGTCTTTGAAACATGGCTGGAAAAGGTCTGAATATGGACGACCACGATCATTCCCATCCGCATCCCGCAGCGCTTGACGAGGCGCTTCCCGGATATTACGAAATCATGGAGACGGCCATTCGAGAGCTGCTCATCGAAAAGAAACTGATCGCTCCCGGCGAGATTCGTCGACAAATCGAGGTACTTGACTCCCGCACGCCTGCGTTGGGAGCGAAAGTCGTCGCGCGAGCGTGGGTTGATCCGGGCTTTCGGGCTCGTCTGCTCACCAACGGCCGTGCGGCCTGCGAAGAGTTGGGTATCAGCTTCTACGACGACACCCAGCTCATCGTTCTGGAGAACACCGACAAGGTTCACAATCTCATCGTTTGCACGCTCTGTTCCTGTTACCCGCGCCCGGTGCTCGGCCTTCCGCCCGACTGGTATAAAGCCAGGCCATACCGCGCCCGCGCCGTCAAGGAACCGCGGCAAGTCTTGTCCGAGTTCGGTACCGAGATTCCTGAAGACGTCGAGATTCGTGTCAGCGACTCGACGGCGATCCAGCGTTATCTGGTATTGCCACAGCGTCCGGCAGGCACCGAGGATTTTACCGAGGAACAACTCGCCGCCATGGTCACCCGCGACGCGATGATTGGCGTGATCAAAGTCAACCTTGAACACCGGATCAATTCATGAGCCAAACCGAACACCTCCTGAAAACACTGCCGAATGACATTGGCGGCTTGCCGGCGGATCGCATCGAACGCATTGACCACGTACTTGAGCCTTGGGAGAAGCGCTGCCACGCACTGGCGGATGTCCTCGATTTTCATAAGATTCTCAGCACGGAGGAAAAGCGCCGAGGCGTCGAGTCGCTCGGTGCGGAGATGATCGGCCAGCTTACCTATTACGAACGCTGGATCGTCGCTTTCGCAAATATTCTCTTTCAGAAGGGAATTCTCACGCCCGATGAACTGGCGAAGAAGATGGATGAAGTCGAGAGACGGCAGGCTGAATGACGAATCCGGTCTGTGACCCACTTGCTCATGATTGTGGGTAGAGCGGTATCCTGGATGGCAGAAGAGCGTTCTCCGAGACGGGGAATCGACAAACGCCGGACGAAGCGGATTTCTCACGTATCTTGCAATACCGGGTGGCCTTGCAGGCAGGGGTGAAGGCAAGGCGTCCCTCCCACCCAGCCTGCGGCATCACCCGCTCCCGTCGCTCCCCCGTATCAGTGCCAGCATATCCGCGTAGCTCAGCCTGCCGCCGTCCTCGGTGCCGGCGAGCAGACCGTCGGCCAAGTCGCGCTTGCCGGCGTGCAGTTGCAGGATGCGCTCTTCGATGGTGTCCTGGGCGACCAGGCGATAGATCGTGACCGGGCGCTCCTGGCCGATGCGGTGGGCGCGGTCGGAGGCCTGGTCTTCGACGGCGGGGTTCCACCAGGGGTCCATGTGGATGACGTAGTCGGCAGCGGTCAGGTTGAGCCCGGCGCCGCCGGCGCGCAGACTGATCAGGAACAGTTCGCCCTCACCGGCCTGGAAAGCGGCGACCGCGGTGCGGCGCTGCGCCTCGGGGGTCGATCCGTCGAGATACTGGTAGCCGATGCCGCGCGAATCGAGGTGGCTGCGGAGGAGCTTGAGGTGATCGACGAACTGACTGAAGACCAACGCCTTGTGACGGTTGTCGAGCAGTTCGTCGACGACCTCGGCGAAGGCCTCGAGCTTGGCGCTCGGCAACTCGCTGTCGGGTAGCGCGAGCCGCGGATGACAGCAGGCGCGGCGCAGACGCATGATCTCGGCGAGGAGCTGCATGCGCTGCTGACCGGGGTGAGTCTCCGGGGCTTCTTCGAGGCGTTCGATGGCTTGCCGGCGCAGGGCTTCGTAGAGCGCCCTCTCGCCGCTGCTGAGCTCGATCTGCAGGGTGATCTCGGTGCGCGCGGGCAGCTCGCTCAAGACCTCGCTCTTCAGGCGGCGCAGAATGAAGGGCCGCAGCAATTGGCGCAGTCGCTGCCGGGCATTCGCGTCCCTGGCCTGCTCGATGGGAATCGCGAAGCGCCGGTTGAAGGTCTCCAGCGAGCCGAGCAGGCCGGGATTGATGAAGCGGAAGAGGTTCCACAGCTCGCCGAGGTGGTTCTCGACCGGCGTGCCGGTGGTGATCATGCGAAACGCGCCACGCAGGCGCATCATCGCCTGCGAGCGTTTGGTGAGCGCGTTCTTGAACGCCTGCGCTTCGTCGGCGACGATGGTCTGCCACGATACCTCGGCGAGGCGTTCGCCCTCGCTCTGCAGAAGACCGTAGCTGCAGACGATGAGGTCGAAGGGGCCGGCCTGTTCGAGCAGCGCGGCGCGGTCGGCGCCGCCGAAGCGCAGTGGCTTGAGCGTTGGGGCGAAGCGCTGCGCTTCGTCGATCCAGTTGCCGCAGACCGACATCGGCGCTAGCACCAGTGTCGGGCCTTCGGCGGCCCGCGACACGATCAGTGCCAGCGCCTCGACCGTCTTGCCAAGCCCCATGTCGTCGGCGAGACAGGCGCCGGCGCCCCAGTGGGCGAGGCGGGCGAGCCAGCGGTAGCCTTCGGCCTGGTAGTCGCGCAGCTCGGCCTGCAGCGTCGAGGGGAGTGGCGGTTCGAGGGCCTGCAGCGCGGCCAGCCGGTCGAGCAGCGCCCGCCACGCCGGATCGGCCTCGACCGTCATGCCGTCGATGATCTCGTCGATGGCCGGCGCCGCGAAGGGGTGGAAGCGGCCGTCGTCGGCCACCAGTCCGCGCAGCTTGTCGAGGCGCCGGCGCAGGGCCTGGCTGAGGATCAGATAATCGTTTTCTCCGAGGCGGACGAAGCGGCCCTGGGCGGCAGCCGCGCGCTCGAGCAGCTCGCGCATCGCCAGCACGCGCCCGTCATCGAGGGTCAGCTCGCCCTCGATCGCCAGCCAGTCGGCCTGCTGCCGGAGGGTAACGCGCATCTGGCGGAGCTGGGTTTCCTTGCCAAGGCCGATGCGCTTGCCCTGCGGCCAGTCGAGCACAACCGCATCGCCGAGGCGATGGAGCTCTTCGAGTGCGCTCAGGGCCTGTTCGAGGTCGTCGAGGTGCCAGCTCCAGCCGTCGTTGCCGGCGAGTGCCGGGCATTGGCGGATCACCGCACGGGCCGCAGCCAGCTCGCTCCGGAGATCGCGGGGGCAGCGCAAGGCGCGACCGTCACGCTCGCTGAACAGGGTCGCCCCGCCCTGTCCCGGCCGGAACTGCGGGCCAGCGTCACCACCGGGGTGAACATAGCACTCGAGGCCGAGGCCGCCCTCGAAAGCGTTCAGGTGCAGGTGCGGGCGCGGGTCGGCGACGATCGTCTCGGCAACGCCGGCACCGCCGCCGATGTCGGAGTGAACGGTCAGCAGTGGAGCGACCGCGGTGAGCCCTTCGAGCAAGCGCGGCTCGGCGCCCTTGGGAACACTGAGTCCCGTCGGGCCGAGAATGCGGGCGATTTCCCGGTGCCGGACATCGAACTGGACCAGCCGGATGCGCTGCGGGGTCTCCTCGACCGGCAACAGCGACCGGTTCTCGGCCGGGAAGGGTTCGATGCTGACCAGCAGGTCCTTACTGCGCCGCACCGCTGCCAGCGTCGGCAGCGCCCGCACCAGTTCGACCGGAGTGTCCGCAGTCGCGTTGCGGACGACCAGGGGGTGGCCGACGGCGGCCAGCAGGGCGCGTTCGGTGTCGATCCGATAAACGGTTCGCGCATAGCCGCCGTACCAGCTCGCTTCCTGCTCGCGGACGATGCAGGCGCAGATCTCGCGGTCCTGGGGCGTCAGATAGGGAAAATCTTCGGGGGTCTCGGCGAGCCGCTGCAGCGCCACCGGCCGGCCCTGGCTCCAGCCGCCGCGCTTGCTGCGCTTCTGCTCGCGGGGTTCGAGCAGGGCATCGTTCTGGTGCAGTTCGAATACCCAGGCCATGCGCAGGTCGGCGGTCTCGGGCACAACGCTGCCAGGACCGGCGGCCTGGTTGCCGAGTCCCTTGAGCGCATCGAGGGCAATCTCCCAGGCCGCCCTGGGGGTCAGAAGATCGGTCATCAGGACCACCCCGGCGGGCGAATCGCCAAGCGCCGCAAGGGTCGGGGTCGCGCCCTCAAAGCCGAAGGCCACCAGCAAGGCGACGGCCTCGTGCGCATACCAGTCGATTCCGGCCTGCGCCGCCTGCTCGGCACAGGTCGCCAGGGCTTGCAGCGCGTCCGCCGCCGGGCGCTCGCCAAGCCAGTGCAGCGCCAGCAAGCGGAACAGGATCGGGAAAGCGCGGCGCACGCTCAGGCTGGACCGCAGCCAGACGGCGTCGTCCAATGGGCGTTGGCCGGCCAGCACCGCGGCCAGGTCGCCGAGCACCCGGAACCCTTGCTCGATGGGGTCGGTCACGCTGGCCCGCAGACAGAGGGCCACTTGCCGCAGCACCCGTTCGTAATCAGCCTTGCCGCCGCGGTGCAGCAGGGCGATGAGATAGAGGGCACCGGCAATGCGCGGCGTATAGACGTTGCGCTTGCGGCTCAGCTTGCGCGCCGACAGCTCGGCGGCCTCGATCCTCTCGATGGTCTGTGCGTAATCGCCCTGAAGAAAGCGCAGCCAGCCTTGCAGGGCCAGCGCCTCGGGGTCGCTCCGACCAGCGAGCAGCACCGGCACCGCATCCAGGCGGCCGCGCAGCAGGTACTGCTCGGCCAGTGCGTCGGCAACGTCCGGGCGGGTTGTGGCCAGGGGAGTCAGCAGGCGCTCCATCAGCACGTAGTGATCGGGTTGTGGAACCAGTTCCAAGGCCGCTTGGTGCAACAGCGGGGCGAGGGCCAGGATCTGGAGACGGAGATCCTGGCCGGCGATCCATTCCGGGTCCGGCTGGGACAGGCAGACCTCGGCCAATTGTCGAACCTGGTGATAGGGGATTCGGGCCAGCGATGCAGCCGGGCCGATCCCGAGCTGTTGCAAGACTTCGTCTGCGCGCCCGCCATAGAGCGCGTTGCGCAACACCCGCAAGCGGCGCATCTCGCTCGGCTGCTCCCAGGAATTGCGTAGCGGCGTCGGGAAGCAGTGCTCTGCGGCTTCGACGATCGTCGCAAAGGTGCCGTCGGCGACGGTCTCGCGGGTCAGGGTTTCGCGCAGGTCGGGACGACAGAACAGCGCGCCCTTCGGTAGATCGATCAAGCCGTCGCTGAGTAGCCGCTCGCGCAGGGTCTTGTTCAGCAGGCCACTCAGTGGGGCGCCTGCTCGGTCACGCCAGGCGAGGGCGTCGAGGATCTGTTGCAGCACGGTCTGCCCGACCGATTCGCAGACCACCGACAACACCCGCAGGATGCGTTGCTCGTCGGGGCTCAGGAGCTCGTAGCGCGCGTGCAGCTCAGCCAATGGGGGTTTCGGGCAGGACCAGGCCGAGCCTGGCGAGTCCCTTGCGGAAGGCCGCGAGCTTCGGAGCGGGAACACAGACCAGGCGGTCGCCGGCACGCATGCAGTGCGGCGCGGTGCTCGGGTCGGAGGAGAGTAGCGCGGCAATGGCCGCGTCCTTGCAGCGGATCAGGCGCGCCGATCCGGCGTCGGCGAGAGCGGAGGCGCGTTCGTCGACGCTCTCCAGCAATTGGCGAAACTCCGCCGGCAGCTCGCCCATGGTCGCGGCATCGAGGAAGTCGCGGATGCGCCCGCGCTCGTCGGCATCGGCACTCTCTCGTAGCAGGGTATCCGGGTCGAGTCGCCAGCGATCGGCAGACAAGGGCTGCGCGATGCGCTCGAGGAGCAGCCGCTCCGCAGGCTCCGGATCGCGCAGCAGGGTCAGGCCGAGGTCGGCGCCGGTGGCCAGTAGCGGCGGCTTCTTCTCGATGGTCGGTCGGTAGTCCGGGGTCAATCCGAGGCAAAAAGCGCCGAGGGCATTGAGGCGAACATAGCGCAGGCCATCGTAACGGCTCAGGAACAGGAAGTCGTCGGTTCCCCAGGCCTCGCTGTAGTCGGATCTGGCGTGGTAGGGGCGGGTGTAGGCGACGTCGAGCAGGCCGAGCGTCGCCAGATACTCGAAGAGATAGGCAAGGATATAGCGCGCCTGCAGGATCTCGAAACTCCCAAAGCCCTCGTGGCCCAGGCTGCCGTAGTTCGGATCGGAAAAGTACAGGGCCCAGGCGTTGTCAGTGACTTCGAAATCGTGGTTGCGAAACCGCATCTGGCGGAAGAACTCGTCGAGGGAGATCCAGCGGCCGACGGGACAGCAATCCTTGAGGGCCTCAGCGATCACCGTACGGCGATCGGCAAGGGCACTGAGCTGTGCCGACCGGCTGGTCTGGCCCTTGATCAGGTCCACGCGGCGCAGTTCGTCCGGCGCCCCCTTCGCCTGCCAGCGCTCGAACAGATGCGCGACGACCGTTTCGAGCGGCTGCGACAGCGCTTTGCTGCCGCGGGCGGTCAGCGCCAGCTTGCCGCCGTCCAGCTTGGCCAGCCCCGCGACCTGCAGCAGCAGCGGCCAGGCAAAGGGGCGAATCGGACGGATCGCCCCGCCCGCCCAGCGCTGGCTGCCCAGATCGTCTTCCGGCCGGTACCAATCGCCGCCGAGCAGGATCGACTCCAGTTTTGCGACTGCGGCACTGCTCGGCAGGCCGGTCTTCGGACCGACCGCGATGCCGCCCTGTCCGATCAGCCGCAGCACCGCCGGCAAGTCATGTCGCACCTGCGCCTCGGTGGCGACGAGGCGCAGCGGCTCGGATGCGCCGGCCGCCCCATGCGACGCAACGGTGGCCGGCAGATCCTCGTCGCTCAGGGTGGTGATCGCCAGCTCGGCAGGCCGCGGCGCCAGCCCGGCCAGGCGTGGCAACAGGTCCTCGGGGATCTCGCCATGGTAGAAGAAGAGCTTGAGGACACTGGGCTGTTCGACCTTTGACGTGCCCCAGGAAATATAGCTGCGCCGCCCGAAGGACTCGGGGATCTTGCCGTACCTGAGCCGGAAGCGCTCCGAGTCGAAGCGCCCTCCCCAGTGGTGGGCCGCCTCGGCGATGGCGTCGATGTCCAGTGCGGACAGGTGCTGCCAGACGCTGCTCAGATCGCCGGCCAGAAGATACCGGGCGAGCGCCTCGATGATGTCCGCCTTGCGCGTCGAGCGGTCGCCCGTCGGCGTCAGGTCGCGTCTCTGCTTCAGCTCGTCCACCGTCAGGAGATTCAATTGCTCGTGTAGTTTCATGGTCGTTTTTGCTGGGTGAAGACATGTGCCTGTGTCGCATGCGCCCGGCCAGGCCAGTCGAGTGCGCCGGGGTGCGTATTTTAACGTCAGTTCGGGATAACGAAGCCGGAAATATGGCGCTAACGCATTGATATGAAAATGATGGTGGCCGGTGCTATCTTGGTAGATTGAAGGCACGCCTTGATTAACCACACCTCACAGAGGCCCATCATGGACGATCTTACCGAGACTGACTGCTTGATCGACGATTTTTACAAAGCGTTCGAACCCCAACTCAAGGCCCGACTACTGACTGATGGCAAGCCTCATCGGTCGAGGAAATGCACGGTCTCCATGCCGGAGTTGATGACGCTGGTGGGGCTGTTCCATCAGATTCGCTATCGACAGTCCAAACCCTTCTATCTGAATCATGTGTGCCAACACCTGCGCGCCGAATTTCCCCGATTCCCGTCGTATCAACGGGGTGTCGAGTGGCTACCCCCGCTGCGCGATAGCGCTGGCGACTCTATTCGAAGCGCTGACGGGCAAGTGCTCCGGAGTGTCGATTGCCGATTCGACTCCCCTCATTGTCTGCGAAAACCCACGGATTTCGTCGCACCGGGTGTTCCGGGGGATGGCGGCGCGCGGCAAGAGTTCTACCGGCTGGTTTTTCGGATTCAAACTTCATCTGGTCATCAATCACTTGGGTGAGTTGCTGGGCGTCAAGCTCACGCCAGGCAATGTCGATGACCGCAAACCCTTGGGCGACTTTGCCGATCGGCTCTTTGGCAAACTGTATGCCGACCAGGGCTATATCGCCCAGCGGCTCACCGCCTTCCTCAAGAATCTTGGCATTGACTTCGTGACTCAGGTCAAGAGAAACATGAAGCCCGTCACCTTGACTCCCTTTGATGAGGCGATGCTACGACAGCGATCTCTCGTGGAAACCGTCATCGACGAACTGAAAAATCTCTGTCAGATCGAGCACACCCGCCATCGCTCGCCCATCCATTTCAGTGTCAATTGGCTGGCCGGCTTCATCGCCTATTACCGCATGCCAAACAAACCACGACTCTCGCTACAAGACACCCGCCGGCTCTCCCAAACCCCAAAACTTATCCCGAACTGACGTTATCCTTATCAGGACAAGGGTGTCAAGCAAAACTGGAACGCCTTGGGGTGTCCTGAAACGAAGCTATTTTATTCCCACTCGATTGTTGCAGGCGGTTTGCCCGAGATGTCGTAGACCACCCGGTTGATGCCACGCACCTCGTTGATGATTCGGTTCGAGACTTTTCCCAGCAGGCGGTGTGGCAGCTCTGCCCACTGTGCGGTCATGAAGTCCTGGGTTTCGACGGCGCGCAGGGCGATGACGTATTCGTAGGTTCGTCCATCTCCCATGACCCCCACCGATTTGACTGGCAGGAACACGGCGAATGCCTGGCTGGTCTTCTCGTACCATCCGGCGGCGCGCAACTCATCAATGAAAATGGCGTCGGCGCGGCGCAGCAGGTCGGTGAATTCGGGCTTCACCTCGCCCAGAATACGCACTCCCAGACCGGGACCGGGGAAGGGATGGCGGTAGACCATGTCGTGCGGCAGCCCGAGTGCGACGCCGAGTTCGCGCACTTCATCCTTGAACAGTTCGCGCAACGGTTCGAGCAGCTTGAGGTTCAGTTGCTCGGGCAGGCCGCCGACATTGTGATGACTCTTGATGGTGTGTGCCTTCCTGGTTTTCGCACCGGCGGATTCGATCACGTCGGGGTAGATCGTTCCCTGTGCCAGCCAGCGGGCGTTTTCGAGCTTGCCGGCTTCGGTCTGGAAAACCTCGACAAACTCGCGACCGATGATCTTGCGCTTCTGCTCGGGATCGCAGACGCCCTGCAGGTGGTCCATGAATTGCGCCGTGGCGTCGACATGCACCACCCTGACGCCGAGATTGCGGGCAAAGGTGTGCATCACCTGGGCGGCCTCGTTGAGGCGCAGCAGGCCGTTATCGACGAAAACGCAGGTCAGCCGGTCACCGACCGCGCGGTGAATCAGCGCTGCCGCGACCGACGAATCGACGCCGCCCGAGAGACCCAGAATCACTTCTTCAGTGCCGACCTGTGAACGTACCTTGTCGACTGCCTCGGCAACGTAATCGGGCATGTTCCAGTCGTTTCCACAACCGCAGATGTCGTGCACGAAGCGGCCGATGATTTCCCTGCCCTTGAGCGTGTGCGTGACTTCGGGGTGAAACTGCACGGCGTAGAAATTGCGATCCTCGTCGGCCATCGCTGCAATGGGCGTCGATTCGTTGCTGCCGATGACCCGGAAGCCCGGCGGCAATTCGGTGACCTTGTCGCCATGGCTCATCCAGACGTCGAGCAAGCCGTGACCCTCGGCATTGCGGCGATCCTCGATGCCCTTGAACAGTGCGCTGTGGCCACGCGCGCGCATTTCGGCATAGCCGAATTCACGTCTGTTCGAGCTTTCGACCTTGCCGCCCAACTGCTCGGCCATGCTTTGCATGCCGTAGCAGATGCCGAGCACGGGGACGCCAAGCGTGAACACCAGCGACGGTGCCTTGAAGTCCGCAACCTCGTAGACCGAATTCGGACCCCCGGAGAGAATGATGCCTTGCGGTTTGAAGTCGCGAATGAACTCTGCCGTGACATCGTAAGGATGCAGCTCGCAATACACCTGCTGCTCGCGGACGCGGCGAGCAATCAGTTGGGCGACCTGTGAGCCGAAGTCGAGAATCAGGATTTTTTGATGGGACATCATCAGTCCTCAAGTGACACGGGCGGCTTCCTGCCGCCCGCCGAGGGTCGATTGCCGCTCAATCGACGTGGTAATTCGGAGCTTCCTTGGTGATCTGCACATCATGGACATGCGATTCCCGGACTCCCGCCGAAGTGATTTCGACAAAAGTGGCCCTGGCATGCATTTCATCGATCGTCCGGCAGCCGAGATAGCCCATCGACGAGCGCAGGCCGCCCATCAACTGATGAATGACGGCGAGCACCGGTCCCTTGTAGGGAACCCGACCTTCAATGCCTTCGGGCACCAGTTTGTCGACATTGGCGGCGGCGTCCTGGAAATAACGGTCGGCGGCACCCGCGGCCATGGCACCGATCGATCCCATGCCACGATACGACTTGTACGAACGTCCCTGAAAAAGTTCCACTTCACCGGGAGCCTCTTCGGTTCCGGCAAACAGACCGCCAAGCATGACCGCATCCCCCCCCGCGGCAATCGCCTTCGAGATGTCACCCGAGTAGCGTACGCCACCGTCGGCGATCACCGGCACGCCGCTTCCCTGCAGGGCATCGTAGACCATCTGGATGGCGGTGATTTGTGGAACGCCGACGCCGGCGACGATGCGCGTGGTACAGATCGAGCCCGGACCGATGCCCACCTTGACGCCGTCGGCACCGTGCACAAGCATCGCCAGTGCGGCGTCGGCGGTGGCGATGTTGCCGCCGATCACTTCGACCGTCGGAAAGTTTTTCTTGATCCAGCGGACGCGGTCGAGAACACCTTGCGAATGCCCGTGCGCGGTGTCGACGACCAGCACGTCCACACCCGCTTCGGCCAGCAGTTCGGCGCGTTCCTCGGTACCAGGGCCAACGCCGACGGCTGCGCCGACCCGCAGGCGGCCGGACGCGTCCTTGCTGGCGTCCGGGTGCTCTGTGGTCTTGATGATGTCCTTGACGGTGATCAGGCCGCGCAATTCGAATGCGTCATTGACCACCAGAACGCGCTCCAGCCGGTGTTTGTGGATCAGGGCCTTGCCTTCCTCGACGGTGGCCCCCTCACGTACGGTGACCAGGCGATCGCGCGGGGTCATGATGTTCCGGACGGGCTGGTCGAGCCGGGTTTCGAAGCGCAGGTCGCGGTTGGTGACGATACCGACGACGGTCTGGCCATCGAGCACCGGTACGCCGGAGATCTTGTGCAGATGGGTCAGGGCCAGCACGTCACGAACCGACATGTTCGGTGGAACGGTGATCGGATCCTTGAGAATGCCGGATTCGAAACGCTTGACCCTGGCGACTTCGGCGGCCTGTGCCTTGGGGCTGAGGTTCTTGTGCACGATTCCGATGCCACCCTCCTGTGCCAGGGCGATTGCCAGGCGACTTTCGGTGACGGTGTCCATGGCCGAGGAAACCAGTGGCAGATTGAGGCTGATATTGCGGGTCAGACGTGCCCTGAGGGTGACGTCGCGCGGCATGATCGACGAGTGGGCGGGAACGAGCAGGACGTCGTCGAACGTCAGCGCCTTTTGGATTAAACGCATGGCCTTTGATCCGAGGTCACAAAAACGTATTATACCGCGTGCTCCCTGACCGCTGACGGTCATGGCCATGCCCAGCATCCAGACCATCAAAGCCATGACCGTCTTCTTCACTCCCGACCCCTTTCTCCCGCTTGCAGACGAGGGAGAGATCCGTCAGCTGCTGACGCGATTTTCACATTGAATGAACATGAAGCGATTCCTATTGACTGCTGCCAGCGTGCTCTTTGCCCTTGCGGCGCAGGCCCAGATCTACCAATGGCAGGATGAAAATAACCGTACCGTGATTTCCGACTTGCCGCCCAGCGGCAAGGTCCGGCAGCAACGCAAGATCGAGACGGAAACGCCGACAGCAAATGCCCCCACCGGCAAGACGATGGCTGACCGCGAGATGGAATTCCGCAAGCGTCAGAAAGACTCGCGGGAAGCGGCCGAGAAGGCCGAAAAGGAACAGCGCATGGACGTGCAAAGGAAGGAAGACTGCGAGGCTTCCCGCCGTGCCTTGCAGGTTTTGGAGTCCGGCGAGCGCCTGGCGCTGCGCGACAGCAAGGGCGAACGTTACTTCATCGATGACGCGCAGCGTGCGCAGGAGATTGCCAAAGTCCGCGAGGCGGTACAGGTGCACTGCAAGTGAGCGCCTGGCAAGCTACTCGACCTCGCTGTCACCGGCCCCTTTTTTCATGACCTTGCCTTCAGCGGCTCGTTGCTTGCGCACTTCCTTCGGATCGGCGAGTAACGGTCGGTAGATCTCGACGCGGTCGTGATCACGCAGCGTGGCGTCGAGCTTGCTGAGCTTCGCGAAAATACCGACCTTGTTTTTCGCCAGATCAATTTCCGGATGCTTCTGCAGCAGTCCCGAAGCCTCGATCGCCTGCCGTACGGTGCTGCCCACCGCTAGCCGAACGCTGACCAGCTGCTGCTTCGTCGGCAAGGCATAGACCACTTCGATGGTCAGCATCTCAGGCATTGGGTACACCATGGACATCGTACGCACGCTTCACGAAGGCGTCGACGAAAGTATTGGCAATCTGGCTGAAGACCGGCCCGATGACCTTTTCGAACATCTTGCTGGAGAACTCGTAGGAAAGCTGGAACTCGATCTTGCAAGCATGCGCAGCAAGTGGTTTGAAATGCCACACCCCGTCCAGCCGGCGAAACGGGCCATCGACCAGGTTAATGTTCATCGAGAATGGAGAATCCTTGTTGTTCTCGGTGGTGAAGTGGGATTTGACGCTGCGGTAGTTGATGTGCAGGGTGGCGATCGTTCTCGTGTCGTCGCGGAAGATGCAGCGTGTCAGGCTGCACCAGGGCAGAAACTGCGGGTAGTCCTCGACGCGGTCGACCAGGTCGAACATCTGTTGCGACGAATGTTCGATCAGCACCGATTTCCTGACCATGGCCATCTGCTGCCATACCTCGTGAATCCTGTAGAATCCTGGATTCTAGCACTCCCGAACCCTGACTACCCGAGAAACGGCACCATGAGCATCGTCGCCAACAAGAAGGCTTTCCATGACTACTTCATCGAAGAGAAGCTGGAGGCCGGAATCGCGCTGGAGGGCTGGGAGGTCAAAGCGATTCGGGGAGGGCGGGCGAGCATCAAGGAATCGTATGTTGTCATCCGTAACGGCGAAGTGTTTCTTTTCGGCATGCATATCACGCCACTGCTGGCGGCGTCGTCGCATGTCAAGCCGGACCCGGTTCGCACCCGCAAGTTGCTGCTGCACAGCCGGCAAATCGGCAAGCTGATCGGCCAGGTCGAACGCGCTGGTTACACCCTGCTGCCGCTCGACCTGCATTTCCAGCGTGGCCGCATCAAGGTCGAGATCGGTCTGGCCAAGGGCAAGAAGCAATACGACAAGCGGGAAGCCGAAAAAGAGCGCGATTGGGTGCGCGAGAAGGCCCGGCTGATGCGCGAGAAGGGTTGATCAACGGAGGTAACTACTCAGGAGGTTTGGCATGGTTACTGCTGGCAGCCTGTCGGACTTTCCAGTCATCGGCGGGCATTGTATGCTATGATCATGGTTACTGGATCGACCGAGCCCCTGCCATGCCAAATTTCATCGTCACCGACCGCAAGACCGACTACCTGCCGCCGCCGTCGCTGGACGACTGACTTAACGAGGATCACCTGGCGCGATTCATGGTTGAGGTGATCGATGATCTCGCTCTTTCCAATCTGATTCGGCAGTACGCCGGTCGGGGATCGAAAGCGTACCATCCCGACCCTGCTGGCGATTCTGGTCTATGGCTACGCTACGGGCATCTTCTCCAGTCGCAAGCTGGAGCGGGCGACCTACGATTCGGTGGCCATGCGCTTTATCGCCGCGGGGAGCCATCCTGATCTCGACAGCCTGGCTACGTTCCGCAGCCGTTTCCTGAACAAAATCAGCGCCCTGTTCGTCCAGATCCGTGGCTGGTGGCGGCTTTGAACCAGCGTACAACGCCCAGGCCGGGGGTCGATGCCGCCACGATGCGGGTCGTGGCGGTCGGAGTCGCGCAAGCCTCCAATGACAAGGAGCAGGTCGAGCCGATGCTGGCGAAGCTCAAGGCACAGACCGAGGTGCTCGGTGCCGTGGACGGCCTCATCGCCGACACCGGCTTTTGCAGCGAGAAGAACATCCCGGCGGCGGCCGGCATCGAGCCGCTGATCGCGGTGGCTCGCGACGAGCACCCTCCGAGCTGGCGGGAGCGCCACAGCGACGAGCCAGCGCCACTGCCCGAGAATGCCATACCCGTGCAGACCTTGTCCCATCGTCTGAAGACCAAGGCTGGGCGGGCGCTCTACGCTTTACGCAAGCAGACCGTCGAGCCGGTCTTCGGCATCCTCAAATCGGTGATGGGTTTCCGCCAGTTCTCGCTGCGCGGTCTGAAGAAGGTCACTGGCGAGTGGACGCTGGTCTGCCTGGCGTGGAATTTGAAGCGCCTGGCCGCATTGCGTCCACAGTAGGGAAGGACGAGGAGGAAAGCCTCGAAAATGCCGGAAAATCGGCAAACCCGGGCCTTTTCATCCCGCATCGTGGAATTTACGGGTTTCTCCCGCCCTAAGTCCGACAGGCTGCTAGGTTGGGCTATCCGAGATGCTAAGATTGACGCTTGCCCAAGCGCCAACCCCACAGGGAGAATCTGCATGAAACTAGAAACACTCGCCGTCCACGCCGGCTACAGCCCCGAACCGACGACCAAGGCGGTTGCCGTACCGATTTACCAGACCAGCTCGTATTCCTTCGACAGCACCCAGCATGGCGCCGACCTGTTCGACCTCAAGGTGGCCGGCAACATCTACACGCGCATCATGAATCCGACCCAGGATGTCCTCGAAAAGCGCGTTGCCGCAATGGAAGGTGGCATCGGCGGACTGGCGCTGGCCTCGGGCCAGGCGGCGATTACCTACGCGATCATGACCATCGCCGAAACCGGTGACAATATCGTCTCGGCAGCAACACTTTATGGCGGGACCTACAACCTTTTCGCACACACCCTGCCACAGTATGGTATCGAGGTGCGCTTTGCCAACCACGCCGAGCCGGCCAGTTTCGAAAAACTGATCGACGGCAAGACCAAGGCCATTTATTGCGAGTCGGTCGGCAACCCGCTTGGCAACATCACCGACTTCGAGCTGCTCGCCGAGATTGCGCACCGCCATGGTCTGCCCCTGATTGTTGACAACACGGTTCCTTCGCCCTATCTGTGCCGTCCCTTCGAGCACGGCGCCGACATCGTCGTTCACTCGCTGACCAAGTATATCGGCGGTCATGGTAACTCGATCGGCGGCATGATCGTCGACAGCGGTCGCTTTCCCTGGGCTGAACACAAGGCGAAATTTCGGCGCCTCAACGAGCCGGATGTCTCCTACCACGGGGTGATATACACCGAGGCCCTGGGTCCGGCAGCCTTCATCGGTCGTGCACGCGTCGTGCCGCTGCGCAATATGGGTGCCGCCATCTCGCCGTTCAACAGCTTCCTGATTCTGCAGGGTATCGAGACGTTGCCGCTGCGCATGGACCGCATCTGCGCCAACACCGAAAAGATCGCTGCCTATCTGCAGGGCCACACCAAGGTGGCGTGGGTCAATTACGCCGGCCTGCCCGATCATCCCGACCACCCGCTGGTCCAGAAGTACATGGACGGCAAGGCTTCCGGGATTCTCACCTTTGGCGTCAAGGGCAACGGCCGCAGCGGCTCGGAGGCGGGTGCGCGCTTTCAGGATGCGCTGCAGTTGTTTACCCGGCTGGTCAACATCGGCGACGCCAAATCACTCGCCTGTCACCCGGCATCAACCACGCACCGCCAGCTGTCTCCGGCAGAACTGGCCAGGGCGGGTGTCTCCGAGGAAATGATTCGCCTCTCGATCGGTATCGAGCATGCCGATGATCTGATCGACGACCTGGAGCAGGCACTGGCTGCAGCCTGATGGAAGCCTTGTTGACATAAGGGCCTTGTGACGAGCACAGGGCAGAATTTTGGGCTAACATGTGGATATTGTTGTCTGCCGGTCATGCCTACCGATGTTCAGTAGCCCACCTCTTCCGCCGTTCGTCGATCTGCGTGCTGATGATGTCGAAATCGGAAATTACGCGGCACTGCTCGACAGCCTCGACATTGCCCTGCTGGCCTTCTCTCCCGACGGCTCCCTGCATCTGCGCAACACTCAGGCCGCCACCCTGCTTGGCGATACACCGGTCGAGTGGGAAGACGAGAACGGTCAGCCGCTGGCCATAGACCACCGCCTCGAAATCGAGGTGGCGCAGACACGGCAGGCCATTCTGCACCGGGCCATCGGCATCCGGAAGACCGCATCGGGCGCCACTGCCTGGTGCAAGGCCGGCGCCTTTCCGGTGTTCGCCGACGACGGCAGCCTGCGACGTGTCCTTCTGGCCCTGGCCAAACTGACTCCCTATAGCCATCTGGCAAGCGACAGTCGGCCCATGCCGACACACGACCTGCTCACCGGGGTCTTCAACCAACGCTATATCAGGCTGTTGCTCGACGACGAGGATCGCCGCGCCCGACGTTATGGAACCCCTTTTGCCCTGGCGCTGATCACCATCGATGGCTTTGCCGATTTTTGCGCGGCGAATGGACGGGAAGCCGGCGAACACGTACTTGCCGAGGTGGGTTCCCTGTTGGGCAAGAGTCTGCGTGGTTTCGACATGGTTGGCCGCTTCAGTTCCGATCAGTTCCTGTTGATTCTGCCTAATGTTTGCATCCACGATGCGATGATTGGCCTGGAACGTGTCCGCGAAACAGTCGAGGCAACGTATTCGCGTCATGTCAAGTCGCCGTGGACGATCAGCGGTGGCGTCACCGAATACAGCGGCGAAGATTCAGCGACACTGATCGAGCACCTGCGACCACTGCTCATCGCGGCGCAAGAATCCGGTGGCAACCGGCTCTGTGTAGACCCGGAGACTTTCTAGGCTTTACCCGGCCAGTCGAACTGGTCAACCGGCGATGCCCTATGGATCACCACTGATCGACGACCTGGAGCATGCGCAGGCGACTCCTGGATGGTTTTCTGGCCCACCCAAAGCCTTCTTAATATCAACGGCTTCACGACGAGCGCAGAGCGGGATTTTGGGCTAACATGCAGATATCGTTCTTTCCCGGTGATGCCCGCAGATGTCCAGTAGCCCACCCCTCCTGCCGCCCGTCGACCTGCGTGCCGATGATGTCGAAATCGGAAACTACGCGACGCTGCTCGACAGTCTCGACATTGCCCTGCTGGTCTTCTCTGCCGACGGTTCCCTGCATCTGCGCAACACTCAAGCCGCCACCCTGCTTGGCGATACGCCGGTCGTATGGGAAGATGAGAACGGCCAGCCACTGGCTGTCGACCAGCGCCCCGAAATGGAGGTGGTACAGACGCGGCAGGCCATTCGGCATCGGGCCATCGGGATCCGGAAGGCAGCGTCCGGCGCCACCGACTGGTACCGGGCCAGCGCCTTTCCGGTGTTCGCTGACGATGGCAGTCTTCGACGTGTCCTTCTGGCCCTGGCCAATCTAACCCGCAACCATCCGTGGGCAAGCCAGTCCATGCCGACACACGATGCACTCACCGGGGTCTTCAGTCCAGGCTATATCAGACTGCTGCTCGACGATGAGGATCGCCGTGCTCGCCGTTACGGTACCCCTTTTTCCCTGGCGTTGATGACCATTGATGACTTCGCCGATTTCTGTGCAGCGAATGGACGGGAAGCCGGTGCACGCTTGCTCGCCGAAGTGGGCTCACTATTGGGCAGGAATCTGCGCGAGTTCGACATGGTGGGCCGCTTTGCTTCCGATCAGTTCCTGTTGATTCTGCCCAATGTTCGCATCAACGATGCGATGATCGGTCTGGAGCGTGTACTCGCCGCGGTCGAGGCGGCCTATTCGCACAACACCAAGCCGACACTGACGATCAGTGGCGGGGTCACCGAATACAGTGGCGAAGATTCGCCGGCATTGATCGAACACCTGCGGCCGCTGCTCAGCGCAGCGCAGGAAGCGGGGGGTAATCGGCTCTGCGTGGATCTGGAGATCTTTTAGGCTTCGTCCGCTGGCCGACAGGCGCAGTCGATCAAGACAGATGCGGCAAGCCGAGATACTCGCGCGAACGCATCTCGGTCAGACGGCTGGCGGTGCGGAAGAACTCGCTGGCCTGCGTGCCCTGCGTGTACAGTCCGTCCGGACCACAATCGGCGGTGGCAATCAGCTTGACCTTGTGATCGTAGAAGATGTCGACCAGCCAGGTAAAACGCCGCGCCTCCGATGACATGCTCGCCGACATCCTGGGAATCGCCGAAAGCAGTACCGTATGATAGCCGCGCGCCAGCTCGAGGTAGTCGTTCTGGGAACGCGGCCCACCGCACAGCGACTTGAAATCGAACCAGATCACGCCGTTGCCACGGCGTTGTGTCGGAATATGACGCCCGAGAATCTCGACAGTACCGCCCGGTTCGCCCTCGCCATCGGCCATGGCGGCGAAATACCCGGCCATCTTCAGCTCGGCCGTAGCGTCGGCCGGGTAATGAAAGATCTCGACCTGCTCAAGCGTCCGTAGCCGATAATCGACACCGGCATCAATTTCCCGCACCTCCAGCCGCGACTTGATCAGGGCAATCGTCGGCAGAAAGTTGTCGCGTTGCAGGCCATTCGGATAGAGCCTGTCGGGCGGGTAATTGGAAGTCATCACGAAAACCACTCCGTGGGCAAAGAGTGCTTCGAGCAAGCGGCCGAGGATCATCGCATCGGCGATGTCGGAAACGTGAAACTCGTCGAAGCAGAGCAGCCGCACTTCTGTCGCGATGCGCTCGGCCACCCGAAGTAGTGGATCGTTCTCGCCCTTGAGTTCGTTCAACTGCCGATGCACCCCGTGCATGAAAGCGTGGAAATGAATCCGGCGCTTGCGACGATACGGCACCGCATCGAAAAAGCAGTCCATCAGGAAGCTCTTGCCGCGTCCGACGCCGCCCCAGAAATAGAGGCCACGCGGCACTTCCGGCGGTGCGAAGAGACGCCGCAAGGTGCTGCGCCGCCCGACCTTGAACGACAGCAGTTCGTAATAAAGGCGCTGCAGGCGTTCGGCCGCGGCACGTTGTGCGGCGTCGGCCTGAAAATTGCGCGCCGCGAGCAGGCCCTCGTAGGCGTCGATCATTCCCCGCTCGGGGACTTTGAGAACTCTATGAGGCATCGGCGTCTTTCCGCTATCCGAGAGGGATTTCCTCGCGTTCGTCGAGCAGCAAGCGGGGCAGGCCAGGATCGCAACCGCTGCCACGCATCCACTCTCGCCAGCGATGCCGACATTCTAAACCATTGCCGGCAAAACGTCAGATGCGGACTTGAGCGCTTCCGGAAGCTTCACCAGGAGGATACCGGTGTCGAGCAGTGCGGCACGGATGGCGGTCGCCGCGGCCACCGCCTGCGGGCCGTCGCCATGGACGCAGATGCTGTGAAATTCGGTGCGGATCAGTTGGCCGCTCAGGCTGACGATACCGCCTGCGTCGAGCATGCGCAGCACCTGCTCGACGCAGGCGTCGGCGTTATGGAGAACCGCACCGGGCTGGCTGCGCGGCACGAGCTTGCCGGTGTCGGTGTAACTGCGATCGGCAAAGACTTCGGCGACGACTGGCAGGCCCGCGGCTGCACCCGCCAGCAAAAGCTGCGAAAGCGCCGGCGCGAGCAAGATCAGTGCAGGATCGAAGCTCTTGATCGCAGCCACCACGCTGCCCGCCAGCGCCGCATTCTCACAGGCCATGTTGTTCAGCGCACCATGTGGCTTGACATGCGTCAGCCGCCCGCCTTCGGCTTGTGCCATGCCGGCAAGGGCGCCGATCTGGTAAATCAGCATCGCTTCGATTTCTGCCGCCGGAAGTTGCATCGCCCGCCGACCGAAACCCTGCAGGTCGGGAAATGAGGGATGTGCGCCGAGACTGACGCCGGCAGCCAGTGCCTGTCGAACCGTGCGGCGCATCACCAGCGGATCGCCGGCATGGAAACCACAGGCGATGTTGGCCGCACCGATGATGCGCAGCAGTTGATCATCGCTGCCCATTTTCCAGGCCCCGAAACTTTCACCGAGGTCGGCGTTGAGATTGATTCTGCCGGTCATCCTCCCTCCCACTGTGAAGGCGGGGCATCCTGTCCAGGCGTCGCCGCCCAGGCCACCGGATCCACCTCGCAGGCATTGACGACACCACTGACCAGGTTGGCGGCGTAAATTGCCTGCAGATCGAGCCTCTCCTCTTCCGCCAACGGCCCGATGCCGGCGATCAGTGCGTGCAGAGCTGCCGCGTGCGTGCGCGCCGCTCGTTCGGCATCCGCCACCGAAACGGCAGCAAAGCGAATCCACTGTCCTGGTGCCAGCACGGCCAGGCGCGGCAGATCGGCCGAGATCACCGTCGCGATCTTCGGATAACCGCCCGCGGTCTGGCCATCGGCGAGGAGCACGATCGGCTGTCCCTGGCCCGGTACCTGAATCGACCCCGGCACAGTCGCGTCCGAAGTCATCTCGGAGCCTTTCTCGGGGCGATGTCTGAGCACGGGACCATGCAGACGCATGCCCATGCGATCGGTCGCGGCGGAAACCTGGTAGGGCTCACTCAGGAAGCAGGCCAGCGACGCCGCAGTGAAGTAATCCTCCTGTGGTCCGGGAACGACGCGAATCGGCGCCGCATTCAGCGGCGGCAAGGTTCGCAGCATTTGTTGGCCGGCCCTGCACTCGCCGACCGGCAGGCGGACTCCGGGCGACAAGCAGCGACCGTCGAGGCCACCGAGGCCGGCAGGCGCATAGGTTGATGCGCTGCCGAGTTGCTTGTGGACGCTGACCCCGGCCAGCGCGAGGTAGCCAACCCGGCCCGACGACAGCAGGCCACAACGCAGGGTCTCGCCGGGCGCGAGCGTTACACTGCGCCACGATTCGAGGCGACAACACCCGCCGGCGCCAACCACGGCAGCCGAAAAATTTCCGGCCAGCGCAAGCTGCACCGGTGAGTCGAGCGCCCGCACTGCCAGGCCGCCGACAAAAAATTCGATCGCCGGGGCACCTTCGGGATTGCCGAGCAAGGCATTGGCCAGGCGCAGCCAGTCCGGCTGCAATGCACCGGCGCGCGGCACGCCAAGCCGACGGAACCCTGGTCGGCCAAGATCCTGGAGCGAAGCCAGCGCGCCGGGGTTGACGATTTCGAGAAAAGCGTTCATCGACCGGCTTCGCCATCGACCAGGAAAACCAGAGGCGGCTGCGCTGCCGCGCACAATTTCGGCATTTCTGCGAGCAGCAAGCGATACTCGGTGGCTGCGACCGCCCGGAAGCATACCCGGTCGCCAGGCAGGAGCAGCGCCGCCTGTGGCCAGTTCGCCGAAAACAGTGGCACCGGACAGGCACCCAGCAGGTGCCAGCCACCGGGGCTTTCCCAGGGATAAATCGCAGTCAGGGTGCCGGCGGTCGCCACACTGCCCGCTGGCACGCGCAGGCGCGGCTCGCTGCGGCGTGGACGCGAGATCTGTGCCGGCAGATCGCCCAGAAAGGCAAAACCCGGCTGGAAGCCAAGCATGTAGACCTCGTAGGTGACGGAAGCATGCCGACGAATCACCTCGGCCGGTGGCAAGCCGCAAGCCTGTGCGAGTTCATCGAGATCCGGCCCGCAGGCAGCGATCTCGTCGCCGTAACAGACTGGCAATTGCCAGACACGTCCGCGGTGCGGCCCATCCCTGGCCACCGACGAGCGCAGTGCGGTCTCTGCGTATGCCATCACGGCCGGTTCGATTTCGGCACGCGAGCACAGCAAGGGGTCATAGATGACGGTCAGCGAACGGAAGGTCGGCACCGTTTCGACGATCCCGCGCAGCTCGCCGCGGCCGATCGCCCGCGCCAGCGCCGCGTCGAGCGCCGCGACCGCGGCCAGCAGGTGCCGCTCGATGCGCTCGCCGAACTCGATGGTCAGCGCCGTATCTCCGGCGTTGAGGATGCGCAAGCTCATGCCGCCATCTCCTTCAGATCGCCGGGCCAGCCCGCATGCGCGGCTCGTCCTTCCCTACTCGCGAACCGCTTCCGCCCAGCAATTGGGCGTTTCGTAGAGGCGCAGGCGCTCGAGACGCAAGCGCCTGCCATAGCGGTCCCGATAGACCGCGTCGAGAATCGAGAAGGCTGTCTGCGCAAGGTTTTCGGCCGTGGGCACGCAATCGAGCAGCACCGTCTTGTGTCCAGGAAGCGACGCCAGAAAACTCGCCACCGGCAGGTCGCCGGCATAGACCAGGAAGGCATGATCCCAGGCATCGACCAGATGTTCACAGGCCAGGGTCTTGACTTCGGAAAAATCCATCACCATGCCGTTGGCCGGGTCGCCGTCTTGGCGAACGATGTCGCCGGCAAGCGTAATCTCGATTGCATAGCGATGCCCGTGCAGATGCCGACATTCACTCTGGTGGTCGGGAATGCGGTGGCCAGCGTCAAATTCGAGGCGACGGGTGATAAGCATCGGAAGGGCACCGGAAAAGAAGGCGCGATTATAGCACCGCCACTCTCGGCCCCTGCGGACGCGGCGACGCCGCAGCAATTCCAAATTTGCCCTAGCCGGTATTTGGGCGGACATTGGCTTTGCGAGGCACGGGTTTGAGGGCATCGAGCATGAAGTCGAAGAGAGTGTCCCAGGATTGGCAAGGGAGGTCCTGAACGAGTGCGCGCAGAGGTTCGAAGAAGGTGTGTCGAGAGGGCAGTTGGGCGCGTATGGCGCGATAGCAACTGGTGGAGCCCTTCGACCGTCTCCATCCGTCATGGCGTGACATGCTCGGGGGGACACCGGGTCCCGTAGATTGCGGATCTGGGGAGCGCTGGGAATCTGAGGCATGCCGAACAAGGCTGTGGCGTTGTGGCATTTTCGTTCCTTCTGCAGGCGCCCCTGAGAATTCAGGAACGAAGGACTCTGGGTGAAAAACACCGAAAAGGCACCGAGCGCGGCGTCTTCCATCGTGTAGCGCTGATGGTTGCCCCCTTTGCGCGCATCGGGCAGGTCGCGAAAGGGGGCGCGAATCCGATTAATCATGAGGCTCGCCGTAAAAACCGGCCATTCAGTCCTCACCTCAACAGCCATCGGAACTCTTCACTCAAATCTGAAAAAACCTTTGTATCATGACGGTCTTAAATTTGGAATTGCTGCAGGAGGATACCTGTTGTGACACAATACCTGCCGTTGTGACACCAGGAGATTCGTGATGCGCACCGTCACCATCCGTGAGGCCCGCGAAGGCCTTTCCCACCTCGAGCAACTGTTCGCCGACGGCGACGAGGTCATCGTCACGCGGCGCGGTGAACCGGTGGCGCGCATTTTGCCGATACACCCGCCTAAACCAGGCCTGGGTTCGCTGCGCGACTTTCTGGCCAGTCAGGCGTTGCAGACGATCCCCAGTGAAGCCCTGCTCGCCGAAGACCGGGAAAATCACTGTTGACCGCTTATATCGATACCAGCGCCCTGGCGAAATGCTATGTGCGCGAGCCCTGGTCGCTACAGGTTCTCGACTGGACTGATCGTCAGGGGGCACCAGCAACCGCGGCCCTGACGCTGGTCGAATTCCGCTGCCTGCTGGCACGGCGCAAGCGTGCCGGACAGATCGACGCCGCGCTCGAACAGCGCGCACTGGCCGAATTTGACGGGCATGTGCGCTGCGGCGCCTGGCAGATTCAGTCGGTTGCCCTGAATGACTATGCCGCAGCTCGTGACTTGATTGACATTCTCCCGGCAATTTCCCTGCGTGCGCCCGATGCCTTGCATCTCGCCGCTGCACGCGCCTGCGGTGCTAGCGCGTTTGCCACGGCTGACAAAGTCCGGGCCGTCGCCGCCGAAGCACTCGGTTTCACCGTACATCGCTTCTACTGAAGGCTCATCGTCTACGGTGAGGAAGTACCGCGTCATGGCTCAGCCTGATGTGACTGCTTGTAAGCTTATCGATCGGGAATCGACTCACTTTGCAGGGACGCTGATAGCCAAGCAAAAGACTTCAACGGCTCTTTTTTCAATATCTGGAGTGCTACTCAAATGACAACACCTTTCGTATCCGCCGCCGCAGCAGTTGCCGTTTTTTCTGCCGTCAATGCCTTTGCGCAGTCGTCCGACCCGGTGGACCCCTCTGCCTTCGTTGATCAGTTCGAGGCTACCTTCGGCAAGTTCGAGGGATACCGTCGTTCGGGCGCCAAAGGCATCTGTGCGGTGGGCGAATTCGTCGGCACAGCGGAAGCCCGCAAACTGTCCACCGCGTCGGCATTCAGCGGCAAACCGGTGCCCGTGATTGTTCGCTTTTCCGTCGGTGGAGCCAACCCCAAAGCGCCGGACAACGCGAAGTCACAACGCAACATGGCACTGCAATTCGATCTGCCCGGCGGCGAGCAATGGCAGATGGGCAACATCTCGGCGCCCGTGTTTGGCGCCTCGTCGCCGCAGCAATTCTTCGCGCTGCTTGCCTCCCGCCAGCCCGACCCCGCTACCAAGCAGCCCGATCCTGCCAAGGTCAAGGCTTTCAATGAGGCCAACCCCGACGTGCTGCTCCTGCCCAAGTATCTGGCTTCTCAGCCTGTACCGGCCAGTTTTGGCAGCATCAACTACTGGGGCGTGCATGGCTTTGGCCTGGTCAGCGCGAGCGGTGAAAAGCAATTCGGCAAGTGGATTTTTGAACCCGTAGCGGGCGTTCAGGGCCTGAGCGACAACGAAGCCAAGGCCAAGGGTCCGAGTTTTCTGTTTGATGATCTGCGCCAACGGGTAAAGGAGGGCAAGGTGGCGTTCCACTTCAATCTTGAACTGGCTCAATCGGGTGACAAGATCGACAACGCCACGGTCCCGCTGCCGGAAGGCCGCAAGAAAGTCACGCTGGGAACGCTCAAGATCACATCGGTATCGGCGGACGCAGAGGGTCCCTGCCTGAGCATTACCTATAACCCGATGGTCCTGCCCAAGGGGGTTGAGGCATCGGCAGACCCGATGCTGGCGGCACGTGCGGCGCCTTACGCCGTTTCGCTGGGACGCCGCCTGGTCGAAGGCGCCAAACAGCAGTAACCGCCGACATCTTGCCGGGTGCGCTGCGCTGAACCTGAGTCGGCGGCCCGGCATTTCCTGACGGATAGGAAATCCAGCGGCGGCTGGGAAGTGTATGAGGGCCGATGCATGGCCCGTCAAGCTTGAATCTCGGAGTCGACGAGTAAGTGCGAGGGGGGAGCATGAGCAAGGGCAAGGCACGGACAGTGGCGACCAATTGGGCCGAGCTGGGCGGCAGGATGCTTGCGGGCAGGATTTCGCCGCGGCTGTGTCAGCGGCTCGCGGAGTGTGTCGCCGCGATGGCGGCCCTGGAGAAGATTTCCTCGCCGGTCATCCCCTATATCGCCGCCTGGCGCGAGCATGAGAAGATCATCTGGTATGAATATGTCGGAGCGCGGTTTCTTGCCCTTCTCGGCTGCGATCGGGGGAAAGTCGACGAGGTTTTTCGCCAGAGTATCGTCGATCGGCGTCTTTACCGGTACGCCGAGCGGGAGAGCAAGGTGAAGGAAGAGATCGTCACCCAGGCCGAGTTGCGCAGCGATCAGGCCGGTTTGCGCGAGGAGGTGAAAAGGGCGGGGGCGGTGGAATTTGTTTATCAACTGGCCTTGCCGGGGGGGAAGACGATCTGGCTGAAGGACCAAGCCAACATCGAGGTCTTTGCCGAAGACCAGATCTGTCTCTCCATTGGCTGCCTGACCGAAGTCACCAAGGAGATGGAGCAGAAGGATCTGCTGGAAAAAATCGGCTATTTCGACGAACTGACCAACTTGCCGAAACGGACCATTCTCCAACGGATACTCGATATCAATATTGGTAATCTCCGCCGCGGCCACATCAACGATTTTGTCTTTCTATTGTTGGACCTCGATCATTTCAAGGTGGTGAACGACACCCATGGCCATCAGGCCGGGGACCAGGTCTTGATCGGCTTCGCGGAGGTGATGCGCGCCACCAAGCGGCATGAGGATGAGATCGGCCGGTATGGCGGCGAGGAGTTTTACGGATTCTCCATCGGCAGCTTGAAGAACGGTATCCAGTTTGCCGAGCGCTTGAGGCAGGCGGTGGCCAACACCGATTTTATCTTCAATCGGGAGCGGGTCCCGGTCACCGTCTCCGTCGGTCTGGTCGCAGCGAGCCAACTCGCGGGAGGCGGGGAAATCAGTATCGAGGAGCTGGTGCGGGTAGCGGATCGGCGGTTATATGTGGCCAAGGAAGAAGGACGAAACCGGGTGGTTTTTCAAGGCTGATCTCTCAGATCACATGCCCGTGGGTTCCTTCGCACCGGCGTCCCGACGATAGGGATCGCTCGGGTCATGCGCCATCTCCAAAATTCGGCTCATTCCTCCTGGTTCGGCTGCTCGGCAGGAATGAACGGAATCAGACCTTTCTCGAAGGCTATCCGCTGCACTTCTAGCGGCGCGTGACGGATGTCCACCATCAAACCGTTAACCTGCAGCATCCACACCAGCGGATTCTTCGTGAGACGACTGGGCAACGTCCATTCAGGCGAGAAAGGGCCCATCTTGAGAGTTTCCCGGATTTCCCTGGATTTGTTCTGCCCGGTGCTTTCGGCAATCCCGAAATATCCGTAGATCACGCTGGGTTTACAGTGCGGTGTCTGAGACGGGTCGTCCAGAAAATTGACTCGTCCCACTGCATGCACAGCCGCGGCCGCCCAGACCTTCTCCATACCGCGTAACAGAGGGGATGGCCGTTTTCTGGCAAGGGCACCGATCACCTGGTGGATTATTTCCCGGTATTCCGCGTTGAGCTTCTCGTCGCAGAAGGCGTCGGTCAGGGTCGTGATGGCGGCGAACTTCTCTGCCATAGCCTTGGGGATTCTCTGGGACATGAACGTAACCATCCGATGAAATGTGAGCGCAGTATGTCGAAAATTATAACCCCGTCCTCGCCGACGTTCAGTCGGTTAAACGCAGCCGCTGCATTCATCCCGGTGATTCAATCAGGCCTCTCACTGAAAGTGGCAGGCGCCAGGACCGTCAGGGTGGCCGCAACTTCCGCATGGGCCGGGAAGATCAGGCGTGCCTGTAGCCGAACCTGTCAAGGCCGAAAAGGCCGACAGTTTCTTGCGCAGGTCGGTGCTATGGCAATCCGGGCACTCTGGAGCCGGCGAAGACTGGCGTACCAGCTTCTCGAACTCCTTGCCGCAGGCGGCACACGCGTATTCGTAGATGGGCATGATGTCGATACTCCAAATGATCCTGAATGATCCTTGCCAACCCGTCTATTCGCCGATGTTGCGAACAGGTCGTGATTGGTGCAGGCATGGCGATGATCGCCAGTGCGCCATTCTCCCATTTTTGCCTGGGTGGTGCGAAAGCATTCGCCGGAATCCAGTTCGTTTTTCGAACGGGCTCTTTAACATTTTGATCAGATAAACGAATCTGGATTCCGGCGTACACCGGAATGACTTTGGGCTGTTAGAACAATGCCTTTGCATCGAACAAGGGACTGCGACCCACACTTTCATTCGCACCCATCAGCGTCCTGGCGATTGACGTCGCCAGGCGGGGGTTCTACACTCGGCTGCGGTGTGGCTGGATTCCCCATCGTGGCTTTGATGGGCAGACTTTGATACCGGGGAGTGATCCGTGAACGCGAAAAGCTTGTTGGCAACCGAAGAGAAGGCAACGCTTCTGGTTGTCGATGACACGCCCGAGAACTTGACGGTTCTGGGCGAACTGCTGCAATCGGCCGATTATCGGGTCAGGGTGGCGAATTCGGGCCGGAGTGCCCTGCGTATCGCGGTTTCCGATCCGAAGCCGGATCTGATCCTGCTCGATGTCATGATGCCGGATATGGACGGCTATGCGGTCCTGGTTTGCCTGCGTGAGGATTCGAGAACGCGCGATATTCCGGTCATTTTCGTGACTGCTCTGGATACGGCCGTCAGCGAACATCACGGTCTGGAAAGCGGTGCGGTCGATTACATCACCAAGCCCCTGCGACCACTGATCGTGTTGGCTCGCGTCCGCACCCAACTCGAGCTGAAGCGGGCGCGCGACTGGTTGCGAGACCAGAACGCGTTTCTCGAGGCGGAAATAGCCCGACGCATGGCCGAGAATCAACTCGTCCAGGACATCAGTATCCACGCGCTGGCGCGATTGGCGGAAACGCGCGATCCGGAAACCGGCAATCACCTGCGCCGCACTCAGGAGTATGTGCGTATTCTGGCCATGGCGTTGCAGGAGCATCCGGGTTTTGCACCGTTCCTGACCGACCGCAACATTCAACTCCTGGCCAAGTCGGCGCCGCTACACGATATCGGCAAGGTCGGTATCCCCGATCATATCTTGCTGAAACCCGGCAAGCTCGATCCAGACGAGTGGAAAATCATGCAAACGCACGCCAGGATCGGCAGGGAGGCCATCGAGCATGCCGAGAGTGACGCCGAACAGCGGGTCGAATTCCTCGTGCTGGCCAAAGAAATCGCCCATTACCATCACGAGCGGTGGGACGGCAGCGGTTATCCCGAAGGGCTTGCCGGGGATGCGATCCCCATCCCGGCTCGCCTGATGGCTTTGGCCGATGTCTTCGACGCGCTGATCACGCGGCGCGTCTACAAACCCCCCATGCCTTCCGACCAGGCACGCAACATCATCGCCGCAGAGAGCGGGCGGCATTTCGACCCGAATGTGGTGGAGGCTTTTCTTGCTTCCTTTGGCCAGTTCATGGCCGTCGCCGAACGCTATAGCGATGACGAAAAGGCGCTGAGGGCGAAGCTGGACCGGGTTGAGGGCCGAGTCGAAAGTCTTCGGGCCTGAGTCGGCGGCGCGCTGCCGAGGTCCGGCCAAAGCCCGGTGGTCGCGATCTTTCCCCAGGGTGAACGCACGCATGAACACCGTTCCCTGCCGTCGCGGGGAACGGCAAGCGCGCATCGGGTTTGCTCTCCGGCGTGGGCAGGGTGACGGTGAACAGAGGGCAACACGACTCGTCATACCCCATCCGTGCGTCGCATCATCATGATCCGCCAATCCCCATGGACCGAGTAACTGAATGAAACCCCCGATCGACTCCGATCCGTCTGACCGCATGGAACGACGGACAGCGCCTGGCGAACAACCCGCACGCATGCAGTCTTCGCTGGATTGGGTGCTCGAAGCCGCCGGCATCGGCGTCTGGGAGTACAACCACGTTGCTGATTGCTGCATCTGGAATACCCATCTGCGCGCCCTCCTGGGCTACCGCATCGATCAGGTTCCGACCAGCCTCGGGGCCTGGCTCGATCTGATCCATCCGGACGACAAACCGGAGGTGCTGGCGCGGGTCGAGGCGACGCTGCTGGCGACCGGAACCCGGCTGTACGAAGCCGAATATCGCTTGCGCACGGCGGACGGAGGATGGATCTGGTTCAACGCGCGTGGCCGGGTCGTACGACGGGACGAGGCGGGCCGCCCGCTGCTGACCGCGGGCACGATGATCGATATCTCCGAGCGCAAGCACACCGAGTTGTTGCTGCAGATACAGCACGAATTCTCCGGGATGCTCGCAGCAGCGCCAAATCGCGAGAGGCTGCTGCCGGCGATCCTGGACAGCGCGTTGCGCCTGCCCGAGCTGGACGGCGGAGGACTCTACTGGCGCGAGCCCGACGGCGGCTATCGCCTAACAGTCGAGCGGGGCTTGTCCGAGACTTTTTTCGCTCAGGTTCGCCACCTGGCGGCAGATTCGCCGCAGGCGGAAGTGATCCGCCAGGGGCATTTGCGATGCAGTTGCGCACCCCCACAAGAGTATTGTACCGACTCCTCGCTGGTTGGCGAGCCGGGACTGGTCGAAGAGGGCATCGTGTCGCTGGTGGTTCTGCCTATCCACGTCGACGACGAGCCAGTGGCCTGCCTCAACCTGGCCAGCAAGCAAGTGGGTGCGGTGCGGCCGTTGACCGTGACCGCCCTGGAAACACTCGCGCGCCAGTTCACCCTGGCGCTCGAACGTCTCCGGGGCCAGGAAAAAGCCGCCAACCACCGGTACGACCTGGAGGGCTTGTTCGGCGCCATCGCCGATTATGTGTTCGTGCTCGATACGGAAGGCCGCATCCTGTACTACAACGCGGCCGTCGCGGAAGGACTGGGCTACGGTGATGCGCGGCTCGGTCAACCGGTCTCGGCCGTTCATCCCCCCGAGCTACTCCACGAGTGCCGGCGTATGGTTGCAGAGATCCTGGCCGGCACCCGTGCGCATTGCTCCTTGCCATTGCAGAAGGCCGACGGCACGCTGATCCCGGTGGATACCCGCGTGGTGACCGGCCGCTGGAACGGTCAGCCGGCGCTTGTCGGGGTCTCGCGCGACATCACGGAGTCTGTCCGGCAGCAGAAAGCGCTGCAGCGTGGCGAAGCCCTGTTGCGCGCCACCCTGGATTCCACTGCCGACGGCATTCTGGTGATCGGCGACGACGGCGCGGTGTTGAACGCCAACCGCCGCTTCCAGAAATTGTGGCGAATACCGAACGAACTGATGGCTGCCGGGCAGGACGAGCGGCTGCTCGGTCATGTGCTGGACCAAGTGTCCGATCCCGAAGCTTTCCTGCGGGACGTGCAGCGACTCTACCGGACGGACGAAAGTCGGTGGGACATTCTGGAATTCAAGGATGGCCGGATTTTCGAACGCTTCACGCGGGCGTTTCCTCTCGATGACAGGCAGGCGCGCCTCTGGAGTTTCCGCGATGTCTCCGAGCGGAACAGGGCGCAGCGCGCGTTGGAAGACGAACGTGCGCAATTGCAGACGCTGATCCGGACCATCCCCGACCTGGTTTGGCTGAAAGACCCGGAAGGGGTCTATCTTGCGTGCAACCCGGCTTTCGAGCGCTTGTACTTCGCCCCTGAAGCAAGGATCGTCGGCCGAACCGACTACGACTTCGTCGATCCGGAACTGGCCGATTTCTTTCGGGCGAATGACCGGGCCGCCGTGGCGGCCGGTGGGCCGCGCATCAACGAAGAATGGCTCACCTTTGCCGCTGACGGTCGACGCGGTCTGTTCGAAACCATCAAGACGCCGATGCACGCCAGCGACGGCCGCCTGATCGGCGTGCTCGGCATCGCTCACGACATCACCGTGATGCGGGCGACGCAGGATGCGCTGCGCGAGCGGGAGGAGCTATATCGCACGATCGTCAATGAGGCTGGCGAGGCCATTGATCTGGTGGATGCGCAAACGCTTCGGTTCGTTGAGGTCGGCGGCGCAGCGTGCCGGATGCTGGGCTACAGCCGCGAGGAACTGCTGGGGTTGTCGCTGGTGGCGATCCAGGCCGATCGGGGAGAGGACGAGATCAGGGCCTTGTGCGCGCGGCTGCTCGCCGTCGGTGGCGCGACCTTCGACGCCCGGCACCGCTGCAAGGATGGCCGAATTCTCGATACACAGGTCACCGTGCGCGCCATCCATCTGCACGGTCGCGACTATTTCCTCGGTATCTGGCACGACATCAGCGAGCAGAAGCGCGCCGAAACAGCACTGCGGGAAACGACGATGTTCCTGCGGGAAAGCCAGGCCATCGCCCGTGCCGGTGGCTGGAAAGCCAATCCGGTGACGGACACGCTGATGTGGACCGAGGAGGTCTTCCGGCTGGTGGAACATCCCCTGGACCAGCCACCCGCCACTTTGGAAGAGGGGTTGCGGTATTACGCGCCCGAATACCAGGCCGTCGTCCGTCAGAACCTGCAGGAAACCTGGGAGCGTGGAACTCCCTTCTGCCTGGAATGCGGGATGATCGCCGCATCGGGACGCCGCTTCTGGGCGGAGTTGCGCTGCGTCGGCCGGATTGAGCACCAGGGAGAAACGTACATGACCGGTACGTTCCAGGACATTACCGAGCGCAAGCAGGTCGCCGCCGAACTGGAGCAGCACCGCTACCATCTGGAAGAACTGGTGGCCGCGCGAACGGCCGAACTCGAAGCCGCCAACCGGCAACTGCTGATCAGCGACATGCGGCTCAAGGCGCTGTTCGAGATGAGCCAGCAGGCTGATCGGATGAACGAGCGCGAGCTCCTGCAGCGCGGCATCGAGGAAGCGGTTCGTCTGACCGGCAGCGAGATCGGCTACCTGCACCTGGTCAACGACGACCAGGAAACCCTCCAGCTTTACACCTGGTCGGCTGCGACTCTGAAGCATTGCACTGCCGCCTACGACAGCCACTACCCGATCTCGATGGCCGGGGTCTGGGCCGATACCGCCCGGTTGCGCCGCGCGGTCGTCCACAACGACTACCAGAGCCTGCCCGATCGGCAGGGCTACCCGCTGGGCCACGCCCACCTGATTCGTCACCTGGGCGTACCAATCGTCGAAAATGGCCAGGTCCGGGTGTTGTTCGGCGTCGGCAACAAGCCCACCGACTACGATCGCTCAGACGAGCACGAACTGCAGTTGATTGGCGACGACCTCTGGCGAATTGTCATGCGTCGCCGTGCCGAAGCGGCCCTGGCCGTGGCCAAGAACGCGGCGGAGGAGGCCAGCCGGGCCAAGAGCACGTTTCTCGCCAACATGAGCCACGAAATCCGTACGCCGCTCAACGCCATTCTCGGGATGACCTACCTGGCGCGGCGCAGGGCGAGCGATCCGAAGCTCAGGGAACAGTTGGACAAGATCGAAGGCGCCGCCGATCACCTGCTCGGGGTCATCAACGATGTGCTCGACCTCTCCAAGATCGAGGCGGGCCGATTCGAACTCGAACGATCCGAGTTCGTTCTCGACCAGGTCTTTGCCCAGGTTCTCGTTCTGATCGGTGACAAGGTGCGAGCAAAAGGGCTGGCGCTCGTCACCGACATCGATCCGGTGCTGGGGAGGCTGTGCGGCGACTCCTTGCGGCTCGGGCAGATCCTGATCAACTTTGCCGGCAACGCAGTCAAGTTTACCAAACGCGGGTCCATCACGCTTCGGGCGAGAGCCCTGGAGGAGACGGCCACCGGCTGGCAGGTTCGTTTCGAAGTCCAGGACACCGGCCCCGGTATCGAGCCGGAGGATCAACAGCGGCTGTTCAACGATTTCGAGCAGGGGGACAGTTCCACCACGCGCCAGTTTGGCGGAACGGGTTTGGGATTGTCGATCAACCGGCGGCTGGTGCAGCTGATGGGCGGCACGCTCGGCATCAAGAGCCAACCCGGTCACGGCAGCACGTTTTGGTTCGTCGTCCACCTCGAAAAGCGTGTCGGCGCGGCCCGGACACCGGCGCGCGACGAGTCGATGGCAGGCGCGCTTCCCGAGACCAGCGCCGAACGCGCGTTGGCGCGACACCACCGCGGCGCTCGTCTGCTGCTGGCGGAAGACAACCCCATCAACCAGGAAGTGGCGCTGGGCTTGCTGCAAGAAGTCGGCTTCATCGTCGATGTCGCGCAGCATGGTGCCGAGGCGATTGATCTGGCACGAAAGACTGACTACGACCTGATCCTGATGGACGTGCAGATGCCGGTGCTCGACGGACTGAAAGCGACCCGGGCGATTCGCGCACTGGCCGGCCGGGAGCATGTCCCCATTCTGGCGATGACCGCCAATGCCTTCGAAGAAGATCGGCGGCGCTGTCTGGATGCAGGCATGAACGACCATATCGGCAAGCCGGTGGACCCCGATGTCCTGTTTGCGACGCTCCTGAAGTGGTTGCCGGATCGAAGCGCGCCGACCTCCGGCTCCCCACCTTCCACCGAGCTGGCCACCGCGCCGGCCACCGACTTGCCGGATCGACTGGCGGCGATCCCCGGTTTCGATCCGCGCCTGGGCCTCGAGCGCGTACAGGGCCGGTCGAACACCTATCTGCGGCTGCTGCGGCAGTTCGCCGAGTCCAGCGCCGACGACGGCATGGCGTTGCGGCGCTACCTGGCCGTCGGTGACCATGTCGCGGCCCGCCGCTGGGCCCACTCCTTGCGCGGTGCGGCGGGCACCCTGGGCGCCGTCCGGCTGCAGACACTGGCTGCCAAACTGGAGGAGGCCTTTTGCGAAGAGCGGTCGGCAGCCGAGACCGGGCGGCTGGTGGCAGAGGTCGAAGCCGCGCAGAGTGCGTTGGTAGCCGCCTTGCGCGCGGCACTGTCTGCCGAAGCGGTCGTGTCCTGCGCCGATCCGGACTGGCCACGCGCCCGTGTGGCGCTGGCCGAACTCGAGGCGCTGCTGTCTGAAGACGATATTCGTGCCGGCGACACTTTCCGCACCAATGCTCCCCTGCTGCGCGCCGCCCTGGGGGATGAGACGGTGAAGAAGCTGGCGCGAAACATCGATCGTTTCGATTTTGAACGGGCGCTCGCGGTCCTGCGAGAGGCGCGCGCGGAAAAGACCTGATCAAATTAAAGGAATTTTTTCGGGCAATGGCTCATAATTCATCAGGTCAGGACACGAGTCGCAGGACAGGTATCGCATGCTCGTCGGGATGAAGAACGTTCACGCACATGGGCGATAGATTGCGGCCGTCGCTGGACGCGCTGCGCGCGCCCGATTCGGGCTGGCGCAAGAGAATCGCTACCCTCGCCCAGGGACGGCAGTTTCTGTTGGTGCTGCCGTGGCTGGTACTGGTCTTTGGTCTGGCGGTGACCCATGGGCTGTGGCGGAGCGCCTACCAGGACGCGGATCGGACACTTGGAGCGGAATTCGAATTCTGGGCAGACAAGGTGGTTTATGCGATCGAATACCGCCTCAATGGCAACGTCCAGGTGCTGCGCGGAGTCGCCGGTCTGTTCGACGCCTCGGATGAGGTAACGCGCCAGGATTTTCGCGCTTACGTCACGGCATTGCGTCTCGACGAAAACTACCCCGGCATTCTGGGCGTGGGATTCTCGCTGGTCGTTCCGCCCGACCAGAGGGCCGCGCATACGGCCGCCATCCGCCGGGAAGGCTTTGCCGATTACGCCATCCGCCCCGACGGCGAGCGCGAAATCTATAGTTCCATCATTTATCTGGAACCTTTCTCCGGCCGCAACCTGCGCGCCTTCGGCTACGACATGTTCTCTGAACCGGTGCGCCAGGCGGCGATGGCGCGGGCGCGCGATGAAAACCGGGCGGCCCTGTCGGCCAGGGTCACGCTGGTGCAGGAGACGTCGACCGGCGTCCAGCCCGGTTTCCTCATTTACGTACCGGTTTATCGTCACGGCGTTCCACACGATACCCTGGATCAACGCCGGGCCAATCTACTGGGCTGGACGTATTCGCCCTTGCGCATGCACGACCTGATGGGCAGCGTACTCGGGGCTGTCGGATTCGAGGATATGCTCGCGGCGCTCGACGTGGAGATTTACGATGGCACCCTGCTGGTGCCCGACGCACTGATGTTCGATGCCGATCAGGAACACCGTCTGTCCGATGGCGCCGCGTTTCGCACGCTTCGGTTGATCGAGTACGGTGGCCATCGCTGGTCGGTACTCCTGACTTCCAAGGCCGTCTTCGACGCGCGGCTCCACACCGAAGAATCAAAACTGATCGCCGGTGCCGGCAGCGTCGGCAGCGTGTTGCTGGCCGCCCTGGTCGGAGTGCTTGCGTGGGGTCAGCTCCTCGTCGCCGCAGCTTTGCGCGAGACGGCGCAAACGAACCGGAAACTCACGGCCAGCGAGGGGCGTCTGAAGGCATTTTTCGACAACGCCGAGAGCCTGGTCTGGATCAAGGATCTCCAGGGACGATTCATGGTTGTCAATCGCCATACGGAAGCGGTGGTCGGTTTGCCGCGAGAACGACTGCTCGGTTGCACGGTGGCCGAGCTTTTTCCGAAGAATGATGCGGAGGCCTTTACGACCAACGATCGGCAAGTGCTCGAATCAGGTCAGTCTCTGGAATTCGAGGAGTCTGCGCTGCTCAAGGATGGTCGGCATACCTACGTTTCGGTGAAATTCCCCCTGCGGGATGCCAGCGGTCGGATCGATGCCCTGGGCGCGATCTGCACCGACATCAGCGACCGCAAGCTGGCCGAGGAAGCCCTGCGGGCGTCGCTGGAAGAGAAAACGGTTCTGTTGAAGGAAGTCCATCACCGGGTCAAGAACAACCTGCAAATCATCACCAGCCTGCTCAACCTGCAACTGAATCGGACGCAGGCTTTGGAAGCGCAAGACACCTTGCGCGACACGCAGAGCCGAATCCGGTCGATGGCGCTGCTGCACGAGACACTGTACCGATCCGGCAGTCTCGCACGGATCAGCATGCCGCAGTATGTGGACAGCCTGTGCCTCCAGTTGTGGCAAACGGCAGGGTCGGTGGCTCCACACGTTCGGCTGGAGCACCGGATCGATGACATTTCCCTGCCGCTGGATCAGGCGGTGCCCTGCGGACTGATCATCAATGAACTGGTTTCCAATGCCTTGAAACACGCTTTCCCGGCGGGGCGAAGCGGACATATCAGCGTGCAGGCAGGGATGCGGTCTGAGGGATTGCTGACGCTCGTCGTGGCAGACGACGGAGTGGGACTGCCGCCTGGACGGGACCCGCGCAGCAGCGACACTTTGGGGCTCCAGTTGGTGTTCATGCTGGCAGCACAGTTGCAGGGTGTGGTCGACATCGGATATGAAGGCGGCACGGAGTTCCAGGTCGCGTTCCCGAGCAAAGCGAGCCGAGAGCTTGTGAACCAATCGTCGCAAGTGAGCGAATGACGAGACCTATCAGATGGATGGGCGAGGAGCGAGCGGGCGACGCTGCAGATCGGCCGCGCGGTAGATTGATTGATTCATCACCTCCGAGCAGGAACAGCGCATGACAGGGAAAGCCATCCTCGTCGTCGAAGACGAATTCATCGTGGCGGCGGATATCAAGGCACGTCTGATCCGCTTTGGTTACCGGGCAACCGACGGTTGTCCGAGTGGTGAACGGGCGATCGAACTGAGCGAATGGTTGCGGCCCGACCTGGTGCTGATGGACATCCATCTGGCTGGCGCCATGGATGGCATCGCTGCGGCGCAGGAAATCCGCCGGCGCTTCGGGATTCCGGTGGTGTTCCTCACCGCCTATTCGGAAGACGCCACGCTCCAGCTCGCCAGGCAGGCCGAGCCCCTCGGATATATCCTGAAGCCTTTCGACGACCGGGAACTCAAAGTCGTCATCGAAATGGCGCTCTACAAATACGCGGCCGAGGCAGCGCTCAGGAGAAGCGAGCAGAGCTATCGGATGCTGTTCGAGACCGTCCCACAAGGCATCGTTTATCAGAACCTCGAGGGCTGCGTGACGGCCGCCAATCCGGCTGCCGAACGCATCCTGGGCCTTGGCTTGCAGCAGTTGCAGAATCGGGGTTCGTTCGGTTCGTGCTGGCGTGCGCTGCACGAGGACGGTTCCGTGTTTCCCGGCGATCAGCATCCGAGCATGGTCGCCCTGAGAACCGGCCAACCGGTGCGCGATGTGGTGATGGGCGTGTTCAATCCCGGACTTGGACAGTACGTCTGGCTCGACGTCACCGCCATGCCACTGTTCAAGGATGGCCGGCTGGTCGAGGTCTACACCTGCTTCGAGGACATCACCGAGCGCAAGCGGGCCGAAAGCGAGCTGGATCATTACCGGCTTCATCTGGAAGATCTGGTGGCTACGCGCACCGTCGAACTGGCCTCCGCGCGTGACGCTGCCGAGGCCGCCAGCCGAGCCAAAAGCGCTTTTCTGGCCAACATGAGCCACGAAATCCGCACACCGATGAACGCCATCATCGGCTTGACCCATCTACTGCGGCGAACCGCCAGCGATCCCCGCCAGCAGGCGCAACTGGGCAAGATCGCCGATGCCGCTCACCACCTCCTGTCGATCATCAACGACATCCTCGACCTTTCGAAGATCGAGGCCGGCAAGCTCGACCTTGAGCAGACCGATTTCGAACTCGAAACCGTGCTCGACAAAATACGCGTCCTGTTTTCCGAGCAGGCTGTGGCGAAAGGGATCGAGCTGGTTTTCGATATCGATACCACCTTGCCCACCAGGCTGTACGGCGACGCCATGCGCCTGGGTCAGGTTCTGCTCAATTTCACCAGCAATGCCGTCAAATTCACCGATCATGGCTCCGTTCTCCTCCGTGTCCGGAAAGTCGAGGAGACTGACGCGGACGTTCTCGTTCGCTGCGAGGTGCGCGATACCGGTGTCGGTATCGCGCCCGAGAGTCTGAGCCGCCTGTTCGGGGCTTTCGAGCAGGCTGATGGCTCGACGACCCGCCGCTACGGCGGTACGGGTCTGGGACTGGCGATCAGCCAGCGGCTGGTGCACATGATGGGTGGCACGATACAGGCCGAAAGTCACCCCGGTGAGGGCAGTCACTTCTGGTTCGCGGTGCGTCTCGGCAAGAGCAGGGAAGGCTTCGTCCGGCGACGTGCGAACGGTACCCTGAAGGGACGGCGAGCGCTGGTGGCGGACGATCTGGCCGAATCGCGAGAGATTCTTGGCGCGATCCTGCGCGATCTTGGGTTGCGGGTGGAGACGGTTACGTCGGGAATGGAAGCGCTGGCGGTCATCGATAGTGCCGATCGGGTGGCCGACCCATTCGACGTGATCCTGCTCGACTGGCGCATGCCGGAACGGGACGGTGTGGAAACTGCCGCGCGCTTGCGAGCACTGCCGCTGCGGCAACCGCCGGCGCATCTGCTGGTGACGGCTTATGCACAGCAGTTGCCGGAAGGAGAGCTGGAACGTGCGGGCCTCCAGGCTGTTCTGGTAAAGCCGGTCACGCCCAGTAGCGTGCACGACGCGCTGTTGCGCGTGGTGTATGGCACCGACCACAACGCACGTGATTCAACCCTGGTTGTGCCGATCGACGAGGCACCGACGGGCGATTATCGCGATCTTCGGTTGCTGTTGGCAGAAGATGATCCCATTAACGAGGAAGTGGTTCGGGAACTGTTACAGAGCACAGGCATTCGAATCGACCTGGCACGGAACGGCGCCGATGCGGTCGAGATGGCGCGGCGAACGGCCTACGACCTGATCCTGATGGACGTGCAGATGCCGGTCATCGACGGGCTGGAAGCGACCCGGAGGATTCGCAGCCTGCCGGGTCGGGAGGCCACTCCGATCCTGGCTGCGACTGCCAACGCTTTCGCCGAGGATCGCCAGCGCTGCCTGGAAGCGGGCATGAACGATCACGTCGGTAAGCCGCTGGACCCGCAGGCGCTGCTCGCGGCGCTCGCGAAGTGGTTGCCTTGCCGCGCGCCGCCGTCCGTCACGTCGCCGACGCGGCAAGCAAAAGCCACGGATGTCGACTTATTATGCGCGCGGCTCCGGTCGGTTCCCGGCCTCGATCCGGTTCTGGGCCTGAAGAGCGTGCATGGACGGGTTGCCAGCTATGCGCGTCTGTTGCGCCGCTTCGCCGAGACCCATCGCGGCGACATGGCGGTGCTGCGCGACCGTTACGCTGCCGAAGACCATGCCGAGGCCGAACGGTTGGCCCATTCTCTGAAAGGTGTGGCGGGCACACTCGGTGCGATCCGGTTACAACTGCTGGCAGCCAGGCTGGAGGAGGCAATTCGCGACCGGTGCGCGACGGCGGACGTCGATCGTCTGGCGGTGATCGTCGACACCGCGCTGGACGCATTTGCAACCGCTCTTTTGGCAGCGTTGCCGGTCGAGAGGGTGCCTGCTCCGGTTACCGTGGATTGGCCCAAGGTGCGCGCGGCCCTGGACCGGCTGGAAGATCTGCTGCAGGCGGACGATATCGAGTCGAATCTGGTCTTTCGCGAGTCGGCTTCCCTATTGCGAATGGCCCTCGGCGAGCAGGTGGACGACCTGGAACGGCAGTTCGACGCCTTCGAGTACGGTGCCGCCCTGGCTTCGATCCGCGCTGCCCGCGCTGCTTCTCCCGAGTTGGCCCCCTGAATTCAACATGCGCAGTGCGCAGCCTTGTAAAGCGTGTGGGCAGCCAGAAAGGCTATCGCGGCAGCAAGATGTCGGCTTCAGCGTGACTCCTTGATCATCCGGCCAAAGCTCGGCTGCACCGGCCGGGCATTGTGCCGGTACAGCCGGGTGAAAATCGCGAACTGCTCAGGCGAGATCTGTTGCGCCTGCTTGAGCACCAGCCAGAGCACCCCTTCGGAGCACGGAGGCGTCGTCAGCGAGCCCATATAGGTATAGTAGCTACGGTCCTGGGGCAGTAACTGCGCGACATCGATGTCCGGCCCTGTGGAATTCACGTATTCGTTCTTCTCCAGCGGTAGATTGTTCCATACTGTCTGGATCAGCGGATTTTCCATGCCCCTCTCGAGGAGTACAGCGAGGACGGCAAGTCTGCCTTCCTCCGACTTGTGCACCAGATGTGCGACCATGTCGAAGGATTTGCCGTTGACACGCTCCTCGGAGGGTCGGTGAAAGTGAAACTGAATCAGGTCGTAGGTCTTGCCATGCAGGCGGATGCTGTTGCCGCTCACCTCGACCTGGATGGTGTGGCCATTGTCGATGACGCGGAACGGTGACTGTCGATAGTTGAATTCAATGGCTTCGAGGTCGACGCGGAAGCCGTCGCGAATATCGATTGGAGATTGCCGCTTGCCGGTATCGCAGGTGGCAAATTCCGGCTTCAGCTTGCCCCAGTTCTCGGGCCCGCCCTCACCCTCGTAAGCCCAGTGAACATGCGCATGTGCGTAGGAGGGGAGGGGGTGTTGATCGCTGGTCGCTGGTCGCGATTTTGCTGCGCGGTGAGGCTCTGGGGCAGCAACAGCAAGCATCGCCGGGGCAGCGACCGCAACGCGCGCAAGCGGTTTGGCTCCCGTTGGCGGTTTGACCTCGGGTACCATCCTTTCGGCCACCAGGGTTTGCAGATTGGCGCGTTGGACTTCCTTTTGAACCAGCGCTTCGTTGGCTTTGCGCAGTTCGCCACTTGCCTCGTTGACCCTGTCGGCGGTTCGGCTGGCGGCCAGGGCGGTTTCAGGCCCCGGTTTCGGTCGACAGACTTCCCGCAGTAGCTTGTCGTCGAGCATGCCCGAACGAACCGGCATCTCGAGTTGTCCCTTGACGTCCTCCTCCCGGAGCAGTTCGCCTTCGTCCTTGAAATAGCTGCGTTTCAGCGTACTGTAGCTGCGCGAGCTACAGTCGTAGCGGCTGAGGGCTTGTACAATCCGGTACGACGAAGAGGTTTTGGGATCGATGATCGGTTTTTCGAGAACGATTCGCCCCAAGGCTACGGTCTTTCCGGTTTCATCCTTGCGGATACTGCCGCGGTCGATCTCGACGCGTTTACCTGGCTCGGCGGAAATCGCCTGCCAGGCTGCCGACGAAATTGCCGGCATGCAGAGTATGAGACCGGTGGCAAGAAACCTGATGTTTGGATGCATGAAGGAACCTCCCGTCGTTCGCTCTGATCATTCTCTGGTTCACGGAAAATCATCGCGAAACTTGAGGCGGGAACTTGAGGCAGGAATGGTCTGGGCGACAGTACATGCTTGCCCGCCCATAAAAAATGTCCGTTGTCAAGCCTCAGAGGCTTTTTTGCCTTCTTCGGCTCCGCGGAAAAGAGCCTCCAAAACGACGACGGACTGAGATCTGTCCAACCAGCAAACAGACGCCTGGCTCCGCTGTAGCGTTTGCCCGCAAGGTGATTCCGACACGGGGATGGTCACGGTCACGCCTTTTGGCCAGTTTCCGAACGATTGCGGTGCAGGTCCGAAACCACCGCGATCAGCCTGTTGATCGGTTCGGCCAGCCGTTTTGGCAGTACGCGGTGCTGGGTATGGGTTTTCAGGTCGGCGATCCAGCGACGTTCAACCCACACGTCTTCTTCGGGGTGGTTGTTGTCCACGCCGTTGCAATACTTGTATCCAACGAGCGCATTTGTGCGCGACAGCAGAATGCGCGCCATCGTCATGTGGAAGCGATGGGCTTGGAGATCGGCCGGGCCTTTAGGGCGCGGCAAGGTCAGCCGTAAGCATCGTTGGCTATTGAAGTCACTCCAGTCGGGGCCAACGACCTGTCCCGCGCGTTCCAGCATCTTGCGCGATTGTTCGTTCTTGCCATTGACCAAGGCAACGGCGACCGTACCCTTCGGGTACTCCAGCTTCTCGGCGAGCATGTTCATCCAGCGCACCAGCTTGTTCAGAGTCTCATCATCGGCAAACACAAGAAACTGATGGCGCTGCTCGTCGTCAAGACACGTTGGCAATTGCGCATAGAGGGGATACAGCAGGTTGTGGAGATAGATGTAGGTCTGCCTGCGCCCTTGCTCGTGGCTCCGCGTGGTCGCGGTCAACACCTGCTGTGCCCATTCCAGCGTGAGTTCGGCCAGCGTCATCTCGGTAATGTCGATGGAGATGAGCGGGAACCCGAGCGACCTTCCGATCAGTGCCTTGCGTCCATCGAAGGCGTGGCCGAGTTCGATTTCAACGCCGCCCAACACCATCGGCTCGATCTGGACCGGTGGCCCGAGCACCGCAACGTCGAGCCGAAATCTGCTGCCGAATGGCGTCTCCAGGGGATGCTCGGTTGCCACTTGGTCGGCACCGAGCAACAAGTTGCCTTCCAGCGGATAGTCCGACGCATCCATATCCTTGAACGCCCACGGCATCGCATGGCCAGCGTTCAATCGCCGGGAGAGTTCGGCCGCGACCAGTTCTTTTGCCTGCCGGTGTTCGGGACTTTCCTGTACGGCACGCCACCGGCTGGCTTCTTCGTCGTCGAAGTGCGCTTTGGGATTAACGGTCATGACTTTTCCAGGCACCCCCGATCATGAAAGTCATGACCGTTTCCCTCTCCCCCGGCCCCTCCCCCGCGAGTGGGGAGGGGAGATTCGTGAGTCGCTGACGCGACTTTCACATTAAAGGTGTGCTGGGCAGGAAGCACGCGGAAGTGGGATCGCCGACGCAACTTCTCGCTCTCGAAGAAGGGGCTGACCCATGTCACCATCTGCCGCGATGCGCCGGGAGACACCAGGGGCCACAGCTTGCGCGCATGTTCCCGGCTGCGAACGTCGCGCGCAGTGATCGTGGTCTGGAAGATCCCTTTTCGAGAGAAGACTACGATCGCCTCGTCCATTCTTATCTTTCCCTTATGGCGATACGGCAGCTATTTTCATGGTGCCATCCAGCTTGCGATGAATCAGCGATACCAGCGTCAGGATGTCCAGTGCGTCCTGTTCGGACATGGGCCAATTCGTCTTGGGCGCGTGGGCCAGCGGATTGCGCACGGCGCCGAACAGGCCGATCAGCAGGTTGGCAAAGCCTTTCTGCTCGCTCTTTTCCGACTCGGTGGTGAGCGGCCCCAGGGCCAGAACGGGCTGCTGGCCCGTGAATGCCTTGTTCACCAGCTCCGCGCCGTCGCCGTTCAGGCCCGACAGCAAGCGAATCCGCTCCGCAACGCCTTTCGTTGCCTCGAAAACGGCATGGAAGTAGTTTTCGCTTCGAGCACGTAGAAGCCGGAGAAGGCAAGGACAACGTTGAGTTCGTCGCGCCGCCAAGCGAACGTCGCCGGGTCACGGGCGTAGTTCACCGGGTTCATTGCGCGATTGATGAACATGATGAGATGGTTGCCGACTTGGTGCTGGTTCTGTGCGCCGGCCAGCGCATTGAACAATCGCTTCCACTTGGTCATGCCGGGCGACGTGTCGGCAATCTCGATTTCTTGCAGCAGTCGCTCGATCTGTGTGCCGCTCAAGCCGCGCTCGGTATCGGCGAGCACGCGGCACGTTGCTTCAAGGTGCTGTGAGCTGAACGGGGTAATTCGCGTCGCCAATGCCTGTCTCCCTCATCAGGCATCAGATGATGGCCTGCAGGCCCTTGTCGGCGATGACGTTGAGCAGTTTGAGTGCCGGTCCCGTGGGGTGGGTTTCGCCTTGCTCCCACTTGCGCACGGTCGAGGCCGATGTGTGCAAATGAAGAGCGAAGACCGGTTGGCTGAACTTCAAGGCTTCGCGCAGGTGTTTGATGTCGGCAGCGCTGAACTCCCGCACTGGCGGCGGGCAGATCGCGTCGAACTCGCGCATCGTCACCTTGCTGATCGCTCCCGCTTCGTGGAGCGCAGCCAGGTCGCCACGCAGGGATTCAATAAT
>NZ_JAZKUD010000036.1:0-41751 GCF_036625275.1 Accumulibacter sp.
GTTCGTCATGGCAGGCGTGATCAGGGTTTCGTCGCTCCAATCATGCCAGAAATGGCCGCCTGCCACCCCATTGACAACCCCGCTTGCACGGAAAAATTCGGCTGAATAGCGAGTTTTGCAAGAGGCTCATAGAATATATTTATCAGGGGTGGAGGGGATTATGCAGAAATGGTTGAAGCCCTTATGGCAAGGGGTCGCGCTGTGCTGGCTATTGATGGTGCAGATTCTTGCCCTGGCCGACCAGGCCGTCGATGGCGGGGATGACCTGATTGCCCAGGGCATCGCACTGCGTGAACAAGGGGATCTTCAGAAATCGATCGACTTGCTGTCTTCCGCCCGCAAGCGGGCCGTCTCCCCCGGTGTGCAAGTCCGGGCCAGCGGGGAGTTGGGCATCTCCTTGCTGCAGGCCCATCGCCACGAAGAGGCCGAAGGTCTGCTGCGCGATGCCTACGCCTCATCGATGGGTGTCGAACGCGCCCGCTTGGCTCTCTATCTGGGCAACCTGGCGCTGATTCGCAAGCGCAGCGAAAAAGCCAGGAGCTACTATCAGGAGGCGCTCGACCTCGCGCCGGAAGCGATCGAGATCCAGTTCAGCGTCCGTCTCAACCGGGTCCGGATGGCGCCCGGATCGGAAAAACTTGCGCAACTATCGGTGCTGTCACCGCAGATCGACCAGGCCGACGGCCCTCCTGGCCCGCTCGCCCGCTTCCACCTCAATCTGGGTGAGCAGGCGCGCCTGCTGGGAAAGCCGGGCCTGTCACTGGCCTATCGGCATCTTGATCGGGCACGGGAGCTCGCCAGGCAGCAGGGCGATCGCTCTCTCGCGGTTGACACGCTGGATGCCCTGGCGCAGCTCTACGAAGATCATCACCGGAACCAGGATGCCCTGATCCTGACGCAACAGGCCATCGAACAGGCGCATTCCCTGGCGCCGGGAGCGGCCGCCCGCCTGCTGATCGATCTGGAATGGCGGCAGGCGCGGCTGCTCCTGGCCGATGGCCGGGAAGCACCGGCGCTGGCCGCGTACCAGCGCGCCGTCAGCCACCTCGAGTCGGTGCGCCAGGATATCCCCATAGAATACGAAGATGGCCGATCGTCCTTTCAGGCGACGCTCGAACCGATCTATCTGGGCTATACGGATCTGCTGCTGCGGCAGCTCGACAAGCAGCCGGCAGAGGTTCAGGCAGCGCAGTTGCCGAAGGTGCTGAATGCAGTGGAATCGATCCGACAGGTCGAACTGCAGGATTTCCTGGGCGACCGCTGCTCGGTCGAGGCGGTGCAGGGCAGCGATTCGGCGCGGGTGCCACCGGGAACGGCAGTGCTCTACCCGGTCATCCTGCCCGATCGCATCGAATTGCTGCTGCAAACCTCGAGCGGCATCCAGCGACGGACTACGGCGATCGCCGGCGCGACCCTGCGTGCCACGGCAAAAACCCTGGCCGACACCCTGCGCAACGGCCTGACGGGCTACCTCGTGCCGGCACGGCAACTGAACGACTGGCTCCTTAAGCCCTTTGCCGATGTCATCGCGGCCCAACACGTCGACTCGCTGGTAGTCGTCCCAGAGGGTGCCCTGCGTCTGGTGCCGATGGCCGCGCTGCACGACGGCCAACAGTTCGTTATCGAGCAATATGCGGTTTCGATGGTTACCGGCATGACCATGACCCATACTGCATTGCCGGCCGGACAGCAAGCGGCGTCCCTGGTGGTCGGCCTCTCCGAACCCGGGCCGGTGGTCGACAAGTTGGGGCTGATCCTGGCCGAGCAGATTCTGCAGCCGAACTCGACCGGGAGGGCGGTGAAGGGGCTTGCGCGGACGAGCGAGTTACGTTCGATGCGCCTCCTCCAGCGTGCGAGATCGTCAGGCCAACCATTGTCCCCCCGTCAGATCGAGGATCTGCGGGCCAGTTTGAGCTTACCGGGGGTCAAGGAAGAAATCGAGGCGCTGCGCGGCATCCTGCACGGAAACACCCTGCTGGATGCGCAATTCACCGTCGGCCAGCTTCACCAACAGGCCGAATCCGGCGATTACCGCATCGTGCACATCGCCTCGCATGGCGTCTTCGGCGGCAGTGCCGAGACCAGCTTCATCCTCGCCTATGATGACCTGATCACGATGAACGGGCTGCAGGGCCTGCTCAAGGCTGAAAAGCTCCAGAGCACGCCGATCGAGCTGTTGAGCCTGTCCGCCTGCGAGACCGCCGAAGGCAATGACCGCGCGCCGCTCGGCATCTCCGGCGCCGCCATCAAGGCCCGCGCCCGCAGCGTCCTCGGCACCCTGTGGCCGGTCGCCGATGATGCCGCCAAGGTGCTCATGAAGAGTTTCTACGGCGGCATCGCCAATGCCCGTTTGTCCAAGACCGAAGCCCTGCGCCGGGCACAACTCGAATTGATCCACCACCCCGAGTCGAATCATCCCTTCTACTGGGCGCCATTCGTCATCATCGGGAACTGGCTGTGAGAAAAACCATGTGCATCTTCTGCAAACCTCATGGGTTGTCCGTCACGGCCCTGTTCATGGCGGCGTTTTGTGCATTGCCGGCGCAGGCGGCATCGAACATCGTCCGCGATGGCAGCATCGGGGCTGGCCCGCTGACGGCGTTGACCCCATCGGGGACGGTGAGCAGTGGTTTGGTGAGGTACCAGAAAATCGCCATTCCCGAAACCTACGGTCAGCGCGCGGGTGGCAACGTCTTCCATAGCTTTTCGAAGTTCAGTGTGGGCAGCGGCGACGGCGCAGTGTTCACGATCAATGGCCCCGTCAGCAATGTCATTTCGCGCGTCACCGGCGGGCAGTTGTCGACGATTCACGGCCTGCTGAAGCTTGATCCGGGAAGCACCGGCAGCGCTCCCAATTTCTTTTTCATCAACCCGGCGGGTGTGACCTTCGGCGCCGGGGCGGTCGTCGACGTGCCGGCGGCCTTGCACATCAGCACCGCCAATTACCTGAAATTTCCCGACGGCCATTTTCATGCCGATACCATGACCGCCAGCACCTTCTCCAGCGCCGCGCCGGAAGCCTTTGGTTTCCTGGGAACAACGCGGGCAACGGTGGCCGTCAATGGCGGTGCCTCAATCCTTTCGAAATCGCTACATCCGATCAGCGTTGTGGCCGGTGACGTCAAGGTTGATCAAGCCGGACAGATCACTACCCTGGATGGAGGCGATATCCGGGTGGTAGCCATGGGAAAGCAAGTCCAGGAAGTTCCTCTGTCCGGGGATCTGCCGGTGGCCGCGGCCTATGGCGATCTGGATATCCTCAACGGGGGCTTGATACATACCTTAACTAATTCATTGGCCAATGCCGGGAAGGTCGATATCCATTCCGGCAACTTCACCATTGACGGTAAGGGATCGAGCCTTGCCAGCAATTCTGTTGGGACTTCCAGAGAGGAGACGGGAAATTCTGGAAGGATCAATGTCGCCGTATCAGGAAACATCAAGATCGATAATGGCGGAAAAATCGATGCGTCCACCTATTCGTCAGGCGATGCCGGCCTTGTGTCGGTAGCCGCCGGTGGTAGCACCATGATCAGTAATGGCGGGCGGATTGGATCGGAGACATCGTCCTCGGGCAATGCAGGTGCAGTGCAGGTCAACGCTGGCAGCCTGAGCATTGATGGCAAAAATCCGCTGACTGGCAAAAATGCGCTGACGGGCATTTCCAGTGATGCTAATCCAGGAGCGACAGGGAGCGCTGGCAAGGTGGAGGTGACGGTAAGCGAGGCTCTGTCCTTGACCAATGCAGGGCAGATCAGTTCGTCTACCTGGTCTCCCGGTAATGCCAGATCCTCCGGCGATGCCGGGATTGTGTTGATAGACGCCGATAGCATCAAGATTGATGGTTCCTCTGGGTCGGGCATTTTCAGCCAGGCCAACGGCACCAAAGACAATGGTTACGTTACAGGCAATGCCGGTGGCGTCGATCTAAAGACTGTGGGGAAGATCGAGATTGGCAATGGCGGGCAAATCAGTTCTTCCACTTCGTCCTCCGGCGATGCCGGCTTTGTATCGGTAGACGCCGGTGGTAGCATTACGATCAGCAATGGCGGATGGATTAGATCGGAGACATTTTCCTCGGGCAATGCCGGGACCGTCCAGGTCAATGCTGGCAGCCTGAGCATCGATGGCAGAAATTCGCTGACGGGCGAAAATATGCTGACGGGCATTTCCAGTGAAGCTAACCCAGGAGCGACAGGAAGCGCTGGGAGGGTGGAGGTGACGGTGAGCGGGGATCTGTCCTTGACCAATGCAGGACAGATCAGTTCGTCTACCTGGTCTTCCGGCGATGCTGGCATTGTGCTGGTAGGCGCCGGCAGCCACTTCATCTCTGGCGCAAATCCGATTCTGACAATCGTCCCGAATTCGCTCCGTGGAACGGGACCCGCCAACATCAAGATCAATGGCAAGGGCAGTGGTATTTTCAGTACACGACAGGAAGCTGCCAGCGGAACGGAAGCGGGACCCATAACCGGAATAGGCTCCATCGTTGTCGCGGCGTCAGGCAACATTGACATCAACAATGGGGGAAGCATCAGTTCCACGACCTTATCGCCGGTGGGTAAGGCTGGCTTGGTCGTCGTCGTTGCTGGCAGCGGTGCAACACTGGACAGCCAGTTGGGCCTGACTGCGCAGAATGCGGTCATCGGGGCCGGCATTGGTAACATTACGATCGATGGCAAGGATCCGACAACCTCGACAGTCTCGACAACGGGAATTCGCAGCGACGCCGGCGCCGGAAACAATGGTATAGCCACTACCGGGGACGCGGGTGACGTGCGAGTAATGGCTGTGGGCAAGCTTGAAATCAATCATGGCGGGCTGATCAGCTCAGACACTTTTTCTTCTGGTGCTGCGGGTTCGGTGAAGACCACTGCGGGCAGCGTGACGATTGATGGCCGGGATTCGGGGAATATATTTACGGGCATTTCCAGTCAGGCTAACTTTACTAATGCCAACCAGGGAGTTACCGGAAACGCTGGTAACGTGGAGGTGGCAGCGACCGGCAACCTGTCCGTACTCAATGACGGCAGGATCAGTTCGTCCACCAGATCTTCAGGCGATGCCGGCCTTGTGTCAGTAGCCGCCGGTGGTAGCACCACGATCAGTAATGGCGGGCGGATTAGATCGGAGACATTTTCCTCGGGCAATGCAGGTGCAGTGCAGGTCAACGCTGGCAGCCTGAGCATTGATGGCAAAAATCCGCTGACTGGCAAAAATGCGCTGACGGGCATTTCCAGTGATGCTAATCCAGGAGCGACAGGGAGCGCTGGCAAGGTGGAGGTGACGGTAAGCGAGGCTCTGTCCTTGACCAATGCAGGGCAGATCAGTTCGTCTACCTGGTCTCCCGGTAATGCCAGATCCTCCGGCGATGCCGGGATTGTGTTGATAGACGCCGATAGCATCAAGATTGATGGTTCCTCTGGGTCGGGCATTTTCAGCCAGGCCAACGGCACCAAAGACAATGGTTACGTTACAGGCAATGCCGGTGGCGTCGATCTAAAGACTGTGGGGAAGATCGAGATTGGCAATGGCGGGCAAATCAGTTCTTCCACTTCGTCCTCCGGCGATGCCGGCTTTGTATCGGTAGACGCCGGTGGTAGCATTACGATCAGCAATGGCGGATGGATTAGATCGGAGACATTTTCCTCGGGCAATGCCGGGACCGTCCAGGTCAATGCTGGCAGCCTGAGCATCGATGGCAGAAATTCGCTGACGGGCGAAAATATGCTGACGGGCATTTCCAGTGAAGCTAACCCAGGAGCGACAGGAAGCGCTGGGAGGGTGGAGGTGACGGTGAGCGGGGATCTGTCCTTGACCAATGCAGGACAGATCAGTTCGTCTACCTGGTCTTCCGGCGATGCTGGCATTGTGCTGGTAGGCGCCGGCAGCCACTTCATCTCTGGCGCAAATCCGATTCTGACAATCGTCCCGAATTCGCTCCGTGGAACGGGACCCGCCAACATCAAGATCAATGGCAAGGGCAGTGGTATTTTCAGTACACGACAGGAAGCTGCCAGCGGAACGGAAGCGGGACCCATAACCGGAATAGGCTCCATCGTTGTCGCGGCGTCAGGCAACATTGACATCAACAATGGGGGAAGCATCAGTTCCACGACCTTATCGCCGGTGGGTAAGGCTGGCTTGGTCGTCGTCGTTGCTGGCAGCGGTGCAACACTGGACAGCCAGTTGGGCCTGACTGCGCAGAATGCGGTCATCGGGGCCGGCATTGGTAACATTACGATCGATGGCAAGGATCCGACAACCTCGACAGTCTCGACAACGGGAATTCGCAGCGACGCCGGCGCCGGAAACAATGGTATAGCCACTACCGGGGACGCGGGTGACGTGCGAGTAATGGCTGTGGGCAAGCTTGAAATCAATCATGGCGGGCTGATCAGCTCAGACACTTTTTCTTCTGGTGCTGCGGGTTCGGTGAAGACCACTGCGGGCAGCGTGACGATTGATGGCCGGGATTCGGGGAATATATTTACGGGCATTTCCAGTCAGGCTAACTTTACTAATGCCAACCAGGGAGTTACCGGAAACGCTGGTAACGTGGAGGTGGCAGCGACCGGCAACCTGTCCGTACTCAATGACGGCAGGATCAGTTCGTCCACCAGATCTTCAGGCGATGCCGGATCGGTGAAGGTCAATGCGGCCACCCTTACCATAGATGGCCATGGCCAGATTTCTGCTGCCAAAACAGGCATTCTCAGCAACGCGGAATCGAGATCCTCAGGCCAGACCGGCAGCGTGCTCGTCTCCGCCCACGACCGCATCACGCTCGCCAACGGCGGAGTGCTGTCGATCAGAAATGATGCGACGGTCGCGAATCCTGGCAATCTCATCCCCACCACGCTGACCGTGAACGCACCGACGATCCTCCTCAAGAACGCCGAGATCACTGCCTCATCCACCGGCAATGTCGCGGCCAGCAATGTACAGGCCAACTTCAGCCATCTTCTTGCGCTCGACAACAGCGGCATCATCACCAGCGCCAACCAGGGCAACGGCGGCTCGATCCACATCACCGGTGGCAATGGCACGATCCTGCTGGACAATTCGCAGATCACCACTTCCGTCAAGGGTGCGGCGGGCAACGGCGGCGACATCCATCTTCAGACGCATACGCTGATCATGGAGACCGGCTTCATCCAGGCCAACACCACCGCCCGGAACGCTTCGGGTGGCGACGTACATATCGATGTGCAGGCGCTGGTGCCGAGCGCGGATACCTTGTTCATCGGTGGGGAGACGCCCTACACCTTCCAGCCGGGGGTCTTTGGCTTCAACGTCATCCAGGCCGCCGCGCCGACCGGGGTGAGCGGGGTGGTTCAGATCAGCACGCCCTTGCTGGATATCTCGGGCGCGCTGACCGGATTGAATGCGCGTCTGCTCGACGGTGGCGGACTAGGGCACCACCCGTGCCGGATCACCGGCGGCAGTTCGCTGGTACAAACCGGCCGCGGCGGCTTCGCCTCCTCTGCCCGCAACCTGCTCGGCCTCAGGCCGGTATCCACGGCAACCCGGATCGTTGGCGATATGCCGCTCTCGGCGGGTGATCCGCGGCTGGCCTTTTCCTCCTGGGGGTGTGCCCGTTCATGACCAAGCGAGATCCCATGCGCGCCAAGACCCTTCCGGTCGCACTGTTCGGGCTATTGATCGGGTTGCCGCCCGCCGCCTTCGCGGCCGAAGCGATCGACCATCTCAACGTCCAGGAACCGACGCGTCCGGAATACCTTCCGGCCAAACCCGGCGAGGGCTTTCAATTGCCGCCGGTTTCACCGGAGCCGACGATTCCCCAACCGGGAGCAGCCGGCGAGTCAGTGCTGATCCATAAAATCCTCTTTCGCGGCAATCGCGTCATCCCGACCAGCGAACTCGATGCGGTTGCCGCAGCGTATGCCGGTCGATCGCTCGATGCGGCGGGACTGGAGGATCTGCGGCAGAGGCTGAGCCGTTATTACGCCGATCGGGGCTACATTAATTCCGGCGCCCTGCTGGGCAAGGAGGCCATCGACGGCGGCACCGTCACCTTCGACATCGTCGAGGGCCGCTTGAGCGAAGTCCGCCTGCATGGCTTGGAGCGCCTGAACGAAAACTATCTCCGTCAGCGGCTTACCAAGAGCAGTGATGTCGCATTGAACGTCGATACCCTGCGCGAACGTTTCCAGTTGCTGCTCGACGATCCGCTGTTCGAACGCCTGAACGCCCGCCTGATTCCCGATGCCCGCCTCGGCGAAGCGATTCTGGACGTCGAGGTGTTGCGCGCACGCCCGTATCAGCTCACGGCTTTCACCAACAACTACCGTCCACCCTCGATCGGTTCCAACGCTTATGGCCTCAGCGGCTGGGTGCGGAACCTGACCGGTCAGGGCGACGTGCTCAATGGCAGCGTGCAGGACTCCACGCAGGGCGGCGCGAACGGCCGCTACAGTGTCGGTTGGCAGATGCCCCTGAACCCGATCGGCACCCGGTTTTCGTTTCAGTACGACCATGAAGATTCGACGGTCATCGAAGAACCCTTGCAGGATCTGGATATCAAGAGCGTTCTCGACACCCGGGATTTTGGTCTCAGCCAGGTCTTTGTCGAAACGCTGCAGCACAAGCTGACCCTGGGGGTCAACCGCGTCGACAGGAAGAACACCACCACCCTGTTGGGGCGGCGATTCTCGTTCATCCCGGCAGAGCCCGACGGGATCACCCGGGTGTCAGCCTGGCGTTTCTGGCAGGAGTACGCCTATCGATCCGAAAGTCAGGTGCTGGCGCTGCGTTCGACATTCACTTCGGCCCGCAACAATGCGCAGGAAATCGCCGGGCTACCCGCAGGAACGCCGCAACCGGACCAGCATTACAATATCTGGCTCGGCCAGGCGCAATATGCGCGGCGAGTCCTGGAAAATGGCGCCCAGTTGATCCTGATCGGCAATCTTCAGCAGACCCGGGACCGGCTGTTGCCGCTGGACCGGATGTCGATCGGCGGCGTTCATACGGTACGCGGCTATCGCGAGAACCAGATGATCCGCGACACCGGAACCATCGTGAGTGTCGAATTCGATTACCCGCTAATGCAGAACCCAGGCAAGGGATTCAATCTGTCGCTGATCCCGTTCTACGACTACGGCCGCGGCAAGAACCAGAGTGAAGCCGCCGATACGCTGAGTTCGGTGGGTCTGCTCACCCGCATGCGCTGGGAAGGACTCAACCTGGATTTCAGCCTCGCCAAACGCCTCAGCCATCCCGATTTTGTCCGGAGCAACGGCGACAATCTTCAGGATAAGGGCGTCAACTTCCAGCTCAATTACCATTTCTTTTAATGTGAAAGTCGCCCAGCGACTCACGAATCTCCCCTCACCTGCCGGGCCGTGGAACGAAGGCGGGGTTTCGCGGCGCACGGCTCCGCGCCGCCGTAGCCTCTACACCCCGTATCGCTGACGCGACTTGCACATGCAGGAACTCTGCGATAATGCCGGGAACTCGCCGGATGAGCGGAGGCGACCACGCCTGTGGCCTCACGCTCCAGCGACCAAGTCACGCCCTTCCCATTCCTTTATGGCCCGCCCATGCCCACCCTGCTGCTGGTCGACGGATCGTCCTACCTCTATCGCGCTTTTCATGCCATGCCTGACCTGCGCACGACGCAGAGCGAGCCAACCGGTGCGTTGCATGGCGTGCTGAACATGCTGCGCCGCCTCGAAAGCGACTACCAGGCGGCGGGAATCGACTACAAGGGCTGCGTCTTCGACGCCAAGGGCAAGACCTTCCGCGACGACTGGTACCCGCAGTACAAGGCCAACCGCCCACCGATGCCCGACGATCTGGTGCGCCAGATCGGACCCCTGCATGCGGCGATCGAGGCACTCGGCTGGCCGCTGCTGATGTTTGACGGCGTCGAAGCCGACGATGTGATCGGTACGCTGGCAACGCAGGCGGCGGCGCAGGGCGTGCAGGTGGTGGTGTCGACCGGCGACAAGGATCTCGCGCAACTGGTCGGCCCACGGGTCAGGCTGGTCAATACGATGAGCAACGAACTGCTCGACGAAGCCGGCGTGATCGGGAAATTCGGCGTGCCGGCCGGACGCATCGTCGACTACCTGGCGCTGATCGGTGACACGGTCGATAACGTTCCCGGTGTCGACAAGGTCGGCGCCAAGACGGCGATCAAATGGCTCGCGCAGTATGGTTCGCTCGACGGGGTCATCGCTGCCGCGCCTGACATCGGGGGTGTCGTCGGGCAGAACCTGCGGCGTGCGCTCGATTTCCTGCCGCTGGCACGCCGCCTGGTGACGGTACGCTGTGACCTCGACCTGGCGCTGGCGCCGACCGACCTCAAGCCGCGACCCATCGATCGCCAACGCCTGATCGAGATCTTCTCGCACTACGAGATGCGCAGCTGGCTCTCGGAGGTACAAGGCGATGGCCCCAGCCGCACGACGACTGATGATGGCGCGCTGCCGGCCACCGCGCCAAGCACCCAGGCCGACCTGTTGGCCGACGCTGCGCACCGCGCGGCTTACCAGACGATCCTCGACTGGCCGGCTTTCGAGCGCTGGATCGAGAAGATCGGGCCTTGTCCCTTGACCGCGCTCGATACCGAAACCACCAGCCTCGACCCCTTCGCTGCCCGCCTCGTCGGCCTGTCACTGGCGGTCGGTCCCGGCGAAGCAGCCTACCTGCCACTTGCCCACCACTACCCCGGAGCACCGGCACAATTGCCTTGCGACGAAGTGCTGGCGCGTCTCAAGCCCTGGCTCGAATCGCCACGACACGCGAAGATCGGCCAGCATCTCAAGTACGACCAGCATGTGCTGGCCAACCACGGCATTCATCTTGCCGGAGTGGCACACGACACCCTGCTGCAATCGTACGTCCTCGAATCCGGCAAGGACGGTGTTCGCGGCCACGACCTCGGCCAGCTCGCGACCCGTCACCTCGGTCTCGCGACGATCCCCTACGAAGCGCTCTGCGGCAAGGGAGCGAAGCAGATCGGCTTCGACCAGGTGGCCATCGACCAGGCTTCCGGGTACGCCGCCGAAGACGCCGACCTCTGTCTGCGTCTGCACCAACGGCTGTATCCGCAGATCGCCGCCGACGCCGGTCTGCGGCACGTTTATCAAAGCATCGAAATACCGGTACGCGACATTCTCTTTCGCATGGAGCGAACCGGCGTCCTGATCGATGTCGAACTGCTCCAGCAGCAGAGCCACGAAATCGGCAAACGCCTGCTTGAACTCGAAGCGAAGGCACACGTAGCGGCCGGCCAGCCGTTCAACCTCAACTCGCCCAAACAACTGGCCGAGATCCTGTTCGACAAGCTTGGCCTGCCCGTGAAAAGAAAGACCGCCTCGGGAACGCCGTCGACCGACGAGGAAGTACTCTCCGAACTCGCCCTCGACTACCCTCTGCCGAAGATCCTGCTCGAATCGCGGCAGCTTGCAAAACTCAAGGGCACCTATACCGACAAGCTGCCCAAGATGGTCAATGCCGACAGCGGCCGTGTGCACACCAGCTATGCGCAAGCGGTCGCAGTGACCGGCCGGCTGGCATCAAGCGACCCTAACCTGCAGAACATCCCGGCGCGCACCGCCGAAGGGCGGCGCATTCGCGCGGCGTTCATCGCACCGCCGGGCAGCCGCATCGTCTCGGCCGACTATTCACAGGTCGAGCTGCGAATCATGGCACACCTCTCGGAAGACGCGCGCCTGCTCGAAGCCTTTTCCCAGGGCAAAGACGTCCATCGCGCCACCGCTGCCGAGATTTTTGGCGTTGCGCCGGGTGACGTCGGCCCCGACCAGCGTCGCGTCGCCAAGGTCATCAACTTCGGGCTGATCTACGGCATGAGCGCTTTCGGCCTTGCCCGCCAGCTCGACCTGACACGCGCCGCAGCGCAGGCATATATCGAGCGCTATTTTGCGCGCTATCCCGGCGTCGCCGCCTATATGGAAAAAACGCGTGCGACGGCCAAGGCCCAGGGTTATGTCGAAACCGTTTTCGGGCGTCGCCTGTGGCTTTCCGAAATCCATTCCAGCCTGCCCGCGCGCCGCCAGGGCGCCGAACGTGCCGCGATCAACGCGCCGATGCAGGGATCGGCCGCCGACCTGATCAAGTCAGCAATGATCGTCGTGCAGCGCTGGCTCGACACCGAACGCCTGCAGACGCGGCTACTGCTGCAGGTGCATGACGAACTTGTTCTCGAAGTCCCGGAAGCCGAGTTGCCCCGAGTCCGCACCGAACTGTCACGCCTGATGACCGAATGGGCGGCGCTGCGCGTGCCGCTGGTGGTCGACGTCGGTGTCGGCATGAACTGGGATGAGGCGCATTGACCCGGATCATTGTCGGAATGTTGCTGCTTCTGACCGGCCTGCTGTCCGGGTGTGGCAGCACGCAGGGCAAGGTCGCGGTCTACCAGAACGAAGGTTTCGAGGCCAACGAAACCTTCTCGCGGTTGTTCGACGCCAGTGCCGAAGCGACTTGTGAGGCTGCGCGCCGGACGCTGCTTAGCCAGGGCTATCTACCGACTACGGTGAAGCCTGATTTCATCAGTGCCAGCAAGCATTTCCAGCCCGAAAGCGAGGTGCATGTACAGATCGCGTTCAATGTCGTCTGCGCTCCGGAAGGCCGTCTCGGCAAGCTCTCGACCGTGTATGTGAACGCCATTCAGGACCGCTACGTGCTCAAGAAGAACCCGAACTCGGCAACCGTCGGCGTCAGCGCAATCGGCTCGGTCTCGATTCCGTTGACGCCGAGTGAAGATTCGCTGGTCAAGGTGGCCAGTGAAACGATCCCCGCAGGGCCATTCTACGACCGGTTCTTTGCGCTGATGCAGCGCAATCTTGCCCATCACGAGGACGAACAATAGCCGCGTGCACGCAAACAAGCAGGCATCCGTGCGTCACTGAACGGAAGCCAGCATGGACAGCCACTACCGCCGATAGAGATTGGCCAGATCCTGGAGATCGAGGTTGGTAAGCGGCAGGTCGAAGGCAATCCGCCCCTGCCTGAGGCCGATCACCCGGTCGGCCAGCAAGGGGAGCAGCGCGGGGTTATGGACGACGCTGATCAGCGTCGCCTGCCGGGCAGCCCTGACCAACAACTGGCACACCTCGGCGGCGGCCGAGGGATCGAGTGCGGCGGTTGGCTCGTCGGCAAGAATCAGGCGCGGTCGCTGCATCAGAAGACGGGCGATCGCCACCTTCTGCTTCTCGCCGCCCGACAGCCGGTCTGCACGGGTATGCGCGCGATCCAGGAGAGCGACTGCCTGCAAGGCCTGTACCGCCTGCTCGGTCTCGTGTCCCGGATAGCAACGCGTCCAGCCGCGCCAGCCGCGCACGCGGCCGAGACCGCCGATCAGCACGTTCTCCAGTGCCGATAGCCGGGCAACCAGATGCAGGCCCTGCAATACCTGTCCCACTTCCTGGCGCAGCGCACGCAACTCGGTGGCCGGCATGGGTCCGGCCAGCGCGTGGCCAAGCACCTCCAGCGTGCCATGCGCGGGTCGCATGAAGCCGCTCAGCAGTCTCAGCAGGGTCGACTTGCCGGCTCCATTGTGGCCGACGATGGCGATGCGCTCGCCCTCGGTGGCACTGAATTGGTCGATGTCGAGCAAGGCGCGGCCCTCCGCGACACAAGCCACGGCTTGCAGGGAGATGACGGCAGAGGACGCGGCGGCGCTCACAGCAGAGCCAGGCGAATGCGCCGGCTGATGGCGTCGAAAGAGGCGACCAGGAACACCACCACGATCAGCACCGTCGCCAGCCGTCCCCACTGAAAGAGCGAGATGGCTTCGGTAATCAGCAGGCCCAGGCCACCGGCGCCGATGATGCCGAGAATCGTCGAATCACGGATATTGAACTCCCAGATATAGAGGTGGCTGGAGACGAACTGGGGAAGGACGGCGGGCCAGATGGCATGGAAGAACACCTGTACCGGCCCGGCACCGACGCTGCGCACCGCATCGATCGAGGCGATGTCGAGAGTCTCGATCGACTCGGCGAAGAGTTTTCCATAACTGCCCATGCTGTGCAGAGCGATGGCCAGGATGCCGGCAGTCGGCCCGAGGCCGACGATCCCGACCAGCACCAGACCAAAAACCAGAGTGTGGATCGAACGTGCGATGTCGAGGATGGCTTTCGCCAGCCAGGCAAGCGGTCGCGGCGCCGTCAGGTTGCGCGCCGTCAATACTGCCAACGGCAACGCCAGCACGGCGCCGAGCAATGATCCCAGGGTGGCAATGCGAATCGTTGTCCAGGTGGCGCCGGCGAGCCCGGCAAGGTACTCCAGTTCGACTGCGCGGCGGTTTTCGACACGCAGCAGCGTGCCGTCATCGCTGCGATACGCGAATTCCGGGTTGCCCCACCAGACATCGACGAAACTCGGGCGGGCGAATTCTACTGCGGTCTGCAACAGGTTTCGAACCGGATTGCGCCCCAGCGATAACTCCCCTTCTCTGGCCAGCGAGCCAAGACAGGCAGCGACCAGCAGGAAGTAGATCAGGGTCAGCGCGAAAAAAGCAGAGCGACCGCTGCGGCGCTTCGCCAGGCGCTCGGCAAGGCGCGCACGCCGGGTGTGCGTCACTTCGGCCGCAGTTTGCCGGTGGCCAGACCGGCATCGCGGATCGGCTTGTAGAAACCGTTGTCGCGGATCACAAAGCCAGTGTAATGGGGTGGCAACAGCCTGGGCTGCGTTTTCAGGGCCTGGCCGACGTCGAGCAACGCTGCCTGCAGACGGGCAACCAGTGCCTGGTCGGCGAACAGTGCCTGACTGACGGCCACGGCGTCGTTCGGCAGCGGCGCCGATTGCCAGATGATCTTCGACTGATCGGCCCGGATCAGTCCCTGTTCGATCATCGCCGTGCGGTTGCGGTTGTAGTCGGCGCCGGCATCCAGGACACCTTGTGTCACCTGTGTTTCAATCGCCTGGTGCGGAGCATGCAGCACCTTGGCGAAATGGCTGTCGGGGTGGATGCCCTGGGTCATGAAGAAGTGCAGCGGGATCAGGTAGCCGGAAGTGGAACCCTTGTCGCCGAAGGCGAAGGTTCTGCCCTTGAGATCGGCCACTGTCCGGATTCCAGAATCGGGATGGGTCACGATGATCGCATGATATTCAGGCTTGTCGTCGTAAAGGATGCTGGCTACCACCTGTGCGCCCGCTTCGTTGTTGGCGAGCACATAGCCCCAGGGTCCCATCAGGGCGATGTCGGTTTCACCGTTGGCAAGCGACTTGGCCAGACCTTCCCAGCTATCGACGGTGCGCAGTACGACCGGTCGATTGAGCCTGGCCGCGAGGTAATCGGCGAGCGGACGATAGGTGGCATCGTTCTTGTCCCGGTTCGGCTGGAACAGGCCGACGCCGAATTTGAGCGGCGGTTCAGCGGCCAGAGCGCCGGTCGACAGCAGCGCGCTGGCGAGCATGACCAGAAGGCATGACCAGAATTTCATGAGTGCTCCTGAGGGGTGAATGGGGAGACTGAAACCGCTTTTGCGGTCGTCATGAGATGGCCGGCAGTTTGAACTTGCGCTGGATCTTGGCGACCAGGGCGGCAATTGGAGCCAGCCGGGGATGACGCTGGTTTTTGGCCAGCAGCATCTGATGGTAGCGATGGGCATCGCGCAGCTTGTCCGCGTCAACCCCATTGGTGTAGACATCGAGGAACAGTGCATAGGCGGCGTTGGCGATAATCTGCGGGTTGCCGGGCAAACGCTCGGCGGCTTCCCTGAGCATCGCCGCGGCGGTTTTGAAATCACCGGCCTGTCCCTTTCGGACGGCCTCGTCATTGATCTGGATGATCTCGGCGTTGCTGTTGCTGATCAGCGTTTCCGCACGCTCGGCATTGCCGTGGGTTTTCATCATCTGGGTGATGCTGGCATGCAGGACGGTCTGGTCCGGGTTGTTCTGGACGACATCCTTGAGTATCTGCTCGGCTTCGTCGTGCCGACCGTGCACCAGGCAGGCCTTGGCAACGGCCAGCTTCGCCGCTTCCGACAGGCCCTGGGTCCCTCCCTGCATGACCCGTTCCAACGCCTGCTGCGCCAGTGCCGGATTGCCCGCCTTGTGCTGCGCAACCGCTTCCACCGCAGCCAGCAAGGTGGTATCGCCGGCATTCCGGAAGCTGTTCTTGGCTTCGCTGATCAGGGAAATCGCCTGTTCTGTGTCGCCGAGCTCGGTCAGCGCATTGCCAAGACTGGCGTAGTCGTTGAGGTCGCGCAATGGCGAGTTGCGCGTCTTCTGAACGACGGTGCGCAGCGCTTTCTCGACGCGACCAAAATCTGCAGTCTCTTCGGCAATCCCGGCAATCGCACGATGGCGGGTCAGTGAATTGGGGGACATTTCGCAGGCTTTGTCGAGAACCCGGAGTGCGCTGTCGGACTCCCCGGATTCCCTGAGCAGGCAGCCCAAGGCATCGTAGGCCGCCAGAAAGCGCGGCGTCTCGGCAAGCAGCTCATTGAGCATGTGCTTTGCCTGCTCCAGGTGACCACTGCTCTGGTACGCCTTGGCCAGCCCCAGTTTTGCCCAGGGCATCGAGCGTATTTGCAGGGCGCGCTGGTAGAATTCGATGGCCTCGTCGAAACGTTGGGTCATGATCAGGGCGTTGCCCTTGACGCGCAGGGCGTCCAACAGGAATTTGTCCTTCGCAGCGATGATTTCATCGCAGGCCACGATTATCTCCTGCCAGCGGCCTTGGTCCTGCAGCTTGTCGATCTGCGCCAGTCGCCGCTTCTTGTCCAGCAAGCGGTCGATGCGCGATTTGAGGGCGTCCGCGGTGAAGGGTTTCAGCAGGTAGTCATCCGGTAGACATTCGGCTGCGGTAATCACCGACGTGTAACTTTGTTCGGCGGTGATCATCAGGAACAGTGTCGCCCGGCTGATGATCCCGCTTGAGCGAACATATTCGAGAAACTGCTGACCGTCGGTCGCGCCGCCGAGGTAGTAGTCGCAGAGAATGATGTCGAATCGATTGCTGGTCTTGAGCATTTCCAGGGCATCCCGGATGGTCCCCGCAACGCTGGTCTGCTCGACGCCCAGACTGCTCACCTGGCTGCGGATCGAGCTACGCATTTCAGCCACGTCGTCGATGATCAGGATGCGTTTGTTTCGGTAAGGCGAAAGGATGGCCATGGCTATGTAGCGCCCTGAAGACTTCCTGGATAGTACCGGATTTCAGCGGTCCTTGCTGCTCGTGTCACTGGCCGGCCTGCGGGTTCCGGACCCCGGTGCCCCAAGTGTTGCAGGCTCTCCGTCAGGCAAAGATCAGAGATTGCAGAATAACATGTCGAAATCGACATCGTTATCGCAATGGCGCGGCCGATGGTCGCTATCGGGTCGAATGAAGCGAATGTTCAGCGCGTACTTGTTGGCGCTGATTTCCGGAATGTAAGGGTCGTGCATCTTGAGTGAAATGCGCACCATCTGGGAGCTGCTTCCGCCGAGCATCAACTGGAAGGCGCCGCCGATGGCGACGTGATGCTCGGGATGGCCACTGGCGCGCAGCAGGCGCAGCACGATGGTCAGCGCGTCACGTAGCGGCAGCATCGGCTGCAGCCAGGCGACCAGTGCGTCGCGTCGCACGCCGGGTTCCTGATGCCGCCAGTAATGGTAGGAAGGCAGATCGAATTCGCAGACGCCGCCAGGAATGCTGGCACGACTCTTGATGCTCATCAGCCAGTCGTTGTCGCGAAGATGCTGACCGATCTTGCCGGTCATTCCGAGCAGCGCTGCCGATGCCTGCTCGATCTCATAGAGGGCGCCGGAAAGCGCATCTTCAGAGATGTCCGGATTGTTGCGGTAGCTCAGCAGGCTCTGGCGCTGGCGTTCGAGTTCCTGAATCAGATCCATTTTCAGATCGGCACGCCCGGCCACATCCAGGATCTCGAACAGGGTCAGAAGGACGACATGATGCTCCTGCGAGCCATCCCGTTGCAGGAAACCGTTCGCCTTGTGGAATAAATCCTCAAGACGCAACAGTGTGCGGATGCGTTCATTGAAAGGATATTCGTATGTGATCACACAGCCGCCAGCGTGGGGAACAGGAATTTTGATAATTCTGAAGCATATGCACTAAAACCTCAACGGCCAGCATGCGCTTTCGCCCGTGCCAGCTCAAGATAATGCCGGTGCAGGACCTCGATTTGTGGTCCCAAGGCGTCGAGTTCGCCATCATTGTGCACCAGATCATCGGCCACTGTCCGCCGCTCAAGTCGCGAGCTCTGAGTCGCCATGATCGCCTTGACGGCCTCGAAGGCCAGACCGCTCCGTGCCATGACTCGAGCGATCTGCACCGTCTCATCACAGTCGACGACCAGCACCCGATCTGCGCGCTCGCGATAACCACCCGTTTCGACCAGCAAGGGAACGACCAGCAGCACGTAGGGCGCATGCCTGGACTGTGTGGCAGCCGCACAGAGTGCTCTGCTCTGCTCCCGGATCAGCGGATGCAGGATCGCTTCGAGTCTTGCCTTCGCGGCACGATCGGAGAAAACCAGGTTGCGCATGGCGGTGCGGTCCAGCGCGCCGTCCGCTTGCAACACGCCGTCGCCAAACGTGGCAGCAATGGCTGCCATCGCAGCCCCCTGCGGAGCAGTCAGGGCATGTGCAATGACATCCGTATCGACCAGGGCAGCACCCCGCTCGGCAAAGAGTTCGGCGACCGTACTTTTGCCGCTGCCGATGCCGCCGGTCAAGCCGACAATGAAGCTCATGGCGTGGGCTCATCCTTTCTGATTCTGCAGGCCAGCGGGCTGGCCTTCGGCAAGCGCGTGGCGATTGCCTGATGCAACGCCTCTGCGCGCGCTTCAGGCCCCTGAATTTCAAGGGTATTGAACGGTGGCCGGCCCTTGCGCTCAGCCATTCGGGCAGATTTGACCCCTTTCGCCTGCAGGGTGGCAAGCCCTGCGCTGGCGGCTTCCTCGGTGCGGTAGGCACCCAGTGAAATCGCCAACTGGTTGGGACCGGCGGCCTGCACCACAAAGAAATCCTGAATTCCCAACTGCTGCAATTCGGCCGTTTTCTTGCTGACTTCTTCCTTGCTGGCCAAGGGAGGAACGAAGACCCAATAGCCGCTGTTCTCTGCCACCGTGCGACGCGTCGCCTTGAAGTCCGCAAACTGTTCGCTCAACAGTCGTTCGATCTGGTCAGCCTCGGCGCTGCTCAGCTCACTCCACAACTGACAGCTTGTCGCCACCGGATTCTCGGATGTTGTTTCCGCTCCCCTGCTTGCCGTGCGTGGTGGCTCGCCACGCGCAACCACCCTGACCCGATCGGCAAGCAGTTGTTGCTCGAGGCGCCGCGCGTCGGGATTGACCGGCACACCGAGGTAGCCACGCGCCCATACGAAAAAAAGCAGGTTGGCAAGAACCAGAAGAAAAACGGCAAGCCGCATCGAGACCATCATTCGACCGTCGGCAGATGTCCGAGTGAAGCATGAATGGCTGCAGCGGGGTACTCGAAATCCTCGAGTTCACCTGCGAAATACCGGTCATAGGCGGCCATGTCGAAGTGACCGTGACCGGTCAGGTTGAAAAAGATCACCTTCGCCTCGCCACTCTGCTTGCAGCGCAGCGCCTCGTCGATGGCTGCCCGGATCGCATGGTTGGACTCGGGCGCGGGAATGATCCCCTCGGCGCGGGCAAAAATCACGCCGGCCTCGAAAGTCGCCAACTGCGACACCGCCACCGCTTCAATCAGGCCCTCGTGGTAGAGCTGCGAAACGAGCGGCGAATCGCCATGGTAGCGCAGGCCACCGGCGTGAATGCCCGGCGGCATGAAATCGTGCCCGAGTGTGTACATCTTCATCAGCGGCGTGAAGCCCGAGGCGTCGCCAAAGTCGTAGGCATAAACGCCCTTGGTCAGCGTCGGACAGGAACTCGGTTCGACGGCAACCAGCCGGGTGGGTCTGCCGTTTCGCCCGCCGGCTGCATTGTCCGCAACGAATGGAAAAGCCACGCCGGCAAACGAGGAACCGCCGCCGCAGGGGGCGAAGATGACATCCGGCCAATCGCCGGCCTTCTCGAACTGCCTTTTCGCTTCCTGGCCAATGATCGTCTGGTGCAGCGCGACGTGATTGAGCACCGAACCGAGCGTGTAACTGGTGTCGGCCCGGGAAGCCGCTTCCTCGACGGCTTCGGAAATGGCAATGCCCAGCGAACCCGGGTTCTCCGGATCCTTTTTCAGTAGGTCGCGACCGGTCTGGGTCATCTTCGATGGGCTGGCGAACACCTCGGCACCCCAGGTTTGCATCATTGAGCGCCGGAAAGGCTTCTGCCGATAGCTGATGCTGACCATGTAGACACGCACCTCAAGGCCGAACATCTGACCGGCAAAAGCCATCGAACAACCCCATTGCCCGGCGCCGGTCTCGGTCGTGATGCGCTTGATGCCTGCCTGCTGGTTGTAATACGCCTGCGGTACGGCGGTGTTGGGCTTGTGCGAACCGGCCGGCGAAACGCCTTCATGCTTGTAGTAAATTCTGGCCGGTGTTCCGAGCACTTCTTCGAGCCGGCGCGCACGAATCAAGGGGGACGGGCGCCACAAGCGATAGACTTCGCGTACGGCATCCGGAATCGGGATCCAGCGCTCGGTCGACATTTCCTGTTCGAGGATCGCCATCGGAAAGATCATCCCCATTTGCTCCGGGGTCACCGGTTTGCAGTCGGGACCCAACGGCGGTAGCGGCGGATTCGGCAGATCGGCGACGACGTTGTACCAATGAGTAGGGATCTCGGAGTGTTCAAGAGTAAAGCGAAGCGATTCCACACAGCCTCCCTGCATTTTTTGAACGAAGATTCCAAGTATACCCCTGGATACTGCGACTAATCATTTTCGGGCGTTGTCAAACCCCCCGGCCAGGTCCGGAATGCCGCGCTCCAGCTCGCGCCGCAGCACGCGCGCGGGCACAAAGGCGCTGATCAGGCGTTGGCAGGCGAGGCGTGCGGCAGTACTGTTGTTCTGACTGAAATTGCAGACATACAGGTCCAGGGTGGCAGCGTGGACTTCCGGCCAGGTATGCACGGCAAGATGCGACTCGGCGAGTACCACGACACCTGTCGCGCCGGACGGGTCCAGCGCGCTGCCGAATTGGTGGAAGATCTGTCCGACGGGGGTCAACCCCGGCGTAGCGCAAACGGCCAGGCAGAGTTCCCGCAATGCGTCAGCGTCAGTGAGCAACTGCGGGGGGCAGCGGCAGTCGTAGAGTTCAGCGAGCAGGTGCAGGCCAGGCATGGCAAATCCCCCGGTTCTGGGAGGCCGGACATCGTCGCTCGGCAGTGCCTGTCCCCATTTTCCCATGACCTCATTTTCCCAGGCGATTTATGGCAAGCAGGCGAGTTGGAGTTTGGGCGACATTCGCCACTGCTGGATGATGGCGGCAAACGCACCCAGCAGCAGCAACCCGCCCATACCGAACGCCAGGGTCAGCGTAGATCCCCACAGTGCCGGTGCGATCAGACCGGCGGCAAGCGTATTGAAACCGGACTGCAGGAAGGTCTGGCAGGAAGCCGCCAGGCCCCGTTGTTCCGGGAACAGGTCAAGCGCCCGTAGGGTCAGGCAGGGCATCGCCAGAGACATGCCGAGCGTGAATCCAAAGAGCGGCAACACACTCCAGGGCAACGCCGGTGGCAGCACCAGATTCAGGATCAGGTTGAGGGTTGCAGCCGTGCCCATCACCAGATAGCCGATGGCAATCGTGCATGCCGGCGAAAGCTTGCCGGCCAGCCGGTCTGACGACCACGCACCGATCATCAGGCCAGTCATGGCCGGGCCGAACAGCCACAGGAAACCGGTCGCCGGAACGCCCAGATGGCGCATCAGGAAAACGGGCGCCGACAATACATAGATGAAGAAAGCGGCGAAATTGAACGCCAGAGCAGAACAGGTCAGCAGAAAGGCGGGAGAAGTCAGCACCTTCCAGTAACTGCGGGTGAGGTAGCCGACACGCAAGGACTGGCGCTGATGACGGGGTAGGGTTTCCGGCAGCAGGAACCAGCAGCTCAGCCACAGGACGACGCTGTTCAGCACCAGAAAGGCAAACACCGAGCGCCAGCCAAACCATGATTGCAGCCAGCCGCCGAGCACCGGCGCAATCGCCGGTGCAAGGGCGAACATCATCGTCACCTGCGATATCAGCCGCTGTGCTGAGGCCCCCTCGTAGAGGTCGCGGACGATCGCCCGACAGATGACCAGACCGGCACCGGCAGTCATTCCTTGCAAGGCGCGCAGCAACCAGAGATGTTCGATACGTGTGGCAAACATGCAACCGGCCGAGGCCAGCGCAAAGAGCGCGACGGACACCAGGATGACCCGCCGACGCCCCAGCGCATCGGAGATCGCGCCATGCCACAGCGTCATCAGTGCGAAAGGCAGCAGATACGAGGTCAGTGTCTGTTGAACCTGTAACGGAGTGGCCCCCAGCGACGTGCCAATGTCTTGAAAAGACGGCAGGTAAGTGTCGATCGAGAAGGGGCCGAGCGCCGCCAGCGCGGCCAGCAGACAGACCAGGCTGCGCGACGCGCTCGGGGGACGTGAGTTCGGCATGGATCAATCCTTTGCGAAGCGACGAAACTGTACGGCTTCAGCCACATGCGCTGCCTCGATGGTGTCGCTTTCCTTGAGATCGGCGATCGTCCGGGCCACCTTGAGCAGGCGGTGGAAGGCGCGTGCCGAAAGCTCGAAGCGACTGATCGCCTGTTTCAGAAGTGCCGCCGCTGCCGCTGCGGGTTGGCAGAATCGGTCGATTTCCCGGGCATGCAGGCGAGCATTGGCTTTTCCCTGCCGCCGGAGCTGCCGTTCCCGGGCTTGTGCGACACGTGCACGCACGCTCGCCGACGTCTCTCCGTCGGGGGGCTGCTGCAGCACTTCCGCGGGTACTGCGGGCACCTCGATCTGTAGATCGATGCGGTCGAGTAGCGGGCCGGAGAGTTTGCCGCGGTAACGCAGGATCTGATCCGGCGTGCACCGGCAGCGGCCGCGCGGGTCCCCGTAATACCCGCAGGGACAGGGATTCATCGCTGCGACGAGCTGGAATTGCGCTGGAAATTCGGCTTGCCGGGTCGCGCGCGAAATGTGGATACGCCCCGAGTCAAGCGGTTCGCGCAGCGCTTCGAGCACGCGCCGATCAAACTCGGGAAGCTCGTCGAGAAAGAGTACCCCCTGATGCGCCAGCGAGATCTCCCCAGGATGCGGGACGCTGCCGCCGCCAACCAGCGCCGCCGTGGAAGCCGTATGGTGTGGCGCACGATAGGGATGACGGCGAAAAAGTTCAGGGCGAAATTGCCCGGCCAGCGAAAGCACTGCCGCCGATTCGAGTGCGGCAGCCAGCGTCATCGGCGGCAGCAAACCGGGTAGTCGGCTGGCGAGCATCGATTTGCCGGTCCCTGGAGGACCGGCCAAAAGAAGCGAATGTTCGCCCGCCGCGGCGATTTCAAGCCCACGCTTGGCCTGGACCTGGCCACGCACGTCGGCGAGGTCCGGATAGTGGATGCACTGATCATCTGGTGCCGTATCGTCGACAAGACATTCGGCCAGCACCGCCTGCCCGGTCAGATGCGCGCAAACCTCGAGCAGGGTATTGGCAGCAAGCACCGGCACCTGACTGGCCAGGGCTGCCTCGCGGGCACTGCCGGCCGGGAGCACGAAGCAGCGCCCCATGCCGCCGGCAGCCAGGACCATTGCCAGCGCCCCGCGAATCGGCCGCAGTTCGCCGGAGAGCGAAAGTTCGCCGGCAAATTCATGACCCGCCAGCGCGGTGGCCGGGATCTGGCCAGAAGCGGCGAGAATGCCGAGGGCAATCGGCAGATCGAAGCGACCCGATTCCTTCGGCAGATCGGCCGGAGCGAGATTGACCGTGATGCGCTTGCGGGGAAATTCGAAACCAGCGTTCTGCAGGGCTGCCCGCACCCGATCACGCGCTTCCCTGACTTCGGTATCGGGCAGTCCGACCACGGTCACGTTTGGCAAACCAGCCGTCAGATGCACTTCGACCGCCACCTCCAGAGCGGCCAGACCATCGAGGCCGCGACTATGGACAATGGCGAGCGGCATGACCGTAAAAGTCGCGGAGCAAGATCAGGAGAAGTCGGACGATGACCGGAAACAGCGCCTGCGCGCCAGCAACGGTCGATCAGGCGGGCCGATCCGGCGGATTCTCCAGGCGATCGAGGCGTTCTTCGAGGGCCTTCAGTTTTTCCCGTGTGCGCTGGAGAACCTGCGTCTGGATATCGAACTCTTCACGACTGACCAGATCGAGCTTTGCCAGTCCGCTGGAGAGCAGCGCACGCGCATTTTTCTCGATGTCGGCGGCTGGACTGGCCGCAATGAGGGCGCTCAGACGAGCGCCGAGATCTTCAAGGAATTTCGGGTCGAGCATGGTAGTCACCGAGCGGCGCAAGTGGTTGCAGGAAGTGTCGAGTTTAGCACAGCCAGGGCGCACGACAGGTGGCGCACCAATCTGGTGCAAAGAGCCGGGAAGCTGCGCTATCGCTGTGCAGGATCACTTGCCAAGCCGCACCAGCAGGAAACACCATTTTGATTTATCGAGATAAAAAGTCATGGCACGGAATCTGCTTAAGTTGGCCAGTATTTCCTTGAACCATCCATATTTAAACTTGGGAGGCTTCTTCAGTGCCCCCTGATAAGGAGAGCAACATGAAACTGGTAACCGCCATCATCAAGCCCTTCAAGCTTGACGAAGTACGAGAAGCGCTGTCGGCGATCGGCGTACAGGGAATCACCGTCACCGAAGTCAAAGGCTTCGGGCGCCAGAAGGGCCATACCGAACTGTACCGCGGCGCCGAATATGTCGTCGACTTCCTGCCCAAGGTCAAGGTCGAAGCCGCGATCAGCGACAGCCTTCTCGACCAGGTGATCGAAGCCATCGAAAAATCTGCCAGCACCGGCAAGATCGGCGACGGCAAGATCTTCATCTCGACCATTGAACAAGTCATTCGCATTCGCACCGGTGAAACCGGTGAAGAAGCCCTGTGAGGAGCCAATCATGAGACGCACATTCGCCATCCTCGCCCTGCTCGGCGCCGTCAGCATGGGGGCTCCGGCCTGGGCTGAAGACAAACCTGCAGCGGCCACGGAAACTCCCACGGCGGTTGCCGCACCAGCCGCGACACCAGCCGCGACACCGGCGGCGGAACCCGCTGCCACGACCGCCGCCAGCGCTGAGCCTGCCGCGGCTGCAGCAGCACCGACGCCGGTTGCCAACAAGGGCGACAATGCCTGGATCATGACCAGCGCCGCGCTGGTGATCCTGATGTCGATCCCTGGTCTGGCGCTGTTCTACGGGGGGCTGGTGCGCACCAAGAACATGCTTTCGGTACTGATGCAGGTCTTCGTGACCTTTTCGCTGATCAGCGTGCTCTGGGTAATCTACGGCTACTCGGTCGCATTTACCGAAGGCGGTGGCTTCTTTGGTGTGCTCGACAAGATTTTCCTCAAGGGAATCACCGTCGACTCGGTTGCCGCTACCTTCAGCAAGGGAGTGGTCGTCTCCGAGCTGGCCTATGTGATATTCCAGGGCGCATTCGCAGCCATTACCTGCGGGCTGATCGTCGGCGCCTTCGCTGAGCGTGCGAAATTTGCCGCGATTCTGGTCTTCATGGTGATCTGGTTTACGCTCTCCTACCTACCGATGGCGCACATGGTATGGTATTGGGCAGGTCCGGACGCCTACCTTGACGCGGCAACTGGCGAGGCAGCCACCAAGACGGCCGGCTTCCTGTTTCAGAAGGGCGCGCTCGACTTTGCCGGCGGTACCGTGGTGCATATCAACGCTGCCGTAGCCGGACTGGTCGGCTCGATCGTCATCGGCAAGCGGATCGGCTACGGCCGCGAATCGATGGCTCCACATAGTCTGACCTTCACCATGATCGGGGCTTCGCTGTTGTGGTTCGGCTGGTTCGGCTTCAACGCCGGCTCGGCACTCGAAGCGAGCGGTGGTGCAGCGCTGGCAATGGTCAATACCTGGGTCGCCACTGCTTGTGCTGCGATGTCCTGGATGCTGGCCGAATGGATGATCAAGGGCAAGCCCTCGATGCTCGGCGCCGCTTCCGGAGCGGTGGCCGGCCTGGTGGCAATCACTCCGGCAGCAGGTTTCGTCGGTGTCGTCGGCGCCATTGTCATCGGCCTGCTGGCGGGTGTGGTATGCCTGTGGGGCGTCAATGGACTGAAGCGACTGCTTGGCGCCGACGATTCGCTGGACGTCTTTGGTGTGCATGGTGTCGGCGGCATGCTCGGTGCCATCCTGACTGGAGTTTTCGCTGCGCCTTCGCTTGGCGGCACCGGTGTCTATGACTACGTACTCAACAAGGTCGGCGACTACGACATGACTGCCCAGGTGATCAGCCAGTTATGGGGTGTCGGTACGGTGATCGTCTGGTCCGGGGTGGTTTCCCTGATTGCTTTCAAACTGGTCGACATGGTGATTGGCCTGCGAGTACCGGAAGAAGAAGAGCGCGAAGGTCTCGACATCACCTCGCACGGCGAATCCGCCTACCACTACTGAGCCAGCACAAAGTTCGGTCTCTCCCCTTGAGGGCGCCAATACGGCGCCCTTTTTTCTGGGACAGCGTCGGTACCACCGTGCATGGGCAGCAAACCGATAGTCTGATTTTCCTGCCCCTGTAGTAGATTCCCGCTGGTGCGGGAATGACGCCACCTGGCAATAGTCGGCAGGCGGGATATCTATTCACGGAAATCGCCTCAGTGGCCATGCTCCCCGAGTAGCGCTTCGTACACCTGCAGGTCACGCGCGGAGAAGCAGCAGAAGAGCACTTCCTGGATAGGTCCGTCGGCCTGGAGCGACGAACGCACCGTGGTCACCGCGATCGTTGCGGCGGGTTCGATCGGGTAGCCATAGATGCCGGTGCTGATGCTCGGGATGGCCAGAGTGATCACGCCCTGGGCGCTGGCAAGCTCGATCGAGCGCCGGTAACACGCGGCCAGCAAGTCGGCTTCGCTCCGGTGACCACCGTGCCAGACTGGGCCGACGGTGTGGATGATGTAACGGGCAGGCAGGCGATAGCCGCTGGTGAGCCTGGCGTCGCCGGTTTGACAGCCGCCGATCTGGCGACAGGCATGCAGCAACTCGGGACCGGCAGCGCGGTGGATGGCGCCATCGACGCCACCGCCGCCAAGCAGCGACGAGTTGGCAGCATTCACGATCGCGTCAACTGCGAGCGTGGTGATGTCGGCCTGCAGGGCGCGTAACCGGGCTGGCATGGTCAGCGGAACCCAAAGATTTACTGGTGAAAAACGGTACAGAAAGTATGCCCAGCATTGGGCGAGCAGGCAAGCATGTTCGCTGCTCGAATGGTCGATGGCTCGCGACCGGCGGGCGCGTCCGGTTCAGTGATGCCGCGGCCTCAGGCGCTGCGCAGCTTGAGCCGCTGCGTCACCCAGATCGCGGCCAAGGGCAGGAGCAGGCTGAGTACGATCGACAGGGTGAGCAACGCGCCGAGCTGGCTATAATCTGCCGGTACTTTGAGGGCGTGGGTTTGCGGGTCGCGGATCTCGCGGCTGACCTCGAAAAACTGGTTCAGATACTTGGTGCCGAGCTGTGCAGCCGACAGTGCAAGGTTGGTAAAGGATGCCATCACCGCGAAGTAGGTGGCTTTGAGATTGGCCGGTGCCGAGTTGGCGATCCACGCCAGCATCGGTACCATGGCGATCTGCCCGAGTGGTGACTCCAGCGCGGTGTCGATCAGCGCGATGAAGCGCGCGTCGATGACGCCACCGGTGTGCGCCGCAGTCCATTCGTGCAGGCCATAGTACATGCCGAGGGTGGGCAAGCTCAACAGCGCGTCGGTGAGCGTCAGAAAACCAACGATGTAGGCGATCGAACGTTCGCTCATGAAGCGGCGGAAGGCGAACAGGCCAAACAACGTGAGCACGCTGGCGATCAGCGAGAGCTGCGCAAGGAAGGACTGGTCGAAACCGAGTACGTCGATCATCCACCAAGTGGAACCGGCTCCAGGACCCGGCATGGCGCGAAAGACAAAGATCACGATCGCGGTCCCAAGCAGCGTTCGCCGCGACTCCACGTCGAGTTCCCGGAGCAGCCTGGCCATCAGGAAAGCAACCACCGCGAAGGAGCCAGCGAAGATGATCTCTTCGCCAAAAGCCAGTCGCGAGAGTCCGACCGACAGACTGATGGCGACGAATACTGCGCTACCGCCGAGGATCCACCCGTCGGGCCGGACGGGGACCGGTGGCGGGTCGAGCCCGCCGTACAGGCTGGTCTCGTCAAAACCACGGGCGCGCAGCCGCCGTGCGTCGAACCGTTTGAGCCGTGCCGCCAGCAGCACGCCGGCAACCGAGATCGCCGGGATGACCAGTGCCATGCCAAAGACCTCGGCATAAATCGCCGCCTTGGCCTCCTTCGCCAGAGTTTCGGTGCCTTGAAACATGAACACATTGACCAGCGAGACCAGAATGCCGCCGGCAACGATGGCAATACGGCCGAGGGTCTGCAGCGTGGTGTTCATCAGCCGTCGCGTTTCCGGTGACAGCGGTTGCCCGTGTTCATCCACGCGCGGCACGGCTTCGACGGTCATTGCGTCGGCGACGACGTCCTGCAAGACATAGCCGACCGGCGAGAGCAGGGTGGCGACAACGAACCAGGCTTCGATGGACATCAGCTCAGCCATTCGCCATGGTTCGGTCACCAGGCCGAGCATGATCAGCAGGCTGGTGGCAATCAGCCCGGCGCCCAGCCATACCAGCCCGGCCTTGTGCCGCCAGATCAGGTCGACCAGGTGTCCGAGCGGCATCTTCAAGGCCCAGGGAATCCCTGCCCAGAAGCCCAGAGCAGCGAGGAAGGCTGCGGACAAGCCGAGGGACTCCTTGACGAAGAAGGTCCCGACGATCTCGGTCAGCCCGGATACTCCTGCTGCGACATAGACCAGCAGTGGCGGCAGGTAGGAAAGCCGCATTGCACGGCTGAGTTCAAAAGAGAACAAATCGACCCTGGTTCGGGGAATCTCAAGGCCTAGGCCTGGAGGCGTTCGGCGTACCCATTCTCGTGTAGTCTCAGGCCGTTGCGGAGTTCTCCGAAATGACGCAGGGAATCCGCCTGGCCAGTGTGCGTCCGCTTTAGCTGTAGCTGCCCGTCTGCGTGCGAGGCTTGCAGGGCGAAATCGAAGCGGTTGGGCTGGGCACAGAGAGCGAGATCGCCGATGGGCAGATTCGGGTTGTTGTCAGCCTGAAAGCGGCGACCGAAATCGGAGTTGCGTACGCGGGCGGCGTAGAGTTCCGGGTCGGGGTTTTCGCCGTGCAGCAGTGCATCGAGATAGTCTGCACAGGCGATATCCTCATCACCGTCGCGATCGACCCATTCGCCGGTGATCACGAAGCATACCTCCTCCGGTTGTAACGCCAGCAGCGCCTTCGCCGTGGCACGGCCCAAGACCAGGCTGCCGGCGAACAGCGCCCGCGCGTGGCGAAAACGGCCAAGACCGCGCACCCCTGCGGCGGTGGTCTGAATCAGCGGCCGGCCAGTCAGGTCTGCGCCTTGCAGGGCCAGCGGCGAATTGCCGAAATCAAAACCGGGGATCGGGTCGCCGCCGCCGATGGCGCCGGTGGTGACCGCATCCGGCAAGCGCCGCAGCAGGCGGAAGGCGCCAGCAATCGTTTCCACCGGGTAAATGCTGCTGACGCCGGCGGCGAAAGCGTAGGCGGCAGTGGTGAAGGAGCGCAGCACGTCGATCACCACCACGGCATCGGTGGGCTCGTTGGCCGGATCAAGACGATTCAGGAAGACGCGGCGGGTACGCATGAGGGTAGGCAAGTCCTTGAAGGAGGGATCGAATGCCGTTTCGCAGAGCCTCAACGATCTTTGGCGAGCAGTTCGTTTTCAGACCACCAGCGAAGGTTTGACACCTTGCCACTGGACAGCAGGATGGTTTCCATGGCGCTCGCCAGTCTTTCAACCGTGGGTGCATTGGCAAATTTCTTCAACCACTTGCGCACGAATGGCGTGGCTGGCTCGATGAAACACAGGAAGCCGTTCTCTTGCTCTTCATAGTTGCTGCAACCAATCCAGAGCGGGTAGTCCGGGTTGACCAGTTCGACCATCACCCCCCAGTCTTCGACCCCGACCGTGCGGATCGGGAAGCCATGTGCCGGCAACTGCTGGGACAGGAACTCTGCCAGGCGGAGGCCGTAACGACCTGGGTTGATTTGTTGGTCCTCGCCGGGGTAGGGCGGAAAATCGGCAGAGACGAATTCCATCTGCGCTCGCATGGCAATCCTTGAGGCAACGATCAATGATCAGGGGGTATCAGACGAGCGATCACGATCCGGTCCAGCGTGGCATTCTATTCGGCTTTCTGCCAGCTCTTGTCCGGGTTGAAGCGGCTCATCCCGAGCGCTGCAGTCTCGGTATTCTTGCCCAGGTTTTTCTGAAAGACCGTGCCGTCGTGATTGACGATGAAGGTCATCACCCCGGAGACCCCATATTTCGCTGGATAGGCAACGACGGCAAAGCCGCCGATCAATTTTCCATTGATCAGATAGTCATAGGCTCCGCCCGGCGCATCCTTGCCCTGCGCGGTCAGCATCCGGTAACGGTAGCCATGGTACGCCGTCGGCTGCACGCCGGCGGTTTTCGCGAAGTAGCCTTCGCGCGTCGCTGCGCCAACCAGCGGTCCCAGCGGACTTGGCCGCTGGTCTGCCTCGACCGGCCAGAAAAGGCCGTCGCGAGTGCCCTCGCTGGAGACAAAACGCCGGGCGAAGTCGTTTGATCCATTGCCATCCAGGTCATCGGCAGCATACTCGCGTTGTGCATCGACGATTGCCAGCAGCGTCTGGATCGTATCCAGTTCATTCCGGCCGATACGTCGGTTGATGATTTCCTCGCGTCCGGCCGCTGCATCGAAGACCCAGCGATCACCCCGGCGGACCAGAGGAGCGGGGAAGGGCCAGTCATCTTCGCCGACAAGAACCACCGCCCGGCCATCCGATGCCAGGTTGATACCATGCTTGCGATCATAAGCGGCCAGGAATTTCTCCCAGTCCCGACGATCAGCCACGGCGTCGCCGCTTGCCAGCCAGCTTCGCGATGCCGAACCGAGCACGGCCAGCAGCGCGTTAACGTCCTTGGCGCGCACGGCTTCAGCCAGCGCCCTGACGGCGTCTTCAGGCTGGGCAAAGCTTTGTTGAGCAGGCCTCTGCGTCGTCGGTACCGGTCCGGCAGCATTGATCATGGGTGAGGTCACCAGCAGCAGCGCGAGCGCGATCGCTTGTATCGTGTTCTTGAAGTTCATCGTATTCTTTTCTCCGCAGAAAGGGGGGGACGGACCTGCTCAGCGACCACGGCCGCCGCCACCGCGGAAGCCGCCACCACCACCTCCACGATATCCGCCGCCACTGGAGAAGCCTGCATGACCTCCACTTCGACCGCCCATGTCTGCCCTGCTGGCGCTGCCGCGCTGGCTGGCCTCACGCGTCGAAGCGCCGCTGCCCACTCCAGAGAAGCCGCTGTTGCCCGCACGCTCCTGCATCCCGGCGCTGCGCGGCTGCGCGCCACTCTCGAAGCGGTCACGTGTCGAGGCCCCAGAACCCCGATCATCACCCGGCCGGCGGTCGCTCAACCCGGCGCGCTCCGGTCCCCGGTTCTCTGGTCGCCCAGCTTCACCGCGACCGCCCAGAGACTCGCGCGATCGGCCATCAGCCTGCCCGATGCGTTCGTTCAACTGGTCGCGATCCAGGCCCTTGAGTTCCGTGCGCCCGGCGTCGGCATGGCCACGAAAATTCTCGCGCGCCTGTGCCGCCTGCGCATTGCCGCCACGGTTGTACTGGCGGGCGACATTCTGATCGCGGTAGGCGACTCCCCCGCGGTGATCGACGTTGTGGGTCCAGCGGTTGCTGCTGATATTGGTGCGATTGAAGGAGTTGTAACGATTGACGTTGATATCGACGTTGCCGCGGCCCCAAGCCCAGTTGCAACTGCCCCAGATCGCCGCGCCGACGACCACGCCGGTGGCAAAAGCGAGGCCAGGTGGATAGACGTAGGCCGGCGGGTAGACGTAATACGGTGGCGCGGGATACCACCAACTGCCATAAACGACGGTCGGATTATAGCTGGGCACATACACCACTTCGGGTTGCGGCGATTCGATCACGTAGATCTTCTGGCTGCCCTGCGTCTCGGTTCTCACTACCTGCTGTTCGGTGGCCTTGAGATGGCCAGTCGTGTCGGCTCTGGCACGCAGGCCCTGCACGGTGTCCAGCACGTCCTGCTGCTGCGCCAGGAAGGCGTCGCCGAGCTTCTGCATCCAGTCGAGATTGTCGCTCATCTGCTGTACCACCTGCGGTACTGCGGTCAGCGATTTGACCGCCGGGTCCCAGGACTGCTTGGCCATCGCCGTCTCCAGCGCCGCCCCGCTGACCTTGGGATTGGCCTTCACCCAGCGCGCTGCCTGAACCACTTCGAGGGGATAGGTGGACGCCATCAGAACCTGCGCCAGCAGCGGATCCGGATAGAGGGCGATCGGTGCCAGGAGCCGATCAAGATCCTGTTGGGAGAAGGTCTTGGCCGGTGGATTTCCTGCCGTCGCTCCAGGTGCCAGGGTTGTTTGGGAATGCTGCGCCAGCGCCGGCGACCAGGCGAGCATCAGTGCCATGACAAGCGCACAGGATCGGGTAGGGGTTGATTCCATCAAACATCCTCGGGCGTTAACCATCACGGAAAGATTCAACTCGTATTGACCAGGAGCAAACGACGGACGACGCCTGGCAAGCAGATGTGAGCATAAGCGCAGACCGGTATGCATGGCAAGTTCCGGTTTGGTGTTTGCCCCACCTTCTGTTAGAATCCGCTTCCTTCCGGAGAGATGGATGAGCGGTTTAAGTCGCACGCCTGGAAAGCGTGTTTAGGATGATTCCTAACGCGGGTTCGAATCCCGCTCTCTCCGCCATGAATAGCCATAAACGCCAGTCGTAGCAAGGGTTCCAGGTTTATGCAAATAGGAATCCCATCATGGGTACCATCAAATCTGATGCGCTTGTATGACACTCCATGAGACAAGCCACGGACAAGGACGCCTGACTCACGGGGTGCCGCACCAAAGAAAAACCCGGCGCTTGGCCGGGGTGGCGTCATCGAACCAGACGAGAACGTCCACCAGTGGATAGCCCTTGAAGGTGCGCCGAGTAATCCGATAGCCCTCTCGGTTCGCCATCGAATGCAGTTCTTGAAGCCGCCCGGTTCGCCCCCGGTGCGGCTTTTTTTTGAAGTGGGTCGTCATGGCGCGACCCTCCTGCTGCCTCGATTCTGAGGGACCAGGCAGGGTATTTTGACCTTGAAATCCTGAAAGGCTTGATCGTTCATCGCCAGCGACCATCGGCGCCAGTGTTCTTTCCACTCGGCATGGCCATGCTCGCTGTTACGGTAGATGGCTTCCGCCAACTCTTCGGCCTTGCGCTTGATCGCAAGGTCAAAGCAGTTCATAGGAGGGGCGACCAGAAAACAGCAAAGCGCCCACCAATCGACCGCTTCCCATAGCTTGCGCGCACCCCGCGCACCAGGTGGCCGGGTGCGTTTCAGCGAGAAAAGGAACAGGCCGGACTCCCAAGAAACGGATTCGTAGCGCTCTGGCCACTGGGTACCTTGGGGGATGATTCCCTCCTCCTCGAGCAAAGCGCGCGTGCCTTGATACTCCACGAAACAATCGCGAATGATGTTGATGTGCAGGTCGACCGCCGCCTCCATGCGATCGCTGCCGGTCCTCTCGATGTCAGCCATGACGCACCCCGCTTTCTGTCTGATCCGCTCCTTTTCGGGCTTCAATGAGCGATTCGACGACGGTGTCGACAAGGGCTTTGGCCATTTCAGCCAGGTGCATTGCTGCCAGCGCTACGCTGTTGTCCTCGTCGTCAGATACGTGCGAAGCCAAGGTGATAACCGATGACAAGAACGATGACGCCATTTGCAGAGCGTCATAATCCGGCAAGCCTTCGCGGACGTTGAACACCAGTGTTTCCTGTCCGTGTGGGGCGAAGAAAGCCAGGGGCGAAGTGTCCTCAGCCATGGTCAACCCCTTCCACCGTCGAGAGGAACGACGCCAGGGCGACTGGCAGCGCGAGGGCAGCCAGGGCCAGGGCAGGGATGCCTTCGGGTTCAAGGCTGGCGAGTTTTGAAGCGTAGGGGGATTGGCGCACGTCAGCGCCGGGGATGTTGGGCATGGTGATGCTCCTTCGTAGCGGGTTGTGATTCCGCCTTCCTCGCTGTCAAACGAAGAGGGCAGACCGTGCGGGTTGACAGACCGGACGAAGGGACCGGCGCATCCGAAGATGCCCCGCACGGCCGCCCAGAACGGGGTGCCATGTCGACGGACATGAAAAAAGCCGCGGTGCAGGCGGCTTGTCCGCCTTCGTTCCGGGCTGTCAAACCCGTATCGCTGATGTGCAGCGACAGCGGCAGTATCGGCCAGTCACCAGCAGCACGTCAAGGGCTTGCACAATCGACGCTGGCGGGGTGATCTGCCGTCAGGCCATACCATCCTACCGCGCCACGGAAACGCCCCTGATCGTGGCCGGCAGCTTGCTATCAGCATTGCGCAGTACCACGTCTGCACTTCTCGTGCCAGGAGTGAGTGCTACCCGATGAACGCCTTGCAGATCATGGCAAGGAACAGTTCATGCTTGCAGTTGCTCATGGCATTGTGCGATGCATTTTCTCAGGCGCTTGACTCGTCGCCGTCGAGCCAGACCGTCTCTATGCCTTGTCACCACGCACCGGGCCCAACAACGTTGCCCATCGCATCCTTCAGCACATCGGCCAGCAGGCTATCGTTGCCACGCTCCGACGGAAGCATCGACGCCTCTACCAGCCTCGCCTCGAATTCGCTGGCGAAGTACGCCACACCCTTGTCGTAGCGCGGTCTGTCCCCCTGCTTGACGGGCGAAACGACTGCGATGAAATCGCCGCGCGCCTTCGCTTCTTCGATTTGCTGCCGGTGCTCATCCCATGCCTCGATGGTCGCGCCGGTCAGCGGTTCCGCCAGTAGGCAGAACGCCTGCACGGGCGGCGTCAGAAATGCGTCTTCCAGTTTGGTCAATCGACGTTCAAGAGTGCTCATTGCAATACCTCTTTGGGCAGGAGAATCATTCGGCAGGGGCGCCGGTCGGTACCGGCCAGGGCTTCGACCTTTGACCGCTCCATGAAGGCGTCTTCGGCCTCGTCGGCGCGGCGCTCGATAGCTCTGTCACCGATGACGGCGCGGACAACCTCGCCGCCGATGACGCGGCGGATGATGATGGCGATCTGGTTGGCATCCGGGCGGGATGCCTCAAGTTTGGCCGTGCGGCGCTCAAGCGGATTCATTGCAGTACCTCGTCTGGTCAGGAGAACACGCGGCAGCCTGTAGGGCCTCGTACTGGTCAAGAATGGCATCCCATTTCGCGGATACCGCGCAATCGCCTTGCCACTGCCGATAGTTTGAGGATGTGGCCGGCTGTACTCCGGCCTGATGGTTGGTTGCAGCGATCCGCGCAGCCAGCCAGTCTCGGAATGCGGTCAGGCTGCCGAAATCGGCCAGCATTTCCGCACGGCTCGTTCCCATTCTTTCGAGCGACATGTCGACTTCGCTTCCCACATCGTTGCGGTCCCTGATTTCTTCTAGCTTGTTCAGCCGGCGTTCGATTGTCGTGCTCATTTCTTTTCCAGTGCAGTGATGCGCTGCTCAAGCTCCTGCGTCTCTACCGCCTTGCGTCGCGCTTCGACAATGCCGGCCAGGGTCGCGGCCTCGCCGGGCAGCAGATCGCCGGCTGCCACCGCTTGCAGGATGGCGTTCTGCGCCTCGGCGACCCCCTCAGCAGATCTCGTATCGGGCAGCGACAGGAAGATCGGGCGCTCCTTCGCCGGTGGCACGAGCCTTTCGAGCACCAGTCTGGCCGCCGACAAATCGCCCTCCTTGGCCAGCTCGACGACCGCCTCTGTGATTTCCTTCGCGCCACGTTCCATGATGCTCTGAACCATGATGGTCGCCTTGTTCCGTGCTCCGGTCGGCTTCCCGGTCGGGTTGCCGCTTTCGCCTTTTTTCCAAGTCATTTGAACCCCTCCTGATAATTCAGCCGGATGCCCCGGCAAGGCCACAGAATCGCCGCACATCCTCATCCTGCCTGCACCGGGTCAGCGCTTCGTCGATGATGGCCTGATCGGTTTCTCCGATCTCCGACAGCCCGGCCAGGATTGCCGCTTCCTGATCACCGGCCAGCAGGGTGTCAGGTTGCCGCCGCCCCTGCTCAATCGGCTCTGCCGCCAACGCATCGGGGTAGGCGTCGAGCACCTCGGCATGGCTTGCTTCTGGCGAGAAAGCCACTTCCAGTGGGTTGCGGTTCTCGAAGTGCAACAGCCAGAGCCAGGCCGTGCGGGTTTGCTGTTCGCCGGGTTTGCTACTGCTATTGTTGCTATTCCTGCTACTGTTCCCGCCGTCGTTTTGGGCTTCTGTGGGGTTTGCTACTGCTACAGTTGCTATTCTTGCTACTGTTCCTACCAACCCCGCGCCATCTGTAGCAGGAATAGCAGGAATAGCAGTAGCAAGTGCCACCGGAGAGCGTTTGCGAATCAGGTCCACAAGGCTCATGCCGCGACTCCCACAAGCGCCGGGTTCACCAGCAGGGTCAGCCGCCGGCCTTCCTTCACCAGCCGCAAACGGTCAAGAGCGACAAGCTCGCCGATTGCGGCATCAAGCCGCGATCCATCCCGCAACGGCCCGTGCTGGCGAACGTGATTCTTGCCGACCATGTGTGTGCGCACTCGCTGGCAGTGCTCGATCAGCCAGGAATCCAGCCGCACCGCGCTGGCCATTTCCGCAGGCAGGGCCAGTTCCCCAAAGAAGCGCCGCGCCTCGTTCAAGTGCCATGCCGCTATGCGGCTCGCCCCCTCGAAGGAGTCCAGCCCGATAGCGCCGCCCGTGCCGTGCCCGAATACATGGAACATCACTGCCAGTCTCGCCGCGTTGTCTGCGGATTTGGCCGCTACGTCGCGTACAGCATGAAGGTCGCCGCCGGGTGCCAGCTCCCGCTCGACCTCATTGTGAAACTCCACCCAGGCCGCTTTGGATTCCTGAGTCAGCGTCATCATGGCGGGCTTCAGCGCGCCGTCCTCGCCGATGGGCGCGGGCCAGTTCAGGATCTCCGCAATGCGCCGATTGAAGGCAGCCAGGCGCGGCCATGTCGCGGGCGGATCGGCGAAAGGCCGGCTCCCTTGTGTTGTTTCAGGCCATGCCAACAAGAAGCGCGCAAGGAATCCGCTTCCGCGTGCCAGTGCGCCGGATTGGGCGAAGAAGGTCCGCAAGGTTTCCTCCTGAATCATCAGGCCCAGCGTCAGCCGCGCCCCCCGCACCACAAAGGATTCTGACGTGCGCCGCCCGATGGAAAGCTCTTTGCCATCCCACAGGATGTTGAGCAATCCCAGGTTGCGCATGACGCTATCTTTGCTCATGCCGTGCGCCCCGAAGATCACCCCCGCCTCGCTCGATACTACGCCGGCCGAAGGCCAGCGCTTCGCCAGCCCCCAGGCGAGGTTTTCGGGTGTCTCGTCGCCGAGTAGCAGCCTCGGTACTCTTGGGGCCTCCGGCTCGTCGCGCTGAACTTCCGCCAGCACTGACTGTAGTTCGTCGGTCGGTTTGCTTTTTTTCGATAGTTCCGTGATCGCCTGCAATATGCCGCTTCGCTTCGCCTTCCACGCGTCGTGATCCGCCTCGAAACGCTGAAGAACCGGCTTCATTATCTCGGCTTGCTCGGCTTCGTACTCTCGAATCGCCGTCGTAAAGAAGGTGTCGCACGTCGTTTTTCTCTCGCCGCTGTCGCCCAGGGAAAGCATGAACAAGCTCGCCGGCCCGGACAGCCTGACCGCCCGCTGAACGTCGGCATGTGCTTGGCACGTCACCGACAGCGCGGACAGCGCAGCAGCAGCCACCAAGGGCAAGGGCGCCTGAACGAAGCCGGCCACTTCTTCGACCGCCGCCCCGATCGCCGCCGGCAACGCGTCAAGAGGGTAGGGTTCCGCCTCAGTCTTGGCGGTCAGCGGTTGCGGATCTGGCCATGTCGCCGGGCGCACAGAATCGCCCGCTGGTGCGCCTTCTGCGCCGGGTTGGTGTCCATCCTTCGCCCGATGCGCGCCGCCCGCCAGATCGGCAGCCAGGCGGCTTAGGTCATCAAGGTAGCTGGCCCCTCGATTGATCGACAGATCATTCATGGCTCAGCCCTCCCGCCGTGATCGCCGACTGAATCCGTTCTACTGCCAGTATCAGCCGTTCCCGATCGACTTCGCTGAAGGGTTTCCCGGCCAGCAGCGCCGCCCCAGCAGCGGCTACGACCAGCGCCTCGAAAGAGATTGCCCGCAAAATGTCGATGGCCGGGAACGGCATCCGCTCCGGCTTGCCGAGAGTGATTTCCCGCTCAGGGAACAGGGCCTCGAAGGTCAGGCCCACCGAGGACAAAACTTCCTCGACGCTGCATCCGGCGAAACAATGAACCAGCAGGCGGCCATCGTCCAGTTCCCGAACGAACAAGGAAGGCCCACGGTCGTCGTGCGACGGGCAGCGAGCAGCCCAATGTCCGGGCTTTGTACGCCGGACACGATCAAGTCTGGCGATGAGGTTGTCGACGTTGCTCATCGCCGCCCTCCCTGCCGAATCCAGCCGCGTTTCGGCCGACGATTGCGCGAGGCTTTGACGCTGGCGCCCAGGGCAAACCAGCCCTGCACAGGGTCAGGCGTTGAGGTAAAATCGCTTTTGGACGTAGCAATGCCTAAGCCCGCCCGGTCGCCAGCCGTGGCGGGTTTTTTGTTGGTCGTCATGGTCCGGCCTCACGCAGCGCGGATCAGCTTGCGGATGTCCGAGACTTTGACGAACGTCGAACTTCCGATTTTGACGAGGGGGAGCCGCCCGGCCTTGTGGTCGCGGTAAAGGGTAGCTCGGCTTCGTCCACCGAGAACGGAGGAGGCGGTGTTGAGACTGACAACCGACGAATCAGCGAGGCTGTCGAAGTTTTTGGCTGCGTCAGGGATTGTTGCGATGTTGCTGTTGCGTTGAGACTTCATGTTGCGTTCTTTCTCGCACGTTGGCGAAAAGGCAGCAGCTTTTGAAGCCCGAGCATCGGCGGTGCGTTGAAATGATGCGCATGGTATTTTTTCTCAAAAACCCCCAAAACGCCCCAAATGGCCGTATCAATGCGTATCATACAGACGCGCGCCAACCTCGGTGTGCTCAAAAACTGCTTGTCCAAACTGCAAATTTTTGATCGCTGGCGGGTATTCCCGTACCCGCCAGCAACCTCTCTTATTCTTCGTGCGCGAAGACTTCGACTGCTTGAAGCCCCTCGCTTCAGAAAGAGAGAACATAATACACGATGAGCGGAAGTTATCCACAGCTTCATTAAAAATATGACCATGCGCTTTCCCCTGAAGGGGGGCTAGGCCGCAACGCTGTGGTGCGCAGGGCCTGCCTGAGCTTGCAAGGCAAGGATCTACCCCCCATCGCGGATGTTCCGGCCCGGATTCGCCAGGCTCGATCAGCCGGCTTTCGCGGATCGCATCGGCACCACCTTTCCCTCGCTCGTCACCGTCGCGCAGAACCTCGACCAATCGGCCATGAGCCTGCGCCGCTTCTCGATCAGATCGCCGCGCCGGTAAGCCGCTTCCACCTTGTTGATGATGGTGTGCGCCAAGGCCATTTCCACGACCTCAGAGGGGTATGCGGTTTGCTCTGCGGCCCAATCCCGGAACGTCGACCGGAATCCATGCACCGTAATGTCGTCGCGCCCCATGCGCCGCAGTACCGCGGTCAGGCTCATATCGGACAGCGGCCGGCCAGACCGCGCACCAGGGAAGATCAGGTCGCCGGACCTTGGGAGGGACCGCAGCAGATCAAGCGCCGCGTCTGAAAGCGGTACGGTGTGCTCGTTCTTCGCCTTCATGCGCTCGCCGGGGATGGTCCAGATGCCGGCTTCCAAGTCGATTTCCCCCCAAGTCGCACCGCGAACCTCGCCCGACCTCGCCGCCGTCAGAATGGTGAATTCCAGCGCTCGCGCACCGACGCCTTGCATCTTGGCCAGATCGGCCATGAAAGCGCCAAGCTCTCGATAGGGGAGGGCGGCATGATGTTCGACCTTGGCAATCTTCGTTGGCATGGCGAGCAGGTTTTGCAAGTGGCCTTTCCAGCGCGCCGGATTCTCTCCCATCCGGTATCCCGCCGTCGTCGCCCAGGACAGAACGCTTTCAATCCGGCCTCTCAACCGGACTGCTGTCTCCGTCTTTTCGGACCAGATTGGTTGAAGGACCTTCAACACATGCCCGACCTCGATCTGCGCCACGTCCAAACCGCCGATGACCGGCCCGGCGTAAGTGGCCAGGGTATTGCGCCACTGTTGCCGATGTTTGGGATTGCTCCACGACTCATTGTGCGCGTCGAGATAGGCGTCAATGCACTGGTTGAACGTCATCGCCTTGGCGAGCGTAGCCCGCAGCGCAGCGCGTGCTTCCCGACGCTGGCCGATCGGATCAATGCCGTTGTCGATCTGTTCGCGCAGTTCGCGAGCCCGTCGACGTGCATCTGCGAGGGTCACATCGGGGTAGCCGCCCAGGCCCATGTCGCGCCGCTTGCCGGCAATCGAGACGCGCAGAATCCAGGACCGTGCGCCCGTCGGTTTGACGAATAGCGCCAGGCCCGCGACCTCGCCAACGAAGTGCATGCCCGGCGTCGTGAGTCGCTGCACCTCGATGGCCGTCAGCGACTTGACCTTGTGCCGGCCACGAACAGCGCTTGATGACAACGTGTTTTTCCGTTCCATCATTAGTCCCATCAAAAAAGATGAGATTCTATACTACCCCATAATACAGCATGAGACAACCAGAACCCATCAAACGCTTGCTATTGCTAGCTTCATGACAAGTCATGCGACAGTCGGATACCCCCTGATCATGCTATATGGCGGACGCCATCTCCGCCATGGACCCAGCAATGGCGGGCTTTGTAGCCTGTTTTGAAAATCTATCCACCATCCTATACGCCAAAGTCCGCGAACATGGTCGAGGTCGCCTCGACCGCCAGCGAACTGAAGGGGCCTTGCCCATGGTTGAGGTCGCCTCGGCCTACCGCAAGCTAACAGGCTTCCGGCAATAGTCACAAATCCGGTTATTGGTTTTGTGGTGCCCTCGACCATGGTCATGCCCAAAGCATTGTGCACTGCAATCTCGCAAGTTTCGTACCAGCAAGTCGGGCAAGTGGCGCAAGGCTAGCATTGGCAAGGCCTGCCCCACTTCTCGCTTGGGGTTGTCAATCGCATTGTGCGCTGCAAGGCGTCTAGCAGGGCGCCTGCGGGCTTTTGTGGGGCATGGGCATGGGTAGGGGCTAGGCTTGCGGCTTTGCGGGCCTGTAGCGGGCCTTGTGATGGACAGACGGTGTAGCTTTTTTCTAGGCGGCTTTCGTATGGGGCTAGACCAGCCCCTCTCCACACGGTGACCGTATTTTCCAAATTTTGAAATACATTAGCATTGTCACGCAAGGCCACTTCATAGACATGGAATTGCGTAGCGGCAATTTGTTTCCTGTTGTATGCTATCAGCCGACAGCTTAGAAGGCGGTCACACCACTAAAAATAAACGTAATCGTTCACACCTTCTCAACAAAACCTTCCAGCGTGATGATTTGTATGGGATAGTTGCGGCACTTTCGGACGACCTGAGCGACGCGGGGCGATGCACCTGAGCAGACATGACCTTTTCCAGATGGACGACGAGTGGCTGAA
>NZ_JAZKUD010000037.1:0-41042 GCF_036625275.1 Accumulibacter sp.
GCACCTGCGCGGCATCGGCGGATCGACCATCCTCGGCACCGGCGAGGTGGCGCTGATCCTCGACGTGCCGGCGCTGGTCGGGCTGGTGACCCGTCTCGAAGACGGGCGTCTGACCGCGCCCCGGCCCGTCGAACGTCTGGCCGCTTACTGATTTCAAGCAGGACCCCATCCCCTTTCCCCGGAGGTCAGTCATCGTGTTCAAGAATCTCAAAATCGGCGTACGTCTCGCACTCGGCTTCGGCCTCGTCGTCATTCTGCTGCTCGGCATCTCGGTACTCTCCTACCTGCGCGTCGGGGGGCTCAACGCCGACATCGACACCCTGGTCAAAGACTTCTTCCCGAAAACGGTCTGGGCCAACAATGTCATCGATGCGATCAACCAGGTGGCCCGTGCGCAACGCAATCTGCTGATCGATCCGCGTCCCGAGGAAATCAAGAAGCAGTACGAGCGCATCGCGGAAGCCAGGAAGACGATTGCCGAGAATCTCGACAAGCTGCACAAGAGCATCCACAGTGAAAAGGGCAAGGCGCTCCTCAAGGATCTTGATCAGGCGCGCAACCTCTACCTGGTGGACCAGGACGAGTTCCTGACGCTGATGCAGGTCGGTAAAAAGGAGCAGGCGACCGAGGTCATGCTCAGCCGGATGCGCAAGTCGCAAGCTGCGTACATCGAGGCCTGCGAAAAGGTGGTCGACTTCCAGACCGAGCTGATGACCGCCCAGGGCAAGGAAGCCGACACGCGCGCCGAGCAGACGCAATGGCTGATCCTGATCCTGGGCACGGTCGCGGTGGTCCTGGCTTCGCTGTTCGCCGCCTGGGTCACGCGCTCGATCACGGCGCCGGTCAATGCCGCGGTCCAGGCGGCCAACGCGCTCTCCGAAGGCGACCTGACGGTTCGGGTCGAGGCCCAGGGCCGGGACGAAGTCGGCCAGTTGATGTCGGCAATGCAGGCGATGACCGCCAGGCTCGGCGAGATCATCGGCGAAGTCCGTACCGCCGCCGACAACCTCAGCAACGCCTCGGGCCAGGTCTCGGCGACCGCCCAGTCGCTCTCGCAATCGTCGAGCGAACAGGCCGCTTCGGTCGAGGAAACGACGGCCAGCATGGAACAGATGAGCGCCTCGATCGTCCAGAACACCGAGAACGCCAAAGTCACCGACGGCATGGCCGCCACCGCTTCGCGGCAGGCCCTCGAAGGCGGCGAAGCCGTCAGCAAGACCGTCGAAGCGATGAAGACCATCGCCGACAAGATCGGCATCGTCGACGACATCGCCTACCAGACCAACCTGCTGGCCTTGAACGCCGCCATCGAAGCCGCGCGCGCCGGCGAACACGGCAAGGGTTTCGCCGTCGTCGCCGCCGAGGTGCGGAAGCTCGCCGAACGCAGCCAGGTCGCCGCGCAGGAAATCGGCAATGTCGCCAAGGAGTCGGTGAAACTCGCCGAACGCGCCGGTGCGCTGCTCGGCGACATGCTGCCGTCGATCCAGAAGACCTCCGACCTCGTGCAGGAGATCGCCGCCGCCTCGCAGGAGCAGCGTTCGGGCGTCGGTCAGATCAACGGCGCGATGGGGCAGCTCAACCAGGCGACGCAGCAGAACGCTTCGGCCTCCGAAGAACTCGCCGCCACCGCCGAGGAACTCGGCAGCCAGGCGCAGCAACTGCAGGAGCTGATGACTTTCTTCCGGCTCGCCGGGGCCGATCGCCACGCCACCACGGCGCGCCGCGCCGCGCCGGCTGTCCGGCAGGCGACGCCGGCACGCTCCAGGGCACCGGCCCGCGTCGCCACCGAGGCAGCGGCCGAGCACGACTTCGAACGTTTCTGAGGAGAACTCCGGCCATGACCCCACTCTCCCCTGCCTGTCGAGTACGGCCAGCTCACCGAAATCCCGATGATGCCGGCGTTCATCCGCGGCGTCATCAACCTGCGCGGCGCCGTCGTCCCGGTCGTCGACCTCGCGGTGCGCTTCGGGCGCGCCCAGAGTCCGATCGGCAAACGCACCTGCATCGTCATCGTCGAGGTCAGCGAGAATAAGCTTCGGCACGACATCGGGCTCCTGGTCGATGTTTGGAGATCCCCTCATGTTCACAAAAATGAAGGTCGGAACACAGTTGCTAGTCCTGACGGCAACCACGCTGCTACTCTTCGGTGTCGCCATGACCATGGCCGTCGTCGCCCTGCAACGGAGCAAGGAGGGTTTCGCCGGCTTCATCCAGAACGACAATGCCCGCCTGGCGGCGTTCAATGAGATGTATGCCCAAGGCCTGCAAGGCGGTCAGGCCTTGCGCAACATCATCTTCGATCCAACCAACCGAAAGGCCTACGACAACCTGACGCAGGCGGTCGGTGACTTCGATGCGGCTCTGTCCAGAAGCAGACTGCTAACGGTCGATCACGAGCTCGCTCCCGTAATCGGCGAGATCGACCGACTGGCCCAACGGCAGCAGGCGGCACGAACCGCGGTGCTCGCGGCGCTGGGCGCCGGTCGCCAGGACGAAGCAAAAGTCCTCCTCAACAAGGAAGAGACCCCCGCCTGGCGATCGCTGAAGAAGGAACTGGTCGACAGCATCGGGCGACTCTCCAGGGAAGTCACCACGACCGAACAGGAGCTTGCCAGGAAAACCTCGGAGATACAGGTGCAGGTTCTCATCGTCACGATCTTTGCCATGCTGACCATGCTGGGCCTGTCGTTGCTGGTCTGCCGCAACCTGTTGCGTCAGTTGGGCGGCGAGCCGAGCTATGCCGTCGCCGCCATGCAACGACTGGCCGAGGGCGACCTGACCCAGAAAATCGGAGTCCGTTCGGACGACGGCGCCAGCCTGCTGTATGCCATCCGCAAGACCACTGCCAGGCTCGGCGAGATCATCGGCGAAGTCCGCACCGCCGCCGACAACCTCAGCAACGCCTCGGGCCAGGTCTCGGCGACCGCCCAGTCGCTCTCGCAGTCGTCGAGCGAACAGGCCGCTTCGGTCGAGGAAACGACGGCCAGCATGGAACAGATGAGCGCGTCGATCGTCCAGAACACCGAGAACGCCAAAGTCACCGACGGCATGGCCTCGACCGCTTCGCGGCAGGCCCTCGAAGGCGGCGAAGCCGTCAGCAAGACCGTCGAAGCGATGAAGACCATCGCCGACAAGATCGGCATCGTCGACGACATCGCCTACCAGACCAACCTGCTGGCCTTGAACGCCGCCATCGAAGCCGCGCGCGCCGGCGAACACGGCAAGGGTTTTGCCGTCGTCGCGGCCGAGGTGAGAAAACTCGCCGAGCGCTCGCAGGTCGCTGCGCAGGAAATCGGCCACGTCGCCCGGAAATCGGTGAAACTCGCCGAACGCGCCGGTTCGCTGCTCGGCGAAATGCTGCCGTCGATCCAGAAGACCTCCGGCCTCGTGCAGGAGATCGCCGCCGCCTCGCAGGAGCAGCGTTCGGGCGTCGGCCAGATCAACGGCGCGATGGGGCAGCTCAATCAGGCGACGCAGCAGAATGCTTCGGCCTCCGAAGAACTCGCCGCCACCGCCGAGGAACTCGGCAGCCAGGCGGTGCAACTACAGGAGCTGATGGCTTTCTTCCAGTTGGCCGATGGCGACCGCAGCGTGGCCGGCGCGAGACGGAGCACCCCGGATCGCGCGCCGCCCCAGTTCGCACCACGCCACCGAGCACCGGCATGCAGCACCACGCTGACGCCAGCCGACCATGACTTTGAACGTTTCTGAGGAGGACCCCGACCATGACCCCGATCACCCCCACCCGGCCAGCCAGCGGCACAGCCGTCACCAGGCGTGCCGCGGCCGCGCTGCCGGCCGCGGCCGAAAGCCCACCGCAATACCTCACCTTCGTTCTCGGCGGCGAGATGTTCGCCGTCGGCATCCTCAACGTCAAGGAAATCATCGAGTACGGCCAGCTCACCGAAATCCCGATGATGCCGGCGTTCATCCGCGGCGTCATCAACCTGCGCGGCGCCGTCGTCCCGGTCGTCGACCTCGCGGCGCGCTTTGGGCGCGCCCAGAGTCCGATCGGCAAACGCAGCTGCATCGTCATCGTCGAGGTCAGCGAGAACGATCTCCGGCATGACATCGGGCTCCTGGTCGATGCGGTCTCGGAAGTGATCGAGATCCCGGCCAGCGACATCGAACCGCCGCCGTCGTTCGGCGCCCGCATTCGCGCCGATTTCATCCTCGGCATGGGCAAGGTCGCCGGCCGGTTCGTGATCCTCCTCAATATCGTCAAGGTGTTGTCGGTCGATGAAATTGCGATGCTGACCAGCATTGCCGGCGGCGAAGGCGTGGCAGCCGGCTGATCCCTGCCACCTCTCATTGGAGATAAACCATCGTGTTCAAGAATCTGAAAATCGGCGCCCGTCTCGGGCTCGGCTTCGGCATCGTCCTGATGCTGATGTCCATTCTCGCAGCGGTCTCCTACAACCGCATCCAGATGCTCAACCATGAAATCGACGACATGGTCCAGGACAAGTTTCCCAAGACCGTCTGGGCCAACGACATCATCGAGCAGGTCAACATCGTTGCTCGGACAGCGCGCAACGCGCTGTTGCTCAAGGACCCAGGCGAAATTGGTAAGGAATTCGATCGCCTCGCCGAGGCCCGCAAGGTCGTCAGCGAACGTTTCGGGCAACTCGAGAAAACGATCACCTCGGAGGCCGGCAAGAAGCTGATCGCCGACTCACTCGCCTTGCGCAAGGAATACGTTGGCGACACCAACAGGTTCATCGAGATCGTCAAGGCCGGCCAGACCGGCGAGGCCACGACCCACCTGCTCGGTAAAATGCGCCAGTCGCAACGCGAGTTCATGAATTCGATCGACAAACTGACCGACTTCCAGACCGAATTGATGAAAAAATCCGGCGAGGAAGCCGACAAGGCCGCCCAGCAGGCCAGCTTCCTCGTCCTGACGCTCGCCATCGCGGCTTTGCTCCTCGGCGCCGGCTTCGCTGCCTGGGTCACGCGCTCGATCACGGTGCCGGTCAATGCCGCGGTCCAGGCGGCCAACGCCCTCTCCGAAGGCGACCTGACGGTTCGGGTCGAGGCCCAGGGCCGGGACGAGGTCGGCCAGTTGATGTCGGCAATGCAGGCGATGACCGCCAGGCTCGGCGAGATCATCGGCGAAGTCCGCACTGCCGCCGACAACCTCAGCAATGCCTCGGGCCAGGTCTCGGCGACCGCCCAATCGCTCTCGCAGTCGTCGAGCGAACAGGCCGCTTCGGTCGAGGAAACGACGGCCAGCATGGAACAGATGAGCGCGTCGATCGTCCAGAACACCGAGAACGCCAAAGTCACCGACGGTATGGCCGCCACCGCTTCGCGGCAGGCCCTCGAAGGCGGCGAAGCCGTCGCCCGCACCGTCGAAGCGATGAAGACCATCGCCGACAAGATCGGCATCGTCGACGACATCGCCTACCAGACCAACCTGCTGGCCTTGAACGCCGCCATCGAAGCCGCGCGCGCCGGCGAACACGGCAAGGGTTTCGCCGTCGTCGCCGCCGAGGTGCGGAAGCTCGCCGAACGCAGCCAGGTCGCCGCGCAGGAAATCGGCAATGTCGCCAAGGAGTCGGTGAAACTCGCCGAACGCGCCGGTGCGCTGCTCGGCGACATGCTGCCGTCGATCCAGAAGACCTCCGACCTCGTGCAGGAGATCGCCGCCGCCTCGCAGGAGCAGCGTTCGGGCGTCGGTCAGATCAACGGCGCGATGGGGCAGCTCAACCAGGCGACGCAGCAGAACGCTTCGGCCTCCGAAGAACTCGCCGCCACCGCCGAGGAACTCGGCAGCCAGGCGCAGCAACTGCAGGAGCTGATGACTTTCTTCCGGTTGGCTGAGGAAGGCCACGGCGCGGCAAGCACGCGGCGAGCGTCCCCGTCCACCCATCTGCAGGCGGCGCCCGCACGCAGCGGGAGAGCGGGCCGGATTGCCCCCCTGGTGCCAGCCGGCGACTTCGAGCGTTTCTGAACCGGCAGCGAACGGTCATGACTTTTCCAGACACCCCCGATCATGAAAGTCATGACCGTTTCCCTCTCCCCCAACCCCTCTCCCGCGAGGGGAGAGGGGAGGTTCGTGAGTCGCTGATGCGACTTTTACATTAAAACGTAGCGGCCGCTTGATCTCCACTGGAAAAAAAAAGCATGCCCTCAGTCCACCATAGCAGCGCTCCCATCGAGGCAGCCTGCCCGAGGATCGACGAGCGAGACCTGCGCAGGCTTTTCGATGCCCTGCCCTCGGGCTTCGCGCTGCACGAGATCCTCCTCGATGGCGAAGGCCAGCCCTGCGATTACCGCTTCATCGACGTCAACCCGGCTTTCGAGGCGATTACCGGCCTCGCCAGGAGCCAGCTCGTCGGCCGGCGGGTTCGCGAAGTGCTGCCGCAGCTCGAACCGCGGTGGATCGAGCGCTACGGGGCGGTCGCGCTGACCGGTGACAGTCAGCAGTTCGACGATTTCAGCGTCGAACTCGACCGCCATTACCGGGTCACCGCTTACTGCCCGGAAATCGGGCAGTTCGCCGTGATCGTCGACGACATCACCGCGATCCGGCGCAGCGAGGAATCCTTGCGGCAGGCGGCCAAGGTGTTCGAACTGACGCGCGACGGCGTGGCGATCACCGACGCCAACGCCCGCATCGTCGCCGTCAATCAGGCTTTTACGGAAATCACCGGTTACAGCAGCGAGGAAGCCGTCGGCCAGAATGCCGGCATCCTCAAATCGGGCCACCATGACGCGGCGTTCTACGGCAGGGTCTGGAGCGAACTGACCAACACCGGCTTCTGGCGGGGCGAAATCTGCAACCGCCGCAAGACCGGTGAAACCTACCCGCAATGGCTGACGATCAGCGCGGTGCACAACGAATATGGGCAGATCGAACGCTACATCGGCGTATTCACCGACATCAGCCGCCTGCGCAACGCCGAGGCACACGCCGAATTCATTGCCTACCACGACCCCTTGACCAAGCTGCCCAACCGCAGCCTGCTGAACATCCGCTTCGAGCACGCCCTCGAAAGGGCGCGGCGTCACCATCACAAGATGGCGCTCCTGATCTTCGACCTCGACCTCTTCAAGAACATCAACGACTCGTTCGGGCACGAGTTCGGCGATGTGCTGCTGGTCGCGATCACTGAACGCTTCAAGTTGCGGCTGCGCGACGAGGACACGCTGGTGCGGGTGCACGGTGACGAATTCGCGGTACTGATGGAAGAGATCGAGGTCGCAGCCGATGCCGCCGTCGTCGCCAGTGACCTGCTCAAGGCGCTCGAAGCGCCTTTCCGGATCGGGGGCAGCGACGAGATCTACCTCAGCGCCAGCGCCGGCATCAGCATCTCGCCCGACGACGGCAGCGATCCGGCGCTGCTGCTGCGCAACGCCGACACCGCCGTGAATCTGGCCAAGGCGCAGGGACGCAAGACCTTCTGCTTCTACACCGAAGCGCTGACCACCCGCGCCCTCGAACGCATGCACCTGGAATCGCGCCTGCGGCGGGCGATCGACCTCGGCCATCTGGTCCTGCATTACCAGCCGCTGATCGAGGCCCGCAGCGGCGCGGTGATCGGCGCCGAAGCGCTGCTGCGCTGGCGCGACCCCGAGCAGGGAATGATCGCACCGATACACTTCATTCCGGTGGCCGAGGATTGCGGGCTGATTGCACCGCTCGGCGCCTGGGTGCTGGCGACGGCGTGCCGGCAGATGCAGGCCTGGCTCGACGCCGGGCGAGCGCTGCGGACCATCGCCGTCAATCTTTCGCCGCGGCAGTTCTTTTTGCAGGATGTTCCGGAACTGCTTCGCCAGACCCTGGCGGACAGTGGTCTCGACGCCCGCTTCCTCGAACTGGAGATCACCGAAGGCATCCTCATCGAACATGGCGAGCGGGCCGTCGCGATCCTCAACCGGATTCGTGCGCTCGGCGTGCGCCTGTCACTCGACGATTTCGGCACTGGCTATTCCTCGCTCAGCTACCTCAAACGCTTCACGATCGACAAGCTGAAGATCGACCGGAGCTTCATCCGTGACGTTACCACCGACACCAGCGACGCCGAGATCGCCGCAACGATCATCGCCATGGCGCATTCGCTGTCCCTCTCGGTAGTCGCCGAAGGCGTCGAGACGGCAGAGCAGCTCGCCTTTCTCGAAGAACACGGCTGCGACTACTACCAGGGATATTTGTTCAGCCGCCCGCTGGCCGCCGAGCACTTTCCCGAGTCTGTCGAACATTCGGGCGCACTGAGGGGGGTTCCTCCCACGGCGGGAAGGCCTTGGTTAAGTATCCGATCGGCAATTTGAACCCAATTTTTTCAGGACGTTTTCCATCCAGATGCCTGCCAATGTAATTATCATCTTGTTGATCAATGAATTGCACCAGATGGCGGGAAAGATCCGCGAAAACGGCCGCAGCAGCCGGTTGCAGACCCGGCGACCAGGCATTTATCCGCAAACTTACTGGACAGATGAGACCATGGCACCACTGGTATGGAGCGCAGCACTGGAAATCGGCCACCCCGAGATTGACAACGACCATCGCGCCATGGTCGGCCTGCTCAATCGTCTGCAGGAGGCGAGCGAGCGAGCGGATCGGGTCGCCACCCAGGCCGTGCTGGCCGAACTCGAAACCCTGACCAGGGATCACTTCGCCCGCGAGGAACAACTGATGCTGGACATCCACTACGAATTGTTGGCCCGGCACCAGAAGGAACATGTACACCTGTTCGACGAGGTCCGCGCCCAGATCGAAGAAATGAACGAGGGCATCGTCAGCGCCGCGGCGATTGCCGGATTCATCAAACGCTGGCTGATCGATCACGTCGAGACCTCGGATCGCCAACTGGCCGCAGCCTTGGCACGCTGGCGTTCGAGTCCGCTTTGAAAAGGCAACAGACGACGACCAGGGAACGGTTGCAGTACCGCTTTCTGCTGCAGATCGGCCTGCTTCTGATCGTTGCCGGCATGACAGCGGTTTTTCTTGAGCTGGCCAATGAAGAGGCGACTGTCGAAGAGTTCGTGCTCACGCGCGCACGCGCGCATTTCCGCGACATCCTCCTGACCCGGCGCTGGAACGCCGGGCACGGCGGTGTCTACGTGGAAAAACGCGCCGGCGTCGAAAGCAACCCGTACCTGCAGGACCCCGACATCACGGCGACCAACGGCAAGACCTACACCCTGCGCAATCCGGCGCTGATGACGCGCGAGATCTCGGAACTGGCGGCGCGCGACGGCGACTACCGTTTTCACATTACCAGCCTGCAACTGAAGAACCCCGACAACGCCCCCGACGACTGGGAACGCGCAGCACTCGCGGGTTTTGCCGCCGGCGAGAAGGAACGTTCCGCAACGCTTCACCACGGTGACCGGAGCGAATTCCGCTACATGGCGCCCCTGCTGTTCGAGACCGCCTGCCTGCGCTGCCATCAGGACATGGACTACCAGGTCGGCGATGTGCGTGGTGGCATCAGCATCCGCTTCGACATCACGCCGCTGCTGCTCCGCCAACAGCAACACGCCTGGATCACCGGCATCGCGGCGCTGCTGACCATGGCCGGACTGTTCCTGCTCGCCAGGGCCTTTGCCTCCCGCATGAGCCGACGCATGCAGCGCCTGAGCCGGCGGCACGAGGAGCTCGTGCAGTCGATCGACGGCATCGTCTGGGAGGCCGATGCGAAAACCCTGCAGTTCACCTTCGTCAGCGCCCAAGCCGAACGCCTGCTGGGTTTTCCGGTCGGCGACTGGGAACAGGCCGACTTCTGGGTGGCGCATCTGCACCCGGACGACCGGGACTGGGCGAGCGACTACCGCGCGAGTTGCAGCGAGCAAGGGCTGCCCTACGATCTCGAATATCGTTTCGTCGCCGCCGACGGACACACGCTCTGGCTACACGACCGGGTTCGGGTCATCGCCGAGGACGGCCAGCCGACGAGATTGCGCGGGCTGATGTTCGACGTCAGCCGCGAGCACGAGCAGAGCGAGCAGACCCGGCAGTTGCTCGCCGAACACGAGACGATCCTGAACAACGCGCTGATTGGCATCACCTACCTGAAGCACCGGCGGGTGGTTTCGTGCAATCGCCGCTTCGAGGAAATGTTTGGCTATGGACCCGGCGAGCTGTCCGGGCAGTCGACCGAGTGCCTGTATGCCTCGCGCGCCATTTTCGAGGCCGTCGGCGAGCGCGCCTACGCCAACTGCGGCGCCGGCAGGAACCATTGCGAGGAAGTGCTGCTGCAACGCAAGGACGGTCAGCCTTTCTGGGGCGTACTGAACGGCCGGGCAATCGACCCCGCGCATCCCCAGGAGGGAAGCATCTGGATCTTCGCCGACATTTCCGAGCGTCGGGCCGCCGAGGAGGAAGTCCACAAGTTGCTGCAGGCGGTCGAGCAGAGCCCGGTATCGATCGTCATCACCAGTCGCGAGGGTCTGATCGAATACGTCAATCCGCGTTTCGTCCAGGTCACCGGTTATCCCCGGCACGAGGCCATCGGCCAGAACCCGCGCCTGCTGAAATCCGGCCAGACCTCGCGGCAGACCTATCGGGAAATGTGGGAGACGCTGCGCGCGGGCGGCGAATGGCGCGGCACGCTCCTCAACCAGCGCAAGAACGGCGAACTGTTCTGGGAAGAAGCCTTGCTCTCGCCGATCGTCGACGAGCACGGGACGATCACCCACTTTCTCGGGGTCAAGCAGGATGTCACCGAACAGCGACTGATCAAGCAGCAGCTCGAAGAGCATCGGGAACACCTCGAAGACCTCGTCACACGCCGCACCGCCGAGCTGACCAGCGCGCTGGCCGCGGCCAAAGTCGCCGACCAGGTCAAGGACGCCTTCCTGGCCAACGTCAGCCACGAATTGCGGACACCGCTCAACGCCGTCATCGGGCTCTCGGCACTCGCCCTGCAAAGCAGCACCGACGCCCGCCAGCGCCAGTATCTGGAAAAGGTCGGTGACGCCGGCCAGACGCTGCTGGCGATCATCAACGACCTGCTCGATCTGACCCGGATCGCGAGCGGCGAGATGAGGTTCGAAGCGCAGCCGTTCAGCCTGCGCCAGACCGCTGCGCGCGTTTTCTCGGTGATCGGCCACCGCGCCGCCGAAAAGGGGCTGCGGCTCGAAGCGCAGATCGACGAGCGACTTCCCGAGAGGCTCATCGGCGATTCGCTGCGCATCGAACAGATTCTCCTCAACCTGCTCAACAATTCGATCAAATTCACCGAGACCGGCGGCATCGTCGTGCGCATCCTCGTCGAACACCTCGACACGCAGCGCGCCGATCTGCGGCTCGAGGTCGAGGATTCGGGAATCGGCATGAGTGAACACGAGATCGCCCATATTTACCGGCCTTTCGTTCAGGCCGACCTGTCGATCACCCGCAAGTACGGTGGCAGCGGCCTGGGCCTGGCGATCTGCAAGCAACTCGCCGAAGGCATGCAGGGGTCGATCGAGGTCAGCAGCCAGCCGGGCGACGGCACGTGCTTTGGCGTCCGCCTGACCCTGGCCCTGGCGACCGAAAACGACCTTCCCGACAGCGAAGAAACGCCAAATCCTCAGGCCCTGCCGACGCATTACCACGACGCGCGCGTCCTGGTGGTCGACGATCAGCCACTCAACCGCGAGATCGTCTTCGATTTGCTGGCCACAGTCGGCATCGTCCCGCGCCTCGCCGAAAACGGCCTGGAGGCGATCAAGCTCCTCAGCGAGGCCGGCCCGGGAGCCTTCGACCTGGTGTTGATGGACATCCAGATGCCGGTCATCGACGGCCTCACGGCAACACGCCAGATCCGTGCGCTACCGGGCTTTGCGACGCTGCCGATCGCCGCCATGACGGCGCACACGATGGAACACGAAAAGCAGGTGTACCTGGACGAAGGGATGAATGACCATCTCGGCAAACCGTTCGCCTTGCCCAGTTTCTTTGCGCTCTTGGCCAGGTGGCTGGCGCATCGCGTCGACGCCCCGCCGCTGCCGACTGCGCCCGTGGCCATCGCCGCCAGCGACGGCGAGCTGACGGCGATCGACGGTCTGGACGCCAGCGCAGCACGGCAGCGCTTTGCCGGCAATGACGCGCGGTATCGGTACTGGCTGCGGGAATTCGTCGGGGATTCGGCGGACTTCATGGCCAGGCTCAACGCGCTGCTGCGCGATCGGGAGTACGCCGCGGCCAGGCAGATGGTGCACGCTTTCAAGGGCCGCGTCGGTACGCTTGGCATGACCGAACTGCATGGTCTGGCGGCAGCACTCGAGCAGTTTCTCCGGGCCGGCGAGGCCGACAGCGAGAAAGAAAGTAATTCGGGCAGCACGATCCGCCAACAACTGCTACAGTCGATCGAACGCATGCGCGTCAACCTGCAGGCAGCGCTCGGCCCCGGCAGGCCGGCCACGACGGCCGCAGCAGTTCGGCCTCAAGGGCCGATGCCGCCCGCGATCGCGGCCCTGCTGCCCCTGCTGGAGGCTTCGGATGGTGGCAGCGCCGCAGCCATCGCCGCCTGCCTTGAACAACTGCCGGATTGCGACTGGCAAGCGCCGCTGCAGGCAGCGCTGGCGAAAGCGGAAAGTTTCGATTTTGCAGCGGCGCGGCAGCTCATTACCGAAGGCATGGGGACACCGACATGAAACTGGGTTCAAAACTGCTCCTCCAGACCGTGCTGCCGGCCGTCTTAGCCGTTTCGCTGTTGCTCGTAATTGTCACCCTGGTCGCCAGCAAGGCCCTGCAGGAATCCGCCGAACGCGGTTTGGCGGCCGTTGCCGAGGCGCGCCGCGAAGACCTCCGGAACCACCTCGAACGGATGCGCGACGACATCGTCAGCATGGGCAACGCCCCGGCCGTGATCGCCGCCATGCAGCAGTTTTCCGCCGCTTTCGCCGCCTGCGGCGCCCGCGCCGACAGCCAGCTCCAGCCGTTGTACGACAGCGACGTGCCGCACACTGTCAACTCCGCCAACTCCGCCAGCCATCCCTGCCGCCATGGCTACCAGCAGGCCCATGGCGAGCATGATGTGTTCTTCCGCAGGCGCCATGCCGTCTATGGCTGGCAGGACATGCTGCTGGTCGATCTGCAGGGCCATGTCGTCTATTCCCTGCTCAAGGATCACGATTTTGCGACCAACCTGTTCACCGGGCCGTGGAAGGACAGCGGCCTGGCGCGCGTGGCGACGATCGCCCTGCGCCAGGCGGTGAGCGGCGTGCCGGCCTTTGCCGACGCCGAACCCTACGCGGCGGCGGGCAACCGGCCGGCGATGTTTCTCGCCATCCCGATTCGCGAACCCGAGACCGGTCAGCCGCTGGGCGCGCTGGTGGCGCAGATCGCTTTCGCACCGCTCGACCGGCACATGCACTTCAAGGCCGGACTCGGCGAGAGCGGCGAAGCCTTTCTCGTCGGCAGCGGTGGCTGGCTGCTGACCAACACCTTTTTCGACCCGGAATCGTCGGTCCTCAAGCGGCAATTGCAGACCGAAGCCGTCAGCCGTGTGCTCGCCGGCAACGAAGGCAGCGATCAGCTCGTCGATTATCGCGGCCAGCCCTCGTTCATCGCTTACCGGCAGTTGCAACCGTTTGCCGGCGCCCTCGGCGACCAACCGCGCTGGGGCGTGATCGCCAAGATCAGCCGCGACGAAGCGCTGTCCAGCCTGTATTCGCTGCAATGGCTGATCCTCGGCAGCGGCCTGCTGATCGCCGGGGCGGCGACCGCAATGGCAGTCATCAGCGGCCGGCGACTACTCCAGCCGGTGCTGGCGCTGCAGACCGCGCTGGTGCGCCTGGCCAGAGGCGAGAAAACGGCGATTCCCGGTCTCGACCGCCAGGACGAGATTGGCGACATGGCCAAGGCCGCGGAAAGTTTTCGTGAGATGTCCGAGGCGGTTGCGCGTGACCGCTGGATTCACGAGAACGTCGCCGCGCTGACCACCGCCGTCAGCCAGGAGGAGAGGCTCATCGACGTGGCCGACGCCCTCCTCGGACATCTGCGGCGGCAGCTCGACGTTCCCGTCGCGACGCTCTTTCTGCGCGATGCCGACGGCCACTACCAGCGTGCCGGCGCCCAGGGACTGGCCCGGCGCAGCCAGTCGCAGGACCGCTTCGCGCCCGGCGAAGCGCTGGTCGGCCAGTGTGCCCGCGATGGCCAGGCGGTGATCCTGGCGCCAGTGAGTGGCGGCCTGATGCTGATCGCCAGCGGACTGGCCGAGTTTCCTCCCGAGGAACTCGTGCTCTACCCGATCACACATCAGGACGAGACGCTGGCGGTCGTCGAACTGGCCGCGACGCGCCGGCTGTCGCCCGACGAGCACGCTTTTCTCGCGGCCCTGGTGGGCCCGCTCGGATTGCACCTGGCGAACATCGAAGCCGCCGAGCGCAATCTCGCGCTGCTCGATGAAAGTCGCCGGCAGACCGAGACCCTGGGCCAGCAGAAGGCCGAACTCGCTGACAAGAACCATGAAATGCAGGCGTTGAGCGACGAAATGCGTGCCCAGTCCGAGGAACTCAAGGCACAGAACAGAACCCTGCGCGGCGCCCAGGAGGAACTGCGGGTGCAGCAGGAGGAGCTGGCCGAGAAGAATCGCAGTCTGGAAGCGCAGGGCCGGCAGCTCGAACTCGGCCGTAGCGAGGCCGAGACGCGGGCGCGCGAACTCGCGCAGGCCAACCGTTACAAATCGCAGTTCCTGGCCAACATGTCGCATGAACTGCGCACACCGCTGAACAGCATCCTGATCCTGGCCAGGCATCTCGCCGAGAACGCCACCGGCCACCTCGACGACGACGAAGTCGAGTCGGCGGGCGTCATCCACGAGAGCGGCAGCCAGCTCCTGTCGCTGATCAATGACATTCTCGACCTGTCGAAGATCGAGGCCGGCAAGGTCGAAATGCTGATCGAGGATTTTCCGGTCTCCGAAATTCTGCTTTACCTGCGCCGCCTGTTCGAGCCGCTCGCGGCGAAGAAGTCGATCGCTTTCGCCATCGAGGCCGAAACCGCTGCGGCGCCGATCATCCACAGCGACCGCCGCCTGCTGACCCAGATCCTGACCAACCTGCTGTCGAACGCCGTCAAGTTCACCGACCAGGGGTCGGTGCGGCTGGTGCTGTGCGCCGAAGAGCGGGGACTGCGTTTCGACATCATCGACAGCGGCATCGGCATCGCGGCCGACCAGATCGAACGCATCTTCAACGCCTTTCAGCAGGTCGATGGCGGCAGCGCACGCAAGTACGGCGGCTCCGGCCTGGGGCTGGCGATCAGCCGCCAACTCGTCGATCTGCTGGGTGGCCGCATCGAGATCGAGAGCACGCCCGGCAGCGGCAGCCGCTTTTCGGTGCACCTGCCGGACATCGTCTGCGACAGCAGTACCCCGGCACCCGCCAGAGCGCTGATGACAGAGGCCGAGCGCACGGCCACCGCCGGCCGCCACACGCTGATCCTGGTGGTCGAAGACGATGGCCGGCTGGTGACCCTCGTCACCCGCCTGATCGAAACGCTCGGCTACGCCGTGCTGGCGGTGGATAGCGGGGAAAAGGCGCTCGCCCTGATCGCTGCCGAGCCCCCGGCCGGCGTTCTGCTCGACCTCGGTCTGCCCGACATCCCTGGGATCGAAGTCCTGCGCCGGATGAAGTCCGACCCGGCCAGCGCCGGCATTCCCGTGTACATCATCTCCGGTATGGCCGACACCGGCGAAGCGGCGGCACTCGGCGCCGACGGCTACATCCGCAAGCCGATCACCCGCGACGCCATCCTGGCCGCGCTCCGCGACATGCTCGACCGCTCGCCGGTGCCGGCTGCCCCGCCCGCCGGCCGGCGGCAGGTGCTGCTGATCGAAGACGACCCGGCGAGCAACCAGGCCGTGCGCGTCCTGTTCAAGGATACGAACATCGAACTCAGTCAGGCACACAACGGCAGCGAAGGTCTGGCGGCCATCGCCGCTGCGCGTTTCGATGCCGTGATCCTGGACCTGATGCTGCCCGACATGAGCGGCTTCGAATGGCTCGAACAAGTCGCCACCGCAACGCCGCAGCCACCGCCGGTGGTGGTCTACTCGGCGCGCGACCTCGACGACGCCGAGCTGCTGCGCCTGCATGCGCACGCCGACGCGGTGATCTCCAAGGGACGGCTCAACGGCCAGGCAAGCGCGCGCCTGCGCGAGGAGGTCCTGCTCGCGGTCGCCCGGCAGACGCGGGCATCCGTCGCCGCACCGGCGGCCACGGCGATGCGGCACGACGCACTGCTGATCGTCGATGACGACGTTCGCAACCAGTCGGCGCTGTCGAAAGCGCTGCGTGCCCGCGGCTTTGCCGTCAGTGTCGCCGGCAGCGGCGCACAGGCGCTCGACATGCTCGCTGCCGGCCAGTTCGCGGCGGTTCTGACCGACATCATGATGCCTGGCATGGATGGCTACGAACTGATCCGGCGAATGCGCAGCGGCAGCACCGGCCAGATCCCGATCATTGCCGTCACCGCCAAGGCGATGCCCGGCGACGTCGAGCTCTGCCTTGCCGCCGGCGCCAGCGATTATCTTGCCAAGCCGGTCGATATCGACCGTCTGCTGCAGTTGCTCGAGAAATGGCTCTGAAACGCCAATCCGCGCGCCCGCTCGAGGCCATCGAGGTCGACCTGCTGCTCCTGCTGCTGCGCGAGCGCTACGGCTACGACTTCAGCGGTTACGGTCGAACCTCGCTGATCCGCCGGCTCAGACAGTTGGTCGATACCTTCCAGGTCGGCAGCCTGGTTGAATTGCTGCCGACCCTGCTGCACGACGAGCAGGTGGCACAGACCGCGATCAACATGCTGTCGGTGCCGGTCTCCGAATTCTTCCGCGACCCGCCGGTATGGAAGTATCTCCGCGAACAGGTGATGCCGGAGCTCGACAGCTTCCCGCGCATCAACGTCTGGCAGGTCGGCTGTGGCTACGGCCAGGAGAGCTATTCGCTCGCCATTCTGCTGCACGAATGTGATCTGGCGTACAAGGCGCGGATGATCACCACCGACATCAACGCCGACCTGCTCAGGGTCGCGCGCCGTGGCCGCTGGCCGGCAGACCAGTTTGCACAATGGCGGGCCAACTATCTGGCGGCTGGCGGCAGCGCCTGTTTCGACGATTATTTCGATACCCATGGCCATGACGCCAATGAGACAATGGCCATTCGTGCAGACTCCCTACAAGCCATGGAATTCGTCGAACACAACCTGGTCACCGATGATGCCTTCCTGGAAACGCAGTTGCTGATCTGCCGCAACGTCCTGATCTATTTCGGTGCGGCGCTGCAGGCGCGGGCCCTCGACCTGTTCGAACGCAGCCTGCAGCGCGGCGGTTTCCTGGTCCTCGGCAGCGCCGAATCGATCTTCGACCGAAACCGCACCTGGGTGCCGCTGCAGGCCGAACTGCGGGTTTTCCGAAAAACCATGGCGGGGGCGGAATGAACGGCGTTCCGAAGATCCTCGTCGTCGATGACCTGGCCGCCAACCGCCTGGCGATCCGCACCGCCCTCAAGGGTATCGAAGCAACGATCGTCGAGGCCGGCAACGGTTTCGACGCGCTGGCGATTACCCTCGAAGAGGAATTCGCGCTGATCCTCCTCGACGTACAGATGCCCGAAATGGACGGCTTCGAGGTCTGCGAACGCCTGTCGGCCAATCCGCAGACCGCCGACACGCCGGTGATCTTCATCACCGCCGCCCACAACAGCCCGGAAGATCGCATCCATGGCTACCGGACGGGCGCCACCGATTATCTGGCAAAGCCGATCAATAACCCGTTGCTGCGCGCCAAGACGCGGGTGTTTCTCCGCCTCTACCAGCAGAACCGCGCCCTGCAGGCGGCGCTGGAAGCGGCGAAAGTCGCCGACCGGGTCAAGGACGCCTTCCTGGCCAACGTCAGCCACGAACTGCGGACACCGCTCAACGCCGTCATCGGGCTCTCGGCACTGGCGCTGAACCAGAGCAGCGACCCTCGCCAGCGCGAATACCTGGAAAAGGTCAGGGACGCCGGCCAGACGCTGCTGGCAATCATCAACGACCTGCTCGACCTGACCAAGATCGCTGCCGGTGAAATGACCCTCGAAAGCACCCCGTTCAGCCTCCGGAAGACCGTTGCACGCGCCTTGTCGGTGATCGGCCACCATGCCCTCGAAAAGGGCTTGAGCCTCGAAAGCCGGATCGACGAGCGACTCCCCGAATGGCTGGTCGGCGACCCGCTGCGCATCGAACAGATCCTGCTCAATCTGCTCAACAACTCGCTCAAGTTCACCGACACCGGCCGGGTCGTGGTGCGCATCACCGTCGAGGATATCGACGATCAGCAGGCCGGATTACTGATCGAAGTCGAGGATACGGGAATCGGCATGAGCGAGAGCGAGATTGCCCGCATCTACCAGCCGTTCGTCCAGGCCGATCCGTCGATCACCCGCAAGCATGGCGGCACTGGCCTGGGCCTGGCGATCTGCAAGCAACTCGCCGAAGGCATGCAGGGGTCGATCGAGGTCAGCAGCCGGCCGGGCGAAGGCACGCGCTTTTGCGTCCGCCTGCGCCTGGGCGTAACGACCGCCAACGAGTGCCCGACCGGCGACGACCCGGCCGCTGCCGAGAATCTGCCAACGCATTACCCGGCAGCGCGCGTGCTGGTGGTCGACGATCAGCCGCTCAATCGCGAACTGGTCTTCGAGCTGCTGGGTAGCGTCGGCATCGTGCCGCATCTCGCGGAGAACGGCCAGCAGGCGCTGGACATTCTCCGCGAGGCCGGCGCGCAGGCTTTCGACCTGGTATTGATGGACATCCAGATGCCGGTTCTCGACGGCCTGGCGGCCACCCGCCGAATCCGTGCGCTGCCGGGTTTCGCCACGCTGCCGATCGTCGCCATGACGGCGCACACGATGGTGCACGAGAAAGAGGTGTACCTGGCCGAAGGCATGAACGATCACCTCGGCAAACCGTTTTCGCTGCCGGCCTTCTTCGCGCTGCTGGCGCGCTGGCTGGCCGTGCAGGGGATTACCCCGAGCGCAGCGGCGCCCGCTGCGGCCACCGCTGCCGACGCCGGCGAGAACGAGTTGGCACCGATCAGCGGCCTCGACAGCGCCACGGCACTGCAGCGATTTGCCGGCAACCGCGCGCGTTACCGCCACTGGCTGCGGGAATTCGTCGGCGAATCGGCTGGTTTCACCGCGACCATCGATACCCTGCTGGCCGCTGGAGCGAGCGAATCGGCGAGACAGGCGGTGCACGCCTTCAAGGGCCGCGTCGGGACGCTCGGCATGCGCGAACTGCAAGCCCTGGCCGAGGCGCTCGAGCAGGCCCTGCGGGCCGGCCAGGCGAACAGTCCGGCGGGCCATGCCTTGCGCCGGCAACTGGCGCAGTCGATCGAGGCGATGTGCGCCGGCATCCAGGCGGCGCTCGCCCAATCGCCCCCCCGGCAGGCGACGAGTCGAGCGGCCAGATCACCACCCGCAGCAGGACCCGCCGGGCCGATGCCGGCTTCGGTCGCGGCCCTGCTGCGCCTGCTGCAGGATGCGGATGGCGGCAGTGCCACGGCGATCGCAAACTGTCTTGCAGAACTGCCGAACAGCGACTGGGAACCGCTGTTGCAGGCGGCGCGGGCAGCGGTGCAGAAATTCGATTTCGAAGCCGCGCGGCAGGTCCTCGCCGGCCGCGAGGAGGCCGGATGACGATGCTGCGCGACTGGAGCGGACTGCTCCTGCTGTGGCTCTGCTGCACCGGCCTCGCCGCGGCCGACGAGGAGTATTTCGCACGCTACGCGCTGCCCCGAAATGCCGCTTCGGTCGACCTCGGCGTGCAGCCGCTCGGTTATCCGGCGGCGATGATCGGCGCGCTACTGCAGCGCGATCGAATCCTCAAGCGTCGGCTCGAAGAACTCGGCCAGCCACTGGCCACTTTCGCGTTCCGGCGCGGCAGCGACATGCTCGATCTGCTCGCCGATGGCCGGCTCGAAGCCGGACTGCTCGGCGACCTGCCGACGATCCGCCTGGCGGCGCGTACCGATGTCGCGATTGCCGGCCTCACCAAACGCAGCGCGACGGCGCTGGTCGCCCGCCAGGAAGGCTTGCTGACACACCTGCAGGGCAAGCGCCTGGCGTATGTTCCGGACTCCAGCGCCCATTACACGCTGCTGCAGGCGCTGGCCAGCGTCGGGCTGAGCGAGCGGGAAGTGACGCTGGTCGCCCTGACCATAGACGAAATGCCGGCTGCGCTGGCGCAGGGGCGGATCGATGGGTTTGCCGCCTGGGAACCGGCGCCGACCATCGCCCTGGCCAGCCATCCGCAGGCACGCATCGTCTTCCGTGGCCCCAGCTCGGACTATCTGGTGCTCACCAGACGCTTCGTGCAACGGCATCCCGAGGCGGCCAGGCATCTGGTCGCCGCGCTGGTCCGCGCACTCGAATGGATGCGTCAGAGCCGCGGGAACATTGAAACCGCTGCCCGCTGGGCCATGCACGATGGCAGCGCTTTCAGCGGCCAGGCGCCCGTGTTGCCCCTGGCACAGGCGGTGACGATCGCGCGCCGCGAAATTCTCGAGGTCCCCGCTGCGCCGGCCATCCCGGCCGCAAGCGGCGACCGCCACCTTCTGCTCGGCGAGTTCCATTTCCTGCAGCGGCTAGGCAAGCTGCCTGCGAACACCTCCTGGGAGCGCCTGGCCATGGCTTTTGCCTACGACGGGCTGCAGCAGGTCACGGCGGCGCCCACCCGTTATCGCCTGTATGTCTTCGACTACGAGCCCTGACGCACGCATGCACCGTGCCGCAGAGAACACTGCCGTCAGCCGGACATCGCCGGGCAGCGGCATCGTCCTGCGCGTCGCCGGCCTGTTCGGCACGCTGCTGGTGCTGGCGATTACCGCCCTGCTCAGCGCCTGGCTGTACGGATTGCCGTTCTTCGACTTGCCGGGGGCCAACCAGATCCACCTGGCCGATGCCCGGCAGGCCCTCGAACTGAGTGCCGACAGCCGCAGCACGCAGATCCAGACCGCCCTGCGGGAACGCCGCGGCAATCTCCGCCTGCTCTCGGAAAACCTTGTCCTCAGACAGGCACTGGCCACGCCGCAGACCCCCGCGATGGCTGCTGCGGCCAGTCGCCACTTCCAGTCGGTGATGGGCGCCTACCCGGATGTTTTCGAATCCCTGGCGCTGCTGTCGACGGGCGACGGGCGCGTGCTCGCCGCCAGCGACGCCACCCTGGTCGGACGCCCCCTCGCCGACGCCGATCTGCTCGGACGCCTGTCGACGCCGGGTCTCATCGAACATATCGAAACCACTGCTCCGACGGTCGCCGGGGAACCCAGCCTGATCATCGCCCGCCAGGTCCCCGAGCGGGACGCTGCCGGGACTCCCACCGGCAAATTGCTCGGGGTGCTGGTGGCCAGCGTGTCGATTCAGGAACTGCTGGGCAATTTCGATCGTGTTGAACTGCGCTCGCTCGGCAATTCCGGTTCGGTTTCCCTCTTCGATCAGCAGCAGCGGCTGCTCGCGACCTTCCGTCTGCTGGCCGGGACGGGCGAGCGGCCGCCACCGCCCGTTTCCCAGGGAATGGATGGCAGTTTCGTCGAAAATGCGGCGGACGGACGATCGGTCCTTGCCACCTATCGCTTTGTGCGCATCGCCGCCAACGAAGGATGGAGTCTCGTGGTTCGCCGCGAGCGCGACGAGATCCTGCACGAAATCGAGCAGCGCGCCTGGCAACTGCTGCTCTTCGGCCTGCTGTTCACCGTCTGCGGCCTGATCGTCGTGGCACTGGCGGCGCGGCATGTGACGCGTCCGATCCGGGAACTGGCGAACGTCGCACAGCGTCTCGCCGAGGGGGAACTGAGCGCCCGCGTGACGCGGGCGAAGCCGCAGCACGGTGACGAGGTGGCGACCCTGGCGGCAGCCTTCAACACCCTGGCCGAACGCGTCGAGACCTGGCATGCCACGCTCGCCAGCGAAGTCGCCACGCGCACGCGCGAACTGATCGACCAGCAGTTGCAGCTCGAAGAACTGGTCGAAAGGCGTACCGCCGACCTGAGCGCGGCGCTGGCCGCAGCCACCCAGGCCGACCGCGCCAAGGACGCTTTCCTGGCCAATGTCAGCCATGAACTGCGCACGCCGCTGAACGCCGTGATCGGCCTGACCGAGCTCGCCCGGCAACTCAGCCGTGATCCCCGGCAACAGGACTACCTCGACAAGATCGGCCGTGCCGGCAAGTCCCTGGCGCAGCTGATCAACGATCTGCTCGACCTGACCAAGATCGTCGCTGGCCGGCTGGAGTTCGAGAACACCCCGTTCAGCCTGCGCGGCGTATTCGAGCGCTGCCAGTCGGTGCTGATGCACCAGGCCGCAGAAAAGGGGCTGACACTCGTTGAACGCATCGACCCGGAGGTTCCCGATACCCTGATCGGCGATCCGCTGCGCATCGAACAGATCCTGCTCAACCTGCTCGGCAACGCCATCAAGTTCACCAGCAGCGGCCACATCGAGCTGCGGATCAGCGTGCTGAACACGGAAACGACGCGCGTGCGCCTGGCCATCGATGTCGAGGATACCGGTCTGGGCCTCAGCGAGCAGGACATCGCGCAATTGTTCCAGCCTTTTGCGCAGGCCGATGCCAGCATGACGCGCAAGTTCGGCGGCAGCGGCCTGGGACTCGCCATCTGCAAGCGGCTCGCCGAGAAGATGGATGGCGACATCTGCGCCAGCAGCCGGCCCGGTTCCGGCAGCACCTTTCGCGTCACGCTCTGGCTGGGATTGGGAGTACCGGGGACGCCGGGGGATCAGGCGAGGCCCGACACGGCCCTGCTGGCGTCCGCACTGCCGACAGCCTATCACGGTGCGCGGGTACTGGTCGTCGATGATCATCCGATCAACCGCGAGATCGTCGAAGCCCTGCTCAGCGCGGTCGGTATCACGCCGGAGATGGCCAACAATGGCCAGGAAGCGGTCGATCGCCTCCGGATGAGTGGCGCGAACGCTTTCGATCTGGTGCTGATGGACATCCAGATGCCGGTCATGGACGGCTACAGTGCGACCCGCGAACTGCGTAGCCGCGCCGGTTTCGAGGCCCTGCCGATCGTCGCCATGACCGCGCACATCATGGAACATGAAAAGAGCCTCCAGCGCGCTGCCGGCATGAGCGACCACATCGGCAAACCCTTCGACCACCCGACCTTCTACCACATGCTGGCGAAATGGATTCCCGTCCACAAGCAGCGACAAGCCGCCACCGTGATCGACGCCTTGCCGCCTGCGACCGGCGCTCAGGACATGCCCGCCTGGCCTGCTCCCGGCACGATCGACAGCGCCGCCGGTCTGGCCCGCTTCGCCGGCAATACCGCACGTTACCGGCACTGGCTGAGCGATTTTGCCGACCAGGGCAGGTCCGAGGTCAGCAAGATCGAACAGGCGATGGCGACCGGCCAGCGGGAACAGGCCCGCCAGCTCGCCCATGCCCTGGTCGGCCGCGTCGGCATGCTCGGGATCACCCGTGCGCAGGCTTTTGCCCGGCAGGTCGAGGCAGCGGCGAGCCGCGACGAAGCCGCCGATGCAGCGATCATCGGTCTGGCGGCAGCCGTCGACGAGGCCAGCGAACAGATCAGGCGGGCATTCGGAAGCGGCGCTGCCGACGCAACGCCGCCGGCAGCACTCGCCAGTGTGCGAACGAAAGTGTTGGGCGGATACCCGACTCCCCTCCCCCGCGATGGAGGGGTTGGGGGAGAGGGGACGTCCATGCCCTCACAGAGGCCACCAGAGCAGACCAACGGCTCTGGCCAGGTGCTTTCGCAAGGATTTGACGAACTTGACGAACTCGTGTGTCACGATGACCCCTCTCCCCAACCCCTCCCCCGCGAGGGGGGAGGGGCGATCACCGATGCCAGGGTCTCTCCATCGGACAAAGGACTTCGACCAACCCTTTCATTCGCACCTGCACTCGCCACGCCGCTGCCCGCCGGACCCTTTCCGGCAAGTATCCTGGCCCTGCTGCGCCGGCTCGAGACCGCCGACGGCGACAGTGAGCGCGCCATCCATGACTGTCTCGCGGAACTCGGCGAGACGGCCTGGGCAGCACCGCTGCACGCGTCTCTGGCATGCGTGCGCAGTTTCGATTTCGACGCCGCCAGACGGCTGTTCCCCGATCATGAAACAACCCACAACCTGGATGAAAGATCATGACCACCATTCTCCTGATCGATGACGATCCGGCCACCCTCGAAGTCATCAACGAATGTCTGCTCCCGCACTTTCGCACGCGCATCGCGACGCGCGGCGGCAAGGGCATCGAGCTGGCGATCATGTCGCCGGCACCCGACCTGGTACTGCTCGACCTCGAATTGCCCGACATGAACGGTTATCAGGTCTGCTCGGCGCTCAAGCGGGATACCCGTACCGCCGAGATCCCGGTGATCTTTCTTTCCAGCCACACGGATATGGCCGACATCATCCGCGGTCTCGAACTCGGTGCCGTCGATTATGTGCCCAAGCCGGTCGCACCACCGATCCTGCTGGCGCGCGTACGCACGCAACTACGGCTGCGCCAGGCCCAGATCCATCTGGCGGATCGCAATCTCCATCTCGAAGCGCTGGTCAGCGAACGTACGCATGCCCTCGAGGCCCGGACCCTGGACCTGCAGCGCAGTCAGGAACTGACCATCGTGGCCCTCGGAGCGATCGCCGAAACCCGCGACAACGAGACCGGCAACCATATCCGCCGCACCCGCGCCTACGTCCGGACGCTCGTCGAATACCTCCTGCAACAACCCGCACAGCAGGAACGCATGCCCCTCGAAGAATGGGGGCTGGTCTGGAAATGCGCCCCCCTGCACGACATCGGCAAGGTGGGAATTCCCGACCAGATCCTGCTCAAGGAGGGACCACTCGACGCCGGCGAGTTCGAAATCATGAAGCGACATACGACGATCGGCCGCGATGCCCTGCTCGCGGCCGAACTCGGGGTCGACACCCAGCACCCGTTCCTGCGGATCGCCAGCGAAATCATCTATTCGCATCACGAGCGCTGGAACGGCACCGGCTATCCGGAGGGCCTCCGCGGCGAGGACATCCCCTTCGCCGCACGCCTGATGGCCATTGCCGACGTCTACGATGCCCTGATCAGCAAGCGCGTGTACAAGCCCGCCATGCCCCACGGCAAGGCGGTGGAAATCATCGCGCAGGGGCGCGGTGAGCACTTCGACCCGCTGATCGTCGATTGCTTCCTGGTCTGCGCCGACACTTTCGACGCGATCGCCACCGGCCACTCTGACGCCTCACGGCCAGTCGCCGGCGCATCCCTGGCGACGGCCCGATCCGGGGATGCAACCGGCCAGAGCCGCCTCCCGGAACGCCGGCAGTCCTGACCGATTCAACCATTCAGCATCGGAAGCATTGATGAGCGACAAGAAAATCCAGGTCATGATCGTCGATGACTCGCCGCTGGTTCGCCAGGTCATCGCGCAGGCACTGGTCCGGGAGACCGGCATCGAGGTCATGGGTACGGCGGCCGATCCGCTCTTCGCGATGGACAAGCTGCGCAGGAGCTGGCCGGATGTGGTCATTCTCGATATCGAAATGACGCGTATGAACGGCCTCTCTTTCCTGCGCAAGCTGATGGCCGAACGACCGACGCCGGTGATCATCTGTTCATCGCCTGCCACGACCGGCAGCGAGACGCTCCTGCAGGCGCTTGCGGCTGGTGCCGTGAGCATCATCAACCGGCCGAAATTCGGGCTCAAGGGTTTCCTCGAAGACGCGGCCAATGACATCATCGCCGCCATCCGCGCGGCCGCCCGGACCCGGGTCGGATTGCCCGCCGGATCGCCGCTCGCCACCGCCCAGCCGGCGGCGAGCACGCGGCTGCCAGCACTGGAGAGAATGACGCGCAACAGCGCCGACGCCATTCTCCCCGCCGGTCCCGCGACGGTGCAACGGACGACCGACAAGGTGATCGCCATCGGCACCTCGACCGGTGGAACGCAGGCACTCGAAGCGGTGCTGACCCGCCTGCCGCCGACGATCGCGGGCATCGTCATCGTCCAGCACATGCCCGAGCAGTTCACGGCAATGTTCGCCGAACGCCTCAATTCGCTGTGTACGATCGAGGTCCGCGAGGGCCGGAACAACGACCGCGTGCTGCCGGGGCGCGCACTGATCGCGCCTGGCGGCAGGCACATGCTGTTGAAGCGCAGCGGCGCGCAGTATTACATCGAGGTGCTCGACGGCCCCCTGGTCAATCGCCATAAACCCTCGGTCGATGTGCTGTTTCGCTCGGTGGCCCGCTTTGCCGGCGGCAACGCGGTCGGCGTGATCATGACCGGCATGGGCGATGACGGCGCCCGCGGCCTCAAGGAGATGAACGATGCCGGCGCCGCAACGATCGCCCAGGATGAAGCCTCCTGCGTGGTTTTCGGCATGCCCAGGGAGGCCATCAAGCTCGGCGCCGCCGACCGGGTACTGCCACTCCAGCAGATCCCTGCGGCGCTGATCGAAACCTTCAACCCCCGCGAGGTTTGAATACGGCCATGCAACGATACGACATCCTGAAGAAGATCGCCGCAGAACTGGAACATGGCGAAGTGAACTTCTCGACCAACGCGCTGGTCGCGCTCAAACTGCAGCATGCGCTCAGCGATCCGGATTGCCACATCGACCAGGCTACGCGCCTGATCAAGGCTGAACCCCTGCTGTCGGCCAAGGTCGTGGCGCTGGCCAACTCGACCGCCTTCAATCCCTCGGGCCGCCCGATCACCGACGTGCGGACGGCCGTTTTGCGGCTGGGTTTCCGCTATCTGCGCTCGCTCGCAGCGGCAGTCGTCACGCGCGCACTGGCCTCCCCCTTGTCGGTACAGGATCGGGCCATGGCGGCGCGACTCTGGGAGCACACCGCGCATGTCGCGGCACTGGCGCAGGTGATCGCCCGCAAGGTCACTCATCTCGACCCGGAGACCGCGATGTTCGCCGGCATCGTCCATGAAATCAGCGGTTTTTACCTGATTTCACGCGCCGCCGAATATCCCGGCCTGCTCGATGAGGATTTCTCGGCGTGGAGCGAAACCGGCGAAGCCGAGGTTGGTCGTGCCTTGCTTCAGGTTCTGGAGGTCCCGCAAACGGTGGTCGAGGCCATCGACGTGTGCTGGCGGGGTTTTCTGGCGATGCCACCGACGACGCTTGGCGACACCTTGCTGCTGGCCGACGAACTGGCTCCGGTCGAAAGCCCGTTACGCGACCTCGACGGCGTTCCCAGGGAAGGCACGGCCGCCTCGATCGACCTGCTGATCGGCGAGGACACGCTGCTCGAAATCATGCATGAATCGGCAGAGGACGTGCGCTCGCTGACGGCGGCGCTGCGTCTCTGAGCGCGCCAGGCGAGGGAGAACACCCAGCCCGGCTACGACGGGTCCGCCGTCACCAGACAGCGTCGCGAAGCCGGCTCGGCAGCGGCCGCATCGCGCTGCCAGGCAGCCACCCAGGCCACCAGGTCGGCGGCCGGCATCGGCCGGGCAATGCCGTCACCCTGGACATTTTCGCAGCCGAGCTGGAGCAGCGTCCGGCCCTGCTCGACATTCTCCACGCCTTCGGCAACGATCTGGCGGTGAAAGGCCGTGGCAAGCCCGATCACCCCTTCGAGGATGGCCCGGTTCTCCCCCCCTTCGAACAGGTCGCAGACGAAACTGCGGTCGATGTTGATCCGGGAAACCGGCAGGTTCTTCAGGTAGGTCAGCGAGGAATGGCCGCAGGCAAAATCGTCGAGGGCAAACGACACGCCGATTTTCCGGCACGCGCTGATGATCGCACAGACGCTGGCCAGGTCGGTCAGCGCACGGGTCTCCCGCAATTCGAGATCCAGCCGGCCTGGTTCGACCTCCGGCTGCCCGGCCAGGAGCCCGGCCAGGCGTTCGACGAAGCCGGCTTGTTGCAACTGCCGCGCGCCAATATTGACGCTGACCGCCATCTCCAGTCCGGCAGCCCGCCATTCCGCGATCTGCGCCAGCGCACGTGCGATCACCCATTCCCCGAGATCGACCGCCAGCGGATGATTCTCGATCAGTGGCAGGAAAGTGGCCGGCAACAGCAGACCCTTTTCCGGATGCTGCCAGCGAATCAGGGCCTCGACCCCGATCACCGCGCCGCTGCGCAGGTTCACCCTGGGCTGATAGTGGAGAACCAATTCATCGGCCAACAGGGCACGGCGGAGGTCCTCCAGCCGTTCGTTGTGGCTGCGGACACTGCGATCCTGATCGGCATCGAAGACACAGTAGCGGTTCTTGCCGGCGAGCTTGGCCTGGTACATGGCTTGGTCGGCCTGGCGCAGCAGTTGATCGGCATCGACCTCCTCGGCCTGCGGGTAGAAGGTCACGCCGATGCTGGTCGACACCTGCAATAGCCGCTCGCCGTACGGCACCGGCTGGGCGCTGGCTGCAATCAGGCGGTTCAGGATCGGCGCACAGGAAGTGATGTCGGGAAGATCGAGCAAGACCGCGACAAACTCGTCGCCCCCCAGACGCGCCAGCGTATCGCCTTCGCGCAAGACCTGCTTCATCCGACCCGCGACCGTCATCAGCAGTTGGTCGCCGGCCTCATGACCGTGCTGGTCGTTGACCGCCTTGAAGCCATCGAGGTCGAGAAAGGCGACGGTCAGGCGCTGCCCGCGCCGCTGGATCTGCATCATGCCCTGCTGCAGGCGGTCGGCCAGCAGCACGCGATTGGGCAAACCGGTCAGCGCGTCGTAGTGAGCCGTCTGCTTGAGCTTTTCTTCGTTCGCCTTGAGCAGGGTGATGTCGGAGAACAAGGCCACGTACTGCCGGGTTCTGCCCTGATCATCGCGCACCGCGCTGATCGTGAGCATCGCCGCAAACATCTCGCCACTCTTGCCGCGATTCCAGATTTCACCGCTCCAGTGGCCCTGACCGGTCAGGTCGCTCCACATGGCAGTGTAAAACTCCTTGTCCTGAAGACCCGAGAGGAGAAAGCGCGGGTTCTGCCCCAGGGCTTCCTCGCGACTGAAACCACTCATCCGGGAAAAGGCCTGATTGACGTCGATGATCGTGCCGTCGGGAGCGGTGATGATGATTCCTTCGCGGGCATTGGTGAACACGCTGGCGGCGTTGATCTGCTGCAGACGCCCGGATTCTGCGCGTTGCTCGGCCAACTGCATCTGCCGGCGGTAGAGGCCGATCGCCAGCAGGGTGATCGCCAGCAGGGCGGGAACCATGACGCCCAGCACGGTCCTGGTCTCGGTTCGCCATTGCCGCAGGGCTTGCCGACGATCGAGCGCCGTGACGACGAGAAAAGGATACAGGCGCGACGCTCGAAAGGCGATCAACTGCGGGCGATCCTCGCCGCTGTCGTGCTCGAACTGGCCGAACTCGGCCTCGTCCAGGCGCAGGTTGCGAACGAAGGGCTCCTGCAACGATCCGGGTCGCCCGCCGGGATCACTATCCATCAGCAGCGTGCCGTCGTAGCGCAGCACGCTGACCGATCCTTCCTCGGCAGCGAGCTTCTGCCCAACATGGTTGATGAAATAGTCCGGATTGAGCGCAAAGAGCAGGGTCACGCGGCCTTTGCCAAGCCCGATGCTGCGGGTCACCGGAATGAAACTGAGCGAGTCGGCATTGATCGGCGTTCCTGCCGTCGATGGCTGGCCACTGGCAAAGTCACGCCCGGCCCAGGGTTCGCCGATGCGCAGGATCTGCAGCCGGCCAGCGTCTTCCGGCAGATAGGTTTGCGTCGCCACCTTGACGCCGAGGTTGGCTGGATTGGAACTGGCAACGATCCGACCCGTGTCATCCAGCAGGGACATCGAGCGCAGGAACGGTGCATGCTGCAGGGCCGCCACGAAAATCCGCTCGATTCCGCGCGGATCGCGCGCATCGCGTGTAAGCGACGACTGCGCCAGGGAGTTGAGCGCGACGAGTTCGGTGAGGTGCAGGCTTTGCGTCAGGAAGTCCTCGAAACCCCGCGAATGCATCGCTGCGATACCCAGACCGCTGGCCACCGCTTCGCCACGCAGTCGCCACAGGGTGTAGGCGCTGATGGCCACCATGCCGCCCACGAATACACCCAGAAGAAGCAGAAACGTCGTGCGTAACTGTCGCCAGGCGAGTCGCGTCATGGGGAGACGATGGTCTCGAGTTGGTGCCGCCGGGCGGCTGCCAGCAGACGCCCATCATGCTTGATGTCGCTGACGAAACGCTCGATGCGTGCCGCCCAGGCCTCGTCACCGGGCTGCATGGCATAGGCGTAGGGGGTGATGTGGTAGGCACTGGGGGGCGAGACCAGGCGCGCCCAGTCAGTGCTCGCCAGAAAACGCTGGCTATAGGGGTAATCGGTCAGAAAAACGTCGGCGCGACCCGACTGGACTTCCTGCTCGCGTGCAAATGGCGTGTCGAGCACCAGCAGTTGCGCTGCCTTGAGTTTGTCCTTCATGATCGACTCGTGCAGTGTTCCCCTGGCCACGGCCACCACCGATCCGGGGCGGTCGATCTGATCCCAGTCCTTGATCCGGCGATTGGTTTTGGTGGTGATCGCGTAGATGTCGCTGGCCAGATAGGGGCGCGTAAAGCGCAGCTTTTCCGCGCGCGCGGGCGTGATGCCGACTGCAAACATGGCCAGATCGCAGCGGTCCCGAGTGACATCTTCGATCAGCCGGGCAAAGGAGCTATCGACAAACTGCACCGCCACGCCGAGGTCCTTGCCGAGTTCGCCGGCCAGATCGATATCGATCCCGGACAGCAACTGCGTCTTCGGGTTGCGATAGGTGATGCTGTAGTAATCGGGCCAGATGCAGACACGCAGCACCCTGGCTTCCCGGACGCGATCGAGCCGGCTCGTGGCGAGATCTGCCGTGCTTCCCTGAAGCGACACGGTCAGACCGCCGACCAGCATGACAAAACGCCAGAAGAAAACAAGAATGCGCATCGCAATCTCCTGAAATGACTCTTGAGGTATTGACTGCCAGCCATCTTCTGCCATCTGAAATGGCCATTACCATCGGGTATTGAACCATAAAACCCCGCCGCTGGCTGGCAAATTGTGCTCAATCCGGGAATTGTCAGTACAATTCCCGGCATGAGCACGGGTGTGAATGAGCGTGTCAGGGGATACCGATTCTGGCCACGCGACAGACCATTGACCAAGCTCTTTGTCGCCCCGGCAGTGCCTGCCCATGGCGCGTCCATTCCACACAGGAGAAAGCTTCCCCATGGCAAAAACCATTTTTCTGGTCGATGATTCGGCAACCATCCTGCTCAGCGTCTCGAGCATCCTCGGCAAGGCCGGCTTTGCCGTCGAGAAAGCGTCGAATGCCGACGAAGCCTTGAAGAAGTTCAAGGCCGGGGTCAAGGTCGACCTCCTGATCACCGACCTGAACATGCCCGGCATGAACGGCATCGAGCTGATCAAGCAGGTGCGCACGCTGCCCGCCTACAAGTTCCTGCCGATTCTCTTCCTGACCACCGAATCGCAGCAAAGCCGCAAGGCAGAAGCCAAGGCCGCCGGCGCTTCGGGCTGGATCGTCAAACCGGCGACCGCCGACGACCTGCTCAACACCATCAAGCTGGTCATCCGCTAGGCCGAGACGATGACCCCTCCCCCCGGCCCATCCCATGACCAGTACCGCCGGCGTTCGCTGCTGACCGGACTGGCCGCGACCGTCGTGCTGCTGATCGTGGCCTGGCTCCTGCACGCGGGCTACGTCGATCTCCTGAACCAGACCTTCGGTCTGGGCGACCGCAGCCGTGACACCCTGATGATCCTGCTCGGCCTGCTGCTGTTTCTCGGCCTTCAGCAGGCGATCTCGCGGCTCCTGTACCACGACGCCCACCAGGGCCTCGACGAAACGCTCCGGGACGAACGCCCGCGCTGCCCGGCGCAGCAGGTCTGCCAGCGCGTCGCCCTGCCCGAGCTGCGGGAGATCCCGCGCTTCAACCGGGTCCTCGTCGGGCAGTTGCAGAGCGTCGTCGAGCAGACCGAACAGGCCGCCTACGATGTCACCTCCCGGCTGCAGACGATCGACGAGGTGGTCACCGACCTGAACCAGTTCGTCGCCGGCGCCGCCGCCGAATCGCAGGCCATGGCGAACGAATCCGAAGCGCAGATCGCCGGCAATCGCCAACTGATCGACAAGCTCGAAGCCTTCATCGCCCAACGCGTCGAAGAGACCGCCGCCGACGAGCGGCACGGTGCCGAAGCGATCCAGGAAGCCCGCTCGCTGCAGACCCTGGTCGACCTGATCCGGCACATTGCCGGCCAGACCAACCTGCTGGCGCTCAACGCGGCCATCGAGGCCGCCCGCGCCGGCGAGGCCGGACGTGGTTTCGCGGTCGTCGCCGACGAGGTGAGGAAGCTCTCGCACGAAACCGAAGCCGCGGTCAAGAAGATCAACGACGGCATCATCGCCGTCACTCGGATCATCGAGCGCCAGTTCAAGGACAAGCTCGCCCACTCGCACCTCACCGAGGAACGCGACAGTCTCGAACGTTTCGCGCAGCAGCTCGCCGCCCTCGGGGCCAGCTACGAGCGCCTGACAGCGCGCGAACGGCAGCTTCTCGACACCATCACCGCGAGCAGCGGCAAGCTCGCCACGATGTTCATGGAAGCCCTGGCCAGCGTGCAGTTCCAGGACGTGACGCGCCAGCAGATCGAACAGGTGGTCCACGGCCTCGAACGCCTCGACACGCACGCCGAAGCGCTCGCCGGAGCCATTGAAAGCAGCGCCCAGGGCAACCACGAAACGCGCATCGAACCGCTCGCCCGGCAGATGGAGCAGCAGTTCTCGAACTATGTCATGGACCAGCAGCGCGACGTCCACCGCCAGGCGATCGGCCCCGCGCATAGCCCGCGCCCGCCCGCCGCCACCCGTAAGACGCGCACTGCCCGCGCTGCGCCGGCGCCGGCCAGCAAATCGTCGAACGTCGAACTTTTCTGAGCAGCCACCCTCCCCGTTTCGGGGTGTGAATGAAAGTGTTGGGAGGTGGCGCGATACTCCTCTCCCCCTCGCGGGTCGGCTGCGGCGGCGCGGAGCAGCGCTCCGCGAAACCCCGCCTTCGCCTCCGCGAGGGGGAGGGGCGATCACCGATGTCAACGCCTCTCGATCGAACAAGACACTTCGACCAACGCTTTCATTCGCACCCTCTGAAGCCACCTTCCCCCATTTCGTCAGCGTTTTCGGTAGGGATTCTTATGTGATAATCCGGGGCAGGTTTTTACCGGAAACTGTCCGTGGAATCTCTGCTCGTCATGGCCGCGCTCTTCTTCGTGGTCGGCCCGATCGTCATGCTGTTTCTGCTCCTGGGTGCGCGCAGCCGATTGGCCACGCTGGAGCGTCGGGTCGAGGAACTCCAGGCACAGTTACAGTGGCTCTACGAACATGCGGAGGCCAGGATTTCACCGGCGGAGGCCACGACGCCCGAGGTTTCCGAAACGCCGCTGGTCGCGGCCGGAATGGCACCGCATGAACCCGTAAGCGCAGCAAAGATCGCATCGACTCCCCAGGAGCCTTCTGTTGCGGCTGTCCAGATGGAATATGGCCCTGCTTCCGCTCCCCTTCCGGAACGGGCCAGGGAGCCGGACGTTGAGTCTGAGCCGCTGGCGCAGGCCACGCCCACCGGATCGGGGCCCACCGACCAGCGCCAGGTCGAAGCGCGCGACTTGCCGGAACCGCCGCGCTGGCTGGCCAAGGCCAGGGAATGGTTGTTCGGCGGCAATCTGGTGGCCAAGATCGGTCTGCTGATCCTCTTCTTTGGCGTCAGCTTCCTGCTCAAATATGCCGCGGCGCGCGTGTCGGTACCGATCGAATGGCGTCTGACCGGCATCGTACTGGCTGACATCGGCCTCTTGCTCTGGGGCTGGCGCATCCGCCACTCGCGGCCGTCGATCAGCCTGCCGGTACAGGGCGGAGCGATGGGCATCCTGATGCTCGTGACCTTTGCCGCCTTCCGGCTTTATGACCTGATTCCGGGGGGTCTGGCGTTCGGTTTGCTGTTCATGCTGACCTTTTTCACCTGTCTTCTGGCGGTTCTGCAGGACGCCCTCTGGCTGGCGGTATTCGGCATCGTCGGTGGTTTCGCCGCGCCGATCCTGACCTCGACCGGGCACGGCAGCCACGTCGCCCTGTTCTCCTACTACGCCCTGCTCAACGCCGGCATCCTGGCGATTGCGCTCAAGCGCTCGTGGCGCCTGCTCAACCTGCTCGGTTTCGTGTTCACCTTCCTGATCGGCACCACCTGGGGTGTGCTGCGCTACCAGCCGGAGAACTACCTGTCGGTGCAGGTTTTTCTTGTCCTGTTCTTCGTCTTCTACGTCGCCATTGCCACTCTCTACGCCAGCCGGCAGGCACCGCAGCTCAGGCACTATGTCGACGGGACGCTGGTTTTCGGCACGCCGCTGCTGGCCTTCGGCCTGCAATACGGTCTGGTGCATGAAACGGCTTTCGGGATGGCTTTCTCGGCGCTGGCGCTCGGGCTGTTCTACATCGGCCTGACGTTCGTGCTCTGGCGACGGCGGGCCGATTCGCTGAAGCTGCTCGTCGAATCCTTCCTGGCACTCGGCATGGTCTTCGGCACGCTGGCCATTCCGTTTGCGCTCGATGGCCGCTGGACAGCGGCCGCGTGGGCGCTCGAAGGGGCCGGCATCGTCTGGGTCGGGTTGCGGCAAAAGCAGACCCTGGCCTGGGTTTTCGGGGTGTTGGTGCAGCTTGGCGCCTGGATCTCCTTCATGGCCTCGATGCACGGGCTGACGCCCGAAATCGCCGCTCGATCCAATCTCTGGCTCGGTTTCCTGCTGCTCGCAATCACCGCCTTCCTGATGGCGATCAGTTTCCGCAAGGAGACTGCCCGCAAGTTCGAAAACCCGGAAGGAGGAGTGGCAGGCGAGAAAGCAATCTCGTCAGCGGTCATTCTGACAGGGCTCTCCACCGTCTTCCTCGGCTTTGCCGCGAGCTGGCTTCTTGCCGGCATGTGGAACGAGATCTGGCTGCACGGCGGAAAGCAGATGACCAACCTGCTGGTATTGAGCGCGCTGGCCGTTGCCGGTCTCCTGCTGGTCATCGCCAGGCGGCTTGACTGGGGTATTTCGCGCTTTTTCTCACTGGTTCCGCACGCCCTTGTCGGCGTCGCTTTCCTGGTCCTGATGGATTCGGGCCGAGTCTGGGAAGCCCGTCCAATGAGCAACCAGCTGTTCGAGACCGACTTTCTCGGCGCCCTGCTGATCGCTGTTGGTGCGGCATTCACCGGTCTGGTTTTTCATCGCCAACCGTTTGCCAGTCATCGTCGGATTGCCCGCCTGCTGCTCGCGTGGAGCGCATTCTGTTGGTTTGTTTTCGTACTCGGCCTGTTCAATGCCTGGGCTGAGCATCTCCTGGCCAGTCACTACGGGTGGGTCGAGACCGGCTACCCGCGCGTCCATCCGCTTTATGGCATCCTGGTGGCACTCGGAACGCCGGCTTTTGTCTGGATCTCACGCCGCCAGGAATGGCCCGACCTGCGCTGGCTGGCCACCGCCGTCTGGCCGGCCTTGTTCCTGGTCCTGCTGTGCGTATTCCGGCAGCTCCATGGCTCGACGCCGTATCTCCCGGCACTGCCGGTGTGGGTGGCCTTGATCGCCCTGTGGCTGGCCAGCGAATGGTTGCTGCGCGATGGTGAACAAGCATCCTGGCTGCTGCCCGATCAGCATCTCAAGGGGTTGCGCGCATTGCATACCCTGCGTACGGCCGGCCCCTGGCTGATTCTCTGGCCACTGGTACAGAACCTGGTGCTGATCGGCTTGCGTATCGATTCGGCGGAACAGGCCGCGCTGCTGGCCGGGGCGGGATGGTCCGCTGCCGTGGGCTGGTCGCGCTACCTGCCGGCGTGGGTGGCGATGGCCTGCCTCGCCTTGCTGATGACGCGCGCGCGCGACGAACGCTGGCCGACGCGGCCGGTGGCCGGCTGGTACCGTGATGTGCTGCTGCCGCTCGGCACGCTGTACTCGCTGGCGCTGGTCGTGGTGTGGAATCTGACGCAGGATGGCGTGATGGCACCGCTGCCTTATCTGCCGATCCTGAATCCGCTCGATCTGACCACCGGTTTTGCCGCCCTGCTGGCCATTGCCACCTGGCGGCTGTGTGGGAAACCCGAGGGCGGTGCGCTGGCCAGGCTGACCACCCGCCTTCCGCAACTGCTCATGGTCGCCGCCTACACCTGGTTCAACCTGATGCTGCTGCGCACGGCTGCCCACTTCCTCGCCATTCCCTATCGTGCCGAACCGCTGTTCCATTCGCAGTTTGTGCAGGCCATGCTGGCTCTGGTGTGGAGCACCAGCGCGCTGGTGCTGATGCGTGTTGCCGCCCGGCAGCGGCGGCGCGCGCTATGGATGGCCGGTGCCGCCTTGCTGGCCCTGGTGGTCGTCAAACTGTTCATGGTCGACCTCTCCAACGTGGGCGGCGTCGAACGTATCATCTCCTTCCTCGGGGTGGGTGTCCTGATGCTGGCCATCGGCTACCTGGCACCATTCCCCGCGACAAAATCGACCGCTGCCGAATGACGACCATGCAGAAATCTCCAGCCAAAACCGCTCCCGCCCTTCTGTTCCTGCTGTGCATGGCGTCGAGCTGCGCGGCATCGTCACCAGAAAGCGACGCGCCGGCCGACTATTCGCATGCCCTGCCCTTGCAGATCAGCGGCAAACAAGGCGTGCTTGCACTGCGCCTGCCGCAGTCGGTCTATCTGCACGCCCGAACCGCCGGCCTGGATGATCTGCGGGTCTTCGATGCCCACGACACGGCTCAGCCCCATGCCCTGCACCGTCCGCCGGAGCAAGCACTGGCGCAGCGGACCTGGCTGGCGGCGCGGATTTTTCCCGTTCGCTCGAAGACGCACACGGCAGCCGGGGGCTCCCCGGCCATCGATATCGACATCCGGACACGTCCTGACGGCAGCGTCCTGTCGGTACAGGCGCATGCCGGCCAGGCGAATGGCCATGGCAGCGCCGTGCTCGACAGCCTGATTCTCGATTTCGGCCCAATCGACCAGGGCAAGGGCAGCGAAACCGCCCCGGCGTACATCGAGGCGCTGCGTTTCGGTGCGCCGAAGGATCGGACCAATTACAACGCCCAGATCTGGCTGGAAACCAGCAACGACCTCAAGCAATGGTCCGCCATCGGCGCTGCCGAACTGGGCTGGCTGAGCAACGACCACGCCCAGAGGCTGACCCATGACCGTCTCGAATTGAGTCCGCAAACTTTCCGCTACGCGCGCCTGACCTGGCGTCGTGGCGAACCCGTCCTCTTTGCCGACATCCAGGCCGAAGTCGTCACCCGGCAACGCAGCGAACCTTTTCGCGAAACCCTCTGGGTCAAGCCCGAGCCCGGACAGCAGGCCGGTGATCTGCTCTACAAGGCCAGCATCGCCATGCCGGTCGAACAGATCAGTGTCAGGCTGAACGAGGCCAACATCGTCTACCCCATGGCGTTCGGTGCCTACGTCGAACGGCCCAGCCGGCAGGTCGGCAAGGCGACCGAATGGGTCTTTCAGCCGAGCGCCCGCGCCACCTTCTACCAGATCACCCAGGACGGAGAGACCCGCCGTTCCGGTCCGCTGACGATCCGTCCCGGCCACCAACAGGAGTGGGTGATCCGTCCGCTGAATACCGCGGCCACGGCACAGCCCGAACTGGGCCTGACCTGGCAACCAGCGACGCTGATTTTTCTCGCTGGCGGCACCCCCCCTTATCGCCTGTACTTTGGCCGCCCCGATGCCCGCCCGACCAGCCAGCCGCTCAGCCAGGTCGCCCCCGGTTTTACCGTCCACGAGCTTGATCGGCTGGAATCCGCGCAGGTCGGCGAGCTGCAAAGCGGCCATGCCGGCCCGGTGGCGGCAAGCGCCGCAGCGCTTGCCAGCCGCTCGGCGCGCAATCGCACTTACGTCCTGTGGGGCGTTCTGCTGCTCGGCGTGCTGGTGTTGGGCGGAATGACGTGGCGACTCGTCGGGCAGATGAACCGCAGCGCGTCGAAAGCCGGAGAGCAATGATGGATCAATAGGGAACGGACCACGTTTTTCCGTCCCCCAATCGCCACTTCACCTCTGGCACCAACAGCGGCGCCACTTCATCCCGGGCGCGCGGCTGATGAACGACCCGATACTGGTCCTCCACCGGCTCGCGACAGACCAGCAATTCGCCGCCCATCAGGTCGAGCAGCCAGACTTCCGGAATGCCATGCCGGGCATAGAGTTGCAGCTTCACGCCGCGATCGAAGTGAACCGACGAGTGCGCAACCTCGACGACCAACAGCGCATCGGTAGCGCCGGGTAACCGCTCCATGTAATTGTCCGGTCGCAGCAAAACAATGTCCGGTTGCGGTTCCGAATGCTCATCGAGACAAAGCGGGTTTTGCACACTGACCAGATATTGATCGCCCGCGGCGGCGGCGAAGAACTGCGCGAGACGGTTGACGACAAAGGCGTGCTTGCTGCCGATGGGCGCCATATCAACGATCTCCCCGTCGATCAGCTCTACCCGGCTTTCCGGCGACAGGATGCCCGCCTCGCCCATCCTGTGGAAGTCGTTCACGCTGAGGCGGTGGCGGGCTTGCGCCATCAATTCGATCATGCTGCCCACGGTGCATCTCCGATGTGACTGCCTCGTTCCGCTAATTGGTGCGCCATCAAAGGACAGGAAATCCAACGGCACCATGGTGAGTATATGAGCGCCCACCAATCGGCGTCAATTTCCAGCGGAGGCCACAGGGCGGAATCGTGTCGGACCCTGTGCAGTAGTTCATAACGGCAGCCTGCGGTTTCACGAGATACTCCCTCTCCCGATTGAGACGCGCAGCGGCTCCCGCAAGCGACGAAGGCTCGATCACCCGAAAAACAAATTCCTGGCTGAAAGCATTACATGAAGAGAGGATTCATTTTTTTCTCCATCGCCGTGATGGGCCTGGCAGGCAGCCTGCCGGCCGCTGCATTCATCATCGACGGCAATCTCGACGATTGGGGAGTGGACAAGACAACATGGATTCCTGCCGACGGAATCCAGTTCACCATTGAAGATCAGATTGGTGTCGGCGCCTACTACCTGACTCCCGGTTGGGGTGGCCAGGCCTATGATGCCGAGGCGCTATACGCGAAGAAAACCGGCGACAAGCTTTACATCGCGCTGGCGACCGGCCACAACCCGCGGACCTTGAACCAGGGGAACAGTTACGGCGCGGGTGATTTCGCGATCGACTTCAAGAGGGACGGCAGTTTCGATCTCGGCATCAACATTCTGCATGCCGAAAGTCTGAAGAAGGGGGTTTACACCTTCGAGAAATTTGGCGTCGAAGGGGGTGTCTATCAGGATCCGGTGTGGGCTTACGGACTATGGGACACTGCCGGGAATCTCGCCAAGAAGGGCAATGCCGACCTCGCCCATCCTACGCACATGACCGGTGGAACGCAGATAGGACAGGCCGAGCTGAAGTACACGACAGTCGGGGTGGCGGGTTATGGACAGCGAAGCACCGACCTCCATTATTTCTACGAGATGAGTATCGATACCGATCTTCTGTTCCGCGCCGGCTGGGATGGCCAGGCCTTCGACATTCACTGGACGGAGAACTGTGCCAACGACAGCATTTTCGTTGACCCGCCCGGGAATGTTCCGGAACCCACCACCCTGGCGTTGATGGGGCTGGGTTTGTTCGGGTTGATTCGGCGTCGCAGCGACCCGGAAAAAGCCGCCGAGGATTGATCTTCGGTCAGGCATAAGAGATTGAAAGAGCTTTGCCCCCAGGTTTTTCGCATTTCTCGAAAAAATTTTTCCGCGCCGCCCGAATGCCTTCGGCATCTGCCGGCGATGGCGAGGGCCTAAACTTCAGTGAAGGCGCGCAATGGCAGACGAAAGCCCAGAGCCTGCGATATTTCATTGGCGGTCGCCTTGATCGGCGTCACCCAGTCGGGGTTATGGCGATCGCTGGGTGCTGATATCGAAAGCCCGGCGACCAACCGACCTTCATCGTTACGGATCGGCGCGGCGATGCAGCGCAGGCCGATTTCGGCTTCTTCGTTATCGTAGGCCAATTCGTGGCGGCGGATCTCGTCGAGTTCCTTTTCGAGTACATCGAGGCGGGTCAACGAATGCGGAGTCTTGCCCGGCAAGCCGGTACGCCTGACGTAGGCCCGCACATCGGCCAGCCCGTCAGCCGCCAGAAACAGTTTGCCGACCGAGGTGAGATGTAGCGGCGCGCGTCCGCCGACCAGGTAAACCACGCGCACCAGCGAGCTACCGCTCGAGGTTCGCTCGACGTAGATGATTTCGTCTTCGTGGCGAATGCCGAGATTCACCGCTTCGCCGATCAGCTCGTGCAATTGCTGCATATAGGGCAGTGCCACCTGGCGAATGTTGATCCGCGACTTGACGATGTTGCCCAGTTCGAGAAATCGGATACCCAGCGCGTAGGTGCCGGTGTCGTGGTGCCGTTCGACGAGTGCGGCACCGGTCATCACGGCCAGGATGCGATGCGCAGTGGAGGGATGCAGGCCGGTACGCTGGGCCAGGATCTTGAGACTCACCGGTGCCGGCATGTCGGCCAGCACATCGAGGAGTGACAGCATCCGCTCGATGACTTGAATGGAACCTTTCTCTGCCTGTTGTTCGGCCATCGCCTTGGTGTCGAACCTTCCGTTCTGCGCTCACGGGGAATTCCTTCGGGCGCTCCGCCACTCGCCCGCCGCAGCCTGTGCGGTGCCGCATCTTACCACGTCATCATGGACGTTGCCTGCCAGCTGGAGGGGGCAAGTCGCTTGACCTGTCGAACCTGATGCGCCAGTACGCTGGAGAGGTGGCCGTCTGTTACTGTGAAATAACAAAAACTGTAATATAAACAGTAATCTATATGGGTAATTGACTCGCGCCGAAAATTTCGCCCGTTTGGATGAAAGTCGTTTCATCGTGCGGGGTGGCGCAACTCATCGCTCGCCATGAACGTTTGGACAGAAAACCTGCTTTGATAAGTGGAGCCCTGCCGACGGGAGTGCGCAAGTATCGGCGAACTCGAGGATCGCCTCGAAAGAAGCGCACTACTGTCCGGTCAGCCGGGCAAGTAATGTCAATAACTCATGACCGTTCAACGAGGAGTACCCAGCGCAAGCAGGTCGTCATCG
>NZ_JAZKUD010000038.1:0-39146 GCF_036625275.1 Accumulibacter sp.
CATCTGGAAAAGGTCATGTCTGCTCAGGTGCATCGCCCCGCGTCGCTCAGGTCGTCCGAAAGTGCCGCAACTATCCCATACAAATCATCACGCTGGAAGATTTTGTTGAGGGGGTGTGAACGATTACGGAATACAGAGAAGTAGCGCAGTCGGAAGTCGCTAGCGAAAAACAAAGGGCGCGTGCGAATAGACTACTTACAATTATTAATGATTTTGATTGGAATGGTGGAATAGGGGCTTTAGGCTATCTTGCCAATAAAATTGAAGTAGCATCACACTTTGAAGCGTAAATTGCTAACAAATCATTCCACCGGACCTTGCGCATAAAGCCGCGCAAGGCCGGTGAATTCAAACGTTCGGCCTCTTGATCCATGGCTATTCCCGACGACGATACTATTCAGCGTGAGTTGCTCGCCTTGATCGCTTCTCACCCAGAACGGCGAGTATTGGCGGCGGCTGCATACGAGCAACTCGCACAGCTTCATCCCGAGCTAACCCACGAGGAGCGAACCGAGAGATATCGGAACTCCGTGAGCAAGTGGGCCAACCGAGTTCAATTTGCGCGGCCTCATCTTGCAAACCGGGGTCTGTTGTATCGCGCTGGAGTTGGCCCAAGTGCCGCCCACGGGTATTGGGTCATTACTCCCAAAGGCGAAGAAAGAGCTAAAGCCCTTGGCCCTGCTGGGCAAACTGCGGCTATCGAAGAGCAAGTCGCCGCAGACCTCGCCTCTCTCGCTCTCGAAGAACAACTGGAAGAAGGTGGAAAGACTGCTCGGCTCGTGGCGTTCTATGAAAGGAACCCACAGCTTCGCGCCTCAGCAATCAAACTTCACGGCACCTCATGCAAAGCCTGCGGTTTCAATTTCGCTGACGCTTATGGCGAGCGCGGGAAGGACTACATCGAGGTACATCACCTAGTGCCAATATCAACGTACATCGAACCGACCGCCATTGATCCTGCGAAAGATCTGACTGTGCTTTGCTCCAACTGTCACAGGATGGTTCATCGCAAGAGAGATAAGCCGCTATCACTTGGCGAACTCATTGAAATTGTCAAAGAGCATGCGCCTCTGTAGTCCGCAGAGGCCGAACCCGGCAGTCGAGCGGACCTGCGCGAAAAGCCGCGCAGGCCGCTCACTTCTACGTTGGGCGTCACCCAGTGGAAAAGCGCTATCAGTAATGGAAACGCAGTTGAGCGATTTGAAGCGTGTCCCCCTCTACGCGATAAACAATCCGGTGTTCATCGTTTATGCGCCGTGACCAAAAGCCTGAGAGCGCATGTTTCAAGGGTTCTGGCTTGCCAATCCCTTCAAATGGTTGCCGCTGTATCTCCGCAACGAGCTTGTTGATTCGCTCGACCATTCGCCTGTCTTGCTTCTGCCAGTACAGGTAATCGTCCCATGCTTCTTCGGCGAAAATTAGTTTCACTCGGCCAACTTTCGCTCAATGCCTTTACCGGCGTTCAGATGAGCCACCGCCGAAAGAAGGCGCCTCGCATTGGCGGGAGTACGCAGCAAATGTGCAGTTTCCTCCAATGCCTTGTAGTCCTCGAGCGAAAGCATTACCACCGACTGCTCGCCGTTGCGGGTAATAATCAAGGCTTCGTGGTCGTTGCAAACGCGGTCCATTGTGCTGGCGAGGTTTGCGCGTGCGGCGGTGTAGGTAATGGCATCCATGGCAAGGCTCCGAACATGTACGCGCTACTGTACGCTGCCGTCGCCCCGTTGTCCAGCACGGCCGCCCTGACGCCCAACCCTGCGGTCAACCGGACAGCCAACAGCTGCGCTGTTGGTTCCCTACGCGCTTCGCGGGCTGCCGGTTACCTCCACGTGTGCGCCGGGCATGGCGCGTTATACCGTGCGCGGTCACAACTGCGCTTTCTGTAGGGTTTGAAAGTTGAGGCTCAAGAGGGAGTTCAGAGCCGTTTGGTGAATGGTATGGGTATCGTCCAGGCAACCTTGGATGGCGTTCATGAAGGAGCTGAAGTTGGGGTAGTACTTGGCATACAGGCACTGCTTTTTGACGAACTTCCACAATCGCTCGATGAGATTGAGATTGGGGGAGTACGTGGGGAGGAACAGCCACTCGATGTGAAGTTTCTCGGCGTGCGTTTTGACGAGTTCGCAGCATGGATAACGGGCATTGTCCAGGACGACCGTGATGGGCAGGTTCAGCGGCAAAGCCGCTAACTTGTCGAGCCACTCGCAGACGCTCAGGGAATTGAGATAAGTGGCATGGGTCACCGTGATGACCTGTTTGGTCACGGCATTGAGTGCGCCCAGGACGTTGAAGCGTTGGCGACCGGAGGGCGCCCTGACCCAGACCCGGGAAAAGCACCAAAGCACCGTCAAGAACGAACGTCTCGAGGGGCGTTGGTGTAGTAGGGTGATCTTGGGCATTCGTAGCGACGGCTACCCCGAGATTCTGGGCGTGAAGATCGGCGACACCGAGAGCTTCGCCACCTAGGACGAGACCTTTCGCTGGCTCAAGAGCCGGGGCCTCAAGGGCGTCATATTCGTCGTCTCTGACGAGCACGGCGGGCTCGTACAGGTGATTGTCAAACCCTTCCAGGGTGCGAGCTGGCAGCGCTGCCAGGTTCATCTGATGCGCAACCTGCTTTCGCACGCGCCGGTCAAGGTGCGCGCCGAGGTGGCGGCTGCGGCCAAGCTCATGCTCCAGGCGCCGGACAGGGCCGAGGCCGAGCGCCGGCTGACCGAATTCTCGCAGCGGTTCGCCAAGACGGCGCCCAAGGCCGTGGCCTGCCTGGAAGCCGGCTTCGAGGACGCGATGGCGGTCATGGCGCCGCCGGAGAAGTCCCGGCGCCGGCTGCGGACGACCAACCTGCAGGAGCGAATGAACAACCCCGCGGCAAGCCGCGGGGTATCAAAACCAAAGTCAACGGCAAAAGTGTGCGCCCCAAGGGGCGGGGAATCGAACCCGGAGAGATTGAACGAGGAGATACGGCGCCGCGAACGGGTGATTCGCATCTTTCCGAACGACGAGTCGGCGTTGCGCTTGATTGGCACCCTGCTGGCCGAGCAGAACGACGTCTGGCAGGAAAGGAAGTATCTCGACATGGACGAATTCGTGGAGTGGGGCGCCGCCCGTGCCGCCGCTGGCGAGGGCAACCCCGGGGTTGCCCTCGCCGGCTGAAAACCCTCCGTCATCAATCGAACTGGAGAGAATTTACAGCAGATTTTGGACTTGACTGCGTACGGCGCGGAAGGCAGCAGGAACGAAGCCTGCGAGAGGCTGGGACGCTTGAGGTGAAGGAAGGGCTGGAGAACCTCTGCTATCGTGGGGAGCTTGACGACCACACGGAGAGAGAGGAGCCCAGCCCATGCAGCGAATTGTAGCCAGCATCACGACACTTGAGCAGCATCTGGAGCCCCTGAGCAGGCAGCCTGAGACGTATCGACCCCGGAAAAACCATGACCGCGTTAGCCAAAAGGCCCTACGCCGATCAGCCAGGTATGGCCGTAGAAGGCAAAGCCCAGCCAGGTGACGAGGCCAATGCCGAGCACCAGCGCATCGCTGGCCCATCCTCGCACCGGGTAGGTCCGTCCAGCAATCCGGTCGCGGCGCCGCAACGAGACGAAACTCGCCACGGCCCAAACGAGGATAGGGCCGAACAGCATCGCGTCGGCCAGACTACCGTTGGCGAGCAGATGTGCCAATGCCCAGAGCTTGACACCGGTGACCATCGGATGGCCGACCCTTGCCTGGAGGTGGCTGCCGGGTACGAAGGCGGCGACCAGCAGAATGAACGCCGGCAGGGTCAGCAGGGCAGCCAGGTGGCGAGTCCCCCGCGGCGTCAGCCACAGGACCGGGGAATCCACGCGTGCCAGGCCATAACCCCAGATGATCAGCGCCAATCCGAGCACCGAGACCAGCGAGAAAACGCCTTTCCAGCGCATTTCGCCAAGCCGGGCGCGCTGGGTATCGCGCCAGTCGCCGGCGACGATGCGTAGCGAATGAGCGCCGAGGAAAACGATCAGTCCGATGACGAGATAGCTCATGATAATCAGCTCAAGGTGGTTTGCTCCGAGGTTCTTGGTGCCTACCTGGATCCCGGTATCCTCGACAAAGTCCCGGCGTTTGTCCTGCAGTCCATGCTCCGCGCCCATCGAACGATTCCGGCGTGCAAGCCGGAATGCGCCCTGCAGGGGAGGGAAACGGTCATGACTTTCATGATCGGGGAGTACCTGGAAAAGGCATGACCGTTTGGAAGAGGGTTCGTTCGCCAGCATGATCGATCGTTGCGGTCCTCTCCCGCCCGGACCACTGCCCGATCGCCAGCGGCGCTTGCCTGGCGGAAAATGGCTGCCGACCTACTCCGGCGGAATGCGCAGTACCTGGCCGGGATAGATTTTGTCCGGGTGCGTCAGCATCGGCTGGTTGGCTTCGAAGATCAGCGGGTACTTGTTGGCGTTGTCGTAGTGCCGTTTGGCGATCTTCGACAGATTGTCGCCGGCGACGACGGTGTAGAAGGTCGCTTCGGGTTCGCTCTGATCGACCGACAGCATGTCGCTGACCTGCGATACCCCGGTGACGTTGCCGCAGCAGAGGAGGATTTTCTCCTTGCTGGCCTGGTCACCGGCGACTCCGAAGACCGTCGCCGTTCCGCTTGCACCGTCAAAGCTTACCGTCAGGCCGGTCACCGGCAGGTTCTGGGTGTTGATGTAAGCCTCGATGGCGTCCGCTGCGGTACGATTCAGTTCGTCCAGGCGTGCCTTGACCGCCTCGTCGTCGGGGGCGCTGGCCAGTTCGGCCGACGCCGCTTCGCTATCCTTGGCGTGAAAAAGCTTCTCGCCTGCTTCCTTGACGAAATCCAATAAACCCATGTCGTTTGCTCCTGAAAAAGCGGCGCACGCTGGCGCCGGAAACCCCTCTTGATGGCTACCCTCGTTGGCAGACCCAAACCAGTCTAGCAGCTCCAAAAGCATTCTCAAAGGCAGCGCCATGGCCCCCGCTGCCAGCCCACCTGGCGATGGCTAGTGCATTGCTGCGGTGCGCCGGTGTGTGCGACACTCGCCCACTCGCTCAATCTGCCCTCGGATCCGCCCACATGCGCCCAATGCTGATCTCCTGCCCGGCCAGCCTGCTCGCCCTGGCACTTTCCTTAAGCGCCTGCCAGACTGCACCGCTTTCCGCCCCGCCCCCGACCAGTGCCCTCGAAATCCATATCGCGCACATCAACGACCACCATTCACACCTCGAGGCCATTCCGGACTTCGAGATTAGCCTCGACGGCGTGTCGACGCGCGTCGAGGCCGGCGGTTTTCCTCGCCTGACGACGCTGTTCAAAGCCAGCCAGGGTCTGCCGAACCTGTTGAAGCTGCACGCTGGCGATGCGCTGACCGGCACCCTCTACCATACCCTCTACCAGGGGGAAGCCGACGCGGCGCTGATGAACAGCGTCTGCTTCGACGCTTTCGAACTCGGCAACCACGAGTTCGATGAAGGCGACGCCGGCCTGCAGCGCTTTCTCGATGACTTGCGCAGCGGCCCCTGCCGGACCACCGTTCTCGCCGCCAATGTCGAAGCGGCGATCGGCACCCCGCTCGCGCCGGTCGCCGCCCATGATTATCTGCACCCCTATCTGCTCAAGTCATTCGGCAACGTCACCGTCGGCATCATCGGCATCGAAGTGCGCGGCAAGACGATGAATTCCTCGCGACCGCTACCGAGCACGCGCTTCGCAGACGAAATTGCCAGTGCGCAAAAATACATTGAACGACTGCGCGCGCAGGGCGTCCGCCACATCATCCTGCTCACCCACCAGGGCTATGCAGCCGACGTGGCGATGGCCGCACAGCTCAGTGACGTGGACGTGATCATCGGTGGCGACTCGCATACCCTGCTCGGCGATTTTTCGGCGATCGGAATCGACGCTTCTTCCGGCCCCTACCCGACGATCGTCCGCAACCGCGACGGCGACCCGGTCTGTATCGGCCAGGCCTGGGAATACGCCAAGGCTTTCGGCCTGCTGCAGGTTCGCTTCGATGCAGAAGGCCGCGTCGAGAGCTGCCGCGGCGAGGTGACCCTGCCGATCGGCGATGATTTTCGACAGAAGGATGCCAGCGGCACTTTCGTCGCCGTCGACGCGGTCACACGCGCGCGTATCGTCAAGGCATTGCAGGGACCCGGCGGCGCGCGCGTGGTCACTGCCGATCCACCCGCGCAGGCCCTCCTCGGCCGCTTTGCCAGCCGCCTCGAAGACCTGAAAAAGCAGCAGATCGGCATCGCCAGCGAATCGCTGTGCCTGGTGCGCGTACCCGGCGAATCGACCAACCGCAGCAGTGGCGTTGCCGGCTGCGAACAGGCCAATACCCTGGCACGCGGCAGCGACATCGCACAGGCCGTCGCCATCGCTTACCGGCAGGCAAGCAGGCTTGCCGACATCGCCCTGCAGAACGGCGGTGGCATCCGCAGCCCGCTGCCGCAGGGCGCAGTCAGTTTCAACACCGCGTACACCGTGCTGCCTTACAGCAACGTGCTTTTCGAACTGCAGCTCAGTGGCAGCCAGGTCGTGGAGGTGCTCGAAGATGCCGTCGGCAATTACCTTGATCGCGGCGGATCGGACGGCTCCCACCCCTACGCCGCCGGCCTGCGCTGGCAGCTCGACCTGTCGCAGCCGCGTGGCCGCCGCTTCAGTGCCATCGAGGTCCAGCGCAAGGGTGACGAAATCTGGCAGGCCATCGACCCACAAGGGCGTTATACCCTGGTGACCAGCGATTACCTGGCGACCGGCAGCGACGGTTATACGACGCTCGGCAGGGTCCATCAGACCGGCCACAGCGTGAACACCTATCTCAACTACACGCAAACCTTCGTCGATTACCTGCTGGCGCGCGGTACCGTCAGCCGACCGGCGGCCGCCGATTACAGCCACCAGCGGGTGATCAGTCGCGATGGCAGGGTGCTGCCCTGAGAGAAGCCTTAAAGACCATGAAACAACCATACATCGTCGGAATCGATCTGGGAACCAGCAATACGGTCGTTGCCTACAGCGCGCCTGGCAGGAGACAAGTCGAACTGTTCGAAATCGAGCAACTGGTCGGTCCCGGCCAGGTAGCCGCGCGGCCGTTGCTGCCGTCGGTGCGTTTTCATCCGGCCGCCGGCGAGATCAGCCCGGGTGATCTGCAACTGCCGTGGGTCACCGGGGAAGGCGGTGCACCGCTGGTCACCGGCCGCCTGGCACTTGATCTCGGGGCGCAGGTTCCCGGTCGGCTGGTCGCCAGCGCCAAAAGCTGGCTATCGCACGCCGCGGTCGATCGCCTGGCGCCGATTCTGCCTTGGGGCGCCGAAGAGGAGGTCGCCAAGGTTTCGCCGGTGCTGGCCAGCGCGAGCTATCTGGCGCATGTTCGCGCCGCCTGGCAACACCGTTTTCCCAAAGCGCCACTCGAACAACAACAGGTGATCCTGACCGTCCCTGCCTCCTTTGACGAAGGCGCGCGCGCGCTGACCCTCGAGGCCGCGCGACAAGCCGGCCTGACCAATCTGCGCCTGCTCGAGGAACCACAAGCGGCTTTCTACGACTGGCTGTTCCGTCACCAGCAGAGCCTTGCCGATGAACTCGCGGCAACGCGGCTGCTGATGGTCTGCGACGTCGGCGGCGGCACCACCGATCTGACGCTGATCCAGGTGGCGATCCAGGACGGCCAGCCGGTACTCACCCGCATTGGCGTCGGCGATCACCTGATGCTCGGTGGCGACAACATGGATCTCGCGCTCGCGCACCTCGTCGAGTCGCGCCTGCCGGCCAGCGAAGGCCGCCTGTCAGCGCCGCGCTTTTCGCAACTGACGGCGCGCTGCCGGGTGGCCAAGGAACAGTTGCTGGCTGCCGGTGCTCCCGAGACGGTACCACTGACGCTGCTCGGCGGCGGCTCGCGGCTGATCGGTGGCGCGCGCACGGTCGAACTGAAGCGCGAGGAAGTCCTGCAAGTGATCGTCGACGGCTTCTTCCCGCGCGTGCCACCCGATGCGCCCGTTCAGCAGCGGCGCGCCGCGATCGTCGAGTTCGGGCTGCCCTACCCCGCTGACCCGGCGATTACGCGCCACGTCGCCGCTTTCCTCAGACGACACGCGCAGGCCGCGCGCCAGGCACTCGGAGACGCCACCGACCCCGGCGGCGAACCAGGCCTGCCGGTACCGGATACGCTGCTGTTCAACGGTGGCGTTTTCCGTGCCGATGCCCTTGCCAAACGTCTGCAGGACACCCTCGGCGACTGGCGCGGTGCCGCGCTGCGCCTTCTGCACAATGATAACCCTGACGTCGCCGTGGCCCGAGGTGCGGTGGCCTACGCGCTGATCCGCCAGGGGCAGGGGCGGCGAATCGGTGGCGGATCGGCACGCAGTTACTTTCTGCTTCTCGACGACCAGGGACAGCAGCGGCGCGGCATTTGCCTGCTGCCGCGTGGTACGGAAGAAGGCCACGAAATCCGGCTGCCCGAACGCATCTTCAGTCTGCGCCTCGGCCAGCCGGTACGTTTTCACCTCGCGTCGTCGGTTGCCGACAATGCTTATCGGCCGGGCGAAATCAGCTTTCTCGACGACGATGATTTCGTTCGCCTGCCGCCCATCGCCACCGTCGTACAGGCGCCCACCGACAGCCATCAGCGCGAGGTGCGCGTGCAACTGAGCACCGCCATGACCGAAGTCGGCACCCTTGAAATCCACTGCGTCAGTGTTGACGATGCCGCCCGCCGCTGGTTGCTCGAATTTCAGTTGCGTGCCGACGACGGCCATACTGCCGTGTCGTCGACAGCCCTGCCGGCACGTTTCGCTGACGCCGTGCAATGTATCGAGCGCATTTTCGGGGCCAGTTCGCAACCGGTCGACAACAAGGAGGTGCGTCGCCTGCGCGGCCAGATCGAGCATCTGCTCGGCAAGCGCGAGGACTGGGAGATGCCGCTGCTGCGCGCCCTCTTCGACGTCCTGTTGCAGCGCGCACGGCGGCGCCGGCGGTCGCCGGAACACGAACGCCTGTGGCTCAATCTGGCCGGTTTCTGCCTACGTCCCGGCCTCGGCTATGCGCTCGACGAGTGGCGGATCGAGCAACTCTGCGACTTGTTTCCACAGGGAATCCAGTATGTGAACGAGAGCCAGAATTGGTCGGAATGGTGGATCCTCTGGCGACGCGCGGCGGGCGGCCTGCCGGCTGCCGTCCAGAACCAGCTCCTGGCCGAACTCTGGCCTTGGCTACGTGCCGAGCCGACGAAGAGCCGCAGTCGCCTGGCCGCGACCATCGCCGGCAGTCACGACGATATGCTGCGCCTGCTCGCTTCGCTCGAAAGACTACCCGTCGAACGCAAGCTTGAAGCCGGCGAATGGCTGCTCGAACGGTTTCGCAAGGGCTCGGAGAAAACGCTCGGCTGGTGGGCGATCGGCCGTATCGGCGCCCGCCAGTCGCTCTATGGCAGCGCTCACCAGGTGATCCCGGCCGAGACTGCTGGCCACTGGCTGCAAGCCCTGCTGGCGCTGGACTGGAAAAAGGTCGAACCGGCCGCTTTTGCGGCAACTCAAATCGCCCGTCTGACCGGCGACCGCGCGCGCGACCTGCCGGACGACATCCGCCACGTGGTTCTCGCGCGCCTGGCGGCAATCAATGCCAGCACCACCTGGATCAGGCAGGTGCAGAACGTCGTCGAACTCGACAAGGCCGACCAACGCCGCGCTTTCGGCGAATCCCTGCCGGCAGGATTGAAACTTGTGCCAGAAACCGGGAATGTCCTTCGGCAGGCTGCCGAATGACCCGCACAGACGCTCTCCGGAGAGGCCACCGGCGACCGCCAGCGCCGCCGTCAATGATCAAAAAATATCATTAACTTAGGCACTTGATGACAGTCATCGGGACGCCCGCGAGGCTCTCTGCAGATTGACATCGAAAGTCGGTATTCCGGATAATGGCCGCCGGCAAGGTCATTGACTGTGTTGCCAAAAGGTAGCGAAAGCTCTGGCCAGGGATCTTTTCAAGGAGTCAAGCATGCGTGCGAAGAGAAACCAAGATCGCCGCCAAACGAATTCCGGTCCACCGGCCGGGATAGCCGAACGCCGTTGCGGCAATGAACGCCGCAGGTTTCAGTTGACGGGAGAATCGATTGCAGAAGTGGAAGCGCGGCTGGCGGCCCTAGCGGGTCAACGCAACGAGGACTGCGAGGACGAGGGTTCCGGGTGGGACAAGGTGATTATTTCCCTGCACTAACGGTCATCACTTTTCCAGGCACCGCGGATCATGAAAGTCATGACCGTTTCCCTCTCCCCCAACCCCTTCCCCGAGTCGCTGACGCGACTTTGCCAGTCATCAGGTCCGGTTCGAACCGGGAGGAAGCGACTTCCGAGGTGAATTGTCGACCGCCGGCATCTGCAGGTCGCCGCGCCGTTCGAAGGGCACATTGCCCAAACCGGGAATATTGATGCGCCCGACGATCCGGTAGTCGACCCGCTCCTGGCCGCCCTTCTGCAAGTCGCGAAGCTGTTTCAGGGTGCTCCCCAGCGTACTGGTGGCCATCACCTCGAGTACCGCTTCACCAAATCTCGGAACGCTGACCGCCTTGTCCGACAGGCCCTTGACGAACGCCTGTCCATTGAGCTCGATCTCGAAGTTCAGGCCATTGATCGGCAATTCCACATCGTTCGGATTCTGGATTCGCAATTTGAGCAGGAAACGTTGTTCGAACAGGCCCAGTTGTACCAGATTCAGGCCGGCAACACTGACCTCGGGCTTTTGTGCAAAGCCTCCGAGTCCGGCACAAGCGCTCAACAGAGCGATCGACACGATCACCAGACATTTTTTCATGAGCACTCGCCACCGGCTTCCAGAACCCGCAATAACGACGCCGTATCCGCACGTCCCCAGCCCATTGCCATCAGGGCATTGAGTTGCTGATCGACCTGCGCGGCAACCGGCAGGGGAATCCCAAGACGATGGGCCTCGCCGATGACGATGCGGTAATCCTTGTGATGCAGGCGAGCCTCGACCCCGGCAACGAAGTCCCGATCGACCATTTTCCCACCCATCACTTCCAGGACACGGCTGCCGGCTGAACCGCCAGCCAGCGCCTGTCTTACCCTGGCCGGATCGGCACCGGCGGCGCGGCTCAGGTGCAGCGCCTCGGCCACGGCCTGAATCGCCGCAACCATCAGCATCTGATTGCACACCTTGGCGACCTGCCCGGCGCCGTGCCCACCGACATGTACAACCGATCTGCCGAGCAGTGCAAAGAGTGGACGCACCCGTTCGAGCACCGCCGCCTTGCCGCCCACCATGATCGCCAGCGTCGCCGCGATCGCCCCCTGCTCACCGCCGGAAACCGGCGCGTCGAGCATGTCGACGCCCGACCGGGACAGACGCTCGGCCAGCGAGTGTGCCGTTTGCGGCGCGATGGTGCTCATGTCCACCAGGATCGAACCCGGAGCGAATCCCGCCAGCAGGCCATCCGCGCCGAGCGTCAGATGCTCGACGTCGGCACCGGCGGTGACCATCGTGAATACCACCTCGGCGTATCCGGCGACGGCCGCCGCCGATGCGCAGTGCAGCGCTCCAGCAGCCAGCAGGGGCTCGCAGGACACGGAACGCCGTGCCCAGACCGCAACCTGATGCCCGGCCTGCAGCAGATGCAGCGCCATCGGCCGGCCCATCACACCGAGGCCGATGAAACCGAGCCGCATCAGGTCTCTCTCTCGCCGCCGGACAGACGCTCAAGCAGCTTGAGAATGGCAATCGAGTCCTCCTCGCCCAGTCCCGAACCGACCATCGCGTTATACATCTGTGCCGTCGCTGCCGACACCGGCAGGCACAGGCCCAGTTCGTGCGCACTCTGCATGACGATGTTCATGTCTTTCTGATGCATCCAAGACTTGAAACCCGGTTTGAAGTTGCGGTCCAGCATGCGTTGGCCGTGATTCTCGAGAATCTTCGAATAGGCGAAACCGCCCAGCAGCGCTTCGCGCACCCTGGCCGGGTCGACGCCGCTCCTGGCCGCAAAATTGAGCGCCTCGGCGACAGTCAGCACACCGACGCCGGTAACGATCTGGTTGGCCGCCTTGGCCACCTGTCCGGCCCCCGCATCGCCCACATGCACGATGTTCCTGCCCATGCAGGCAAACGCCGGTCGTGCGCGATCGAAAGCGCTTACCGTGCCGCCGACCATGATCGACAGCGTGCCGGCGATGGCGCCGACCTCGCCTCCGGAAACCGGCGCGTCGAGAAAATCGATGCCTTGCGCAAGCAGGCGTGTGCCGATGTCGCGCGCGGCTGCCGGCCGAATAGTGCTCATGTCGACAGCGATCAGGCCGCTTCTGCCGGCGCTCGCCACCCCCCGTTCGCCGAGCATCACCTGTTCGACATCGGGCGCATCGGCAACCATCGAGATCACCACATCGACCCCCTTGGCCACCTCGGCAGGGCTGGCCGCCGCATCGGCACCGGCGTCCAGCAAAGGCTGCATCGACTCCGCACGCCGCGCCCAGACGGTGAGCGGGTGCCCCCCGTGCAAGAGGTTCAGCGCCATCGGGCGCCCCATGATACCCAGACCAATGAATCCGATTTTCATTGCTGCTCCTGTTGTGATGGCCAGATCGCGCCCTGAAGTTCAATGTGAAAGTCGCGTATGCGACTCATGCCAGGACCGTCACCACGACGCTGCGCCGATGCGCCAGCGTCCGGTGTTCCCAGAGATAAATTCCCTGCCAGGTTCCAAGGCGTAGCTCGCCCTTGCCGATCGGGATGCCCAGCGAGCTGCCGGCGAGGATGTTGCGTGCATGCGCCGCCATGTCGTCGGCGCCCTCGTCATCGTGCAGATAAGCTGGGTCGCCGTCGGGTGCCCAGCGGGCGACCAGGGTTTCGAGGTCGCGGCGCACCGAGGGGTCGGCGTTTTCGGTGATCATCAACGAACAGCTCGTATGCTGGACAAAAACATGCGCGATGCCGGTCGACAAGCCGGAGGCGCGAACGATACGGGCCACCTCGGCGGTGATCTCGATACTGCCGCGCCCACGGGTGTGGACATCAAAGCTTTCCTGATAAGCCATCCAGCCCCTCCATCTGGTCCTCACGCAGCCCGTTTTCTTCCGGCGCGCCCATCAGAAAAGCCGGCAACCTGCGCTCCGATCAAGGTCCTCCGACTATCGTACAACGATGCTCGCCAGTGTAGCGATTCGCGTCTGATAAAACAAAGGGGCGTACACCGCGGATCGGGCCATTGCGCAATCAGACTCTGGTAATCTTGAGAACCTGATTCGTTCCACTCCTCACGAGGCACTGCCCATGCATTTCAACCTGTTAGCTCGCGTCCTGATCGGTGTGCTACTCAGTCTACCGCTGCCACTCCTTGCCCAGGAGCCTTTGCCGAAGGCCAACGAACATCGCGTCGCTCTGGTGATCGGCAATTCAAATTACGCCCACTCGCCACTCAAGAACCCCGTCAACGACGCGCGTGCGATGCGCGACAAGCTGAAGAAGATGGACTTTGACGTGATCATTCGCGAGAACATGAAGGCACGCGACATCGGTGGCGCGCTGCGTGAATTCCGCAGCAAGCTCAAGCCGGGTTCGATTGCGCTTTTCTTCTACGCTGGCCATGGCCTGCAGATTCGCGGCGAGAACTACCTGCCGGCCGTCGACGCCGAAATCTCCAGCGAAGAGGATGTTCCGCACCAAAGTCTGAACGTCAATACGGTTCTCAACACCATGGAGGACTCGAAAGCCGGGGTCAACCTCGTGCTGCTCGACGCCTGCCGCAACAACCCCTTCACCCGTAGCTTCCGCTCGGGCGCAGGTGCCGGTCTGGCGCGTATCCAGGCACCGAGCGGCACACTCATTCACTACGCCACACGGCCCGGTAGCGTCGCCGAGGATGGCGACGGCGTCAACGGCACCTATACCGCCGCGCTGCTGGCACAAATCGAAGAGAAAGGAGTGCCGATCGAGCAGGCGCTCAAGCGTGTGACGGTGCGCGTCAAGAACGCCACCAAGGGCAAACAGGAGCCCTGGATGGAAGGCAGCCTGACCGGCGATTTTTACTTCATCATCAGCGGACCCACGCAGATCAATATCCAGTCGGCACCGGCCGACGCCGACGCAGCGGCCTGGCAGGCGGCCGAAGCGGCCAATACCGCGGCGGCGTACCAGGCCTATCTCAACGAGTATCCAAAGGGCGTTTATGCCGCAGCCGCCCGCGTCAAACTCGCCGGCCTGGCAGCGCAGGGTCAGCCGGCGGCGGCGCCACGTGTAAAAAGCGAGCTTGCACCGCCTGAGGACCGGGATACGGTTTTATGGCAACAGGTTCAGGCGGCGGGAAACCGCGACTACTACGAAACCTATCTCAAGGAATTTCCGCGCGGCAAGTATGCACCACTGGCGCGCGCAGAACTGAAACGGTTGGCAGCACAGGAAAAGGAACTACAGGCACAAGCGGAGAAACAGGCCTGGGAGAAAGCCCAACAGATCAACAGCGAAGAGTCTTATCAGGGTTATCTCACTGAATACCCCCGAGGAACCTACGCCACCCTCGCTCAGGCAGCGCTGAAGAAGGTGCGCCGGGAAGAGGCGGCGGCACGCATTGCGCAGGGCAAGCTGAGCATGCGCGACCCGCAACGACCGACCGACGACCGCAAGGCCCTACCCGAGCGGCCAGAGAAGAAGAAACAGGACGAACTCCGTCAGGCCGCAATTGGCGAATTGAGCCTGGCACGTCTGTCGGCAGGCGATTACCCGATGGGCGCCGCAGCCGATGATGTCTCCGACAACCCTGAAGCGGACGAAGCCGCTCGCCCGCAACGCAACGTCAGAATCGGGAATTTCGAACTCGCCTACTACGAAGTCACCGTCGGACAGTTCCGCAAATTTGTCGAGGCCACGGCCTACCAGACCGAGGCGGAACGTCCGGGCCGCAGCCCTGGCTGTCATGTTGCCCGCAATGGGGGCGATTTCGTCATCGAACGTAGCGCCAACTGGCGTTCGCCGGGCTTCGCTCAAACCGATAGTCATCCGGTTGTTTGCGTCAGCTGGAATGACACGCAGGCCTATATCGCCTGGCTCAACGGCGGTGTTACCGGATACCACCGGCTGCCAAGCGAGGCTGAATGGGAATATGCCGCGCGTGGCGGCAGCGTCACGCCACGCCCGTGGAGCGATACCGGCAACTTCTTTGCCCGCGTGTTCCAGTCCAACAAGGGAACGGATCCCGACCAACCGCCGAGCCGCGCCTGCCGCAATGCCAATGTCGCCGATGAATCGCTGAAGAAGCTGCTGGCCTGGCCGGTCACCCATAATTGCAGCGATGCTCAGGCCTACAGCAGCAGCGGCGGCTATTTTGGCCGCAACGGCTTCAGCCTGTATGACATGATCGGCAATGTCAGCGAATGGACGCAGGACTGCTGGAACCCCAACCACAGCGGCGCGCCACTCGATGGCAAGGCACGCACCTCCGGCGACTGCTCGCAGCGGGTGATTCGCGGAGGTAGCTGGAGCAGCGGCCCGGCCTATGCCCGCTCCGCCGCGCGACAGAAGAACGCCGCATCCTATCGGGCCGCCGACCTCGGTTTTCGGCTCGCGAAGAACCCGTCCTGATCGCCGGGAGAGGTGGTCAGATCAACGACAGTCCCGTTTCAAGGTCGTTCTGCAAATCCACGACGGCTTCGAGACCAACCGCGATGCGCAGCAAGCCCTCGGTAATTCCGGCCGCTGCCCGCTGCTCCGGCGTGATGCGACCGTGCGTGGTCGAGGCAGGATGCGTCAGTATGGTTTTGGTATCGCCGAGGTTGGCGGTGATCGACAGCAGCCGGCAGCTATCGACGACCTTCCAGGCTTCGGCACGAGCGCCTTCGATTTCGAAGGAAACGACTGCACCACCGCTTTTCTGCTGGCGTTGTGCGAGTTCGAACTGCGGATGAGACGGCAGGCCGGGATAGTAGACGCGCGCCACCCGCGGATGACCTTCCAGCCATCGCGCCAGCTGCAAGGCCTTTGACGACTGCGCTTCGAGGCGAATCTGCAGCGTCTCCATCCCCTTCAGCAACACCCAGGCGTTGAACGCGGAGAGCGTCGGACCAGCGGTACGCAGGAACTTGAATACCTCATCGGTCAGTGTCTTCGGTCCGGCGACGGCGCCGCCGAGAACCCGGCCCTGCCCATCGAGGAATTTGGTCGCCGAATGAACCACCAGATCCGCGCCGAGATCAAGCGGGCGCTGGAGAATCGGCGTACAGAAACAGTTATCGACCGCCACCAGAACGCCCTGAGCGTGCGCAATGCCGACCAGAGCAGCGATGTCGGCAATCTCGGTCAACGGGTTCGACGGGGTTTCGAGAAAGAACAGCTTCGTTTCCGGCCGCATCGCGGCATGCCAGGCCGTGACATCGGTCTGGGCGACAAAGCTGGTCTGGATCCCGAAGCGCGGCATGATGGTCCCGAGCAACTGCTGGGTGGCCCCGAACAAACCCGTCGAAGCGACGATGTGATCACCGCTGCTGCACAGCGCCATCACCAGCGAGAGGATCGCCGACATCCCGGAGGCGGTGGCAATGCACGCCTCTGCCCCTTCCAGGGCGGCGAGACGATCCTGAAAGGCGCTGACCGTCGGATTGGTGAAGCGCGAGTACACATTGCCCTCTTCCTCACCGGAAAAACGGGCGGCAGCCTCTGCGGCCGTGCTGAAAACAAAACTCGAGGTCAGGTAGAGCGCTTCACTGTGCTCGTTGAACTGGCTGCGTTCCTGACCGGCGCGTACCGCCAGCGTCTCCAGGGAATATCCTCGCTTGCTCTCCATCGTGTTCTCCATCGCGCTCAGCCGGCCGACAGCAGGTTGAGATGCAACTGTTTTGACGCCCAGCGCTCTTCCTTGGTCGTTTTTTGGTGGCCCGTGCGGGCCATCTCGATCGCCGTCAGATACTCCGGACTGACGTCGCCGGTGACATAGCAGCCATCGAAACACGAGGTATCGAAATGACAAAGCGACGGCTTCAATTCATGGATCGAAGCCTTGAGCGCATCCAGATCCTGATAGACCAAGGCATCGGCACCGATTTCACGGGCAATCTGCTCACCGGTACGGCCGGTTGCAATCAGCTCGCTACGCGTCGGCATGTCGATTCCATAAACATTCGGGTAACGCACCGGCGGTGAAGCGGAAGCGAAGAAAACTTTCAACGCACCGGCAGCACGAGCCATCTCGACGATTTCGCGGCTGGTCGTGCCGCGCACGATCGAGTCATCGACCAGCAGGACCCGCTTGCCTTTGAATTCCTGCGCCACTGTGTTCAGTTTCTGGCGCACCGAGCGCGAACGCGTCGCCTGGCCTGGCATGATGAAAGTACGGCCGATGTAGCGGTTCTTGACAAAACCTTCGCGGTACGGGACGCCGATGCGTTGTGCCAGTTGCATCGCCGAAGGGCGACTCGAATCGGGAATCGGGATGACCACGTCGATCTGGTCGAAGGGAATGTGTTTGAGCAGTTTGTCGGCGAGATGCTCGCCCATGTTCAAGCGTGCTTCATAAACCGAAACGCCATCGATCACCGAGTCCGGCCGCGCCAGATAGACGAATTCGAAGATGCAGGGGGATAGTGCCGCATGCTGCGCACACTGGCGCTGATGCAAATGGTGATCGAGATCGATGAAGATCGCCTCGCCGGGGTCGACATCGCGAAGCACCTGAAAACCCAGGGTATCGAGCGCGACCGATTCGGAGGCAAAAAGGTACTCGGTGCCCTCGGGCGTTTCGTTGATACCGAATACCAGCGGTCGAATCCCGAAGGGATCGCGGAACGCAAGCAGGCCGTGACCGGCGATCATCGCCACCACCGCATAAGCCCCCCGGCAACGGCGATGCACCGCCGCCACTGCGGCAAAGATGGTGTCGAGATCCAGCCGACATCCCTTGGCGGTTGCTTGCAGCTCGTGCGCCAGCGTGTTCAGCAACACTTCTGAATCCGAACCGGTGTTGATGTGTCGCAAATCCTGACAGAACATCTCTTCCTTGAGTTGTTCCGCATTGGTCAGGTTGCCGTTATGTCCAAGAACGATCCCGAACGGCGAGTTCACATAGAACGGTTGCGAGAGGGCCGCGTCGAAAGCTGAACCGGCAGTCGGGTAGCGGCAATGGGCAATCCCCATGTTACCCGGCAGAGCCCGCATGTTGCGGGTGCGAAATACGTCGCGTACCAGCCCCGATCCTTTGTGCATATGAAACGCATCGTCTTCGGCGGTGACGATGCCGGCAGCGTCCTGACCGCGATGCTGCAGGACCATCAGCCCATCATAAAGCAGCTGGTTGACCGGCGTGGTGGCGACAACCCCGAGAATTCCGCACATAGTTTTTTCCCTACCCAAACCTGATTCGTTTCGCCACGTCGGATGGCAACCAGGACTTGCTGGCCAGAACGGCCGTTTCAAGCGGGGCAGCGAAATACGCCTCACTCCACCACTTCTCTTTCGGCAACGCCGTCATGCCGCCAGCGGCCACCAGGATCAAGACGATCAGCAGGCCGCGGGCGACACCGAAGATGACGCCCAGGAGGCGATCACTCAGAGTCATTCCCAGCGCCTTGATCAGGCGACGCACGGTCAGGCGAAGCAGTGCCATGACCACCAGCGTGGCCATGAACACCGCGACCCAGCCGGCCACGATGCGTAGCGTCGGGTCAGCAATGACGGTCGTAAACCCGCTCGCAAGCAGTGCTCCCCACCACTTCGCAGCGAAGAAAGCCAGTACCCAGGCCACCAGGGCGATGATCTCGCCAACCACGCCACGCCACACACCCAGCAACAGGGAGGCTGCGACGATCAACAGGACCAGGTAATCAAAAACTGTCATTGCCTGCCGGCGACGACCCCAGTGACGCCAATTTTCTGCAGTTGTTCGAGCGCCTTTTCAGCGGCTTCCCGATTCGGGAAAGGACCGGCGCGCACACGCGTCTTCTTGCCATCGGGTGAATCAAGAATTTCGGTATAGCTATTGACCCCGGCTGCGCTGATCTTGCTCTGCAACTGCCTGGCGTTATCGGCGTTGGCAAAGGCCCCGATCAGAATCACCCGTTGCCCACCAGATTTTGCCGCTGCCGCTTCAGAGGGCTTGCCGGCCGGAGCAGAATGCGAGTGATCGTCGGCAGGCGATTTGCTGGCCTCTTCGGAAGCGGTCTCTGGCGTCTTCTCGGCGGGCTTGTCAACCTTCTTGACCGGTGCTTTTTCAGGCGGCTTCTCGAACATTTTCTCGATCGCCTTTTCAGGCGGCTTGTCGGCAGTTTTTTCGACTTTCTTTTCGACTTTCTTTTCGACCGGTTTCTCGGGCACCTTTTCAATCGCCTTTTCAACCGGCTTGGCGGTTTTGGCCGCCTTGTCCGGCGAGGTCTCCGCCAGTTTGACGGGTTTCTTGTCGACTGTCTTCTCCGGGCCCTGCTCTGCCGGCTTGACGACTTTCTTCTCAGCCGCTTTCTCGGGTACTTTCTCTGCCGGTTTGGCGACAGCCTTGTCGCTGCTCTTCTCGACGGGCTTGACGACCGGGGCAGCAGCGGGAGCAGCAGCCGGCCTGGCGGGCGGCACGGCCACTGGCGATTGCTGAGACGCGCCGCCAGGTGACATGGCTTTCTGCGGCTCGCCACTGACAGCAGCCGCTGCGGGAGCGGCTGCCCTGGCTGCCAGATCCTTGGGTTGGTAAGGCAACTGCTCCTGACCAGGAATCCGTATCGGGACATCCTGCACTGCCTGCATCGGCTCCTCGTCCAGGACCATCGGCAGGATCACGGCAGCCAGTCCCGCGAACGCGACCGCGCCCACGAGGCGACGACGAGCCCGTTTCTTGAGCTGAAGTTGCGGATCAGGTGCTTCGGTCATCGCTGGAATCCACTCGCGTCACTTTGATCAGCGACCCTGTTGCATGCTGTGCATGACGGCCGCGACCGTGTAGAACGATCCAAAAACGACGATTTTACCATTTTCCTCGGCCAACTCTGCAGAACGCGCGAAGGCTTGCCGCGGTGAGGCAAAACACTCGACGCGACCGGGCAGGCCGGCACCGCTGACGGCCGCGGCCAGGACCGCCGCCGATGCGCCACGCGGCACATCGAGGTCGGCCAGTAGCCAGGTATCCACCTTGCCGGCCAAGGGCGCCAGCGAGCCGGCGATGTCCTTGTCGGCAAGCATTCCGACAACAGCAATCGTTTTGTTGGAGAAAGCCATGTCGCCCAGATTGTCTGCCAGAACGCCTACTGCCTGCGGATTGTGCGCCACATCGAGGACGATCACCGGGCGACCCGGCAACACCTGAAAACGCCCCGGCAAATCCAGTTCAATCAGCCCGCGCCGGATCGCCTGCATCGGAACCGGCAAGCGCTGTCCAAGCAAGTCGACGACGACCAGCGCGGCCGAGGCATTGCGCAGTTGGCAGGCGCCGCGCAAACCGGGATTCGCCAGGCCACTCCGGCGCCGGCCACCATGCCGCCAGAAGGCCCATTGCAAGCGATCTCCGAAATAACCGAAATCACGACCCAGCAGGTGCAGGTCGGCACCAATCGCCTGCGCATGTGCCAGCAGCGATTGCGGTGGTTCGGGATCCGCACAGACTGCCGGTCTGCCCGCACGAAAGATGCCGGCCTTCTCGAAACCAATGGCCTCGCGTGTCGAACCGAGCCAGTCGGTATGATCGAGCGCGACACCGGTCACCACGGCGCAATCAGGATCGTAGGCATTGACTGCATCGAGGCGGCCACCCAGCCCAACTTCGAGAATCATCACGTCGACCTCGCGGACGCGGAAGACCTCGATGGCGGCCAAAGTACCAAACTCGAAATAAGTCAGGGCGACATCGCCAGCGGCCTGTCGCGTCGCCTCAACGCGGGCAAAGGCCTCGCATAGTGAGGCGTCGTCCACCGGGGTTCGATCAATGCGCACCCGCTCGTTGTACTTCAGCAGATGCGGCGAAGTGTAGCAACCCACGCGGTAACCGGCGAAACGGTAGATTGCTTCGAGGTAGGCGCAGGTCGAACCCTTGCCGTTGGTGCCGCCGACGGTGACCAGTGGGCATTGCGGATGCTGGCCCAATTCCCGCTTGACGCGCTGGACTCGTTCCAGCCCCAATTCGATTCCCGCCTGCCCGCGTGGGTGAAGGCTTTCGAGGTGCGCCAGCCAGCGTTCAAGCGAGTGCTCAGGAGTCGCCGTTGCCGGGGTCCCGCCCCCCCCGTTGCTCATCCCGAGCCGCTCATGGCAATGCCGGCCACTTCTGCAACCATGCCAGCAAGCCGGCAATCCGCTCCTTCATCTCCCGACGGTCGACGATCATGTCGATCGCCCCTTTCTCAAGCAGGAACTCGGATCGCTGGAAACCTTCCGGCAGAGTTTCACGAACGGTCTGCTCGATGACGCGCGGACCGGCAAAGCCGATCAGGGCGCCGGGTTCGGCAATCACCACATCGCCGAGGAAGGCGAAGGATGCCGACACCCCACCCATCGTCGGATCCGTCAGAATCGAGATGAAGGGCAGTCTGGCTTGCGAAAGACGGGTCAATATGGCCGTCGTCTTGGCCATCTGCATCAGCGAAAACAGCCCCTCCTGCATGCGTGCACCTCCCGAAGCGGTGACACAAATGAACGGCCGCGCCTGTTCGATCGCGGCCTGGACGCCACGCACGAAGCGTTCGCCAAGCACCGACCCCATCGAACCGCCCATGAAGTCGAACTCGAAAACGGCGAGGATCACCGGCAAGGTATGGATCGAACCGCTCAGGACAATCAGCGCGTCGGTCTCGCCGGTGGCCTCGGTAGCATCCTGCAAGCGGTCCGGATAGCGACGACTGTCCTTGAACGACAGCGAATCGACCGGCAGCACCTCCGAACCGATCTCGGAACGTCCATTGACGTCCAGCAAGAGATCGACACGGGCCCGCGACTCCAGACGTTTGTGATGACCACACTTGGGACAGACATGGCAGTTACTCGCCAGGTCGGTTGCATAGAGCACCGCCTCACAGGCCGGACACTTGCTCCACAGGCCTTCGGGCAATGATGATCGGCGTGCGACACCGCTGTCATTGCGTTTGATTTTTGGCGGCAGCAGTTTGTTCAGCGAGCCCATGTCGTTCCTCCCGGGGCATTCATGACCGTATTCATCCCGCGCCGAATGTCGGCGACCAGCGCGAGCACCCTTGCGCAGGCCTGATCAGGTGGCGATTGCTCGATTTCTTCAATGATCCGGCTACCGACCACCACGGCATCGGCGATCGCGGCCACGGCGGCAGCCGTCGCGGCGTCACGAATCCCGAAACCGACCCCCACTGGAACGCCGGTGCGTGCCCGGATTTCCGGAAGGCGGGCGGCGACGGCCGCAACGTCGAGGGCTGCGGAACCGGTAACCCCTTTCAACGAGACATAATAGATGTAGCCACTGGCCAGAGCGCCCACCTGCGAGACCCGGGCATCGCTCGAAGTCGGCGCCAGCAGGAAGATCGGATCGAGGTCATGGCGATGCAGGATGCGGGCAAACTCGATCCCTTCCTCGGGTGGATAATCGACCACCAGAACGCCATCCACTCCGGCAGCAGAAGCGACGCCGGCAAAGGCCTCGACGCCCATCGACTCGATCGGGTTGGCGTACCCCATCAACACGATCGGAGTCTGCTGGTCGTCGACGCGGAAGCTCTCGACCAGTTCGAGCACCTGGCGCAGGCTGACGCCTTTCGCCAGAGCCCGCTCGGAGGCCCGCTGGATGGTTGGTCCATCGGCCATCGGGTCTGAGAAAGGCACGCCCAGTTCAATGATGTCGGCACCGGCCCTGACCAAGGCATGCAGCAAGGGCACGGTCAATGCCGGATCGGGGTCGCCGGCCGTGATGAACGGGATCAGGGCCTTGCGCCCCTGCGCCTGCAGGCGCTCGAATACAGCCTGTATTTTTGTCATGGTCAGAATTTGATCCCTGAGCGATCGGCAACGGTGTGCATGTCCTTGTCACCACGACCGGAGAGGTTGACCAGCAGGATCTGGTCCTTTGCCAGGGTCGGTGCCAGCCGGGTCGCATACGCCAGGGCATGGCTCGACTCCAGCGCCGGAATGATGCCTTCAAGACGACACAGGTCATGAAAAGCCTGCAGCGCCTCGGCATCACTGATGCTGACGTACTCGGCACGACCACTATCCTTGAGCCATGCGTGCTCCGGGCCAACTCCCGGATAATCGAGACCCGCCGAAATCGAGTGCGTCTCGGTGATCTGGCCGTTCTCATCCTGCAGCAGATAGGTTCGATTGCCGTGCAATACACCGGGACGACCCGCCGTCAATGAGGCGGCATGATGTCCCGTGGCAATCCCCTCGCCCGCCGCCTCAACGCCGATCAGACGCACCCCGGCAAGCGGAATGTAGGGATAAAAGATCCCCATCGCATTCGAACCACCGCCCACACAGGCAATCACGGCATCGGGCTGGCGACCGCACTGTTCCTGCATCTGCGCGATCGACTCGCGACCGATGACCGACTGGAAGTCGCGCACCAGCATCGGATAGGGATGCGGACCGGCGACCGTACCGATGATGTAGAAAGTGTCGGAGACGTTGGTCACCCAGTCACGCATCGCTTCATTCAAGGCATCCTTGAGTGTCCTGGAACCGCTGTTCACCGGCACCACCACGGCCCCCAGCAGTTTCATGCGATACACATTGGCTGCCTGCCGCCGGATGTCTTCCGAGCCCATGTAAACCACGCACTCCATGCCATAGCGCGCGGCCACGGTGGCCGTCGCCACGCCATGCTGGCCGGCGCCCGTTTCAGCAATCACGCGGGGCTTCCGCATGCGCCGCGCCAGCAGGGCCTGACCGATGCAGTTGTTGATCTTGTGTGCGCCGGTATGGTTCAAATCCTCGCGCTTCAGGTAAATCCGGGCACCGCCGAGGACTTCCGACCAGCGTCTGGCGTAATAGACCGGACTGGGCCGGCCCACATAATGTTTGAGTTCATCATCGAATTCGGCGACGAACTGCGGATCCCGCTGCGCGGCGGCATACGCTTCCTTGAGTTCATCAAGCGCCGCGATCAGGGTCTCGGCAACGAAAACGCCACCGTAGGGGCCAAAATGGCCTCTGGCGTCTGGCAAATCGTAGTCATGCTCGGCCATCAAAATTCTCCTTGCGACAGGTTGGGGCAGCGTGCACTGCCTCTGAGAAAACAATCCGACCGTCGCACCTCAGGTATGTTTGGCCAGGTAGTACCGCCAGCAAGTCCGCGTCCGACCCCCCGTTTTTCTGCGCATGAACAATCTCATCCAAAAACCCTGCCGCATCAATCGCCACTCATCGATTCAGCCGCCCGCACGGCGGCGACAAAGGCACGCATCTTTTCGGGATCCTTGATTCCCCTGCTTGCCTCGACACCCGTCGAAACATCGACCGCCACCGGTCGAAGACGGCGCACCGCTTCTCCGACATTATCCGCATCCAGCCCACCGGAGAGGATCAGCGGCTTGCCCAGCGATGACGGGACCAGCGACCAATCGAAAACTTTGCCGCCACCACCGTAACCGTCGACAAAGGCATCGAGAAGGATGGCCTGCGCCGAAGGAAAAGCAGCCGCGTATTGTACCAAATCGATTCCCGGCCTGACGCGTGCTGCCTTGATGTAAGGTCGATCGAACTGCCGGCAATAAGCCTCATCCTCATCACCGTGGAATTGCAGCAGGTGGATCGGCACGGTCGCCAGGGTTGACCGCAGCACGGCCGGCTCGGCATTGACGAACAGGCCGACCATGCTGACGAAGGGCGGCACGGCGCGCGCCAGCCGCGCCGCCGTCGGCAGATCGACGCAACGCGGACTCGGCGGGTAGAACACCAGACCCAGCGCGTCAGCTCCCGCGTGCACGGCAAAGTGCAGGTCCTCGATGCGGGTCAGTCCGCAGATCTTGATACGTACTTGCATCGGCGGGATATAGTTTCTCCTCAAAGGTTCAGGCTGCAGGGCAGAAACAGCGTCCCATCGCTGCTCGGCAAACCCCAGTGCGGTAGGTACCTGACCGCAGCGAGATACAAACCGGCAGCAGCAAAGGTCGGTGCAGCCAGACGGCGATCACCCTTCGCCAGCAACTCGGCGATCCATTCCGGCGGATGCCTGCCCTGACCCACTTCAACCAGACTGCCGACCAGGTTACGCACCATGTGGTGAAGGAAGGCGGAAGCCTCGAAATCAAAGACCAGCAAATCGCCGAAACGTCGTATATCGGCTCGGTGCATGATCTTCACCGGCGATTTGGCTTGGCATTCGGCCGCACGGAAAGCGGAAAAATCGCGCTCCCCGAGCAATTGCTCGGCCGCCGCCTGCATCTGCGCCAGGTTGAGCGGATGATGATACCAACCCACTCGACCGTGCCAGGCACCGGTTCGATGTGGCCGGTTGATCAGCAGGTAGCGATAATGCCGGGCATACGCCGAAGACCGCGCATGAAAATCGCCAGTGACGGCCTGCGCCCAACGGACGGCCACTGCCGCCGGCAGGAAAGTGTTGGCTCCGCGCACCCAGGCATACATTGATCGATCAAGATCGGTATCGAAATGCACCACCTGCCCGGTCGCATGCACACCGGCATCGGTACGCCCGGCGCAAACCACCTGTACCGGCACCGTGGCAAACTGCTGCAAGGCATCCTGCAGGGCATCCTGAACAGTCCCCCCACCCGGCTGCTTCTGCCAGCCGCGAAAACCGCTACCGTCGTACTCGACCGCCAGGGCAATTCTCATTCCTCACACCTGCCAATAGCAGAAGAGCGGGAGGAACCCTGCGACGGCAACCACGATGATCCAGTAGTCCCGACTGGAGAGTTGGCGGTCAGTGAGTTCGAATATTTCGCGTTGGCCACTACTTGCCGGCGGTTCGAGCAACTGGCGCCAGTCGCGTGGCCGTGGCATCGTCTCAAGATAGTGCAAAACCAACAACAGCCGAACAAGACCACGATCGGTATCGAGTCCGCCGCGACGAAGCGGGTCAAGCAGGCGATGTGTGGCAGTCAGCAGATCAGCCATGGGCATCCGCTCACGCAGCACCGCGACCGCCATCAACACCAGCAGCAAACGTCCGACATGCGTCGAAGCATCCAGCAGCCCCTCGTGACTGGGTGCCATCATGCCGGCCCAGACAGGATCGCCAGCACTGCCCCAGGCAAGGATGACAAACACCGACAGCAACAGCCAGCGAGCACCCCGAATGAGTTGCCCGCAACGTCGCAGAGCCCCTCTTCCGAAGAACGGCAGGATCAGCAAGGCGGCCACCAGCAGGGAGCCATCAAGGCCCTGAATGGCCACCAACACCAGGAACCAGATGACCAGACGGGTGCTTGGATGCACGACAGCTTCCGACCTTTCGTGTCCAGGGAACGACTGATCGCCCTGGGGGAGGATGCTACGACCGGACGATCACAATGACTCGCTTACCCGCCTACTCACGTATTCCACCCAGGAGGCTGAGCGCCAGTTCCCGCTGTGCCGCATCGCCCTCATTGACGACTTCCTGCAAGAGTTCACGCGCCCCTTCCAGGTCACCCATTTCCTGATAGGCTTTGGCCAGGTCGATCTTGGTCGCCACCTCTTCGCTGGAGGTGATGTCGGGAGCCATCGTCATATCGGTCAGCGAACCAAACGGCGAGTCCACCCCGGTGTCGGTTACTTCCATCGAAAAACCGGGATTGACGAGGGTATCCTCCTCCTCATCGAAGGTGAAATCGCCTGCACCGCTGCCCACTGTCGTGGGAGCTTCCTTGGCGGCAGCATCGTCGCCGGCCAGATCAAGGTTGATCGCCGACAGGTCAAATCCCGCCCGCTGCATGGCGTCGCCGAGGACGGTAGAATCCGTCAGCGCGATGTCGAACTCCAGCGCTTCGGTGCTCGCCGACCCGATGTCGAGGGTCTGTTCCTGTTCCGGCAGGACTTGTGCAAGTGTCCGTTCATCTGCGGGCGCCTCGTCAGACAGATCGGCTCCCAGATCAAACTCGAAATCAAGGCCGACACCCGGTTGTGATTCTGAAGCCACCAGCATGGTGACTTCCAGCGCACTGGCGTCATCCACCAGTTGCACCTCGTGCATGTCTTCCTCTGGAGGCAACTCGGCCTTCGGCAGGGAAGCCGCCAGATCAAAATCGAGAGTCGCCTCCTCTTTGGCAGGACTCGGGTAGGCGAGAGTAGCTTCCAGGTAGGCATCGTCAGCGACATCGGGCGGCGCTGAACGGGGCTCGCTGCGGCCGAGGTTGAAATCCAGATCCGCAAGAGCGACCGGCTCCGGCCTTGCTTCCTGCACCTCGTTCGCCAGGGCCGCTTCCGGCCGCCCGGCGACTGCGCCCGTGGCCATCGCCTGGATGAGATCCGGCCTGGTCAGCGTGTTCTGCAAGGGTTCCTGGGGAACGAAGATGGCAGTTGCAGGTTCGACAGGACGAACTTCAGTCGGTCCGGCCGCACCAAAGAGCGGATTCCCGGGGTCAAGCTGGAGACCCATCGCCACTGCTTTCTCCCATTCCGCACCGACCCCTCCGGTGGCGTTGAACAGTTCAGTGGCGAGCACGCCAAATGGTTTGGGATCCTTGCGGCCCGCATAGATCTCAAGCAGCTTCAGATGGATGGCGTAGCGCCTGGGATCTTTCTGTTTTGCCTCGAGCAGAATCTCCTCAGCCTGGGCGTCACGGCCGTACGCCATGTAGACATCCGCTTCAGCAACCGGATCCACTTCATCGGTATCAATGCTGCCCGGACCCGCCTGGCTGAAATCGGTTTGCGGTGCCGAATGGGTCGTATCAACAGTCTGTCCACCGGTTGTATGGAATACCGACCTGGGCGCGACGCTGTTTTGCACGGACGCCGGGGTACTGCTGTCATCAAGCGAGCTCTCGCCGTCACCGGTGCGACGACGTTTGGCGAGCCAGTAAGCGGCGAGCAGCGCGATGAGGGAACCTCCCGCTGCCAGGAAGGCGGTACTGTTGAGCAACCATTCGACAAAACCGGGCTCTTCCGGCGGTGGTGGAACAGGCTTGGGTTTCGGCACCTCGACCGGCTTGGGCGGTGCCGTGGCCGGGGGCACTTCTGCTTTGACCTCGGGCTTGGCGGCTTCCGGCACGGGCGTGACGGCCTCGGGCTTGGGCACGGTTTCCGCCGGTTTCACCTCTACCGGTGATTCCATGGGTTTTGCGGGAACCGCCGGAGCGGCGGCCGGCGCAGGCTCCACTCTGGCGGCTGGAGGTGCCGCTACCGGAGTCGGCAGCGGCGCCGGCGAAGGAGCCGCTTCCGGCACTTTCTTCACTTCGGCCGCTGGCGTGGCCTTGGCAGCAGACTGGCGCTCCAGATCCGCCAGGTTCTGGCTCTTCAGTTCCACCAGCCGCTGCAGTTCCGCAACATTCCTCTCAAGGCTTGCCAAGCGTTCGTTGGCATCCTTGAGCGCCTTCTCCTTGGCAATCAGATCTTCGTCTGTGCGCCTGGAGGCTGGCAGTGGCTTGGTGCCAGGAAGGTCGGTTCTGGATACTTTCAGTTGATCCTTGGGTTCGGCAGCAGGTCCCGCACGGTCCTCAACCTTGGTGGTAATCCTGCCGGCTGCTTGCCTGGCGCCCTCTTCCCTGCCAGGGGCATCCGCGGCGACGGTGGCGAGTCTCCGACGATAAGCCCCCCAGTTCGACGATTGTGCGACGATGACGGTCTTGGCATCGCCTCTCGGAATGGCTTCCAGAGTCGCTTTGTCCGGTATCGAAAGAATCTTGCCCGCCTTCAGACGGTTGATGTCACCACCGTCGAATGCATTCTGATTGGCTTGAAAGAGCCCGAGCAGCATCTGGTCCAGAGAAATACCCTCGGGCCGGAGATCGCTCGCGATCCTGCTCAGGGTTTCCCCGCGCTTGACTTCGTAGGTGGCACCGCCGCTCGCAGGCGGCTGCGCCGGCTCGCTGGTCCGCAACCGGGAAGGTGCGCTCCTCGGCCGCTCCTCCAGCGCCCGTGTTTCCACCGGCGGCCTGGCCTCCGCGAGCGGCCTGACGATGGCCGGTGCTGCAGCAGCGGCCTTGGCCGCGAACTCGGGTGGATCAAGCAGAAAGGTATACTCGCGAATCAGGCGGCCGGTTGGCCAGTTGAGTTCAAGCAGCAAATCGACGAAGGGTTCGTTGATCGGCCGGGTTGAAGTCAATCTGATGATCGGCTGGCCGTTCGGGCGCTTGTCGATGCTCAGAGTTACGCCGGACAAGGCTGGTGCATACTCCACACCCGCCTGTTTGAAGGCCTCCTGTGAAGCGAGTTGTGCCTTCATTCCCGCGAGTTCCTCGCGAGTTGCAAAGACCTCCATTTCGGCGCGCAAAGGCTGACCGAGAGCGGAGAAGACGGTGATCTTGCCAAGCCCGGCAGCTTCACTGGCCAATGGCAAAGCCGCCAGCGCCAGAGATGACGCGACTGCCCATGCCGAGGCTTGTAGTCGGAAATTAGCGGTTGTGTCATTCATTTTCTTGGCCACGGCGCATCCCTGAGCGTCCACATCGATAATTAAAATAACATCATGAACTTAGCCATGCAAGCTAAACATTCTTCGGCGGCGAAGGTCTCGACAAGGTGAAAAAGCGGATTCCGGTACCCGGTCATGCCGTCAGTCATCGATCAGGATACGGAGCATTCGGCGAAGCGGCTCGGCCGCACCCCAGAGTAGCTGGTCTCCCACCGTAAAAGCGCCAAGATATTCCGGCCCCATGGCCAGCTTGTGCAAACGACCCACCGGGATGGTCAGGGTTCCGGTGACCGCGGCCGGCGTCAGCTCCCGCTCGGTGATCTCGCGTTCGTTGGGAACCACTTTTACCCACGGATTGGCCTGTGCAATGATCTCGTTCAGCTCAGACAACGGCACATCGTGCTTGAGCTTGATGGTCAAACCTTGCGCATGGCAACGCATCGCGCCGATACGCACGCACAAACCATCGACCGGAATGCTGCCCGGAGTGCGAAAGGCCGGACGACCGAGGATCTTGTTGCATTCCGCACCACCCTTCCACTCTTCCTTCGACTGCCCCCCCTCGACCGGCACATCGATCCACGGGATCAGGCTGCCAGCCAGCGCAGTGTTGCGGAAATTCCGAGTCGGGAAATCCGGCGAGCGCATGCTGTTCGCAACCTTGCGATCAATCTCGAGAATCGCCGAGGCCGGCTCGGCCAGTTCGACCCGTACTGCGTCATGCAGCGCACCCATCTGCTGCAGCAGTTCGCGCATGTTCTGTGCTCCGGCCCCGGACGCTGCCTGATAAGTCATGGCACTGACCCATTCGACGAGATCCTGCCGAAACAGACCGCCAATGCCCATCAACATCAGTGAAACCGTGCAGTTTCCACCGATCCAGTTGCGACCGCCCCTGGCCAGTGCATCCTTGATCACATCGAGGTTCACCGGATCGAGAATGATCACCGCGTCGTCGTGCATACGCAGGGTGGACGCCGCATCAATCCAGTGCCCCGGCCAACCGGCAGCACGCAGCCGAGGGAAGATTTCCTTGGTGTAGTCGCCCCCCTGACAGGTGATGATCAGGTCCATTCGGCTGAGGGCCTCGATCGACATCGCGTCCTGCAAGGTTCCGGCATCCTTGCCGGCCAGCACTGGCGCCTTGCTTCCGACCGATGAAGTCGAAAAATAGATCGGATCGACCTGTTCGAAATCACCTTCTTCGAGCATCCGCTGCATCAGGACCGATCCCACCATGCCGCGCCAACCCACCAGACCAAGCTTCCTCATTCTTGCACTCCTGTCATTCCACTCAAAGCGCCGCCAGAACGGCATCGCCCATGGCGCGTGTACCCACCTTCTGCATCCCTGGCTCGTGGATGTCAGCCGTTCGGTAACCCTGCTGCAGTACTTTCCTGACCGCATTTTCAATACGCAAGGCAGCCGACTCCTGTGCGAAGGTGTAGCGCAACATCATTGCTGCCGAGAGAATCGTCGCCAAAGGATTGGCCAGCCCGCGACCGGCGATATCCGGAGCCGAACCGTGACAGGGCTCGTACAAGCCCTTGTTGTTCGCATCCAGCGACGCCGAAGGCAGCATGCCGATCGAGCCGGTGAGCATCGCGGCCTCATCCGACAGGATATCGCCGAACAGGTTACCGGTGACCAGCACGTCGAACTGTAGAGGTTTACGCACCAGTTGCATCGCCGCATTGTCGACCAGCATGTGGCTGAGTTCGACATCGGGATACTCCGCCGCCGTTTCATTGGCCACGTCACGCCAAAGCTGGGTGGTCTCAAGCACGTTCATCTTGTCGACCGAGCACAGCTTCCGGTTGCGCTTGCGTGCTGCCTCGAAAGCAACCCGTACGATGCGGCGAATCTCGCTTTCGCTGTAATGCATGGTGTTGAACGCGAAACGCTCCTGCCGACCATCGAACACACGCCTCTCGATACCGCGCGGTTGCCCGAAATAAATGTCGCCGGTCAGTTCACGAACGATCAGGATGTCCAGACCGGCCACCACCTCGGCCTTGAGTGACGAAGCGTTGGCCAGTTCCGGATAAAGAACGGCTGGGCGCAGATTGGCAAAGAGGCCCAGTTGCTGGCGAATGCCGAGCAGACCCCGCTCTGGACGCTGCGCACGCGGCAGGTTGTCCCATTGCGGGCCACCGACGGCACCCAGCAACACCGCATCGGCCTGCTGAGCCAGCGCTTGCGTCGCCTGCGGGTAGGGTTCCCCAGTGGCATCGACGGCGCATCCGCCGAGCAGTCCTTCCTCCATCTCGCAGCCGAGTTCGAGTGCCTGCAGAACACGCACCGCTTCGGCGATGATTTCCGGGCCGATACCGTCTCCGGGAAGAACACAAATCTTCATTTCCGATTCCTCAGGCGAACAGCCAGGGCTGCTCGATACGTCGTTGGTCTTCAAAAGCCTTGATCAGATCAGCATGACGCAAGGTCAGCCCGATATCATCCCAGCCGTTAAGCAGGCATTCGCGCCGAAAAGCGTCCACGGCAAACGGCAGCAGCTTGCCATCCGGACGACGCACCTGCTGCTGTTCAAGGTCAACCACCAGCCGGCAGCCGGGATTGGCCTCGACCAGCGCAAACAGGGCCTCGATTTCGGCCGCCGGCAACACGATCGGCAGAATACCGTTCTTGAAGCAGTTGTTGTAAAAGATGTCGGCAAAGCTCTCGCCAAGCAGCGCGCGAAAGCCGAAGTCGAGCAACGCCCAGGGCGCGTGTTCGCGCGAACTGCCGCAACCGAAGTTCTGGCGCGTCAGCAGGATTTGCGCCCCCTGATAGCGGGGCTGATTAAGAACGAAATCCGGGTTGGGCAGCCGCGCCGAGTCTTCCTTGCCGGGCTCGCCGACATCGAGATAACGCCATTCGTCGAACAGGTTCGGACCGAAACCCGAACGTTTGATCGACTTCAGGAACTGCTTGGGAATAATGGCGTCGGTGTCGACATTGGCCCGATCAAGGGGCGCCACCAGTCCTTCGAGGCAAACGAACTTGTCCATACTCTTCCTTGTCAGGGTGCCCTACCTGGCAGCCCGCTCAATGGCCTGGCCGCTTTTTTCAATATCTCTGCCCAGCCCCTGTATCGTGTTGCAGGCCATCAGTGAGCTGAGCGAAACGATCACCAGCAGCCTCCACGTCAGGCTGTTCATATCGTCTCCTTGCCGCCAAGTAGCTCGCCGACATCACAGAAATGTCCGGCAATTGCCGCAGCAGCGGCCATTTCCGGACTCACCAGATGGGTTCGTCCCCCCGCCCCCTGCCGCCCCTCGAAGTTGCGGTTCGAGGTCGATGCACAACGCTCCCCCGCCTCGAGGCGGTCGGCATTCATCGCCAGGCACATCGAACAGCCGGGCTCTCGCCACTCGAAACCGGCAGCGAGAAAAACCTCGTCCAACCCTTCTTGCTCCGCCTGTTGTTTGACCAGTCCCGAACCCGGAACCACCAGAGCCAGCCGGATGTTGCTGGCGATGGTTCGGCCCCGGACCACCGCGGCGGCAGCCCGAAAGTCCTCGATACGCGAATTGGTACACGAACCAATGAAGATTTTGTCGGGTCTGATCTCGCGAATCGGCTGCCCGGGACTCAAGCCCATGTAGCGCAACGCCCGTTCCATGCCTTCGCGCCTGACCGGATCGGCTTCAGTAGCCGGATCGGGAACACAGGCATCAATTGGCACCACCATTTCCGGTGAAGTCCCCCAGGTCACCTGCGGCCGGATACCCGTGGCCGCGATCTCGACAACGCGATCAAAGCGAGCATCGGGATCGCTGTGTAGGCCGCGCCAGGCAGCAACGGCCTGCTCCCACTGCGCCCCCTTCGGCGCAAAAGGGCGCCCATGCAGATAATTGATCGTAACCTCGTCGACCGCCACCAGACCCAGGCGTGCGCCGGCTTCGATGGCCATGTTGCAGAGTGTCATCCGGCCTTCCATCGACAAGCTGCGAATCGTGCTCCCGGCAAACTCGATGGCATAACCGGTACCACCGGCAGTGCCGATCTGACCAATGATCGCCAGCGCCACGTCCTTCGCGGTCACTCCTCTGGCAAGCCTCCCGTCCACCTCCACGAGCATGGTTTTCGACGGCTTCTGGAGCAGGCACTGCGTGGCCAGAACATGTTCGACCTCGGAGGTGCCGATGCCGTGCGCCATGCACGCGAATGCACCATGCGTGCTGGTGTGCGAGTCGCCGCAGACGACTGTCATGCCCGGCAAGGTCGCACCGCTTTCCGGACCGACGACATGAACGATCCCCTGGCGCGGATCCCTAAACGGAAAATAGGCGAGCGCACCGACCGCACGAATGTTGGCGTCGAGCGTTTCGACCTGCAGGCGCGAGACGGGATCCTCGATGCCCCGATCCCAGTGATCGGTAGGGGTGTTGTGATCGGCGGTGGCGACGATCGAAGAAACCCGCCAAGGCTTGCGGCCAGCCATCTGAAGACCCTCGAAAGCCTGCGGGCTGGTCACTTCGTGCACCAGATGACGATCGATATAGATCAGCGCGGTCCCGTCGGCTTCCTGATGAACGACGTGGTCCTGCCAAAGTTTTTCGTACAAGGTCTGCGGCATTGATGGATCATCCGAAGAAGTTCAGCCCGCATCGGCAGGCAAGTGCAGGAATTATGTCACACCGCTGTCGCCGCTGTCAGCCACCAGGTCAGGAACTGGCGCCTCTCCCCCACTTTGATCCAATGAATCCAGGCCATTGATCAGGACCATGCAGCGTTGAAACCCTCGGATCGGTACCGCACACGCAAAAAAGACCCCGCCTGAGCGGGGTCTTTCTGATTGATGAAAGAAGCGATCAGGACTTCGACTTTTTGCGCTGCCACAGACCCATTCCGAGCAGTCCGAGCGCCAGGAGAGAGATCGACCCCGGTTCGGGAAGGTCCACGAATGCCAGGGTATGCAGATCACCCAAGCCCGTGCTGAGGGTCCTTTGCAGGCCGGTACCGCCCACCAGGTCCAGGACATCGATGACCCCGGATCCGGCCACCCCATAGTAGAAGTTGTCATCGGGGTTGAAATCACCGTGGTGAGCAGCAAAACCAGTTGACCCCTGGAAGGTTGCCAGACCCGTCGCCGTATTCAGCGTGTAATACGCGCCATCGAAGTTGTGCATGTAAAGCGTGTCGCCATTGTCGAAAGCCAACCCATGGAAACCCGTACCCACCCCGGACTCACCCACCACGGTCGCCTTGCCGGTCACTTTGTCGATGGACATCAGGTCGTCCGAGGACGGATCGCACCAGCCGAACAAGGAGCCGCCTGAACTGGCAGCCAGCAGCACATTGCGATCGGAACACCCCCCCGCCGGGCTGTCGAAACTCCCGGCCACGAGCGAACCTGCTCCGGTCGCCGTATTGATCTTGAGCAAACCGACGTCATTCCTGGCCGATCCGTACAGGGTGCCGGTGCTGGCATCCCAGGTCAGGCCGTTGACGCTGAAACCCACCGCACCGATGATGGTTACCGCACCCGTGCCGGGATCGATCTTCACCAAAGTGCTGGTCGTACTGCCTGTGCCGGTAGTGCCGTAAAGGATTGCGGAATACGCTGGAGCGCTGGCCCAGGCGATGGCCAGTCCGGCGAGCAGCGCGCAAGTCTTCCTAGTCTTTTGCATCATTTCAATTGTCTCCTGATCACCCAGTCAAAAAAGTCGGTTCCCCCGATGAAGGAGTATAAGCAATTTTCGGGCCAGATCTCTATGGATTGAATTTAGTTCAATTAATTAAATCGATTGAGCAATACCCGACGAGGACCAGCAAGGTTCGGTGGCCTCGAAGTGTAAAAAAATCCGACACGCCGATGGCCTTTCCTGCCAGACCACGTTCAGGTCATCGGGCCGTCCTGGCGACGACCGGGCGCTGCTTGGGCTATCATCCTGACCATTCATTTTCCACCCCGGTGTCAATGAGTCTTCATGCCCTGAAACCCCGCTTCCAGGCCTTGCTGCGCCCTGCCGTACGCGCCCTGCACGGGCTTGGTCTGAGCGCCAACCAGGTGACCGCAGGCACCTGCGCCGCTTCGCTGCTGCTCGGGAGCGGTCTTGCCCTCGCCGCGCACAGCGGGCAACTGCAATGGTTTCTGCTGCTGCCGCTATGGTTCCCGCTGCGTATGGCGCTGAATGCGATCGACGGCATGCTCGCCCGTGAATTTGGTCAGGCCTCGATACTCGGTGCCTACCTCAACGAACTGTCCGATCCGCTTTCCGATGCGGCACTGTACCTGCCTTTCGCCTTTCTTCCCGAAGTCGGCACCGTGCTGGGCGTGGCAGTGATCTGTCTGGCGAATGCCTCCGAGATGGCCGGGGTGCTGGGAGCGCTGCGCGGCCACGGCCGCCGCAACGACGGGCCGATGGGCAAGAGTGATCGGGCGCTGGTTTTTGGCTTGCTCGGACTGCTGCTCGGTGCCGGCGTCGCACCCGGTGCCTGGTTGTCGGCCGTGATGGCGCTGCTCGTGCTGTTATTGCTGCTGACCATCGTCAACCGGGTCAGGCACGGCCTTGTCGCAGAGAGTACTGCAGAAGGCGCCGACAAAGGTCCATAGAAACATCCATCGGAGACCTCCTCATGCGTGTCGCGCAGGAAAAACAGTTTATCACCCACGATGGCACGACGCTGTTCTACCGCTACTGGCCGCCGGTCGGTGCCGCCAGCGCTGACCGGGCAGTGTTGCTGCTCCACCGTGGCCACGAGCATTCGGGACGACTGCAGCACGTCGTCGACGAACTCGGACTCGATGATTTCGCGATGTTCGCCTGGGACGCGCGTGGGCATGGCCGCTCGCCGGGCAAACGCGGCGACAGTCCGAGCTTTGCCGCCCTGGTCAAGGACATCGACCGTTTCGTCCGGCACGTCAGCGACGACTACGCCATCGCCACCAGCGATCTTGCCGTCATCGGCCAGAGCGTCGGCGCCGTCCTGGCGGCGACCTGGGCGCACGACTACGCCCCGCAGATCCGCTGCCTGGTGCTGACCGCTCCCGCGTTCCAGGTCAAGCTCTATGTTCCCCTGGCCCGACCGGGGCTGACGCTGCTGCAGCGACTGTTCGGCAACTTTTTCATCACCTCCTATGTGAAGGCCCGATTCCTGACCCACGATCCGGAGCGCGTGCGTTCTTATGACGAGGACCCGCTGATCACCCGGGCCATTTCGGCGCGTGTTCTGCTCGGTCTCTACGACGCAGCCGACCGGGTCGTCGCGGATGCCGCAGCGATCCGCCTGCCGCTGCAACTGCTGATCTCCGGGAAGGACTGGGTCGTGCAGCGCGCGCCACAGGAGCGCTTCTTCGAACGGCTGGGCTCGCCGGTCAAGGAGCGCCACCTGCTCCCCGGCTTCCTCCACGACACGCTCGGAGAACGCGATCGCAAGCTCGCCTTCGACCGAATTCGTACCTTCGTCGAGCGCATGTTCAGCGCCCCCCTGCCCCACGATTCGCTGCTGCAGGCGCATCGCGCCGGCCATACGCGCGACGAGGAAGTCCGTCTCGGCCAGCCGCTACCGCCCGGCTCGCCGCGTGCCCTCCATTTCGCCATCACCCGCCTGGCGATGCGCACCCTCGGTCGCCTCTCGGATGGTATCCGGATCGGTCTGACGACCGGCTTCGATTCCGGCAGCAGCCTCGACTACGTCTACCTGAACCAGGCCCACGGCCGGCTGATGATCGGCAAGCTGATCGATCGTGGCTACCTCGATTCGATCGGTTGGCGCGGCGTGCGAGTGCGGCGATCCCACCTGCTGCAAGCGATTGCCTTGGCTGCCAACGAACTCCGGAACGGCGGCCAGGCGCTATGCATCGCCGACCCTGCCGCCGGTCATGGACGTTACGTCCTTGACGCCGTCGCGCAGTTGCCGGAGCGGCCGCAATCGATCGTCCTGCGTGATTTCAGTGCCCGGAATGTTCGCCAGGGGCAGGCCCTGATCACCGCCAGGCAACTCGATGGCATCGCTCGCTTCGAAGCCGCCGATGCCTTCGACGAAGCGGCATTGGCCGCGCTGATGCCCAGACCGAATCTGGTGGTCGTTTCGGGCCTCTACGAGCTCTTCTCCGACAACGAACGGGTGATGCGTTCGCTGCACGGTCTGGCCCGGGCTGTCGACACCGGCGCTTACCTGGTCTACACCGGCCAACCCTGGCATCCGCAGCTTGAGCTGATCGCACGCACGCTCACCAGCCATCGCGGCCACCAGGCCTGGGTGATGCGCCGCCGCACACAGGCCGAACTGGATGAACTGGTGCGCGCCGCGGGGTTTACAAAGATCGAGCAATGGATCGACGACTGGGGCATGTTCACGGTCTCCCTGGCCCGCCGGAATTGAGCTTCCAGCGCAGCGAAGGCACCGCCGGAGCCGCTGCCGAAGCCCGTCCCTGGCGAAGGGCACTGGCCTGGCTGCTGTTCCTGGGGCCATTCTTCTTCGCCAGCTACGGCCTTGCGACCTGGGTCAGCAGCCAGAGATCCGATGTCGGTTTCATGGTCTTCGCCTGGGAGCACCACATTCCGCTGCTGCCCTGGACCATCGTTCCGTACTGGCTGATCGACCTGCTCTACGGCGTTTCACTGCTGCTGTGCACGACGCGGCGTCAGCTCGACACACACGCCCGACGTCTGCTGTTGACGCAACTGATCGCTGTCGGCAGCTTCCTGCTCTTCCCCTTGCGCTGTACTTTCGAGCGTGGCGAAGTGGGCGGTGCATTCGGCTGGATGTTTGCTGCCCTGATGCGCTTCGACCAGCCCTACAACCAGGCGCCATCGCTGCATATCGCCCTGCTCGTGGTGCTGCTCGAACCGTATCTGCGCGCCGTGCCACGTGCCTGCCAGGCGCTGGTCGTCGGCGTCGCCCTGCTGATCGGAGTGTCGGTGCTGACCACCTGGCAGCACCACTTCTTCGACATCCCGACCGGGCTGTGGCTCGGCTGCTTCGTGGTGTGGGTGCTGCCGAGCGACGCTCGCTCGCCACTGCGTCGTGCTGCCCTGCACCGTGAGCGATCGCGCTGGCATCTGGCCCTGGCCTACGCGGCGGCGGCGCTGGCTGTGGGCGGCCTGGCGGCCTACAGCGGCGGCGCCTGGCTGTGGCTGCTCTGGTTGTCCGGCGCGCTGGCGCTGGTCGCCGCGATCTACCTCCTGCTCGACGCCGAGGCCTTCGGGAAACGCGCTGACGGTTCGCTGCCGCTTGCCGTGCGCGGTCTGTTCGGACCCTATCTGCTCTGCGCCTGGCTGAACTCGCGCTGGTGGACCCGTCAGCTTCCGATCGCCGATCCCGTGACCCCCGCGGTCCTGCTCGGCCGGCTGCCGACAGCAGGCGAAAGGCAGCGTCTCGGCATGACGACGATCATCGATGTCTGCGCCGAATTGCCTTGTCCAACGCCGGCCTTGCGCCATACGGTCATCCCGATGCTCGATCTGGTACCACCGAGCCTCGAACAGATCGAACGTGCATCGGCGGCCATCGCTGAAGCGCGTGCCGCCGGATCGGTGCTCGTCTGCTGCGCGCTGGGCCTCGCACGCAGTGCGCTGGTGGCCGCGGCCTGGCTGCTGCGCGCGGGGATTGCCGCAACGCCTGAAGAAGCCGTCGCCCAGGTGCAAAAGGCGCGACCGGCAGTGGTCCTCGGCCCCCCCCAGATCGATCTGCTTCGCCGCTGGCAGCAGCAGTATCTGCAGCCGAAATCGTGAACGGATGACGAGTCATCTGCTCCCGACGCTT
>NZ_JAZKUD010000039.1:0-38390 GCF_036625275.1 Accumulibacter sp.
CGTAGAAAGCGACATAGCCGAGATCGAGCAGGCCGGCCAGACCGACGACGACGTTCAGGCCCCAGCCGAGCATCACGTAGATCAGCACCGTGGTCGCGGTATCGACGACGTAGCGGTTCTCGGAAAAGACGATCGGCAGCAGCAGCGAGACGCCGAGTGCGATCCAGCCGATCCAGGTCAGCAGCGGGCTGCTCGCCAGGCTGTGCTTGCTGACCGCCGTTGCCGCTTGCGCGCGCGCCTGCCGGCGTGCCCGCAGGTGGTCGAGGGTATAGCGCAGCAGCAGGCGACCGGCGAAGCAAACGGCGACGAATGAGAAGAGCGCCGGCCAGCGGGTGGTGATGCGCAGCGCGCCGCCCTGGTCGACGGTGCTCAGGCCGATCATCGGGATGCCGAGCAGCAGGGCGATCAGGGCCAGCGCTGCGGCGTCCTTGAGGCGCTCGGCCGGGGTGACGCCCGGATGGGCGAGAACGAGTGTCGCCATCAGACTTTCTCCACTTCAGGACGACCGAGCAGGCCGGAAGGGCGGAACATCAGCACCAGGATGAGGATGCTGAAAGTGGCCACGTCCTTGTACTCGGCCGACAGGTAAGCGGCCCAGAACGCTTCGATGAGGCCGATCAGGAGGCCGCCGAGCATCGCTCCCGGCAGCGATCCGATGCCGCCGAGGACGGCGGCGGTAAAGGCCTTGATGCCGGCGACGAAACCGATGAAGAAATCGACGACGCCGTAATAGACCGTGACCATCACGCCGGCGACGGCGGCGAGCGCCGCGCCGAGCATGAAGGTCAGCGAGATGGTGCGGTCGACGTTGATCCCGAGCAGCGCGGTCATCAATCGGTCCTGCTCGCACGAGCGTTCCTGGCGGCCGAAAGACGTGCGGGTGATCAGCCAGGTGAAGCCGGCCATCAGTGCGACGGTGACGAAAACGATCAGGATCTGCGAGTAGGCGAGGCGGACGGTGAAGCCGTCGACGGTCAGCAGATCGATGCCGCCGACGAGAACCGGCGCGATCGGCTTGACGCGCGCGCCTTGCGTCAGTTGCACCAGGTTCTGCAGGAAGATCGACATGCCGATCGCCGAAATCAGCGGTGCCAGTCGCGTCGAACCGCGCAGCGGCCGGTAGGCGATGCGTTCGACCGTCCAGCCATAGACCGAGGTGAACAATACGGCGACCAGCAGCACCAGCAGCAGCGAGAGCGGAATCGAACTGATCCCGAAGCCGGCCAGCAGGGTGAACACCGTGACCGCGATGAAGGCGCTGACCATGTAGATGTCGCCATGTGCGAAATTGATCATCCCGATGATGCCGTAGACCATCGTGTAGCCGATGGCGATCAGGCCATAGACGGCCCCCAGGGTCAGCCCGTTGATCAGTTGCTGAAGTGCTAGAGCCATGGTTCTCCTCCTTGTTGCAGCAGCGAAACGCAGGACTCACCCGTGTGGGCAGGATGACCGACCGGTGCCGCGTCAAGCGTTCTCTCAGAATTTCGTTGGCGCCGGAATGCCGAGGTCACGGCAAATTTTGACCGCCAGGTGGTTGCTGATCTCGTTGTACCTGGGATGACTACCACCCTCTCGCAGCAACCCGCAACCATGGGCCGCAAGACGGGCAAGCAGATCGCACCCCGCTTCATAACGCAATCGGCAACTCTTCAAACCTGTTACCGGCGGCATCAAGAGCCTTTGCCCGATTGAAGTCAAGGGCTTCAATCAGGGTTTCGCGTAGTGACCGCAGGAGGGCTTCTCGTGAAGCTTCCTGACAATTGACGCCGGGTACTTCTTCGATCCAGCCAATCCACCATTCAGCATCCTGCTTGATCACCGCTGTCCAGGTTTGATTCATGCTTCTTTCTCCCTTACTGCGAGTCGTCTCCGGCATCGAGCGCCATCAGCCCGGCATTGCCGCCGGCGGCGGTGGTGTCGACCGACAGCGTGCGCTCGCTGGCGAAACGGTACAGATAGTGCGGCCCGCCGGCTTTCGGACCGGTGCCCGAGAGGCCTTCACCGCCGAAAGGCTGCACGCCGACGACGGCGCCGATGAGGTTGCGGTTGACATAGGTGTTGCCGACATGCAGACGCTTGATGATGTGTTGGATGGTTTCGTCGATGCGGCTGTGGATGCCCAGCGTCAGTCCGTAGCCGGTATGGGCGATGGCCGCGCAGACCTGATCGAGGTCTTCGGCACGCCAGCGCACGACATGCAGGATCGGCCCGAAGACTTCCCGTTCGAGGCGGGCAATGCTGTCGATCTCGTAGGCACGCGGGGCGAAGAAGGTGCCGTGCCGGGTGGCTTCCTCGTCGAGCGGGCAGGTGAAGATCGGCGTCGCAAAACTGTCGAGCCAGCGTGCGTGTGCCACCAGGGCCGCACGTGCCGCTTCGTCGATGACCGGGCCGACATCGGTGGCGATGTCGGCCGGGTTGCCGATGCACAACTCCTGCATGGCGCCGGCGAGCAATTCGCAGACGCGGTCGGCGATGTCGGTCTGGATGTACAGGACGCGCAGCGCCGAGCAGCGCTGCCCGGCCGAATTGAAAGCCGAAGCGACGACGTCGCGGACGATCTGTTCGGGCAAGGCCGACGAATCGGCGATCAGCGTGTTCTGACCGCCGGTTTCGGCGATCAGCGGTACCAGCGGGCCGTCCTTGCCGGCCAGCGTCTGGGCGATCAGACGCGCGACCTCGGTCGACCCGGTAAAAGCGACGCCGGCGCATGCGCGGGCGGCGACCAGCGCGGCGCCGATGCGTCCGTCACCGGGCAGGAAGTTGAGCGCGCCGGCCGGGATGCCGGCGATATGCAGCAGTTCGACGGCCAGTGCGGCGACCAGCGGCGTCTGCTCGGCCGGTTTGGCGACCACCGTGTTGCCAGCGGCCAGCGCGGCAGCGATCTGGCCGACGAAAATCGCCAGCGGGAAATTCCACGGGCTGATGCAGACGAAGACGCCACGGCCGTGCAAGGAGAGGCTGTTCTGCTCGCCCGTCGGGCCGGGCAGCAGGATCGGCCCGGAAAACTTCTCGCGGGCCTGTGCCGCGTAGTAGCGGCAGAAGTCGATCGCTTCACGCACTTCCGAGACGGCGTCGACCTGCGTGCGGCCGCCTTCGCGAACGATCAGGGCGACCAGTTCCGGCAGGCGTCCCTGCAGCAGGTCGGCGGCGCGGTCGAGGAAGGCCGCGCGCGCGCCGGCGGGCGTGCCTTCCCAGGCCGGGAAAGCTGCCTGCGCGACAGCCAGGGCTTCACCGACATCGGCGACGCTGGCCTCGGTCACGCGCCCGACGCCGTCGCGCTGGTCGGCCGGCGAATGCACGACCTGGCTGTCGCCGCTGCGCTGCCGGCCATCGATCAGCGGCGCGGCGGCGTAGCTGACGCGCAGGCTCTGTTCGATGCTGCTGCGCAGGTCTTCGAGAGTGGCTTTGTCGTTCATGTCCAGTCCTTCACTATTGATACGTTCAGCGCCGAAGAGGTCGCGCGGCAAGGGAATCCGTGTCTGGCGCTTGACGGTCAGGGCGGCGGTCTTGTCAACGGGGTCCTTGAGCAGCGCGTCGATCGGCAGGCTGGCGTCGGCGATGCGGTTCACGAACGACGAGTTGGCGCCATTCTCGAGCAGACGGCGCACCAGGTATGCCAGCAGGTCCTCGTGGCTGCCGACCGGAGCATAGACGCGACAGGCGCGCCCCAGCTTGCTCTCGCCGACGATCTGGTCGTAGAGTTCTTCGCCCATGCCGTGCAGGCGCTGGTATTCCCATTCGTCGCTGCCACCGGCGCTGATCGCAATCTCGGCGACGGCCGCCAGGGTGTGTGCGTTGTGCGTGGCGAAGGCCGGGTAGAAGGCCTGCGGGTGGGCGAACAAGCGCCGGGCACAGGCCAGATACGAGAGGTCGCTCGACGCCTTGCGGGTGAACACCGGGTAATCACGCAAGCCACGCTCCTGCGCGAGCTTGATCTCGGCGTCCCAGTAAGCGCCCTTGCACAGGCGAACCATCAGACGCCGATCGGCACGGTAGGCGAGGTCGGTGAGCCAGTCGATGAGCGGCAGGGCACGCTTCTGGTAGGCCTGGACGGCCAGCCCAAGGCCGTTCCAGCCGGCCAGTTCGGCGTCGGTGGCGAGTGCTTCGATCAGGTCGAGCGACATTTCCAGCCGATCGACTTCCTCGGCGTCGATGGTGAAGCCGATGTTGCGCGCCTTGGCACGGAGCGCGAGTTCCTTGACGACCGGCCACAATTCGTGGCGAACGCGATCCTCGTTGGCGACTTCGTAACGCGGATGCAGCGCCGAGAGCTTGATCGAGATCGACGGTGCCTCGTATGCCGGGCGGCCGGCGGCAGCGTCGCCAATCGCCCGGATCGCCGCGCGGTAGGACTCGAAGTAACGCAGCGCGTCGGCGCTGCTGCGCGCCGATTCGCCGAGCATGTCGTAGGAGTGGCGGTAGCCGGCCTTTTCGGCGCTGCGTGCGCGCTCCAGCGCTTCGTGGATGTTGCGGCCCATCACGAACTGCTTGCCGAGAATGCGCATGGCGGTGATCACCGCCTGCCGGATCACCGGCTCGCCGGTGCGTGCGATGAGGCGCTTGAGGGTGCCGCGCAGATTGCGGTCCTCGTTGTCGAGATTGACGATGCGGCCGGTGAGCATCAGCGCCCAGGTGCCGGCATTGACGAAAGTGCTGTGCGAGGTGCCGAGCCGCTTCTCCCACTCGGTACTGCCGATCTTGTCGCGAATCAGGCGGTCGACGGTTGCCGCGTCGGGGATGCGCAGCAGCGCTTCGGCGAGGCACATCAGCACCACGCCTTCGCGCGACGAGAGGTCGTAGGTGGTCAGAAAGGCATCGATGCCGCCGCTTTTGAGGCGACTGTCGCGCACCGTCTGTACCAGTGGCGTGGCGCGTTCACGAATGCCCTGCTGTTCGGAAGGGGTGAAACGCGCCAGCGGGATCAGTTGTTCGATGACCTGGGCTTCATCGATTCGGTGATATTCGCGCAGACGCTGGCGTAGTAGATGGGTCGTGGCGCGCATGCTGCCCTCCAGTCGGTTCGGCGTCGACACCAGGTGTCGCACGGGGTTGTCGGAACGTCCGCCGACGGCGGCGGACGTTTGCCTGTGGCCTGTCGGTGCGGCAGGATTACTTCTTCACGTAGTCGTATTTGCCGTCCTTCCACTGGTAGACGACAAAGGCCGGCGCCGAACTGTTTCCTTTGGCGTCGAACGACAGTTTGCCGATGACCGTGTCGAAGCTGCCGCTGCGCAGCGTTTTTTCGATGTCGGCGTACTTGGTGCTCTTGGCCTTGGTTGCGGCCTGGTCGAAGAGCTGGAAAGCGGCGTAGGCGTAGAGGACGTAGCCTTCCGGTTCGATCTTGGCATCGTGGAACTTCTTGACCACGGCGGCGGCGCTCGGGTTCTTGCGCGCATCCGGGCCGAAGGTAAACAGGACGTTGTTGGCCTCGGGGCCGGCGGCGGTCGCGAGTTCGGTGTTGGACATCGTGTCACCACCCATCACCGTCAGTTTCAGGCCGGCCTGTTGCGCCTGCCGCAGGATCAGCGCCACTTCGGTGTGATAACCGCCGTAGGAGATGACTTCGACGCCGGCGGATTTGAGCTTGCTGACCAGCCCGGAATAGTCCTTTTCACCGGCGGTGATCGATTCACGCAGGGCCGGCTTGACGCCCCTGGCTTCCATGGCCTTGGCGACTTCGTCGGCGAGGCCCTTGCCGTAGGCACTCTTGTCGTCAACCACGGCGATCTTCTTGCCCTTGAATTTCTCGGCCAGGTAGGCTCCAGCCACCTGGCCCTGCTGGTCGTCCCGACCGGCAATGGCGAAAATGTTCTTGAGGCCGCGGTCAGTGACCTTGGGGTTGGTCGACACGGTGACCACCGGGATGTTGGCCTCGACGTACACTTCGGACGCCGGGATCGTCGATGACGAGCACCAGTGGCCGTGCATGAAGATGATCTTCTTGTTCACCATCTGGTTGGCGACGGCGACGGCCTGTTTCGGATCACAGGCGTCGTCGCCGATTTCCAGCTTCAGTTTCTCACCGACGACGCCGCCCTTGGCGTTGATGTCGGTGATCGCCATCTCGGCACCCTTCCGGATCTGGTCACCCGCCGAGGCGTACTGACCGGTCATCGGTCCGGCGATGGCCACCAGGTGATCGGCGTAGACATTGCTGACCGCGAGGGAGAGCAGACTGCAGCCGGCCGCCAGGATCTGTTTGTTCATGGATTTCCTCCTTTGCTACGTTGGTCGATAAGGTAACTGACAAGTGACGCACCCGCATCGAGCACGTGCGCCCGAGTGAGTTCTGCCGCCGCGTCGGGATCCCGGCGGACGAACGCGTCGAGGATTTCGGCGTGTTCGCGCAGGGTGTTGGGCATTCCAGGGGTCATCGACAAGAGCGCGCGCACGTAACGTTCGACCTTGTTGTACAGCGAACGGATTTCGGCGATCAGGATCGGCTTTCCGGCGGCCGTATAGAGCGTCGAATGAAACAGCCAGTTCAGCTCGCCCCAGCGACCGGCATTGCCGGCCTGGTCGAATTCGTCGAGATGCCGGCGTGCCTGTTCGATCGCCTGGTCGCTGATCTGTGGTGCCGAGAGGCGTGCCGCGCGTGCCTCGAGCATCGCCCGGATTTCCATGTATTCGTCGATCTCGGCCGCCGACAGCGAGGCCACCACGGCGCCGCGGTTGCGCAGGAAGGTCACCAGGCCTTTGGCTTCGAGGTGCTTGAGGGCCTCACGAACAGGGATCTTGCTGACGTGAAAATGCGCCGCGATTTCGTCCTGCCGGAGCAACTCGCCGGCTGGCAGCAGGCCGTCGACAATGGCTTTCTTGAGCGTTTGCGCGACGTGATCCGACGCGCTGAGGCGGGGCATCTTCTGGGCGGCGACAAGCTCAAGAAGCGATGGCATGGCTGGCGAGGTGAACTCCAGATATCGTATACGATATAAATTTCCGGCCGCGAACATACAGACACTTTGGGCATCTGGCAAGCTGCAATGCAGCAATCGGGCGCTCTGTCGAGCGCCGGCCGGTTGGCCGAGGAATCGCCAGGTGGCCAGGCGATTTCACTTGGAACGGTCATGGGAGCATGGTAGCCTGCAAATTCCTTTTCCTGGAGTAGAAGATGATGACCATTGGACCTGGTTTCCGTCAATTACGCTTTGTCGCGTCTGCTGCTTGCCTGGCAATGATGATGACTGCTGCTGGTGTCGGTGCAGTCGAGGTGCCACTGGTCGATGGCACGCACTGGATCAAGTCCTCTGAAGACGTCAAGAAGGCTTACCTCGTCGGGTTGGCCAATATGGTGCAGGTCGAAGCCGCGTATAACGCCGACAATCCGCCGGCCGTCGAGAACGGTTTTTCGCCACGCGTCGCCAGAGGGATGAAGAATCAGACGCTGGGCAGTGTCCTGGAAGCGCTGGACCAATGGTACGCGGCGCATCCCGATCGCTTGCTGCGCCCGGTGGTCGAAACCATCTGGTTCGAAATGGTGGTGCCTGCACTACCCAAGACCAAGTAAGGGGGACGAGATGAAAAAAACAGGGTGGGCTCTGGCCCTCGCGATGGCTCTGGCAGCGACGGCTTGCACCAACATGAGCGCACGCGAGCAGGGAACGATCAGTGGTGCAGCGATTGGCGCAGCTGCGGGAGCCGGTATTGCGGCAATCTCCGGGGGCAGCGGCTGGACCGGCGCGGCGATTGGCGGGGTGATCGGTGGAACGGTCGGCAATATCAAAGGCAAGCAGCAGCAGGGTTACTGATGCAGCGCCCGGCAAGCTGTGCCGGGCCGTGGGCTGCACCCCTCGTTGGGCGGAGCCGTCAGCGGCTACCGGGTGATCGCCGTGTTGCGGCCCGAGAACTGGTCGGTCAGGCGTAATGCCGCATCACTGAACTGGCCGAGTGGTTTCTCAGTGCAGTAACGATTCACGTACTGCTCGACCGTGCCGCTGGAGATGGCCGATACCTGCTGGTTCTGGTTGGCGTAGTTGTGGCCGGTGAGAACGCCGCGCACCCAGGCGACGTAGAGCGCGCGTTGCTCGGTATCGTCCTTTGATGCCGACCAGGTCCGGCACGACATGTCGTCGAAGCCGACGATCTTGAGCGGCACGGCAGCATTGGCTGCCGATAGCGCGGCCAATAGTACAGCGGTGGTCTGTGCCCGTTTGAATCGCGACATTTGCTTGTTCCTCGCCGGATGATCATCTCAAGGCCGTAATTCTCGTCGGTATCAGCAGGCTAGTCCATGCCCATGACCCCGCCGCGCATGCCGCTGCCGGTCAGCTCATTTGACCTGGGCGGCGAAGCCTGTATCCACCAGTGGATGAGAAGTCGGCGGCGCCGGTCGACAGCGCCGGGCGCGGGTACAATGGTGGGCTTGAACATATGAGCCTGGAACCATGACCGGACATCTCTACATTGTCACGGCGCCGTCCGGCGCTGGCAAGACGACGCTGGTGCGGTTGTTGCTGGAGAACGATCCAGACATTCGCGTGTCCATTTCTCACAGCACGCGTGCACCCCGATCAGGTGAGCGGGAGGGTGTCGAATACCATTTCGTGAGTGTGCCGGATTTTCTCGAGAAGGTTCGCAATGATGCTTTCCTCGAATGGGCAGAGGTCCATGGCAACTACTATGGCACTTCAAGAAGCGGCATCGAAGCGGCCTTGCTTGCCGGTCAGGACGTGCTCCTCGAGATCGACTGGCAAGGCGCGCAGCAGGTACGGGCACTGTTCCCGGCCGCAATCGGCGTGTTCGTTCTGCCCCCATCACTTGACGAACTTGAACGCCGGCTTTGCGCGCGCGCCACGGATAGCGCTGAAACGATCGCTCGCCGCGTCGCTGCGGCTCGCGAAGAGATGCGGCATGTGGCGGAATTCGACTATGTTATTATCAATGACGAATTGCAGCGTGCGCTGCACGACCTGTTGGCGGTGGTCCGCGCAACCCGGCTGCGTTACGCTGCGCAGCGTCAGCGCCATTCCATCCTGTTCGCAACAATGCTCTGATTACCCTGGGAGATTTGCATGGCACGAGTAACCGTAGACGACTGTTTGCAGCGTATTCCGAACCGTTTTCAGATGACTCTGGCGGCCACCTATCGTGCCCGTCAGATCACGGCCGGCGCGTCCCCGCTGATCGACGCCGGTCGGGACAAGCCGACGGTGATCGCGCTGCGTGAAATCGCCGTCGGCAGGGTCGGCCTGGAAGTCCTCAACCGCGGTCAGGCCTGACCTCAATCCCGCGGTGGCGCAGGACGAGATCATGGATCCCGTGATTGCTGCCAGCTTGTCCGCTGAACCGCCGGCGGCTGGCCCGATCCCTGATTTGATTCTTCCCGAGGACGATCCGGCTTTCCAGGTTTTCATCGATAGCCTGAGCTATCTTCCCCCGGAAGAGATCGAGCGCGTGCGCGAGGCGTATCTGTTCAGCGAGCAGGCGCATCGTGGGCAGAAGCGCCTGTCGGGTGAACCCTACATCACGCATCCCCTGGCTGTGGCCGGCGCCATCGCCGAATGGCAAATGGATGTCGAGGGCGTGGTGGCGGCGCTCCTGCATGACGTGATGGAGGATACGTCGGTTGGCAAGAGCGAAATTGCCGACCGTTTCGGCAAACCCGTTGCTGATCTCGTCGATGGCCTGTCGAAGCTCGACAAGATCGAGTTTCAGTCTCAGGAAGAAGCGCAGGCGGAGAATTTTCGCAAGATGCTGATGGCCATGGCGCGCGATCTGCGGGTGGTACTGATCAAGCTCGCCGATCGCCACCACAATCTGCAGACGATGGCCGCGGTGCGTGCCGATAAACGCCGCCGCATCGCTCGCGAGACGCTCGAGATTTACGCGCCGATTGCCAACCGGCTGGGCCTCAACAAACTCTTTCGCGAGTTGCAGGATCTCTCTTTCGAGCTCATTTACCCGATGCGTGCGCGGGTACTGGCGCGTGCGCTCAAGGCGGCGCGCGGTAACCGGCGTGAGCTGTTGTCGCGGATTCTCGAAGGCATCACCGGCAAGCTGCGCGAAGCCGGCGTGCAGGCGCAGGTCTTTGGTCGCGAGAAGAGCCTGTATTCAATCTATCGCAAGATGCTCGACAAGCACTTGTCATTCTCGCAGGTGCTCGATGTCTACGGTTTCCGGGTTTTGGTACATGATGTGCCGACCGCTTACCTCGCCCTCGGTGCGCTGCACGGGTTGTTCAAGCCGGTTCCTGGAAAGTTCAAGGACTACATCGCCATTCCCAAGCCCAACGGCTACCAGTCATTGCATACCACTCTGATCGGGCCGCACGGCACGCCGTTCGAACTGCAGATTCGTACCGAAGCGATGGAGAACGTGGCGCAGGAAGGCATTGCTTCGCACTGGCTGTACAAGGACAGCGAGGACTTCGGTGCCGATCTGCAACAGAAAACGACCACCTGGTTTCACTCGCTGCTCGACCTGCAGAGCGCAACCGGCGATTCCTCGGAGTTCTTCGAGCATGTCAAGGTCGATCTGTTTCCGCATGAAATCTATGTGTTTACGCCCAAAGGCAAGATCATTGCCTTGCCACGTGGTGCGACGGCGGTTGACCTGGCGTACGCGATACACACCGATATCGGCAATCATTGTGTCGCCGCGCAGATCAATTTCAAGCCGCTGCCGCTGATCACCGAACTGACCAACGGTGACCGCGTCGAGATCGTCACCGCTGCCGACGCCCATCCGGATATGGCCTGGCTGACGACGGTCAAGACCGGCAGGGCGCGCAGCAAGATCCGCCATTACCTGAAGAGCGTCCATCATGACGAGTCGACGGCGCTCGGCGAAAAGATGCTCGACCAGGAGTTGCGGGCGTTGGGCGTGGTCGCTTCGGAACTGCCGGTTTCGAGCTGGAAGAACGTGCTGCGCGATTCAGGAAACAAATTGATCAAGGAGGTGTACACCGACATCGGTCTTGGTTTTCGCCTCGCCGGTGTCGTCGCTCGCCGCCTGCTGGCGCGCGAGGAAACACCACAGCCGGCTGAACGGGCGCCCGTTTCGCTGGTGATTCGCGGTACCGAAGGCATGGCTGTTCAGTTCGCGCCCTGCTGCCAACCGATTCCCGGCGACCCGATCATCGGCTCGATCTGGAAAGGCAAGGGTCTGGTGATCCATACGCATGATTGCCCCGCCATTCGCAAGGCGCGTACCGCCAAACCGATGAAATGGATCGACGTCGAGTGGGAGCCGGAGCCCGGCAAACTGTTCAGTGTGCGCCTGCTGATCGTGGTGCAGAATACGTTGGGCGCACTGGGGCGGATCGCCACCGAGATTTCGACCTCCGGCATCAATATCGAGCATGTCAACATGGAAGAGAAGCGCCCCGGACTGTACACGACGCTACGTTTTACGGTGCAGGTGGCCAGTCGCACTTCTCTGGCGCGCCTGATGCGCAGTCTGCGGCGTATTCCCGAGGTGGTGCGCATCACCCGTGATCAGGGGTTGACTGCTTGAAGGTGGTCGTCCTGGGGGCCGGTGTCGTGGGGGTCGCCAGCGCCTGGTATCTGGCCAAGGCAGGGCACCAGGTGACGGTGCTTGATCGTCAGACCGCTGCCGGACTGGAAACCAGTTTCGCCAACGGTGGCCAGATTTCGGTTTCGCACGCCGAACCATGGTCGAACCCGCGTGCTCCGTTGCGTGCTCTGGCCTGGATGCGGCGCGAGGATGCGCCGCTGCTCTTTCGTCTGCGCTGGGACGCCACTCTGCTTGACTGGAGCCTGCGCTTTCTGCGCGAATGCACGGTGCGGCGAACGCGTGACAACATTCGCCAGATCGTCACCCTGGCGCTTTACAGTCGTCGTCAGTTGCAGGCACTGCGCGCTGAAACCATGCTCGCCTACGATCATCTCGAACGCGGCATCCTGCACATCTACACCGACCGCCGCGAGTACGCGACTGCCATCGAAGCTGCCGCGCTGATGCGTGAGTTTGGCTGTGAGCGACACCCCGTGAATGTCGACGAGTGCATCGCCATCGAGCCGGCGTTGGCATCGGCCAGGCAGCGACTGGTCGGCGGCGACTATACGGCCGCCGATGAATCCGGCGATGCCCACCGCTTCACGCAACAGCTTGCGGCGCTTTGTACGGCACGCGGCGTCGTTTTTCGTTACGGTGTTGCGGTTGACCGGCTGAGTATGGTGGCCGGTCGGGTGGCTGGCGTAATCGCTGCCGGCGAGTTGCACCAGGCCGATGCCTATGTCGCTGCGCTCGGCAGCTATACCCCTTTGTTGCTGCGTCCCCTCGGCCTGCGTCTGCCGGTGTACCCGGCGAAAGGCTATTCGGCCACCTTGCCCCTGTCCGCGGATAGCATCGCACCGAGTGTCAGCCTCACCGACGACGGTTACAAGATCGTTTTTTCGCGCCTTGGTCAACGCCTGCGCATTGCCGGTACGGCTGAATTCAATGGCTATGATACCGATCTCAATGCGGTGCGCTGCCGGGCCCTGATCGAGCGGGCCAGCGAGCTTTTCCCGGCTTTGCGACCGGCCGACGAAGCCCGGTTCTGGTGTGGTCTGCGTCCGGCGACGCCGTCCAACGTGCCGCTGATCGGTCGCTCGGCGATTCCCAATCTGTATCTCAATACCGGCCATGGTACGCTCGGCTGGACGATGGCTTGTGGCTCCGGTGCCGCACTGGCGGATATCATCAGCGGCCGTCCGCCTGAGCCAGGCTTTCGGTTCCTCTGATTTACTTCCGTTGACTCCTGGCAATGCTGATCGACACTCATTGCCATCTTGCAGCGATTGAATTCGCAGCCGACCGGGACGCGCTAGTGGCGGCGGCCCGGCTGGCCGGGGTGTCGTCGATTGTCGTGCCGGCGGTCGACCTGACGAGCTTTGCCGAGGTGCACGGCTGTTGCACGCGTTATGCCGGATGTGCCCCGGCCTACGGCATTCACCCGCTTTATGTGCAGCACGCTGGCAACGACGATCTGGCGATCCTGCGTAACTGGCTGGCACGCGCTTCTGACGGGCCGCAACGGCCGCTGGCACTAGGTGAAATTGGCCTCGATTTCTTCGTTGCCGATCGGCAGGTCGAGCGGCAGGAGTCATTTTTTGTCGAACAACTGAAAATTGCCCGCGATCTGGAGTTGCCGGTGCTCCTGCATGTCCGCCGGGCGGTCGATCAGGTACTCAAGAATCTACGCCGGATCAGGGTGAACGGCGGCATCGCGCACGCCTTCAACGGCAGTCGACAACAGGCGGAAGAATTCATCAGACTGGGCTTCAAACTGGGCTTTGGGGGTGCCCTGACCTACCCTGGCTCGACGCGTATCCGCCGGTTGGCCGCTACGCTGCCATTGGATGCGATCGTGCTCGAAACCGATGCACCGGACATGCCTCCGGCCTGGTTGGCTGGTGGCCGCAACACGCCCGAACAGTTGTCGCGGATCAACGCAATGCTAGCGGAGTTGCGCGGTGTCGACGCGAGCGAACTGGCGAAGGCGACGGCGTTCAACGCGCTGGAGGTGCTGCCTCGGTTGCACTCGGCTGACTGATCGGGTAGGGTACGGCCTGAGGGCGTTGGGTTGCATACTTTCCGCGCGGCTGGGCGGCGGATCACCGAATCAGCAGAGCATGACACAGGAACTTATCTGCTTATCCGCCGGGGGGCAGGACCAATGCAGACACTCTGCTCAGACTGACCAATCTCGAAAGACATTTTCCGGACATAGACGTTCGTACTCTCACTATCCCTATGAAAAATAACTTCAACGCACCCGTTTCCAGCTGCGTGGCGGTCAAGAAGGTTCTGCCTGCCATCCCTCAGTACTTGCAATCCCACTATTGGTGGGCTTATGTTCATCCGCGTGCAGTGCATGTCTTCGAGCGGCAATGGCTGGTCAATCTGATTCTCTGGGGTAACTACAAGCGTCTCTGCAATGCGGTGCTGCATGATTACGGCCACCAGCTCCCAGGCCGCACCTTGCAGATCGCCTGTGCCTACGGCGATCTGACGCCGCGACTGGCGGCCTGCGTGACGCCGGGGGGGGCGCTGGAAATTGCTGACATTCTGCCAATCCAGCTGGAGAATCTCGCCGGCAAGCTGGGTCCGCAAGCGCCGATCAAGTTGCATTGCATGGATTCGGCGGCGCTCGGTTTTGCCGACGCGAGCTTTGACCGGGCCCTGCTGTTTTTCCTGCTGCATGAACAGCCGCAGGCCGTGCGCGAAAGAACGCTGGCCGAGGCGCTGCGGGTCGTCCGTCCCGGCGGGACACTGACCATCGTAGACTACGCGCCGCCGAGCCGCTTCAATCCGTTGCGCTACTTCTGGAAGCCGGTTCTCGACCGGCTGGAGCCCTTTGCTCGCGATCTCTTCAGTGAGGAAGTCACGGCCTGGTTGCCGAAAGATGGGAGCTTCGTTCCACTTGGCAAACAACGCTTCTTTGGTGGGATGTATCAGATGTTGACGCTCAAGGTTGCTGAAGCAGGTAAAAATCAGCGAGCCGGTGAGTAGCTGATTCGTTGGCCCTGCCGGAGCTTTTCCGACGGGGCTTTTGAAATATGGGTCGTCGCCGGCGATGCCCGGCGCGAGAAAGGAAAAAGCGTGGAGATATACAAGGCGGACGTGGTGATCGTCGGGGGTGGCGGGGCAGGTCTGCGGGCAGCGATTGCCGTCGCGGAGTCTGATCCCGCACTGAGGATCGCACTGGTCTCGAAGGTCTATCCGATGCGTAGTCATACCGTCGCCGCCGAGGGCGGTTCGGCGGGGGTGAAGTTGTCGACCGATAGCCTCGAGTATCATTTCAACGATACGGTGGGTGGTGGCGACTGGTTGTGCGAGCAGGATGTGGTCGAGTATTTCGTGGCACACTGTGCCGAGGAACTGACCCAGCTCGAGCACTGGGGGTGCCCATGGAGCCGTACCCCGGACGGGCATGTCAACGTGCGGGCTTTCGGCGGCATGAAGATCGAGCGAACCTGGTTCGCCGCCGACAAGACAGGCTTTCACATGCTGCACACCCTCTTTCAGACCTCGATCAAGTATCCGTCGATCAAGCGCTTCGACGAACATTTTTGCGTTGATCTGGTGGTCGAGGACGGCCGCGTCCAGGGGGTCGTCGCGATCGAGATCGGTTCGGGAGAGTTCACGCTGGTCGAAGCCCGTTCGGTCGTGATCGCCACCGGTGGTGCCGGCCGCGTGTTCCGCGAGAACACCAACGGCGGCGTCGTCACCGGCGATGGCATGGCGCTTGCCTACCGCCACGGCGTGCCGCTGCGCGACATGGAATTCGTCCAGTATCATCCGACCTGCATGCCCGGGACCGGTCTGCTGTTTACCGAAGCGTGTCGGGGCGAAGGAGGCTTCCTGGTGAACAAGGATGGCTATCGCTACCTGCAGGATTATGGTCTTGGCCCGGCCGAACCTTCGCCGCGCAACAAGGCGATGGAACTCGGGCCACGCGATCGCCTCAGCCAGGCCTTCTGGTACGAGCAGCAAAAGGGTCGTACCATCGAGGGGCCGCACGGTTCGGTCGTGCATCTGGACCTGCGCCATCTCGGCGAAGCCAAGTTGCGCGAGCGACTGCCGCAGATCTACGAACTGGCCGAACAGTTTCTTGGCGTCGATCCGGCGCGGGCTCCGATCCCGGTGCGGCCGGCGGTACATTACACGATGGGCGGAATCCTCGTCGACGGTCTCTGCGCGTCGCCGCTACCCGGTCTTTATGCGGCCGGCGAATGTTCCAGCGTCGGCATCCATGGTGCCAACCGGCTGGGATCGAATTCCCTCTCCGAGCTCTGCGTGTTTGGCAAGGTGGCGGGTGTCGAAGCGGCTCGCTTTGCCAGATCGGTGGTGCCTGGCAATTCAGCCAGGCTGCAGAAGCAGGCACAGGCCGTCGAGCAACGGGTTCTTGGACTGAAGCTGAAAACCGGCGGCAATGAACGCATTGCCATCTTGCGCAAGGAAATGGCCCAGACCATGGAGGAGGGCTGCGGCATCTATCGTCTGGCGGAAACCATGCAAAAGACCTGCGACAAACTCGACGAGCTCAAGGCGCGCTTCAAGAAGGTCAATGTCGAGGACAAGTCGAGTGTCTGGAATACCGAGTGGTTGCTGGCCATCGAACTCGAGTACCAGCTCGATGTTGCCCAGACAATGGCCTACTCGGCGCTGCATCGGCGCGAGTCGCGGGGGGCACACCAGCGCCTCGACGGCTTCGAGCAGCGCGATGATGTCAACTTCCTGAAGCACTCACAGGCGCACTATGTCGCTGACGGAGCTCCGCGCATCGATTACGGCCCTGTCAAGATTACCAAGTCGCAGCCTGGCACGCGCGCCTATGGCGCTGCCGGCGAGAAGGCGGAGCAGGAAAGGAAGGCTTCCCATGGCTGAAAAGACGATCGAAATCGAAGTTCTGCGCTATCACCCCGAAAAGGACAAGGAACCGCATCGGCAGGTGTTCGAGGTTCCGTTTACCGACGATATGTCGGTTCTGCAAGGCGTGCAGTACATCAAGGACTACCTCGATGGTTCGCTGAGTTTTCGCTGGTCATGCCGGATGGCGATCTGTGGCAGCTGTGGCATGATGATCAACGGCGAACCGAGCCTGTCGTGCCAGACTTTTCTGCGCGACTTCTATCCGGCGCGGGTGCGTGTTGAAGCCCTGGCGCACTTCCCGATCGAGCGCGACCTGGTGATCAGCATGGATGGCTTCATCGAGAAGCTGGAAAGCATTCAGCCCTACATCATTCCAAAGGAGCCACGCAAGCTGGCTCAGGGCGAGTATCTGCAGACACCGGAACAACTGCATGCCTACGAGCAGTTCAGTTCGTGCATCAACTGTCTGTTATGCTACGCCGCCTGCCCGCAGTTCGGTCTGAACCCGAGCTTCATCGGGCCGGCAGCGACGGCTTTGCTGCATCGTTACAACGTCGATTCTCGCGATGGCGGCAAGGCCGAGCGTATGGAGCTCATCAATTCCGAAGAAGGGGTATTCAACTGCACGGCGGTGGGTTACTGCTCCGAGGTGTGTCCGAAGCATGTCGACCCGGCCAACGCCGTCAACCAGAACAAGACCAACAGTGCAGCCGATTATTTCCTGCGTTTCATTACCCCGAAGGGAGGTGCCAAGTGAACAAGCGTCGTCCCTATGTGCGCTCGATGGATGGCTGGTGGCGGAGGAATCCGTACTTCGTCGAGTACATGATTCACGAGGGAACAGCCCTCTTCGTCGCTGCCTATGCCGGGATTCTGCTCAACGGGCTGCTGCACCTGTCGCAGGGTGAAGCCGCCTGGAATGCCTGGCTGGCGGCCCTGAAGAGCCCGTTTTACATCGGTTTTCACGTCCTCGCACTGATTGCGCTGACTTATCACACTTACACCTGGTTCAAGATCATGCCGCGGACGATGCCGCCAGTGGTGGTCGGAGGCCAACGGCTTTCAGCCTGCGTCATTACCGGCAGCGGGTTGGCGGTCGCTAGCGCTGCCTGTCTCGGTCTGCTCGCTCTGGTATGGGGGATGGCACGATGAAACCAACGCTGAAACGTTCTAACGCCCCGATCTTCTGGGCGCTGTTCGGCGCCGGTGGCATGCTTTCGGCGCTGCTGGGTCCGATGCTGGTATTCATCACCGGTCTCGCCGTGCCGCTCGCCTGGCTGCTGCCACCGGATACCATGAGCTACCCGCGCATGCTTGCTTTCGCCCAGAATATCATCGGTAAGGGCTTCATCTTTGCGATCATTGCGCTATTCCTGTGGCACGCCGCGCACCGGATCTATCACAGCCTGCACGATGTCGGTATCCACGCCGGTACCGGTGCCAAACTGATCTGCTACGGGCTGGCGATGCTGGGAACCTTGCTCGCTGCGTTCGCGTTGCTGCGGATTGGCTTTTAAGTCCTGCCAGGGAGGGCTTGGTCGTTGCGGAAGTCTTTTCGGTTCGGCGACCCGCGGCAGCGCGCAACAAGCTCGCTGCCGCGCGCACTTCGTTCTAGGCCATGCCGCTTAGTCGGGCCTTGCGCTCGCGTTCGATGCGGTTGATATAGCGTTGCAGCATGTTCATTCTGGCACCGGGCAAGGCAATGAACTCGCAGCCGATACGAACGTAGTGGGACCCTCCTTTGGTCGTCGAGTCCAGTTTGTTGCGTACGCACAGAGTGGCAACCAGCAGACCCTCGTCAGGCAGACTGACCTTGCAATCGCTGATGATGGTGCCGCGCTGCAGCAGGGCAGCCAGACCTGGCGGCGCCATCAGCCCGACCCCGCCACCACTGATATCCAGCAATGGTGCCTCGAGCAGGCAGGCGCTGCCATCTTCGCGCCGGATTGTGGCGGTGCATTTGACCGGTTTGGTGATCGGCGTCGAGAGGCGGAAGCACTCGCGACGCTGTAGTCTCAACAGTTTGTCGGGTAGCACAGCGCTGAAAGCAGGCAGCCCGGCGTGCTGCGTCTCCGAGAGTTTACCCAGGGTGAACTGCACCTTCACTTTGTCGACCGCAGCGGTCAGCAGCAGTTTTTCGGTCAGCAAAGCCAGGCGGTTGGTCTCGCCCTCTCGGCCGTAGTCGAGAACCAGTTTGCCAGCGGCCGTATCCACGGCCAGCACCGCGGTTAGCAGGAAGGACCGGTTTTTGTTGAAGTAGGCGCTGATCAGAGCCCGTTTCTGCATCAGGGCGCGAAGGATCGCGGCAATCTCGACTTTGGAATACAACAGGTATTGACCGTATTCTTTAGGTTGTTCGATTTCGAATTGCAGCGGCGCCTGTTGTGCGTGAACATCCGTATTTTCCATTGTCCTTCCCGGAATCGGCTGGAGCGGGCAGTTTAAAGCAAAACCGCAAGCGAGGTAATGAACGACGCAGACGACGGCGGGCTCATGGCTTCAATGTCGCTTCAGCGGCGGCCGAGAGGCGTGGCGGTGGTGACGCTGCCTGGCCATTTTCCAGCCGGTAGAGCCACGCCAGCAGTTCGGCCACTGCCAGATAGAGCTGTGGTGGGATGTGCTGGTCGAGATCGACCTGCATCAGTAGCGACACCAGTTCGGCTGATTCATGCACATAAACGCCGTGCTCACGCGCCCGCGCGATGATCTGCTCGGCTACCAGCCCCCGTCCTCTGGCCACCACGCGAGGGGCAGTATCGGTCTGGCTGTAGGCGAGAGCAACGGCGTTCTTTTGCGGGTTGACGGGTATTTTGGGCATGTCCCTCCCTAGATTGCTTTTGCCGAATAAGCGCTTGACAAAAATAACGTCACGTGTATTATTCGCCACATCTTATCCAAAGGCAAACGGGGAGAAATCTCCGGACGCAAAGCCGAGGGCCCTAACCTGATCGTCAGGAAGGGTGGCCGGGTTGCATAGATTCAGCGATTTCTGCTGTTCAATTTCTGCTTGCCCTCGACCTTGCCGCCTTCTTAAATGAAGGGCTGGTTACGTGGCACTCGCATCCTGGACACAGCAGCAAATTCTCGCGCAGCTTGATTCCGGTTCTCATTGGTCCGGGAGCACGATCACCTACGCTTTCCCGACCTCGTCGAGCGGCCTCTACGGTAGTCAGGAGCTGGCCGGATTCCAGGGCTTGAATTCCGTCCAGCAGGCCGCCGCCACACTTGCGCTGCAGACTTGGGATGATCTCGTCACCCCGGATCTCGCCAAGGTCACGTCCGGTTCGTCCAATATCGAATTCGGGACTTCGTCCACCGGCGTTGAATACGCCCATGCCTACTTCCCGACGACTGGCAGCGTGTGGTTCAGTCGTGCTTATTCCGACCTGATGAACCCCCAGGTGGGCGCGCATTCGTTTCTGTCCTACGTGCATGAGATCGGCCATGCTTTCGGGCTGGATCACATGGGTGACTACAATGGTGGGGGTTCCTGGACACCCTCGAGCTACCAGGACAGTGGTGTCTATTCGGTGATGTCCTACTTTGGTCCCAATTGGGGTTCGGGCTCGTCCAGTGGGGTGGGCCTGGTGGCCTGGGCCGACTGGGTCGGTGCTGACGGGAAGCTGTATTCGCCGCAGACGCCGATGCTCAATGACATCATGGCTATACAGAGCATGTACGGTGCCGAAACCACGACCCGCACAGAGGATACCACCTACGGATTTGGCAGCAGCGATTTCGGTACCCTGTCCGCAATCTACAATTTCTCGGTCAACCTTCATCCGATCCTGACGATTTACGATTCCGCTGGAACCGATACACTCAACCTGAGCGGATGGTCAACGCCGAGCCTGATCGATCTCACGCCTGGCGCCTATTCCTCATGCAACAGCATGACCTACAACATCGCCATTGCGTATACCTGCAATATCGAAAATGCGATTGGTGGCACCGGTGCCGATACGATCACCGGCAATTCCCTGAATAATTATCTCGACGGTGGTTCCGGAACCGATTCTTTGACTGGAGGGGCGGGCGACGATACGCTCGTGGCGGGAGCCGGAAACGATACCCTCGACGGTGGGGCGGGCAATGATACGGTGGTGTTTGCCGGTACTTTTTCGGAGTATACGTTCTCTTATACCATCAATCAGGGCTTCACCTTTGCGAGTGGCGGCTCCGGTTCCGACTTGATTAAAAATGTCGAAACTTTCGTCTTCTCGAATGTGACCAAGTCTGCCAGCGAGTTGTCGGCAGATGCGTCATCTGACCCAGATCCTGTCTCCGTGCAGGTATCGATCGTCGCTGGCGCAGCTTCGATTGTCGAAGGCAACAGCGGCTCCACGGCCTACGTGTTCAATGTCAGCCTCAGCAAAGCGAGCGAGACCACGCAAACCGTGGACTGGAGGCTGGACGGCTCCGGTGCATCCCCGGCCACTTCTTCCGATTTTACCGGCGCCACTTCCGGTGTCGTCACCTTTCAGCCTGGCGAAACGACGAAGACGATCCAGGTGATGGTCGTCGGGGACACGGTCGTCGAGTCTGACGAGGGTTTTACCCTCAGCCTGAGCAACCCTTCATCAGGGCTGGCAGTGGGGACGGCAAGCGCTGCGGGCACGATCCGCAACGATGACGTCACTGCCGTTCCGGATGACTATCCCATGACGACAAATACGCGCGGAGCGATTACCGTCGGCGGGGCGGCCGTGTCCGGCGTCATTGGGCAGGCATCCGACGGCGACCTGTTCAAGGTCACCCTGAAGGCCAACAACAGCTATATCTTCAAACTGGCCCGGGTCAGCGGGAGTCTCGATCCCTACCTTGAACTGTATTCCTCCAAATTGGCAGTCATTACGCAGAATGATAATGCCAGCCTGTCCACCACCGATTCACAGATCATTTATACGCCGACCGTCGGCGGAACCTATTACCTGGCCGCCAAGGATCGTGCCCAGTCCACCGGTAGTTACCTGATCAGCGCGGTTCCCTGTTCCGGGCTGACGCTTGAGGGCGATGATACGGTCAATGTCCTGACCGGCACGGCCGGCAATGATTCCTTGTATGGTCTTGGCGGCAACGATACGCTGGAGGCCGGAATAGGCAACGACTTGCTTGACGGTGGCGCCGGCACGGACCAGCTCGCCGGCGGAAAGGGCGACGACATCTACCTGGTGGATAACGTCTCCGATGTCGTTATCGAAAGCAGCGCCGCGGATGGCAAGGATCTGGTCAAGGCATCGGTATCCTGGACACTGGGAGCCCATGTCGAAAAGCTCGAACTGACCGGGACGGCCCATCTCATGGGAACGGGCAATACGCTCGCCAACATCATCACCGGCAACAGTGGTGATAACGTCCTGAATGGTCTGGGCGGGGTTGACAGCCTGAATGGCGGTGAGGGTTCGGACCTTTACCTGTTCGAACTGGCTGCCCATCATTCGTCGGCCGAGATCGCCGATGCCGGCAGCACCGGGGTGGATGAAGTGCGTTTCACGGCCACCAGTGCCGGCACCCTGAAGCTGTATGCCGGCGACACGGGTATCGAGCGGGTGGTGATTGGTACGGGTACCGACGCGGTGGCAAACAGTGCGGGTACGGTCGCACTCAATGTCGATGCGTCGCCGTTGGGCAACGCCATCACCATGGTCGGTAATGCCGGTGTGAACATCCTGACCGGAACGGCTTTTGCTGACCAGATGAATGGCGGTAGCGGCAATGATCTCCTGAATGGCCAGGCCGGTATCGACCTGATGGATGGTGGGGAGGGTTCCGATATCTACCTGATCGCGCTCGCCACCGTCCATACGGCAGCCGAGATTGCGGATACGGGGAACTCCGGTGTTGACGAAGTGCGTTTCGCAGCCACCACCGCCAGTACCCTGACCCTGTTTGCGGGCGATACGGGCATCGAGCGGGTGGTCCTTGGCACGGGCACCGGCGCGGTGGCCACGAGCACGGGTTCAGTGGCACTCAATGCCGATGCGTCAGCATTGGTCAACGCCATCACCCTGATTGGCAATGCCGGTGCCAACGTCCTGACGGGAACGGCATTTGCTGACCGGATCGAAGGCAGCGGCGGTGCCGACCAGCTTCTCGGTGGCAGCGGCAACGACACGCTGTTCGGCGGACTGGGTAACGATACCCTTACCGGCGGCGAGGGCGAAGATCATTTCGTGCTCAACACGGCAGCAAACGCTGCCAACAATCGGGATGTCCTCGTCGATTTCGAGTCAGGAACCGACCATATCGAACTCAGCTTGCTGGTGTTCAAGGGACTGGGAAAGACGATCGGCGCTTTGGGCGAAGCGCAGTTCTGGGCGGCTACCGATGCGGTCAAGGGGCACGATGCGGATGACCGGGTGATCTATAACACGAGCACGGGCTCCCTGTACTACGATGCCGATGGCAGCGGCAAGGGCGCAGCGGTGGAAATTGCGGTGTTGGGTCTTGCGACTCACCCCACGCTCGATCATGGCGACTTTCTTCTGATCTGAACGGGGGGGCTCATGCGCAGGGTTTGCGAGGATGGACTCTCCCGGCATACCCCTTACGGTTCACGAACCGACTCATCGAGGGCCTTGATCAGCGGCCAGAGCAGATAGGAAATCACCGAGCGCTTGCCCACCGTGATCTCGGCGCTGATGGTCATGCCGGGAAGCAGGCGAGCGTGTTTCGGAAGCCGGTTGAGCTGGGTCGTGGTCAAGCGGATACGGCCCAGGTAGTAGGCCTCGCTGCCACCAACCGCGACGTTCTCGCGACGGAAGGCGTCTTCACTGATCGTGCGCAGTTCGCCATCCAGGGCACCGTGCAACTGGAAGGGATAGGCATCGACCTTCATGTGCACCCGGTCGCCGAGTTTGACATAACCCACATCCGCGGATTCGATCTGGACCTCGGCCTCCAGGCTTTCTCCCAGGGGAACCAGGGTGAACAAGGTTTCGGCGGCCCTGGCGACGGAACCGGCGGACAGTTTGGCAATCTCCAGCACCACGGCGTCGGAGGGTGCGGTCAGGACGACCAGCTGGTGACGTTTGTCGGCCTTCTGCAACTGCTCGTTGACCGAATCCCGCTCACGGGAGAGGGCGAGAAGTTCCTCCATGATTTTTTGTCGCCAGCCGGTCTGGAAGGACAGACGTTCGGCTTCCAGCCCAGTCCGTTCCTTCTGGAGTTCCTGCTCCCGACTGCGGGCCATCTGGGCGCCTCGCTCGGCTTCGAGCAGGCGATCCTGAGCCTCCAGCAGGCGGGCGCGCACCGCATATTGCTGGGCCACCAGGGGTTCGAGCATGGTGACCATTTCCCGGAGTACCTGGACGCGGGAGTTCATCGCGGTCTGGTCGCGGCGGTTGGTTTCCAGGGAGGCCCGGATGCGGGCGATATTTTCATCCAGCCGTCGCATCTGGGCGAGATAGCTGGCCTGTCTTTCGTCAGCAAGGCGGCCCTGGATTTTCTTGTCATCACTGGCCGTGGCATCAGTGGTGACGGTTTTGCCCGACAGTTCCGCTTCCAGTCTGGCTCGTTCGTTATCGAGGCTGCCCAGGCGGGTTCTCAGCTGGGTTTCATCCGCCTCGGTAAAGGTCGGGTCGAGGGTGGCGAGCTGCTCCCCCTTTTTCACGATCTGTCCGGGCTTGACATTGATCTGCTGGATGATGGCGGTGTCCAGCGGTTGCAGCACGATATTCGGCAGCGGGGTGATCAACTTTCCCCGCGCGGTGATCACCAGGTCGATGTCCGAGAAGGTCGCCAGCAGGAGAAAAACAAGGAGTGCCAGAGCGAGGAGGTGCAGGGTGAAACTGGCCAAACGGGGCAGTGGCCGCCGCTCGATTTCGTCCGCATCGGGCAGGAAATCCAGGGCCGGCTGATCAGGCGTTTGCCGGGACCACAGCCGGCGGATCAAAGATGGCCTGTCTGTTGGTTCCATAGATGCTGGTAGGTCTCACAGCGGGAGAGCAGTTGGGTGTGCGTGCCCCAGTCCGACAAGCGGCCATTCTGCATGACCAGAATCACATCGGCGTTGATCAGGGTGGACAATCGGTGGGAGATCATGATCACCGTCCTGCCCACGGCGATCCGGGACAGATTGCGGATGAAGATCGCTTCACTTTCCGGGTCGAGGGCGCTGGCGGCTTCGTCGAGAATCAGGACGTTGGGCCTGGCCAGCAGGGAACGGGCGATCGAAAGGCGCTGCTTCTGCCCGCCACTCAGATTCGATGCGTTCTCCTCCAGCAGCGTGTCGTATCCTTGCGGCATTCGTTCGATGAATTCGTCGGCCCCGGCCGCCTGGGCGGCGGCGACGATTTCCTCGATGCTGGCATCGGGCTTGGTGATGGTGAGATTGTCGCGAATGCTGCCGCGGAAAAGAAAATTCTCCTGCAGGACTACCCCGATCTGGCGGCGGAGATGAGACAGGTCGATTTCCCGGGCATCGATGCCGTCAAAGCGGACGAGGCCTTCCTGCACCGGGTAAAGGCCCTGGATCAGCTTGGTCAGGGTGGTTTTTCCTGAACCACTGCGTCCCACGACACCAACGACGGCGCCCGCCGGAATCGTGAAGCTGGTCCGGTCCAGTGCATTGACACTGGCGCCAGGGTAGCGGAAGGTGACCTCCTCGAAGCTGATCTGTCCTTTCAGCAGGGGGCGCAGGCCGCCGGCGCCGATCCGACCTTCCGGTGGCCGGTTCATGATTTCCGCCAGCATGCGCACGGAAACGGCCGTCTGCTGATATTCGTTGATCAGGCTCACGATCTGGATCAAGGGGTTGATCACTCGTCCCGACAGCATCTGAAAGGCAATCAGCACCCCGACGCTCATGGTCTGATCGAAAATGCTCTGGGCACCGATGAAGACGATGACCACCGGCATCAGCTTGCCTAGGAATTCGGTGGCCAGGTTGCCGGAAATCGCCAGTTTGCCGACTTCGAAATGGGCGTTGATGGCTTCCGCCGACAACTGGTCCCAGGCCTTGCGCTGCACCGGTTCGATGGCCAGGGCCTTGACCGTTCGCATGCCGTGGATGGTCTCCACCAGCAGCGCCTGGCGGACGCCCTCGGCACTGTTGAGCCGGTCCAGACGTTTGCGGAAAGTGGGTAGCAAAATGGTGATGATCAGGGCAATGATGAGAGCGAATCCCAGCACGATCAGCGCCAGCTTGAACGAGTAGGTGAACAGCAGCGGCAGGAAGATCACCAGGGCCAGGGCATCCATGCCGGCAAACAGCAAGCGGCCGGTGAGGAAATGGCGGATGCCTTCCAGTTGCTGCATCTGGCGGGTGACCACACCGGCGGTGGAGAGCTCGAAAAAGTCGATCGACAGGGAGAGCAGGTGGCCGAAAGCCCGGCGGGTGACGTGCATGTCGATCTTGTTGGTTGCCGCCAACAGCAGTATCTGGCGCAGGTAGCCGAAGGCCGCATCGAACAGCATGGCGATAATGACCCCGACGGTGAGCACCATCAGGGTCGATGCATTCTGGTGTACCAGCACCTTGTCGATCACCACCTGGAAAAACAGGGGGGAGGCCAGGGCCAGGACGTTCATCGCCATGCCGGCGATGAACACGTCCCGGAAGGCGGTGCGCTGCTTCAGGATCTCTGGGATGAACCAGCGCAGGCCGAAAGGCTGCTGCGTATCGAAGAGCGAATGGGCCCTTTTGAGCAGGATGACATTGCCGCCCCAGATCGCGCAGAACTCGTCTTCGGAATAAAAGGTGATCGCCACCGCAACAGAACAGGGATCGACGACCGCCACCTGTTTGCGCTCTTCCTCTTGCCGAATCCCGACGACGATCACGCCGGCACCGTTGTTGAGGCGGGCCAGCACGGGGAACACCCCTTGCTGGGCGACGAGTTGGCCCCAGGTCAGCCTGTCCGCCTTTGCCTTCATGCCGATGTCGGCGGCCATCCGCAACACCAGGGGCGCGGCCGGCTCTTCATCCGCCAGGGCGAAATCGTGGATCAGGCGTTCAGGGTTGATCCTGATCCCCTGATTCTGGGCGATCGCAGCGAGGCACTGGACAACGCTGTGCGAGAATTTTTGAGTCATTGCTAGGAGCTTGCCGATGTGAGGTTCGTGCGGCCGGCTGTTTTTGCTGTTTCATCCATTTTTGTGGGGGTGGCATTCTGCCAGGAACCTTCGCCCTGCGATTCCTTCGTGCGCCAGAAGGCGGTGGCAACTTTACCATCTTCCGGCAATGAACAGATCCCAGACCGCAAGCCTGCCAGGCCATGGCGACTGCGATCCGAGTTGCCGGGAAATTCTGCCACTACGTACCAGGGCGCTGCAGGAGCGCATGTTCCGGATTGGACAAGTCAGACTCGGAAGAGACCACCTGGCACCGTTGCTGATCGGCTTTCAGGGCGAGGCAATATTGTTCCGCTTCCCCCTGGCTGTTGAAACTCGTGATGTACAACTGATACCAGGATTGCTGACCTTCATCATCTTCCTCGATGCGGCCTTTGAGCCGCGGCTGGAGGCGGCGGCCTTCCATGAGTGCTGGATAACGACCGCGCAGATCACGCCAGGTCGGATCGATCGTCGAACGATGGTAGAAGCCGGCCAGCTCTACCTTCCAGAAGGCGTGCGCGCCGGCTTCCGAACCTTCGTGTATCGGAACCGGGATGTCTTTGGTCGTCCGTGGCAGTGGCTGGGTTGAACCGATCGTCGCAAGCTTGCCGGCCGCTGCTGGAGGCTCTGCCTTCAGTCCGCCACCCAGTGCCTGGAACAGGTTGATGTGGCCCTTATACCATTCCATTCGGATCTTCTGGTAGTCTTCCAGATAGCGGTGATAACTGCGCTGGGTTTCCAGCAAGCTCAGATAGTCGGTTCCCCCCACTGCGTAAACCCTGGTGGTGATATCCCAGGCACGGCGGGCGGCCTTGCTGGCTTCTCCTTGGGCGGTCAGGCGTCGTTCTGCCAGGCGAACAGCAGCCAGAGCGCTTTCCACTTCTTTCATGGCCTGGTAGAGGGTGCGTGCGTAGCTTTCCACCATCTCTTCCTGGACGGCTTGTGAGAACAGATGCTCGTTTCGCTTTCTGCCGCCATCGAAAATGCTGACCACCAGATTGTCCACGACATTCCAGAACAAGGTTTGGGGCTGGAACAGTTGCGACAGGGCAATGCCGCTGTAACCGATCTGGGCTGACAGGTCCATGGGGGGGAGAATGCGCGCCCGGGCGACGTTTACATCGGCATTCGCGGCCAGAAGCTGGGCTTCTGCGACGCGCACATCGGGCCGGCGCAGCAGCAGGGCCGAGGGCAGGCCGGGGGCCACACGCGGAATGGTCAGGGAGTCGAGTCCGTCATTGGAGAGACTGAGTTTGCCGGGGACCGTACCCAGAAGAAACGCCATGGCGCCAATGGCGTCGAGCCTTTGCTGTTCCAGGGTGGGAATGGTTGCGCGTATGGCGAAAATTGCCGCCCGTTGCTGCTCGAGTTCGGAAAGGGTGGCATCACCGGCCTTGACCCGTTTCTCGATGGTGGCCAGGGTTGTACTCAGCACTTCTTCGGTCTCGACGGCGATTCTGAGGCGATCATTGAGGGACAGGAATTCGACGTAGTGGGTAGCGAGGCTGGCCGTCAGATTCCTCTGGACGTTTTCCCGTTCATGGACGGCCCGCCAGAGCTGAAAATTGGCGGATTCCGCCAGAGCGCTTTGTTCGCCCCAGATGTCCAGCCGCCAGTCCGCCCGGATGCTGGCCTGATAGGTGCGTTGCGAAGTCCTGTTGCTGCTCACACTGGAGACGCCGCCAGCCGGAGCCGTTCCTACCGTCACGCCACCGGGAGACTGTTGCGCAATCACCAGGGGAGCAGAAAGGCCTGGATATTTACCCGCAGCGGCCTGGTCCGCCCTGGCTTTGGCCTGGACGATACGGTTCAGCGCAATCCGGATATCCGGGTTGTTGGCGAGCGCACGATCGATCAGGCCCTGGAGTTCAGGGTTCCCGAAGTCACGCCACCAATCGACCGGAGTGTTGGCAGAGGCTGCTTCCGGTGGGTTCGAGAGACCTGCTGCCGCGGGCGAAGCGGCGGTCTGCCCTGAAGTGGGCAAAGCGGTCCCGGTACTGGCCGCATCCTGGTACTGCGCGGGCAAGGAAACCTCGGGGATGCGGTAGCTGCCTGGCAGGCTGATGCAGCCAGTCAGTGCCTGTACACAAAGCAGGGTCCACAGCCCATGCCGTCCAGCAAGGTGCGACCTGTTTGAAGCTGCAAGCTGTTGATTCATGCGGTAAAGCAGTTGGCCTGTCCAAGAGAGCTGCGATCACCGGTTCGCAGCTCCCGCCGCCACCGCTCCAGCATGCGCGTTTGATGCGCCAGGAAAGGGTTGAATTATCGCTTGTATTGTGTAAATTTGAACGGGATTTTCAGCCTTGGTGGTGCGATGCAAAGGGATACGCGCTATAGTGAAAACCGGAGACCAAAGGCGCCGAACGGTTTCATGCCGATTTTCCTGAACGACAAGCGGCCGCCGCGGTTCGCACGGCAGGATGCCGGAACAGGATTCCGGGTGCAGGAGGGTCAAGTGGGCACAAGATATGAGATGGATGTGGTGGCATGGGCCAATGAACAGGCTCGGCTGATTCGTGCCGGTCGCTTTGATCTGCTCGACCTGGAGCATATTGCGGAGGAGATTGAGGATGTGGGCAAGAGCGAACAGCGCGAGTTGGCCAACCGTATGGCCGTCCTTCTGGCCCACCTGCTCAAATGGCAATACCAGCCGGATCGACGCGGTAGCAGTTGGGTCCGGACGATCAAGGAGCAACGCAAGCGTGTTCTGCTGCGACTGGAGGAAACTCCCAGCCTGTCAGACAAACTCAAGGACCCGAGGTGGTGGTCCGACGTATGGGCGGATGCGGTTTCTCAAGCCATCTCGGAAACCGGCGTGGATACCTTCCCGGACGAATGCCCCTGGGCCATTGCCGAAGTGATTGCTCCAGATTGGTTGCCGGTCTGACCGACTTTCACCGTTACTGTGAAAGTCGCGTCAGCAACTCACGAATCTCCCCTCCCCCCCTCGCGGGGGAGGGGCCGGGGGAGAGGGAAACGGTCATGACTTTCATGATCGGGGGTGCCTGGAAAAGTCATGACCGTTAGCCGCGATTATCAATAACCTGGCGTTCTTACGCCCGCTTTTGACCGGGAGAGACCATGCTCGACAACAAGACGATTCTCATTACCGGCGGTACTGGTTCATTCGGTAAGCAGTTCGTGAAAACCATTCTGGCGCGCTATCAGCCGAAAAAGGTCATCATCTATTCACGCGACGAATTGAAGCAGTATGAAATGGCGCAGATTTTTAATGTGCCGCAGATGCGCTATTTCATTGGCGACGTGCGCGACCAGCCGCGTCTCAGGCAAGCCATGGATGGGGTCGATCATGTGATCCACGCAGCGGCCCTGAAGCACGTGCCAGTCGCCGAATACAACCCGATGGAATGCATCAAGACGAATATATATGGTGCCGAAAACGTGATCCAGGCCGCCATCGCCGCCGAGGTGGAACAGGTGATCGCCCTGTCGACGGACAAGGCGGCCAATCCGATCAACCTGTATGGTGCAACAAAACTGGCCTCCGATAAGTTGTTCGTCGCAGCGAACAATATCGTGGGTTCCCGCCGCACGCGGTTCTCGGTCGTTCGCTATGGCAATGTGGTTGGCTCGCGCGGCTCGGTCATTCCCTTTTTCCAGAAGTTGCTGAAGCAGGGCGCCACCGAATTGCCGATCACGGATGAGCGCATGACCCGCTTCTGGATCACCCTGCAAAATGGGGTTGACTTCGTCATCAGGAATTTTGAGCGCATGCATGGCGGCGAGATCTTCATTCCCAGGATTCCGTCGGCGACCATCCTCGACCTGGCCAAGGCCATTGCTCCGGACCTGCCACTGAAGATCATCGGCATTCGTCCTGGTGAAAAGCTGCATGAAACCATGTGCCCAGGCGATGATTCCCATCTGACTCTTGAATTTCATGACCATTTCGTGATCAAGCCAGCAATCTCGTTCACCCTGCAGGCCGATTACAACAAGAATCGGCTGGGTGAGATCGGCCTCCCGGTAAAGGGTGGCTTTGAATACAGTTCCGGCACCAATCCCGAGTTCCTCGATGTTGCGGCCATTCGCGCGTTGATCGCACAGGGCCGCGAGAATTGATTCCCTACGGTCGCCAATCGATTTCCGAAGAGGATATCGCGGCCGTCGTGGCGGTGCTCCGTTCGGACTGGATCACGCAGGGACCCTGTATCGACGCTTTCGAACGCGCGCTGGCTGCGTATTGCGGCGTGGCCCACGGGGTGGCGGTGGCCAATGCGACGGCAGCGCTGCACATCGCCTGCCTGGCGCTCGGCGTCGGCCCTGGGGATCGGGTCTGGACCTCTCCGAACACCTTCCTGGCTTCGGCCAATTGCGCCCTGTATTGCGGTGCCCAGGTCGACTTTGTCGACATCGACCCGCTGACCTACAACATCAGCGTGGCAGCGCTGGAAGAGAAATTGCGACAGGCCAGTCTCGATGGTGTGCTGCCGGCGGTGCTCATCCCGGTTCACTTCGCAGGTCAATCCTGCGATATGGAGAAGATCGGAGCGCTGGCACGGCAATACGGATGCCGGGTGATCGAGGATGCATCGCATGCGGTTGGCGCCGACTACCAGGCCGGCAAGGTCGGCAATTGCGCCTATAGCGACATGACCGTGTTCAGTTTTCATCCAGTCAAGATATTGACCACCGCCGAAGGAGGAATGGTGATGACCAATAACGCGGCATTGCGCCAGGCATTGCAGCGTCTGCGGTCGCACGGAATGACACGCGACCCGGCCGATTTGCAGAACAAGAATGAAGGTGCCTGGTATTACGAACAGATCGAACTGGGTTACAACTACCGGATCACCGATCTCCAGGCGGCACTCGGCCTCAGCCAGTTGGCAAGTCTGGGCAAATTCGTGGCACGCCGGCGTGAACTGGCCGCGCGCTACGACCGGCTGTTGGCCAACCTGCCGTTGGGTTTACCGCTGCAGGCCGAATACGGCCGTTCGGCTTACCATCTATACCCGATCCAGGTTGCTTCCGGACAACGTCGTGTCGTCTTCGACGCACTCCGCGCCCAAGGCATCGGTGCCAATGTTCATTACCTTCCCGTCTATCTACAGCCCTATTACAGGATGCTTGGCTTTGGCATCGGGAAGTGCCCACAAGCCGAGCATTTCTACCGCGGCGCCATCAGTCTGCCCCTGTTCTATTCGATGACGGACGATGAGCAGGACCAGGTCGTGGCTGCGCTGTCGAACGCCCTGGCATGAAGCTGGCAATCATTCCGGCCCGTGGTGGCAGCAAGCGCATTCCGCGCAAGAACGTCAAACCGTTCTGCGGCAAGCCGATGATCGCCTGGTCGATTGATGCGGCACGCGCCTCCGGGCTTTTCGATCACATCGTCGTTTCGACCGACGATATGGAAATCTCCGCAGTGGCGAAGGCGTATGGGGCGGAGGTGCCGTTCATGCGACCGGCAGCCCTCTCCGACGATCACACCGGAACATCCGCCGTGGTCGCACATGCCATCGAGTGGTATCACGCGCAGGGCGACATGCCGGACCTGGTTTGCTGCATCTACGCGACCGCGCCATTCGTCAGCCCGGTCGATCTGCAACGGGGACTGCAAATGCTGGCTGACAGCGGTTCGGATTTCGCTTTCTCGGTCACCAGCTTTGCCTTCCCGATTCAGCGTGCCATCAGGCTGACGGAAGAAGGGCGGGTTCAGATGTTTCAACCCGAGCATTTCAACACCCGTTCGCAGGACCTGGAAGAGGCCTTTCATGATGCCGGCCAGTTCTACTGGGGGCGTGCCGCGGCGTGGATGGCCGACAAACCGATCTTTTCAACCGATGCAACGCCGGTGATTCTGCCCCGTCACCGCGTGCAGGACATTGATACGCCGGAAGACTGGGAACGTGCCGAGTGGATGTTCAAGGCGCTGCAGACACGATGACCCGGATGACCGGGCAAGAGATTTCCTTTCGCGTCGATGCCTCCCTGCAAATCGGCACGGGCCACGTCATGCGTTGTTTGACACTGGCCGATGCCCTCAAGGCCGCGGGTGCCCGTTGCCGTTTTATCTGCCGTGAGCACCCAGGCCATCTTCTTGACCTGATCCGGCAACGCGGGCATGCCGCGATTGCCTTGTCTGGCACGGTGGCGAACGCTTCGCCTGATTCCCGTGAACCCCCGTTTCAACTGGCGCATGCAGTTTGGCTTGGCGCCGACTGGTCTACCGACGCCGGGCAAACACAGACGGCTTTGCATGGTTTGGTCACGGACTGGCTGATCGTTGATCATTATGCGCTCGATGCTCGCTGGGAATCTGCGCTCAAGGCGACATACCGAAAGCTGATGGTCATTGACGACCTTGCCGACCGCGAACATATTGCTGATCTCTTGCTTGATCAGAATCTGGTCGATGGAATGGAAAACCGCTACCAGGGCAAAGTGCCCGGCCATTGTATCTGCCTGGTTGGCCCGCAATACGCCCTGCTGAGACCGGAGTTCAGCATGCTTCGGCCTGCCAGTCTTGCCCGGCGGAAAATGCCTGCTTTGAACCGATTGTTGATTTTCATGGGAGGCAGCGATCCTGACGATGAAACCGGAAAGGTCCTCGATGGGGTGATGCTGTCCAGAAAACCTTGGAAGCATATCGACGTGGTCGTCGGGGAAAGCTATTCCGCCCTGCAAACCCTGAAGGAAACCCTGGCGAACCTTCCTTCAGCGACACTGCACATCCAGACGCCCGACATGGCAAAATTGATGGCGGCCGCGGATCTGGCCGTCACTGCAGGCGGGAGCGTGACCTGGGAAAAATGTATCCTTGGATTGCCCAGTCTCGTCGTCATCCTTGGTGAAAACCAGCGCCCGACCGCTACGATGATGCATCAGCAAGGGGCTCAGCGAACTCTGGGTGTGGCCTCTGAACTCACTCCCGCCTATTATGCGCAATATCTGGAAGGAATGGTCGTCGATGAGTTGCCGACAATGATCGACTGTGCCAGCAAAGTGTGCGATGGTTCAGGCGTCGAAAAGGTATCAAGAATGATTCTTGGGGATGAGAAGCGCATATGAATAACAGCCTCTTGGCCATCGCCGGGCGGAGCATTGGCCCCAATGAACCCCCTTACTGCATCGCCGAAGTCGGCATCAATCATAATGGTGATCTTGGCCTGGCCAAACGAATGATCGAAGTTGCCAAAGAGGTCGGTGCCGATGCGGTCAAGTTTCAGACCTTTAAGGCGGAAGAATTCTGCGGCGATCCTGAACAGATGTTCACCTACCAGTCGCAAGGGAAAACCGTCACCGAATCCATGCGGGAAATGTTCAGACGCTACGAGTTCACTCCCGGGCAATGGCGTGCAATCAAGGTCCACTGTGATGTTGTCGGGATTACCTTTTTCTCGACTCCACAGAACCGTTCCGACCTCGATCTGCTGATGTCGATCGGTGTGCCGGCGATCAAGGTGGGCTCCGACGACTTCACCAACCTGCCGTTACTCCGGAGCTATGCCGCCGAGAATCTGCCGCTGATTCTTTCCTGTGGCATGAGTGATCTGGCCGAGGTGCACCAGGCGCTGGAAACGGTCGGATGGTTTTCCGGCAAGCCTCTGGTCCTGTTGCTCTGTACATCCCAGTACCCCACGCCTGCCCAGGACGTGAATGTCCGCAAGCTGACGACCCTGCAGCAGGCCTTTCCGGGCCTGCTGGTCGGCTTTTCTGATCACACGCAGGGTCCCCTGGCTGCCGCTCTGGCTGTCGCCCTGGGTGCACAAGTATTCGAGAAGCACTTCACACTGGACCATGATCTGCCGGGGCCGGATCACTGGTTTGCCGAAGAAAGCGAGGGCCTGCGTGAATGGATACAAATGATCAGGGGTGCGCACGAGAGATTGGGCAGCCCGATGATCATGCCGACGAAAGCCGAAAGAGCGATGCGCTTGCAGGCAAGGCGGAGCATCGTGGCATTACGAAACATTGAGATGGGCGAGGAATTGAATGCCGAGAATATCGGTTTGCGGCGACCCGGTGCCGGGTTGTCTCCAGAGCTGATTGATCGGGTGATGGGCCTAAGAGCAGCGCACCCGATCAAGAAGGGGAGCTATCTTCAGTTGACGGATATTTCAAACTAAGGATAAAAATGGTTACCAGAATCTTGTTCAATTATCCTGATTATGCTCTGACAGCCCTCGATGATCAGGATAAGGATCTGATCCTGAGATGGCGTAATTCCGAATCGATACGCCATTTCATGTATGAGATCAGGCCGATCACTCCGGAAGAACATGACCAGTGGTTTCGCAGGGAGTTGAATAATGAAAAATCCCGGCATTTCATGTTCAGGGAGAAAGGCCGGCCTGTAGGTTTTGTGTCCTTCACGGATATCAATGATCGTGATCGTCGTTGTGCCTGGGCATTCAATCTGTCGGATGAAAGGGAAGGTCTGCAGAAAGGACTCGGTGCGGTCATGGAATACTTTGCTCTCGAGTACGTATTTGAAAAAATGTCCATCGACAAGCTGTGCTGTGAGGTTCTGGATTTCAATACGGCAGTGGTTCGTCTGCACCAGCGCTTTGGATTCAACAAGGAAGGGTTTCTTCAGAAACATATCCACAGGGATGATGGAGTTTTTGGTGTAGTGGTGATGGCGCTCTTCCGGGAGGACTGGATGGGAATAAGAGGCGACATAGCAAAGACCTTGTTCAGCACTGACTAGCCTGATGGGGGTTGTTCTTTCTGCCCATCAGCCAGCCTATCTGCCATGGCTGGGTTATTTTGATAAAATTGCACGCGCGGATGTCTTCGTTTTTCTTGATACCGTGCAGTTCGAAAAGAACAGTTTCATCAACCGCAACAAGATAAAAACGGCACAGGGACCACAATGGCTGACCATTCCGGTCAGGGTCAAAGGGCATATTCAGGCATCACTTCGTGAAACCTTGACTGACGATATGCAACCCTGGCGCAGCAAGCATTTGAAGTCGCTGGAAATGAATTACCGAAAAGCGCCAAGATTCAGGGAGTGCTTTCCAATAATCGAACAGTTGCTGGCAACGCCGGAATCCAATCTTGCCGAGTTGTGCTGGCAGCAACTTCGATTCTGGGTGACGGAATTCAGAATGAACACAAGGATGGTTCGTGCATCGGAATTGCCGATTACCAGCAGAAAATCACAATTGATCCTGGATCTGTGCCAGCATTTCGGAGCAGAAAAATATCTGTCCGGCGCTTTGGGGAAAAACTATCTGGATGAGGATCGTTTCGCGGCTTCCGGAATAGCGATCGAATACCAGGATTTTCAGCATCCAACCTATCCGCAGTTATGGGGAAATTTCGAACCCTATATGGGCATCGTCGATTACTGGATGAACTGCGGTTCGGACATACACCCTGTTTTGATCGGGAAATCGCATGAGTTTTAGTTCTGAATGGGAGCAGCGTTACGCGGAAAGTACTCATCTGTCGGTATGGCCGTGGTCCGATGTGGTCAGTCTCGTCCATCGGCACCTCAAACCGGTCCTGGTGGCAGGCGGTGGGAGTGTTCTTGAACTTGGCTCGGGGGCAGGTGCGAATATACCCTTATTCATTTCTCTGAGTATGGACTATTATGGCATAGAGGGTAGTCCAACCATTGTGAGAAAGCTGCATCAACGCTATCCTGATCTTACAGAAAATATCATCAAGGCAGATTTCACAATTCAGCAGCCGTTCGCGCGAAGATTTGATCTCGTTCTCGACAGGGCTTCGTTGACCCACAACAGCACGGCGTCGATAAGAAGTGCATTGCAGATCGTTTTCGATGCGCTCAAGCCTGAAGGCCTATTTATCGGCTCAGATTGGTTTTCCATGAACCATAGTGATTTCTTGTCTGGCGAAGCCGCTGATGATGATTTTACAAGAACAGGCTACAGCAAGGGTCAGTTCACCGGGGTAGGAAAAGTCCACTTTTCCGATGCAGCCCATCTTCGAGATCTGTTTTCGAGTTTCGAGATTTTGTTCATGGAAGAGAAACTGATGCGACGATATGAGCCACAGGATAACCATCAGTTCGCCTCCTGGAACATCGTCGCCAGGAAGCCGCATGATTAGAAGTGTTCTGGTCGTTGCCGCTCACCCGGATGATGAAATATTGGGTTGCGGGGGGACCATGGCCAGGCATCTTGCCCAGGGTGACCATGTCCATGTGCTGATCCTGGCAGAAGGTGCCACCAGTCGTTCGGAGCAGCGTGACCGCACCGCAGCCGGAGAACAATTGTTGGTTCTCTCTGCAGCCGCCAGGGAGGCGCATGCTCGACTCGGATCGACCTCGCTGGCAATGCTCGATTTTCCGGATAACCGGATGGATAGCGTGCATTTGCTCGATGTGGTCAAGGCCGTGGAATCCCATTGCAGGAAGGCCGATCCGGACATCATTTATACCCATTTTCCTGGCGATCTGAACATCGATCACCGGATTACCAGCGAAGCCGTGCAGACTGCCTGCCGTCCTCAACCGGGAAACCGACTGCGTCAGGTCCTGTTTTTCGAGGTGCCGTCGAGTACCGACTGGCGCATGTCAGGGAACAGCGGTTTTGTACCGAACTATTTCTGCGATATTTCTCCGATGCTTGATCGCAAACTGGCCGCGCTCGGCAGCTATGCCCTGGAGATGAAGGATTGGCCACATGCACGCTCGATCGCGGCCTGTGAGCATCTGGCGAGATGGCGAGGGGCAAGTATCGGCGTGGCGGCAGCCGAAGCTTTCGTGGTGGGCCGGATGCTTGATACCCTGTTCATCACATGGAATGGATCGGCAGACTCGCAATGACCGTGCATTTCAAAACAGGGTCATGCCATCCTCGGGCTGTTCGCCTCCGCGCTCGTTTTTACCGGGTTCAAAGACCATGCCGGACGGCCCGGGATGCCTATCGCGTCCCTCGACAGGAACGTAATTGAAGCTTGAAACGTCCTATCCGCGGGCTTTTTCGATAAATGTCAAATAGCTATACCCCCAAAAATACCCCCATGCCTGACAGCCGACACGCTTTGAAGAGGGCTAAACACATTTCGTCGTGCCGGCGTTGAGCGGGTAAGTAGCGTTTTTCGCTATTTCGTATCGACAAACGACAAAGTCGACAAAGTCGACAAACCGGCTTAGGTCGGGCGGTGCTCGGTGACGATCGCCGGCAAGCGGTGCCAGGTCGAAGGCGAGGCGGCGCACTGGCGGCCGATCGGGCTTGCTGTGGTCTGCTGGTCAGGGTGTCGGGTTGCGGTCAGCAAGGCGAGCGTCGGGCGGTGCTTGGTGGCGATCGCCGGCAAGCGGTGCCAGGTCGAAGGCGAGGCAGCGCACTGGCGGCCGATCGGGCTTGCTGTGGCCTGGTCAGGGTGTCGGGTTGCTGGCCGTGGTGCTCAGTTACCGGCAGTTCGTCCGGGTCTTCGTTCTCTCGATTGGTGAAGCCTGCCGAGAGGCGACGACGGCGCCAGTGTCGGGCGGTGCTTGGTGGCGATCGGCTGGCAAGCGGTGCCAGGTCGAAGACGAGGCAGCGCACTGGCGGCCGGTCGGGCTTGCTGTGGCCTGGTCAGAGTCTCGGGTTGCGGGCAGGCAGCGGTTGCCGCTGGCGTGGTCAGTGTCGGGCGGTGCTCGGTGGCGATCGGCCGGCAAGTGGTGCCAGGTCGAAGACGAGGCAGCGCACTGGCGGCCGATCGGGCTTGCCGTGGTCTGCTGGTCAGGGTCTCGGGTTGCGGTCAGCAAGGCGAGCGTCGTGCAGTGCTTGGTGGCGATCGCCGGCAAGCGGTGCCAGGCCGAAGACGAGGCAGCGCACTGGCGGCCGATCGGGCTTGCCGTGGCCTGGTCAGGATCTCGGGTTGCGGGCAGCAAGGCGAGCGTCGTGCAGTGCTCGGTGGCGATCGGTTGGCAAGCGGTGCTAGGCCGAAGACGAGACAACGCACTGGCGGCCGGTCGGGCTTGCTGTGGCCTGGTCAGGGTGTCGGGTTGCTGGCCGTGGTGCTCAGTTACCGGCAGTTCGTCCGGGTCTTCGTTCTCTCGATTGGTGAAGCCTGCCGAGAGGCGA
>NZ_JAZKUD010000040.1:0-37413 GCF_036625275.1 Accumulibacter sp.
GGAAAGCACCCCGGCAAGCCGTTCATGGTACCGGTCCGTCAACCTCTCGGTCATGATCGCCTCCGTTTATTTATCTACGATAGGACCACAGCTTCAACCTTTTTGGTTCCGGCTTCGCCGGTTTAGGTGAATTGGACGCCCCTTTCCTCCAACCCCCTTCCACGGCCCGTGCTGCATCGCGGGCTGGCTACGGCGGCGCGGAGCAGTGCTCCGCGAAACCCCGCCTTCGCACCCGCGATAGGGGAGAGAGCATATCGGTTTCCACTAACAAAAGCTCAGGTCGTCAGTGAGGGTGTGGAGCATGTGGTTTGACTCTGGGTCAACAAGCGGTTTCTCGCTGCATTCTTGCGCAGTGTCCTGCGTGCTTCCGACGCTTCGATCCGACGGCGTAGCGCCTGGCCGTCGGCTGCGGCGATGAACCCGCCGCGTCGCCGTGCCCTGGTTGCCGCGCTCGCCGGCGGCGGTGCGCTGGCCTTGTCGGGCGTCGTTGCGCAGCCCTGGCGAGCCTGGTTCAATCGCTGTCAGGCGCAACTGCCGGCAGCCGTTGCGGCCGGCGAGTGGGTGCAGAGCGCGTGGGACGGGGTCGATCCGGTGCTGTTTCTGGATAGCCATGTGCACCTGGTCGGTACCGGCGATTCGGACAGCGGCAGCGAGGTCAATCCGCAGATGGACAGCTTCCTGCACCCGCTGCAGTATGCGCAGCGCCTGTTCTACCTGAACGCCGGCTGTGTCCATGATGCACCGGGACGAGTGGACGAGAGCTACGTCGATCGCCTGCAGAATCTCGTCGAAGGATTGCGGCCGGGGGCGAAGCTGCTGCTCTTTGCGTTCGACCGCTTCCACGACCTCGATGGTCGGGCCGACCCGCAGCGCAGTTCCTTCTACACCCCGAACGCCTACGCGCAGGCCGTGGCCGCGCGCCATCCGCAGTATTTTCAGTGGGCGGCGTCGATTCATCCGTATCGCGGCGACTGCGTCGAGGCGCTGGCTGTTGCCGTCGAAGGAGGTGCGCGGGCGGTCAAATGGTTGCCGCCGGCCATGGGCATCGACCCATCGTCGAAGCGTTGCGATCGTTTCTATGCCGCGCTGGCGAAACACGGCTTGCCGTTGATCAGCCATGCCGGCGAGGAAAAAGCCGCTCCCGGCGGCGACCAGCCGGCCTTTGGCAACCCGCTCCTGCTGCGGCGGGCGATGGACCATGGCGTCCGGGTGGTGGTGGCGCATTGCGCCTCGCTCGGCAGCGCTGTCGATGTCGACCGGGGTGCGAACGCGGCGCCGCTGCCCTGTTTTGATCTGTTCGCTCGCCTGATGGGCGAAGCGCGTTATGAAAAGCGGTTGTTTGGCGATATTTCGGCGCTGACACTTCGGAACCGCAACGAGGAAGTGTTGCGCACGCTGCTCGAGCGCAGCGAATGGCATGCGCGTTTGCTGAATGGTTCCGATTATCCCTTGCCGGGCATCGTGCCGCTGATCCTGCCTGCGGAGTTCGCCGCACGGGGCATGCTGCCGCAGTCGGCGGTCGCGGAGCTGGAAGTGATCCGCCACCACAATCCCCTGCTCTTCGATTTCGTCCTCAAACGGCATCTGTCTTCGCGGGGACAGGGTTTTGCCCCCGCCATTTTCGAGACTGGAGCCTTCTTCGCCACGATGCCGGCTGGCTGAGGAGCCTGGCGACGGTTCTCAGGCCGGCAATGGCGCCGGCATGCAGGGAACCCGGCCGGTGGCAAGGTAGGCCTCGCAGCGTTCAGTGTATTCACGGGTGCTCTTGGGCATCGGCGTGCGAGCGCGGGCGATGTAGAACACCAGGTCGCGGCCGTTGCGGAGCAACTGGAGGCCATCGGAAACCCGGTACAGCAGCCTGCCGGTTCGTTCTCCGAGCGGTTTGGCGACAGGTTTCGGCGTGAAGTTGGCCAGCCGCTCGCCGGCGGTCACCAGTTGCGACCAGACATCGAAAATGTCCCGGTCGGTGCGCAGGGTTTCGGTCTTGATTCGGGCGGCGCAGGCAAAATCCCGCACCGGGGTTTCGATCGCGGCGAAAGCGGGAATGCGGCTGAAGGTGGCGATCATCACCTCGGCGATCCGGTCGATGTCGCGCATGCTCTGACCGATCTTGATGTAGCGGTTTTCGTAGAATTCCTCGATCGGTACCGAAAAGGCGCGGAAGGGCTCGCCCCAGAGTTCGTCGATGCCTTCCTCGCCGCTGCGGTGAAGGACGACATGCCCGAGGTCCATCGCGTCGAGCAGGCATTGGCCGCATTCGCGCATCAGCGCGTCGTCGCTGTGAATCTCGATGCCGTCGGCCTGCAACTCGACCAGTTTCCGGAAAATGTCGGTCGCACGGTTGAACAGGGCGCCGGCGAGCATCGCGGCCTTGACCCGACGCCGGCCGGGGTCGGTCTCCGCCTGGTAACTCCTTCGAGCCTCGCCCAGCCGGCAGCCCGGAATGTTGAGTCCGTGCTCGGTATGGTTGAACAGGCGTCGGGTCAGCGCCTCGATCAGTTGCTTCTTGGCTTGTAAGGAATCGACGGGAACCGGATAGGTCTTGATCCAGTAACCGTCGTAGAGCACCCGCTCGGCATCGTTGATGATTCTGCGCGTTCCCTCGGGCGGACAGGCGTCGTGATCCGAAGGGAGTTCGAGTCGGTGAACATTGCTCATGGCTGTCATCAGTGCTGAAAAAACACCTAGTCAAAAGCAAGAATCGTGCTCGTCTAAGATCGCTTCTGCAAGCCGCTGATTTCCATTCGATCAGATCGTGTCGACCGGTATCGGCGTGTGCTCTGCCGATCGCTGTGCTTCGCGACGGTGCAAACGACCGCCTGCGGGAGCACTCTGTCGGTGCGCAGACCGATGCGGTGGAAGTGCTGGGCGGCGGTCCACCCGGCGCGAGCTGGCGGGGCGCACATCGTCCAATATTTTCTCGAACTGGAAGGTGGACCAACGTTATGATGCCCGCTCTACGTTCATTCAATCCACTGTCAATGAACATCGGTTGGGCGCAAAGCTGGCGAAGACCTGCCTCGACACAGCGCTACTGGACGACATCGTGATATGAGATCGACAAGCCAAATCTTGTTTCAGGAGGCGCTGGCGACGGCCATTCAGATTACGGAACGGCTTGGCACGACACTGGCCGACGATATCGTCCTCGTGCGTGATTTGCGCGGACGTATCCGACCGGTTTTGCCGACGAAACCCCAGGGTCATGGACTGCAACAGTACCGGGACGCTCTGGCCAGGGAACTGGGTGCCTACGGATTCGAGCCGGGGCGGGTTGTTCTGGATGAGCCTGACAAGCTTTATGGAGCACACTTTGTCCGCTGATGCGCGACAAGACATCTTGTGGTGCATCGATGCACTGCAGCCGGGAGACCAAGCATGAGCCGGAATCACCGCCAAAGGCCCGCGGGCATCCCGCGTATCGAATCCCTGCGGGTGGAGAACTACCGCGCTTTACGCAAGGTGGATCTGGGCAACCTGACACCGATGACGGTGCTGCTGGGGCCCAACGGTAGTGGCAAATCGACGCTATTCGACGTGTTCAATTTTCTGTCCGAGTGTTTCCAGTTCGGTTTGCGCCACGTCTGGGATCGGCGGGGTCGGAGCAAGGAGCTGAAGACGCGGGGCGCTTCCGGTCCCATCGTATTCGATCTGAAATACCGGGAAAGCCCCAGCACACCGCTGATTACTTACCACCTGGCGATCGACGAAGGAGCCAGAGGCCCGGAAGTGGTCGAGGAGTTCTTGCAATGGAAGCGGGGCAGCCATGGACGACCGTTTCGTTTCCTGGAGTTTGCACGCGGCGAGGGTTCTGCCATCAGCGGTGAAATGCCCGATGAGGACGACAAGCGTGTCCCGCAAAAACTGCGTTCTCCCGATCTGGTGGCAGTGAGCACGCTGGGCCAGTTTTCCGACCATCCGCGGGCGGCGGCGCTGCGCGAGTTCATCACCGACTGGTACGTGTCGTATCTGTCGATCGATCAAACCCGCAGCCAGCCGGAGGCCGGCCCGCAAGAGCGCTTGAGCAAGAATGGCGACAATCTGGCCAACGTTATCCAGTATTTGAAGGAGCAGTACCCGGATCGGCTGGAGAAGATTTTTCTGGTCCTGCGCCAGCGTATTCCGCGCCTGGAAAGGGTGGATGCAGAGCTGATGCGCGATGACCACCTGTTGCTGCAGATCAAGGACGCCTCTTTTGAACAACCGGTGCTGTCCAAGTATGCCTCCGACGGCACGATGAAGATGCTGGCTTATCTGACCGTTCTCTACGACCCGGAGCCACCGCGCTTTACTGGTATCGAGGAGCCCGAGAATTTCCTTCATCCGCGTCTGCTGCCGGAGCTGGCCAAGGAGTGCCGGGTTGCTTCCGAACGTTCGCAACTGCTGATCACCAGCCATTCGCCGTTCTTCCTGAATGCCATGCGTGCCGACGAAGTGCGCGTCCTGTATCGCGATGAGGAAGGTTTCACGCAAGTGGTGCGCGCCTGCGACATCCGGGGAATTCCCGAGTTCATCCAGGCGGGAGCATCGCTGGGTCATTTGTGGATGGAGGGCCACTTCGGTCTCGGGGACCCGCTCGTCAACCAAGGCGCGCCGCGCGCGACCAGGCGGGAGCGTCACTGATGCTGGAGAAACTGATCGTGTTGGTCGAAGAGCCGTCGATGGAGGCGGCTCTGGAGATTTTTCTGCCCCGGCTGCTGGCTGAAACGGATTTCGAGATCCGGCGTTTTCAGTGCAAGGATGACTTGCTTACCCACTTGCCCGAGCGCCTGCGTGGGTATCGCCATTGGCTGCCCGAAAACTGGGCAATTCTGGTGCTTGTGGATCGCGATGACGATGATTGCGCTGACTTGAAGCGACGCCTGGAGGCCATGGCAGCCGATGCGGGTTTGCTCAGCAAATCAGTCGCTGGCGTGGGCAGGCCATTCCAGGTGGCGAACCGCATTGCCATCGAAGAACTGGAAGCCTGGTTCTTCGGCGATTGGCAGGCGGTACAGGCCGCCTATCCGCGAGTTTCGGTGAACCTCCCGGCGAAAGCGGGTTTCCGTGACCCGGATGCGATCTTGGGTGGCACCTGGGAAGCGCTTGAACGGGTTCTGCAGCGGGCGGGTTATTTCAGTGGCGGATTGCACAAGCTCGAGTGCGCACGTTCGATCGCTCGGCATATGGAGCCGGAACGCAACCGTTCGGGGAGTTTTCAGGCGTTTGGTGGCGCGCTGTCTGCCGCGCTGGCGTGGGGAGAGCAAGCGTAGGTCGATCGCGCGGGATTCGGCGACCAGGTCAGTTGGGAGCATGTCAATCACGATGTGCTCATCAGCGTTTTACAGCGCATCAGACCCGTCGATGAAACCTTGCGCCTGACCGGCAAGGCGCTTGTCGAAGACATGAATTTCAGCCGGGTGTGTGTTGGCCATATCCCGGTCACTGAAGTCGCTGCACTGATGAAGACGCATGGCGAGAAGTTGCTGGATCGCAATATTCGCCGTTACCTGGGGTTGCACGGCAACCGCGTCAATGAGGGCATCCGCACCACCTTGCTCTCGAGCAACCCCCCTGACTTCTATTTTTTTAACAACGGGCTGACGCTGGTTTGTGAGGATTTTGCCTACAACGCACTACAAAGCAGCGATTACCAGATCAACGCCGAGAACCTGCAAATCGTCAACGGTGGCCAGACCTGCATGACCATTTTCAGAACGTCAGAGGAACTACAAAAAAAGGGAAAAACGCTGCCTGCCGAAGCCAGCGTTCTGGTGCGTATTTACAAGCTGCCCAAAGACAACGAAGACATCGTTCTGCGGATCACCCAGGCGACCAACAGACAGAATCCGGTAGACCTCAAAGACTTGCATGCCAACGATGCAAGACAACAGCGCCTGGAGCAGAGCATTCAAGCGCTGGGTTTCACCTATCGGCGCAAACGCATGGAGGGTGCCGCCAGACCGACGGACATCACATCAGGGGCCGCCGCCGAGGCGATTCTGGCCGTCTGGCGGCACGCGCCGCATCAGGCCAAATTTCTCACCCGTGAGCATTTCGGCAAGCTGTACGACCTCATTTTCAACGACACGCTTAACGGCACCCAGGTTCTTGCTGCGGTTCTGCTTTACCGGATCGCGGAAAACCATCGCCGCCGTCCGGATCAAGACGACCCCATGTTCGTCCGCTATGCCTCTTGTTTCATTGCCATGCAAATGGGCCGCCGTCTGCTCAAGGAATTAGGCGTGGATCTGGACGGGATGGATCACCGAAACTTCGCACGCGTAAGTAAGCTGGTCGAAGAAAAGGGAGAAGTGTATTTCGCAGCCTCGCTGCAGGACGTGGACAACGCGCTGAAAGGGCTTTACGGCGGTCAGGAAATTTCCTTGCAACAGCTCTCGGCCACCTTCCGGCGTGGCGACCTGATTGAAAATCTCCTGAAAACACCTGTCTGAGGCGCGCCACCCGGCTCCGGTTGGACTTTGCCGTATGGGTCACAAAAAAGGGCCATCGTCATCGATGGCCCTTGCCGGTTCGACGAAGCTGAGCGCTCAGCCGATCCTGAACATCAGCGCGTCGGCCCCCGAGTTCAGCGCGACGCTGATCGGCAGTTGATCCGTCGTCGGACCCCAGAACTGGCGCGGACCCGGTGAGGCGAAGAGATCACTGGCCGCCCAGGCCTCGCGCCGTGAGACGAAGTACTGCATGGCCGGCGAATCCATCCTGACCAGCGCCTTCTCGATCACGAACTCATCCTTGCCGTGGCGGCGTTCGATGTTGAGCAGGCCGGCGAGCGGGATCGCCTGCGGGGTGCCGCCGCTGGCGAGTCCGGTGATCGTCGCCATGTAACCGGTACGGCCGTCGAGGATCAGCGAGCCGGCAGTCAGGCCGAGGTTGTAGGTATAGGCGGCGTCAAACAGCGTCGGTGCGCCGCAACGGCCTTCGTAGCCGAGGAAGTGGCTGTGCGCGGCGAAGGGGACGTTGGCATCGAGTTCCCTGACGCGCTGCCTGGCCATGTCGATCAGCAACTGCTCGGTGGGAATCAGCGAGACCTGCAGGTTGCCGTGCGAGTCGCGTTCGGCGAGCAGCATGTTCACGATGTAATGCGGCAGCGAGGCCAGCAAACTGGCATTTTCGGAGCTGAGCCGGCTGCCGACGAAAGCCGGTTTGGCGTCGTCAGCCTGGGCGGCGAACTCGGCGGCGTGGTGCGCGAGGACATCGTTGAGTTCGGCGATCATGGCGTTCATTTCCGGGATGAACTCGATCAGGCCTTCCGGTGCCAGCAGGACGCCGTAGTTCATTCCCCGGTGCGAACGTTCGACGATGACCCGCGCAACGCGGTCGATGATGCTCGCCAGCGACTCCTGGTTGGCAGCGATTTCTTCGGAGATCAGGGTAATCGCCGGCTTGGTCTGGAGCGCGACTTCGAGTGCGACATGCGAAGCCGAGCGGCCCATCAGCTTGACGAAGTGCCAGTATTTGAGCGAGGAGCTGGTGTCCTGCAGGATGTTGCCGACCATCTCGCTGTAGATCCGTGTCGCGGTATCGAAGCCGAACGAAATCGACAGCAGGTCGCCGATTTGCAGGTCGCCGTCGATGGTTTTCGGCACACCGATCACCTGCACGCCGGAGCCGTCGGCCTTGACGCCGGTGAACAGCGATTCGGCGAGAACTGCGGCATTGGTGTTGGAATCGTCACCGCCGACGACGACGATGGCGTCGAGCTGGTGTTTGATGCAGGTTTCGCGGACCTGTGCGAACTGCTCGTCGCTCTTGATCTTGGTGCGATCCGAGCCAAGAAAGTCGAAGCCGCCGGTGTTGAGGATGAAGTCGACGTTGGCGTCGGTGATTTCGAACAGCGAGCCCTTGAGCAGGCCCTTCGGACCCGCCCTGACGCCAAGGAGCGTGTTGCCGGCGCCAAGCACCCGCTTGAGTCCGCAGACCACGTTGTGGCCGCCGGCGGCCGGACCGCCCGAGAACAGCACGGCGATGCGCTTGCCCTGTACGGTCGCGGGACTGCTGCCGGAGGAGGTGAGGACGACATTGTTGGAGGCGGCGACGCTCTGCGGGAACTGCGCGCGGACGGCGTCGCTGTCCTTGGTGCTCAGGATACGTTCGGTGTTCTTGAAGCTGACCGGTGTCGGGCTGCCCGACGAGCCGAATGCGGCGCAGACCGGCAAGGGAAGCTGGCGCACGGCCGATTCGAAGATCGATTGGTGCGCTTCTGTCTGGATGAGCTGCTCTACCAGGGTACTCATGGTTTGATCCTCGGTGTACTGTGGTTGTACTTACGGTGTTCCTATGGAAAAGGGGGATCTCCGGCAGGCACAAAAAAGGGCCAGCCCAGACCTGGACCAGCCCGTTGGCATGCGCCGGGAATCGATTAACCCAGCGTGCCGATGTTATTCAGGTCGGCAAAGGCCTGCTTCAGGCGAGCCCGGAAAGCGTCTTCACCCTTGCGCAGCCAGGCGCGCGGGTCGTAGTACTTCTTGTTCGGTTTTTCATCGCCTTCGGGGTTGCCGATCTGACCCTGGAGATAGCCTTCGTTCTTCTTGTAGAAGCCCATCACGCCATCCCAGAACGCCCACTGCAGGTCGGTGTCGATGTTCATCTTGATCACCCCGTAGGAGATCGCCTCGCGGATTTCCTCGAGGGTCGATCCCGATCCGCCATGGAAGACGAAGTTGACCGGGAGGTCCTTGGTGCCGAATTTCTTCTGCACGTAATCCTGCGAGTTCTTCAGGATGATCGGCTGCAGCTTGACGTTGCCCGGCTTGTAGACGCCGTGTACATTGCCGAAGGCCGCGGCGATGGTGAAGCGGTCGCTGACCTGCGAGAGCGCTTCGTAGGCCATCGCCACGTCTTCCGGCTGGGTGTAGAGCCTGGAGCTGTCGACGCCGCTGTTGTCGACGCCGTCTTCCTCACCGCCGGTGACGCCGAGCTCGATTTCGAGGGTCATTCCCATCTTGCTCATCCGTTCGAGATAGCGCTTGCAGATCTCGATGTTTTCCTCGATCGGTTCTTCCGACAGGTCGAGCATGTGCGAGCTGTAGAGCGGTTTGCCGTGCGTCTTGAAATATTGCTCGCCGGCGTCGAGCAGGCCGTCGATCCACGGCAGCAGCTTCTTGGCCGCGTGGTCGGTATGCAGGATGACCGTTGCTCCGTAGAGTTCGGCCATCAGATGGATGTGCTGGGCGCCGGAGACGCCGCCGGCGATGCACGAACGCTGGTGGGTATTGTCGAGACCCTTGCCGGCGAAGAACTGCGCGCCGCCGTTGGAGAACTGGATGATCGCCGGAGCATTGAGCTCCTTGGCGGTTTCCATGACCGAGTTCACCGTGCTGGTGTTGATGACATTCACCGCCGGCAGCGCGAACTGCTTGGCCTTGGCCAGTTCGAAAATGGCCTGCAACTCGTCGCCAGTGGCGACGCCGGGTTTGATTTGTGTTGCACTCATGATGGGCTTATTCCAGATTCGGTTGATCAAAAAAGTCGGGAGGGTCGAGAAACGATTCGAGAAACGAGGACAGAACGGACGCCCAAAACGCCCGCTTCGGTGGAAGTATCTCCGGCGTGCAGCGACTCGTCAAGCACCGTCTGCGGGGTCCTTGAAAAGACGCTCCGAGGTGCCCGAAATGCACCGAAAAAGTGCTCCAAACGGGTTCCGAATGGCTGGCGTGTCAGGCCCTTCAGCCGGCAGGGGTGGTCAGATGCTCGATCAGCAATTGCGGTGTCTGGACGCCGTTGTAGTCGTTGATCGCCAGCCGGTAAGCGGCGTGGATGGTGTTGCCGGGTGGCTGGTCAAAGTTGAACTGGATCGCTTCAAGGAATTGTGTGCCCTTGCGCAGGCGCAGCTTGAGGTGTTTGTCCTTGAGGATGCGCTGGCTCTCGACGACGAATTCATCCTGGAACAGCGGCGCCGGAAAGCCCTGGCCCCAGACTTCGGCCTCGAGCAGCCGCGCCGTGGCGATCGAGAGATAGGCGGCTTCGAGGCCGCCGTCGGTTTCCAGCGTGCGCGTGCGGTCGGCGGGCGCCAGCAACTCGTCGACGACGGCTGCGAACAGTTCGCGAAAACAGGCAAAGTCGCTTTCGCGCATCGTCACCCCGGCGGCCATGGCGTGCCCGCCGAAGCGCAGCAGCAGGCCCGGCGCGCGCCTGGAAAGCAGGTCGAGGGCATCGCGCAGGTGCAGGCCGGCGATGGAACGGCCCGATCCCTTGATCTCGCCGCCGCCGCTGGGTGCAAAGGCAAAGACCGGACGGTGCAGCCTTTCCTTGATGCGTGCGGCGACGATGCCGACGACGCCCTGGTGCCAGTCGGCATCGAACAGCGAGACCGCCGCCGCGGCGTTCTCGTCCAGGTCGGGAGCGGCCCTGGCGATCTGGAACAGCGCCTGTTCCTGCATGCCGGATTCGATCTCGCGGCGTTCGCGGTTGAGCGCGTCGAGTCGTTGTGCGATGTTCAGCGCGCGTCCTTCGTCATCGGTGAGCAGGCATTCGATTCCCAGCGACATGTCGGCGAGGCGGCCGGCGGCGTTGACGCGCGGGCCGATCATGAAGCCGAGATCGTTGCCCGAGGCCTGCGCCGGATGGCGTCCGGCCGCGCGGAAAATGGCGCGCAGGCCAGGGGTGAGCTGGCCCTGGCGAATGCGTTTGAGGCCCTGGCTGACGAGCACCCGGTTGTTGTGGTCGAGCCTGACGACGTCGGCGATCGTGCCGAGGGCGACCAGGTCGAGCAAGGCAGCGAGCCGGGGCTCGCTGCGCATAGCGAACCAGTGGCGCTCGCGCAGTTCGGCACGCAGCGCCAGCATCACGTAGAAGATCACGCCGACGCCGGCCAGATGCTTGCTCGGGAAACCGCAGCCGGGAAGGTTGGGGTTGACGATGCAGTCGGCGGCCGGCAGTTCGTCGCCCGGCAGGTGGTGGTCGGTGATCAGCGTGGCGATGCCGAGCTGCCTGGCGCGGGCGACGCCGTCGACGCTGGCGATGCCGTTGTCAACGGTGACGATGAGCTTGGGCTTTTTCGTCGCGGCCAGCTCGACGATGTCGGGGGAGAGTCCGTAGCCGTAGGTGAAGCGGTTCGGGACCAGATAATCGACGTCTGCGCCGAAAGCCCGTAGCGCTCGGACACCCAGCGCGCAGGCGGTGGCGCCATCGCAGTCGTAGTCGGCGACGATAAGGATTTTCTGCTGCCCGGCGATGCAGTCGGCGAGCAGAACGGCGGCTTCGGCGGCGTGCGTCAGCCGGGCCGGGGACAGCAGCGACGAGAATTCGTAATCGAGTTCGCTGCGCCGGACGATGCCGCGCCCGGCGTAGATGCGCGCCAGCAACGGGTGCACACCCTGCTGTTCGAGCTGCCACTGGATGCGCGGCGAGACGCTGCGGCTGCAGATCCGGGTCATGGCGCGTCCTGGTCATGACGGTTGGCCAGTGCCTGCACGGTGGCCGCCAGCGGCTGCGGACGGCGCCACAGCCGCCACTGTTCGCTGCGGCTGCTTTCCCAGGTCAGCATGGCGTAGGCCGTCGATGCTGCGAGGCGCAGGCGCCGGATTTTCCCGCTGGCGAGCGCGCGCTGCAGCGGCGCGAACCAGCGGGTTTCGAGTGCGAGCAGTTGGGCGCGGTAGGCTTCGCCGTCTTCGTACTGTACCGGCGCTTGCAGCGAATCGAGAACGAGCAGTGGGTGGCTGCCGGGGCTGGCCTGTGTCAGCAGGGCAGCGGCATCGTCGGGGACGGCCTGCACCGGCACACCGAAAGCGCGACCCAGGCCGCGTGCCAGCGGGTGGTTGCTCCAGACGCCGGTGAAGTCCTGCGCGCTGCCGGCCGGCAGGACCCCGGCACCCCATAGCCACAGACTGTTGATCGTCGACTGGCCGGCGTCCTCGCGTCTGGTGTTGGCCGGGTGCTGATGCAGCACCATCTGCACTTCGTTGAGCCATTGGCGCAGCCAGCGCCACTCGGCGGTTTCCGGCAATTGCCGGCCAACGCTGCGGCCGGCGACGACGGACAGCGGCAGCACGTCGAAGCGGCCGAGATCGGAATGGCCGAGTTCGATATGGCCGGCAAGCTGCAGATACCAGCGATCGGGTGTGCCGACGTGGAAAGTGCCGCGATCCGGGAACTGGCGATTAAGTTCGTCGACGATGGCCGTCGCTTCGGCGGCGGTGATGTCGAGACGGCCACCGTCGGCGAGAATCAGACGTTCCTGGTGCAGGCGCAGATGCACCGGGTCGGCGCACAACCAGCAGGCGCCGGCGACGATCGGTGCGGCGACTTCCCCGCGCACCCGGAAGGCGGCATAAGCGGCATTCCCGGCAAGGCCGAAAGCATCGCAGAGCGTCGCCTCGAGCGACTGCGGCGGCCGGCGCGTGCACCGGCTGCGCGCGATCAGCGTGTTCAGGCCATCGCAGCGGAGCGCGTCGACACTTTCGCGGTCGTCGGGTTCAGGCCAGAGGAGTTCGGGAACGACCAGGGTGAGTTGCATGGGTGCGGGACGGATCGGGTAGTGGCTGCAAGGGGGTGAGGGGAGTGCTTGGGGTGTCAATGAAAATGTTGGGAGGTCCTGACAGGCTCCCCTCTTCCCGCAAGGGGGAGGGCGATCACCGATGTCAACGCCTCTCCATCGAACAAGACACTTCGACCAACACTTTCATTCGCACCCGAGTGCTTGCTGGGGAGGGCAGCCATTGTCGGAAAAGTGTAGCATAGCGCCTTTGCCGTTTTGGCGCTTCGAACGGTTCCTTGAGATGAGTTTTTGCCGCTGATGGCCCTGCCCTATGAGTTGCTGATCGGCTTGCGCTATACGCGCGCCAAGAAGCACAACCATTTCATTTCCTTCATCTCGCTGATCTCGATGTGCGGTATCGCGCTGGGTGTTGCGGCACTGATCGTCGTGCTGTCGGTGATGAACGGTTTTCAGACCGAATTGCGGTCGCGCATTCTCGCCGTCGTCTCGCATGTCGAGATTACCGGCGTCAGTGGCGAAATGGCCGGCTGGGAAGCGGTCGCGAAGCAGGCTGCCGGACAGCCACAGGTGCTTGCCGCCGCGCCCTTCGTACAGGCGCAAGGGATGCTCGCCTACGGGCAGTCGGTGCGCGGTGCGTTGGTGCGCGGCATCCTGCCGGATCTCGAGGACCGGGTTGCAGACTTCCGACCGCACATGAAAAGTGGTCGCCTCGACGCCCTGCAGCCGGATCTCTTCAACATCATCCTTGGTTCGGAGCTGGCGCGCGCGCTCGGCGTTTTCGTCGGCGACCGGGTGACGCTGATCGCACCGCAGGGCGTGGTGACCCCGGCCGGCGTAGTGCCGCGTCTGAAGACTTTCCATGTCGTCGGTCTGTTCGAGGTCGGCATGTACGAGTACGACAGCGGTCTGGCGTTGATCCACCTGGCCGATGCGCAACGCCTGTACCGCATGGATGACCGGGTTTCCGGCGTGCGCCTGAAACTCGACGACCTCTTCGTCGCACCACGGGTGGCGCGTTCGCTGGCCGGCAGGCTCGATACCCATGCCTTCATCAGCGACTGGACGCGCAGCCACGCCAATTTCTTTCGCGCCGTGCAGATCGAAAAGAACATGATGTTCATCATCCTCTCGCTGATCGTTGCCGTGGCCGCTTTCAACATCGTTTCGACACTGGTCATGGCGGTTACCGACAAGCAGTCGGACATTGCCATCCTGCGCACGCTCGGCGCCAGTCCGGCGAGCATCATGGTGGTGTTCATCGTGCAGGGGGCGCTGATCGGTTGCATCGGCCTCGGCCTCGGTGTCGCCGGCGGTGTCGCCCTGGCGCTCAACGTCGATGTCGTGGTGCCGTTCATCGAGCGACTGCTCGGCACACAGTTTCTCGCCAAGGAGGTGTATTACATTTCCAATCTGCCCTCGGAGCTGCAGTGGGGCGACGTGACGACGATTACCGGCGTTGCTTTCCTGCTGGCGCTCGTGGCGACGATCTACCCAAGCTGGCGCGCAGCACGCGTCAATCCTGCGGAAGCGCTGCGTTATGAGTGAACGGGTTCTGGCCTGTCAGGGCTTGCGCAAGATCTATCAGCAGGGCGACAGCAAAGTCCCGGTGCTGCTCGGTGTCGATCTCGAAATCCGGGCTGGCGAACGGGTGGCGATCGTCGGTGCTTCGGGTTCGGGCAAGAGCACGCTGCTGCATCTGCTCGGTGGTCTCGACGCCGCCGACGCCGGCGAGGTGCAGTTGATGGGGAACGACCTGAACCGCATCGACGAGGCACAGCGCGGCAACCTGCGCAATCGCCACCTGGGTTTCGTCTATCAGTTTCATCACCTGCTCGCCGAGTTCAGCGCGCTGGAGAACGTCGCCATGCCGCTGTACATCCGGCGCATGCCGAAAGCCGAGGCGGAAGCGCGTGCGGCGCTCGTGCTCGGCGAGGTCGGACTCGGGCACCGCTTGCGGCACACGCCGTCGGAGCTGTCGGGCGGCGAGCGGCAGCGGGCGGCGATCGCGCGCGCACTGGTCACCGAACCGGCCTGCGTGCTCGCCGACGAGCCGACCGGCAATCTCGATCGGCAGACCGCTGCCAGCGTTTTCGAGCTGATGCTGGCGCTCAACCGTTCGCGGCAGACGAGTTTCGTGATCGTCACCCACGACCCGGCGCTTGCCGAGCGTGCCGAGCGCATTCTGACGCTGCGCGACGGCAGCCTGCATTCCGCCCGACGCATGTCTCAGGTTCCGGCACCGGTTGCCGACGACTGGAATTTATGATTTTGTAATAATCCGGAGGTGGCTGCCCATGAAAACCTTGTTTGCCCCGGTCATCACGCTGCTCAACCGCGTCGGCTATACGAAAAAGTTTGCGATCATGGGGGTACTGGCGCTGCTGGCGATCGCCGTGCTGCTGCTGAACCTCTACCAGAGCCTGCACCGGGTGATCGACAGTTCGCAGCGGGAACTGGCCGGGATCGAAGTGATCAAGCCGCTCGCCCGCATGGTCCAGCACCTGCAGGTCCATCGCGGTCTCTCTGCGGGCGTGCTCGGCGGCAACGAGGCGATGAAGGACCAGCGCGCTGCCCGGGAAAAGGAGGTGCACTCCGCCTTGAAGGCCGTTGACGCCAGACTGACACCGGAATTCGCAGCGAGCGCGGCCTGGAAAAAAATCATCGAAGCCTGGACCGCCATCGAGAAGGAGGGGCTCGACCTGATCCCGCGCGAGAATGTCGAGGCACACAATCGACTGATCGACGATCTCCTGACCTTCCAGGCGCTGGTCAGTGACGAGTACACGCTGACCAATGACCCGGATATTGATTCTGCTTACCTGATCGATACGCTGGTCGACAAATCGCCCCTGGCGATCGAGCGCATGGGCCAGTTGCGGGCGCTGGGGACTGGCGTGCTGACCCGGAAAATCCCGCTGGTGCCCTCACAACAGCTCGAATTCACGGTCCTGCTGTCCGGACTGAATGCTTCGGTCGATTCGTTGCGCCGCAATCTTGAAAAGACTGCGCGCTACAATCCCGACCTGCAGGCCGCGCTGCAGGCTTCGATCACCGACATGAGCGGGGCGGCCCAGAAAGTCAGCGCGCTGGTGAACCAGGACATCCTCTCGGGGACCTACGCAACGCTTCCCGACGACTATTTTGCGCTGACCACGGTATCGATCGAAAAGGGCTACCAGGAGATGTTCGAGACGCTGTTCCCGACGCTCCAGAAGCTGGTGCAGCGCCGCATCGAGCGCGCGCAGCGTGAGCTGTCCACGAGTATTGCGGTGTCGGTGCTGATCCTGCTGCTCTACGCGTATGTGTCGATCGGCCTGTTTTACGCGACCATTGGCAGCATCGATCGCCTTGCCGACGATGCGCGCACGATCGCCACCGGCGATCTCAATGTGCGTGTCGACCTGGGCACACGCGACGAACTGAAACTCGTCGGTGACAGCCTCAACGAGATGGTGAGCGCATTCCGCGGCCTGATCGAGAATGTCCACCACGGTGCCAGCGAAGTGCTCGGTGCGACCAAGAAGCTGGCCAGGTCGGCCGCGCAGATCAATGGCAGCAGCGAGCAACAGAGCGCGGCAGCGTCAAACATGGCCGGCGCGATCGACCAGATGCGCTCAGGGATCGAACAGTTGTCGACCAACGCACAGGATGCCAATCGGATTTCCAGCCGGGCCGGCGAGTTGTCCGCTGACGGCAGTCGCGTAGTCGGCAATGTCGTCCGCGAGATCGAGCGGATCGCCGAGGTGGTCAACCAGTCGGCGGCGATCGTCGCCGAGCTGGGTGGTCGCTCGGAACGAATCTCGGCGATCGTCAATGTGATCAAGGAAATTGCCGACCAGACCAACCTGCTGGCGCTCAACGCGGCCATCGAGGCGGCGCGTGCCGGCGAATCGGGGCGCGGTTTCGCGGTGGTGGCCGACGAAGTGCGCAAGCTGGCTGAGCGGACGGCTCGTTCAACGCAGGAGATTTCGACGATGATTGCGTCGATTCAGAGCGGCACGCGCGACGCGGTGGCGAGCATGAGCCAGGGGGTCAGCCGGGTGGCGGAGGGCGTCGCGCTGGCCACCCAGGCGGGCGAGTCGATCAACGAAATTGGCGGTAATGCGCGGCAGGTGGTGGAAAAGGTGGCCGACATCTCGCATGCGCTGCGCGAGCAAAGCGTCGCCAGCACCGAGATTGCAAGCCATGTCGAGCAGGTCGCGCGCATGGCCGAAGAGAACTGCGCCGCCGTTGCCGGCAACGCCGCCACGGCGGCGCAGCTCGAACGTCTCTCGGAAAGTCTCGAAGCAGAAGTGCGGCGCTTCAGGCTGGGCTGAGCTTCGTAGGGGCGGGAAACCCCGCCGCCGCCCGAACCCCGAGCTAGCGGAGACGAGCTTCGACTGCTAACGGTCATGACTGTCGAGATACCCCGGATGATGAAAGTCATGACCGTTTCCCTCATCCCCGGCCCTTCTCCCGCGCGCGGGAGAAGGGAGATTCGCGAGTCGCTGGCGCGACTTTCATATTAACCCCTGGTCGCGGCACGAGCTTGAATCGTATCGGGCTGGGGCCGACCGTGACACGATGACACGTGCTACCGCGATTCGTGAGATCGCCTAATTCGTCATGCGCGGCAACATTCTTGCTTTTGCCCTCGGTGTCGGCTGCCTGCAGCTTCAGGAGAGTCTGCCGGCGTCGTCGCTCGTCGCTGGATTGCTGACCGGCGGAGCTTTGCTGCTGCTCTGCAGTGGCCGCTGGCAGCATGCACCGGGACGAATTGCCACGGCCATCGCCTGTGCCATACTGGGCCTGGCCTGGGCGGCACTGCTCGCCGAGCAGCGATTGCTGAATCAGCTCCCGGTCGAGTGGGAGGGGCGTGATGTGCAGGTCGTTGGCGTCGTCGCGGCGCTGCCGCATGCCTTCGAGCGCGGTGAACGCTGCGAATTCGACGTCGAGGCGGTGGCAACGCCCGGCGCGCGTCTGCCGCGGCGGATCATGCTTTCCTGGTATCACGGCGGGCGCGAAGACGAATGGCGCGATGCTCCGCTGATTCGCCCGGCCGAGCGCTGGCGCTTCACCGTTCGTCTCAAACGCCCGCATGGCAACGCCAACCCGCATGGCTTCGATTATGAGGCCTGGCTCTTCGAGCGTGGCCTGCGCGCCACCGGCTATGTGCGTCCGCGCGCCGAGGCACAGCGTCTCGACGACTTTGTGCTGCGGCCTGCCTACGTCATCGAGCGTTGGCGTGACCATATTCGCAGTGCCTTTTTTCGGGTTTTGCCCGAGGCCCCGTATGTGGGCATTCTCGCTGCGCTGGCGATCGGCGACGAGCAGGCGATCCCGGCAGCGCAGTGGCGCTTGTTCCGGCAAACCGGAGTGACACATCTGATGTCGATCTCCGGCCTGCATGTGACGATGGTGGCGGCGCTGTTTGGCGGTCTGGTCGGTTGGTGGTGGCGGCGCAGCGAGCGGCTGATGCTTTTTCTGCCGGCGCAGAAAGCGGCGATCGCTGCCGGCTGGTTCACGGCTTTCGGCTACGCCCTGCTCGCCGGTTTTGCCGTACCGGCACAGCGGACGGTCTACATGCTGAGCGTCGTCGCCCTGGCGCTGTGGTCGGGCCGCAATCTCGGCGCCAGCCGCAGCCTGCTGCTGGCGCTGCTGGCGGTGCTGCTGCTCGACCCCTGGGCGGTGCTGGCGCCGGGATTCTGGCTTTCCTTCGCGGCTGTCGGGCTGCTCTTTTTTGTCGGCACGGCCCGGCTGGGGGCTGCCCGTGGCTGGCGAGGGGTGCTTGCCAACTGGGGTGCGACGCAGTGGGCAGTGACCCTCGGGACGCTGCCGCTGCTGCTGCTGATGTTTCAGCAGTTTTCGCTGGTGTCGCCGCTGGCCAACGCGCTCGCGATCCCGCTGGTCAGCTTCATGGTCACGCCGCTGGCGCTGCTCTTTGCGGTCCTGCCCTGGCCACCGCTGCTTTACCTGGATCACTGGCTGCTGTCCGGTTTGATGGGTTTTCTCGAATGGCTGGCGATCTGGCCGGTCTGGGAACAGCCGGCACCGCCGCTGGCAGCGACGCTGGTGGCGGTGCTCGGGGTGATCTGGCTATTGTTGCCCCGTGGTTTCCCGGCACGCTGGCTGGGCCTGTGTCTGCTGCTGCCAGTGCTGCTCTGGCCGGCAGCACGACCACCGGCGGGTGATGCCTGGGTGGACGTCCTCGACGTCGGCCAGGGACTGGCGGTCGTTGTGCGTACTGCCGAACACAATCTTCTCTACGATACCGGGCCGCTGTACAGCGCCGAGTCGGACGCCGGCCAACGCATCATCGTCCCCTACCTGCGCGCCAGCGGAATCGGGCGGCTCGATTCGCTGATCGTGACCCATCGCGACAAGGACCACTCGGGTGGCGTCGTTGCCGTGCAGGAAGCCGTGCCGATCGTGCGTACCCTGTCGTCGCTTCCCGAACTGCCCGGCGAACGTTGTCAGGCCGGGCAGGCCTGGGAGTGGGACGGTGTTCGTTTCACGATCCTGCATCCCGAAGCCGCTGCTTACGAGCACAAGACTGCCAGGACCAACCACATGAGTTGCGTTCTGCGGATCGAGAACGCCTTCGCCAGTGTCCTGCTGACCTCCGACATCGAAGCGCGCGACGAGCAGGCCCTGCTCGATCGGGCTGCTTCCCGGTTGCGCAGTGACGTGCTGCTGGTGCCGCATCACGGCAGCAGTACGTCGTCGACGCCCGATTTCATCGCCGCCGTCGGCGCGCGTGCGGTGATCATTCCCGTCGGTTACCGAAACCGCTATCAGCACCCCCGCCCCGAGGTCGTTGAACGTTATTCCGGCAGCCAGGTGTGGCGCACCGATCGGGATGGCGCGGTGCGCATCAGGCTGGCCAGCAGGCCTGTTCTTTCCGCGTATCGAACCGAGTATCGCCGTTACTGGCACGGGCAATGAAAGGGCCGGGATGCGATTGATCGCCGTCAGCCTTTGCCGATCCAGCTTGCCATCAGGGGCACCAGCAGGGCGGTCAGCCCGCCATTGAGGCCCATGGCGAGTGCCGCAAAGGCGCCGCTCTGCTCATTGACCTGAAAGGCCCGTGCCGTGCCGATCCCGTGCGAAGCCACGCCGATGGCAAAGCCGCGAATGGCCGGGTCGTGGATCTTCATGGCGTCGAAAATGGTACGGGCGCCAACTGCACCCAGCACGCCGGTCATGATCACCAGTACGGCCGTCAGCGAGGGAATGCCGCCGATCCGTTCAGCGATGGCCATGGCAATCGGTGTGGTCACCGATTTGGGTGCCAGCGAAAGCTGTGTCGGCAGGCTGGCACCCAGCCAGCGGCCGATCAGCACGGCCGATGCCACTGCCGTCAGGCTGCCCGCCAGCAGGCCGGCAATGACGGGTAGCAGCATCGTCCGGATCCGTTTGAACTGGGTGTAGAGAGGAATGGCGAGCGCCACCGTGGCCGGGCCGAGCAGGAAATGGACGAACTGGGCGCCGGCGAAGTAGGTTTCGTAGCGTGTCCCGGTCAGGGTCAGGAACAGCACCAGCAACGAAACTGCAATCAGCACCGGGTTGGCCAGAGGGTTCTGACCTGAGCGCTGGTATAGCCAGAACGCACCCTGGTAGGCCAGCAGGGTCATGCTCAGACCGAGCAGGGGTGAGGCCGACAGGTAAACCCAGATTTCGCCGAGTTGCGGGTTCATGGGGTTTCTCCAGTCGATGTTCGCCGGCGCTGACAAAGGCGCATCACCAGCGCCGTGACAACGAGGGTGGCGACAGTGCTGATCAGCAGGGAGAGCAGCAGGGGCAGCCACTCATCGGAAACACGGTGCAGATGCACCATGATGCCGGTGCCGGCCGGTACAAAGAGCAGGGAGAGATGTTGCAGCAGGTTCTGGCCGGTCGACTGCAGTTCCTGGCCAGGGCCGCCGCGCAGCATGAGCGCGAAGAAGAGGAAAACCATTCCGAGCACCGGACCCGGAAGCGGCAGGTTGATGCCTCGGGCGATGACTTCGCCGGCGAGCTGAAAGAGCAGCAGTTGGGTCAGGGCAGCGAGCATGGTGTCCTCCTGGAATGGTGAGCCGAAGAGTCTATTGGATATCGGACCTGCTCCGACCGGGAGGTCCTTCCTGCGGGCGTCTCGTCAGGATGATCAGGCCCGGCCACGGGTACGACTGAACGTGTTGGTCGGAGTCCTTTGTCCGATGAAGAGACGTTGGCATCGGTGATCGCCCCTCCCCCCTCGCGGAGGAGGGGAGTCAGGTATCCGTCCAACACTTTCGTTCGCACCCCCGGTCACACTGGCCTGTCCGGACCCGGCAATTTCGCCTACACTGCTGGCTATTCGTTGCCTCGCCTGATCGGCGTTGGCCCTGATGTCGTACCGCTGTTCCAGAAACAGCCGAAAATCATATTTTGCGTTATGCAATGAGGTGAGAAATGGATGCCTTTCTGCTCCTGTCGGGACGTGTCGCCGGCATCGGTGGCCTGCTGCTGTGCATCACCGCCGGAGTCCTGCGTTTGGCCGGCAATTACTACCTGGGAACGTTTCAACTCGCAACCGTCCTGCAGGGCGGCATGGCCGCAACCGTCGTTGGCTGTTTCCTGCTGTTGCTGTCGCTGACAATGCCAGGGAAAGCCGATCGTTCGCTGCGATCGCGTGAATGAGTCGTTAAGGTGCAGGTCGCGTCAGCGATTCCCCGATCGACTCTCGCCCGCGGGCGGGTGAGGAAACAGTATCGCCGGTAGGGCAGAGAGATCCTTGATCTCGCCATCGGGTGTCTCGGGAATCCGTTCCGGCGCCTGTCCGAAGCGGTTGCACCACAGGACTCGCAGGCCGCTAGCCTTGGCCGAATAGGCATCCCAGGCATTCGACGAAAGGAAGCAGATCGCCGTCGGGGCCAATTGCAGGCGTTCGCAGGCCAGCGCGTAGACTGCCGGGTGTGGCTTGAAGACGCCCACTTCCTCAACCGAGAGCACAGCATCGAAGACATTCTCCAGGCCGCTGTGGCAGACCACCGTCGCGAGCATCGCCGGCGTGCCGTTCGAGAGAATCGCCAGCCTCATTCCCGCTGCCTGTAGCCGGCGCAACGTTTCGGGAACCTCGGCATAGCATCCGAGATGCAGATAAAGGTCCATCAGTCGTTCCCGCAGGCCGGGCCGGTCGATGCCAAGGGTATTCAGGGCAAAATCGAGCGCATCGCCAGTGACTTGCCAGAAGTCTGCGTGTCGGCCGGCGAGTCCGCGCAGCCAGGTGTATTGCAATTGCTTCTGGCGCCACAGTTCGGAAAGGCGCTGCCAGTTGTCACCGATCTCGTCGCTGGCCGCGAGCGCTGCACTGTTGAAGTCGAAGAGCGTGCCGTAGGCGTCGAATACGCACGCCTTGATGCCGTCGAGGGGCTGGATGCTCATGGTTTTGATCTCCTTTCGTCATGTCGGTAGCGCGCTTGCCTGGCTGACGGCTGCAGCGGTCTGTCCGCCGCAATCAGGCTCCGCAGGTCGGTGCCGCGGCCGTCTCGCCACCCAGGGCGCCGCCGCAACTTGATCCTTGGCCTGCTGTGCAGCCATAGCAGTGGTTGGCCACCTGGATCGGATATCCGTCGAGCGAGGCCGCCTGTACCTCGGTGATGTGCAGGCGCCGGCGACCGCTTCCGGTCATCGGCAAACCGAGCTGCTGGTTGAAGTCGCAATCATAAAGGTAGCCCTGCCAGTCGATTGACAGCAGGTTGTGACACATGACCTGCTCGATGTTCTCTTCCCGGTGTGCGCTGCGCAATAGCTGCATGTAACTGTTGAACTGGCCCTTCGAGACCAGCATTGATCCGAAGCGCTGGATCGGCATATTGGTCAGTGTGAACAACTCGTTGAAAACGATGCCGAATTCGTTTCCGAGGTGGGCACGATAGGCGACGGCCAGCGGTCCTTGCGGCGGCGGTAGCGTGGGCCCCTGCGGATTGAAGACCAGATTCAGGATCAGGCCGCTGTCCGGCACGCCATAACCCAGCGCATTGAGGCGTCGCAAGCCCTTGATGCTCGCTTCGAAGGTGCCCTTGCCGCGCTGCCGATCGACGTTCTCCTCCAGATAGCAGGGCAGCGAAGCGATCACCTCGACACGATGCCGGGCCAGAAAGTCGGCCAGATCCGCATGATCGGCTTCCTCCAGGATTGTCAGGTTGCAGCGGTCAATGACTCGCAGGCCGCGTTCGCGGCCGGCGATGACCAGGCGGCGGAAATGCGGGTTTAACTCGGGCGCGCCACCTGTCAGGTCCAGCGTCCCGACTTCGGGGCTGGCACTGATGAAGGCGAGCAGCGCATCGATCGTTTCTGCAGTCATTTCCTCCCTGCGCTGTGGACCGGCATTGACATGGCAATGTAGACAGCTCTGATTACAACGATAGCCGAGGTTGGCCTGGACCGTTTCCACCGAACGCCGGGTCAAAGCCGGGAAAGTGGTGGTCGTGAGAAGGGGCAGGGTGGCGTGCATGACTTTCATTCTCCGGTGGTTTGTCGGCATGGGTCGGGAGGTCGCTGGCTTTCCTTACACGCACCGGGCACAGGATCTGCAGGCCAGCGGCGAGCGGCGCTCACGATACGATATTTCAGATGTTTCTGCAGCGCGTATTGCCTCGCGGTCGGAGTATGTGCATGCGGCTGAAGACAAGCGGTGAAGTAGTCTGCACAAACCGATCTTGGACACCTGCGCAGCACTCGTTTTGCGGGCCATGGCAGGTTGCTCGTGCTCGGCAGGTATCCAGGGCCCTGGCTGCACGGCGATGTTTCGAGTCGTCCAATATTGCTGTAGAATCGCTCGCTTTCCGTGCGCGGAGACGCCATTGGCGCGCGGACAGGGACGCAGAAGCGAAGCGGGTGGCGTTTTGGATGTGCGCAACTTGCGGATGTTTCGGATGCTTGGCGAATGCTCTTGAAGACCCTTTGCACCGTGAAGTCTCCTGACTCCGAACGATTGCTCGAACAGCAGGATGATTTTTAAAGCCTTTGCTCTGGCTGCCAGCACAGTATTTTTTGCCGGCGAGGGTTCTTCCGACCGGGTCAGGTGCCGGTCATCTTTCAGCCCGAATCACAAGGATTCTTAATGGAAACGAACGCTGTTATTTCTGACGAATTAACCTCAGGCACCCCGGCTGTGAGCGCTCTTGAGCGCCGTGTTGACCTGTCGTTAAGCATTGCTGACTTCGAAAAGGACGTTGACCAGCGCCTCAAGCGCCTCAGCAGGAACATGAAGATGCCGGGTTTCCGGCCAGGCAAGGTGCCGGCAAACATCGCCCGCCTGCAATATGGCCAGCAGGCTCGTCAAGAGGCCTTGACCGAGGCACTTGCGCAACTGTTCAGCGCCGCCGTCACTGCGCAAAAGCTGCGCGTTGCGGGCGTTCCAAAGATCGAAGCGAAAAACAGCGACAACCCGACGCATCTCGAATTCTCGGCGATCTTCGAGGTCTATCCGGAAATTGTGCTGCGCGATCTGGAGGGCGTGGAAATCGAACGCCCGGTGCTTGTCGTCGGTCCGACCGAAATCGACAGGACGATCGAAATCCTGCGCAAGCAGCGCGTTCGTTACGAGCCGGTCGATCGTGCCGCCGCAAAGGCCGACCAGGTGAGTATCGACTTCCTCGGGAAGCGGGATGGTCAGCCATTTGCCGGTGGTCAGGGCAAGGATTACCGTTTTGTGCTTGGCGAAGGCAAGATGCTGTCCGACTTTGAAAGCGCGGTCATCGGGACACGTCCAGGCGAAGCCAAATCTTTCGACATGACCTTTCCTGCCGAATATTTCTCCAAGGAACTGGCAGGGCAGTCGGTGACTTTCGACATCTCCGTCAAGGAAGTGGGCGAACCGGTACTCCCGGAGGTGGACGCCGACTTTGCCAGGGCCCTTGGTGTTGAAGATGGCGATCTTGTCAAAATGCGTGCCGAGATCGAGGACAATCTCAAGCGCGAGGTCAGAAACCGGCTGCAGGCAAGAATTCGCAGCCAGGTGATGGATGCGCTATTGCAGGCCAACCCCGTCGAGGTGCCGGGGGGGCTGATCCACCGAGAGAGCGAGCATTTGATGCAGTCGACCCGTCAGAATATGGAGCGGCGCGGCTTGAAGGTCAATGAGATGCCGATGCAGCCCGAGTGGTTTGCCGATCAAGCCAGGCAACGGGTCGGTCTTGGCCTAATTCTTTCCGAGATCGTCAAACAGTATGGACTGGAGGCCAGGCCACAGCAGGTGCGGGCGATGGTCGAGGAAGTGGCGCAAAGTTATGAACATCCGGAAGAGGTGGTCCGTTGGCATTACGCACAGCCGGAGCGCCTTGCCGACTTCGAGGCTGCGGCGATCGAGGCCAACGTGGTGGACTGGGCGCTGGCGAAGGTGATGGTGGTCGACAAGCCGATTGCCTTTGCTGAATTGATGGGGCAGCAGTCCTGATCCGGTGGTCCTGAATAGACACGATTCTCGGAGTAGAGGAAACGAAATGAGCATTGACTACACAAACCCCTGGAATCCGCAGGCGCTGGGCCTGGTTCCGATGGTGGTCGAGCAGAGTGGTCGTGGCGAACGGGCATACGACATCTACTCGCGATTGCTGAAGGAGCGGGTGATTTTTCTGGTTGGCCCGGTTAACGACGTGACCGCGAATCTGGTGGTGGCGCAGCTTCTTTTTCTGGAAGCCGAGAATCCGGACAAGGACATCCATTTCTATATCAACTCTCCTGGCGGTGCAGTGTCGGCCGGCCTTTCCATTTACGACACCATGCAGTTCATCAAGCCTGACGTATCGACCCTGTGTATGGGGCAGGCCTGCTCAATGGGGGCTTTTCTGCTCGCAGCAGGTGCCCATGGCAAGCGTTTTGCCCTGCCCAATTCGCGAGTGATGATTCACCAGCCCATGGGGGGGTTTCAGGGACAGGCGTCGGACATCGCGATTCACGCCAAGGAAATTCTTTCCTTGCGTGCCAAACTCAACGACCTGATGGCTCATCACACGGGCCAGGCGATTGAGCGCATTGAACGCGATACTGATCGCGACAATTTCCTTTCTGCGCAGGAAGCGGCAGAATACGGTCTGATCGACAAGGTGCTGACCAATCGGGAAGCGATTTGATCTCGCATCCGGGCAGCCGACATCAGGCTTGACAGTGAGGTAGGTCGAATGACGGAAAAGAAAAGTGGCACTGAAAAACTCCTTTACTGCTCGTTCTGCGGCAAGAGCCAGCATGAGGTGAAGAAGCTCATTGCCGGGCCGTCGGTATTCATTTGTGATGAATGCATCGAGCTTTGCAACGATATCGTGCGTGATGAAATCGCCAGCGAGCCAGGCGGCAAGGGTGCAAACAGCGATCTGCCGACACCCAAGGAAATCTCGGCGCTCCTCGATCAATATGTGATCGGTCAGGATCCGGCCAAACGCATCCTGTCGGTGGCCGTTTATAACCACTACAAAAGGTTGCGTCATTTTGGCAAGGGCCGGGACGAAATTGAACTCGCCAAGAGCAACATCCTGCTCATCGGCCCTACCGGATCGGGCAAGACACTGCTCGCGCAGACGCTGGCGCGCATGCTTGACGTGCCTTTCGTGATGGCCGATGCGACGACATTGACCGAAGCCGGCTATGTCGGCGAGGATGTCGAGAACATCATTCAGAAGTTGCTTCAGAAGGCGGATTACGATACCGAAAAGGCACAACGCGGTATCGTCTACATCGACGAAATCGACAAAATTTCGCGCAAGTCCGACAATCCTTCGATCACCCGTGACGTTTCGGGCGAGGGTGTGCAACAGGCACTGCTCAAGCTGATCGAAGGGACGATCGCTTCTGTCCCGCCACAGGGTGGGAGGAAGCATCCGAACCAGGACTTCGTGCAGGTGGATACCACCAACATCCTGTTCATTTGTGGCGGTGCCTTCGACGGTCTCGAAAAGGTCATTCGCAATCGATCCGAACGCGGTGGTATGGGCTTTGGCGCCGAAGTGAAAAGCAAGGATAACAAGAAAGCGGTCGGTGAGGTGTTGCGTACCGTCGAACCCGAGGATCTGATCAAGTTTGGCCTGATTCCGGAACTGATCGGGCGCTTGCCGGTGCTTGCCACGCTTGAGGAATTGTCGACAGCAGCGCTGGTGCAAATCCTGGTCGAACCCAAGAATGCGCTGGTGAAGCAATACCAGAAGCTGTTCGCGATGGAAGGGGTGGCGCTCGAAATCCGTCCCGTGGCGATGCAGGCCATTGCCAAGAAAGCGCTTGAACGCAAGACCGGTGCGCGTGGCCTGCGGTCGATTCTTGAGGCGGTGTTGCTGGATACCATGTACGAACTTCCCGGAATGGAGAATGTCTCAGAGGTGGTTATCGACGAGAACGTGATCGTTGGTGACGCGCAGCCCATCCTGATCTATGCTGATCAGCCGAAGGTTTCTGGCGGCAACTGATGTGCTGGCCGCTTCCTGTGCGGCTTGAAATATAGGTTCTTGTCACCATCTCGGGGCTTGAACTCTCACCTGAAGGGCACAATCGATGTCTGCAACCCCCAAGCTGTCAGCCGAGCCAGTGGAATTACCCCTGCTTCCCCTACGCGATGTAGTGGTTTTTCCGCACATGGTGATTCCACTGTTTGTCGGGCGTCCGAAGTCGATCAAGGCGCTTGAAGTGGCCATGGAGGCCGGCAAAAGCATCCTCCTGGTGGCCCAGAAGTCCGCGGTCAAGGATGATCCGGAAGCCGACGATCTGTACGTTGTTGGCTGCGTGGCCAATATTCTGCAAATGTTGAAGCTGCCCGACGGCACCGTGAAGGTGCTGGTCGAAGGGGCGCAGCGCGCTCGTTTGGAGGCCATCAATGCTCGCGAGGAAATGTTTTTCGCGGGCGTGCGTCCGGTGGTCGCTGACGAGGGTCTGAATCATGAAGTCGAGGCCCTGCGCCGTGCGGTGATCGGTCAATTCGACCAGTACGTCAAGCTCAACAAGAAGATTCCGCCGGAGATCCTGACTTCGATCGCGGGCATCGAGGATGCCGGGCGTCTTGCCGATACCATTGCCGCGCATTTGCCCCTGAAGCTCGAGCAGAAGCAGGAAGTTCTCGAAATGTTCGATATCCGCGCACGCATCGAGCGTCTGCTGGCACAACTCGAATCCGAGATCGACATCCTGCAGGTCGAGAAACGCATTCGCGGTCGCGTCAAGCGCCAGATGGAGAAGAGTCAGCGCGAGTATTACCTCAACGAGCAGGTGAAGGCGATCCAGAAGGAACTCGGTGAAGGTGAGGAAGGTGCCGATCTGGAGGAACTGGACAAGAAGATCAAGACCGCCGGAATGAGCAAGGAAGGACTTGCCAAGGCATTGGCGGAATTCAGGAAGCTCCGGCTGATGTCGCCGATGTCGGCGGAAGCGACGGTGGTGCGTAATTTCATCGAGACGCTGATCGGTCTGCCGTGGCGCAAGCGGACGCGCATCAGCAAGGATCTCGCTGCCGCCGGCAAGATTCTCGACACCGATCACTGGGGTCTGGAAAAGGTCAAGGAACGCATCATCGAGTATCTGGCCGTGCAACAGCGGGTCGAACGCCTCAAGGCGCCGATTCTGTGCCTGGTGGGTCCTCCGGGGGTCGGCAAGACTTCGCTTGGACAGTCGATCGCGCGCGCAACCGGTCGCAAGTTCGTTCGCATGAGCCTCGGCGGCGTACGCGACGAGGCCGAAGTCCGTGGTCATCGCCGGACCTATATTGGCTCGATGCCGGGCAAGATTCTGCAGAACATGAGCAAGATCGGTGTCAAGAACCCGCTTTTCCTGCTCGACGAAGTCGACAAGATGGGCCAGGATTTCCGGGGCGATCCGAGTTCGGCGCTGCTCGAGGTTCTCGATCCCGAGCAGAATTCAACCTTCGTCGATCACTATGTTGAAGTCGAGTACGATCTGTCGGAGGTGATGTTCGTCGCGACCGCCAATACGCTGAATATCCCGGCGCCTTTGCTGGATCGTATGGAAGTGATCCGGCTTTCCGGTTATACGGAGGACGAGAAGGTCAATATTGCCCAGCGTTATCTGGTCCCCAAGCAGATGAAGAACAACGGCCTGAAGACCACCGAACTGATGATGGCGGAAAGCGCCTTGCGTGACATCGTTCGCTACTACACGCGTGAGGCGGGGGTGCGATCGCTTGAACGCGACATCTCCAAGATCTGTCGCAAGGTGGTGAAGACGCTACTGCTCAGAAAAAGCCAGGGGAAGGTTGCCGTCAGTGCGCGCAATCTCGACAAATTCCTGGGGGTGCGTCGTTTCAACTATGGTGTTGCCGAGCGCGAAAACCAGGTGGGGCAGGTGACGGGCCTGGCCTGGACCGAAGTCGGTGGCGAACTGCTGACCATTGAGTCGGTGGTCCTGCCAGGCAAGGGCAAGACGACGACCACCGGCAAACTCGGTGAGGTCATGCAGGAGTCGGTTCAGGCGGCTCTGTCGGTGGTGCGCAAGCGCGCGCAGTCGCTTGGCATTGATCTTGATTTTTATCAGAAAAGCGATATTCATATTCACCTTCCGGAAGGAGCCATCCCGAAGGATGGGCCGTCAGCGGGGGTCGGGATTTGTACGGCGCTGGTTTCCGTCCTCACGGGTATTCCGGTCTGTTGCGATGTCGCGATGACGGGCGAGATTACTCTGCGTGGCGAGGTCCTGCCGATTGGCGGACTCAAGGAAAAACTGCTGGCAGCCGTTCGCGGTGGCCTGGCCAGAGTGTTGATTCCGGAGGAGAACGTCAGGGATCTGGCCGAGATTCCGGACAACATCAAGAACAAGCTGGAGATCATACCGGTCAAGTGGATTGACCAAGTCTTCGAGCATGCGCTTGAGCGCAAACCCGAGCCCGCGTCGGTCGAGGAGCCGGCTACCCCACCGGTTGCAGCGCCCACTCCGGAGAGTGTGGCCACCGTCCTCACGCATTGAACATCGGCGCCAGCCTGTCGGCTGGCGCGCGCATCGCTTTGTCTGGCCCACTGATCCATGGTGATGGAGGCAGGTTTTGGTCTGGCCAAGTCGCGACGGATGCGGTAGACTCGGGTTTTCATGCGTTGGTCACACGAAGGGTGCTTAGCTCAGTTGGTAGAGCGCTAGCCTTACAAGCTGGATGTCGGCGGTTCGAGCCCGTCAGCACCCACCAGGAAGAACGGTGTTGCAGAGCGTTCGGGAGTGGTAGTTCAGTTGGTTAGAATACCGGCCTGTCACGCCGGGGGTCGCGGGTTCGAGTCCCGTCCACTCCGCCACAGCCGAAAGGCGAACGCAAGTTCGCCTTTTTTTGCTTCAACGTTCCAGTGAGTTAGCGAGCTACCCCCCATGTTCTTTGACGCCGTTCGCAACAACAAGAGAGTTGTTCAGATATTCCTTGCCTTGATCACCCTGCCTTTTGCCTTCTGGGGCATTGACTCATACGTGCGCAACACCGGGGCGGGGGCCGATCTGGCTAGTGTGGGTGACACCAAGATCACCCTGCCGCAGTTCGATCAAGCCTGGCGCGCCCAGCAGGATCGCCTGCGGCAGGTACTGGGCGCCAGTTTCCGTCCGGAATCGATGAATACGCCGGAAGCCAGGCTGGCGGTTCTCAATTCGCTGGTGGATCAGCGCCTGCTTCTCCTTGAGGCCTCGCAAGGACGACTGGGTGCCAGCGATAGCCTGCTTCGGGATGCCATCGGCAAGATCCCTGCCTTGCAGGAAAATGGTCAATTTTCGATGGCTCGCTATCAGGCGGCGCTTGCCGCCCAGGGTATGTCACAAGCGCAATTCGAAGCGCAGATGCGACAGGATCTCACGCTGCAGCAATTGGTCGGCGCACTTGGGGAGACCGGTATGGCGGGCAACAAGGTGGTCGATAAACTGCTGCGCATACAGACCGAAGAGCGGCAGATTGCCGAGTGGCGATTCGCTCCGGAGCAATTTTCCGAGCAGGTGAAGATCACGCTGCCGGCCATCGAGAAATACTATGCACAGAACCTGAAACGCTTTGAAGTGGCGGAACAAGCCAGGGTCGAGTACGTGGTCCTGTCTCTCGAAGGATTGCTGGCGCAGGTCAAGCCTGGCGATGGCGAAGTGATTGCCTGGTACGAGGGCCATCAGGATCGTTACCAGCAAGCCGAAGAGAGGCGAGCCAGCCATATCCTGATTCTCGCGAGCGGCGACATGGACCGGGAAAAAGCACGCGCCAAGGCGGAAGAGGTGCTGAAGGAAGTCCAGAAGTCGCCGGCGAGATTTGCCGAACTGGCCAGGCAGCATTCGCAGGATCCCGGATCTGCTGAAAAAGGGGGCGATCTTGGTTTTTTTGGGCGCGGCATGATGGTCAAGCCATTCGAGGATAGTGTGTTTGGACTGCGGGAAAATGAGCTTTCCGGTCTGGTGCAGTCCGAATTCGGCTATCACATTATCAGGCTGACCGAAATCAAGCCGGGCAAGTTGCGTTCGCTTGCCGACGCACGCTCGGAGATCGAAGATGAACTGCGGCGGCAAGCGGCCTCACGACAGTTTGCCGAGGCGGCCGAGACCTTCAGCAACATGGTCTACGAGCAGCCGGACAGCCTGCAGCCGGCTGCCGAGAAGTTCAAGCTGAAAATCCAGCAATCCGGCTGGTTGCCGCGCAGTCCCTCTCCGGAGATGTTGGCTGGCCTGGGCCAACTGGGTAACCAGAAAGTGCTGGCCTCGGTGTTTTCGGAAGAATCACTGAAGAAGAAACGGAATACCGAAGCGGTCGAGGTTGCCCCAAATACGCTTCTGGCCGCACGGGTGATCGAATATCGGCCAGCGACCACGCAGCCCATGGCAGCCGTCAAGACTGAAATTGAAGCGCGGCTCAAGGCTGAGGAAGAGGCCGCATTGGCCCGTGCAGCGGGCGAGTCCAAGCTCCGCGAATTGCAGCAGGGGGCGGAGGACAAGCTTGCCTGGGCGCCGCTCAGAAACGTTTCCAGGCAGGACGCCCGTCAGTTGCCGGTAGCATCGCTGAAGGCGATCTTTAGAGCCGACGTCCGCCGGCTGCCAGCCTACGTGGGTGCGGATCTGGGAGGCGGAGGCTACGCACTCTACAAGATTACGGCGGTCAGCCATCCGGAAAAGGTGGACGACAACCGGCGCAAGGCCTTGCAGGGTGAATACAGCACGATCCTCGGGCAAGAGGATTTTGCGGCCTACCTTGCCGGACTACGCCTGCGCTACAAGATCGACATCAACAAATCGGCGCTGGAAAGCAAGGAACGATAGTTCCCCATTTTAGACTTCAACAAAAAACCCCGCCGAAGCGGGGTTTTTTCATCGACGATGGCTCCGGGTTCTGCGGACATTACATGTCCATACCACCCATACCACCCATGCCACCCATACCACCACCCATGCCGCCGCCCATGGCCGCCGGCTTTTCCTCAGCCAGTTCGGCGACCAGGCAGTCGGTGGTGAGCATCAGGCCGGCGATCGAAGCCGCATTTTGCAGTGCCGTACGCGTGACCTTGGTTGGATCGAGAACGCCCATTTCAACCAGGTCGCCGTACTCACCGGTGGCGGCGTTATAACCGAAATTACCGGTACCCTGAAGCACGGCATTGACCACGACGGACGGTTCGTCGCCGGCATTGGCGACGATTTCGCGCAGCGGCTGCTCCATGGCGCGTAAAACGATCTTGATCCCGGCTTCCTGGTCGTGGTTATCACCCTTGAGCGACGCGAGTGCCAGGCGGGAACGCAGCAGGGCGACGCCGCCGCCAGGAACGATTCCTTCCTCAACCGCGGCACGAGTGGCGTGCAGCGCGTCCTCGACGCGTGCCTTTTTCTCCTTCATCTCGACTTCGGTAGCGGCACCCACCTTGATCAGGGCGACGCCTCCTGCGAGTTTGGCGACCCGTTCCTGCAGTTTCTCCTTGTCGTAGTCGCTGGTGGCGGTCTCGATCTGCGCACGAATCTGCTTGACACGCGCCTCGATGTTCGCGCTGACTCCAGCGCCGTCGATGATCGTCGTGTTTTCCTTGCCGATTTCGATGCGCTTGGCCTGGCCGAGGTCCGCCAGGGTGGCTTTTTCCAGGGTCAGGCCGACTTCTTCGGCAATCACCTGGCCGCCGCTCAGGATCGCAATGTCTTCGAGCATCGCCTTGCGGCGGTCGCCAAAGCCTGGTGCCTTGACGGCACAAGTCTTGAGGATGCCGCGGATGTTGTTGACCACCAGGGTGGCGAGTGCTTCTCCATCGACATCTTCAGCGACGATCAACAGCGGGCGGCTGGACTTGGCGACCTGTTCGAGAATCGGCAGCAAATCACGGATGTTCGAGATTTTCTTGTCGAAGATCAGGATGAACGGGTTTTCCAGAATCGCGTTCTGTTTTTCGTTGTTGTTGATGAAGTAGGGGCTCAGGTAGCCACGATCGAACTGCATGCCCTCGACGACGTCGAGTTCGTTGTTCAGGGATTTGCCGTCTTCGACAGTGATCACGCCTTCCTTGCCAACCTTGTCCATCGCCTTGGCGATGATGTCACCGATGTCCGCATCGGCGTTGGCCGAGATCGCGCCGACCTGGGCAATTTCCTTGCTGGTCGAACAGGGCTTCGAGAGTTTTTTCAGTTCGTCGACGGTGGCCACGACCGCTTTGTCGATGCCGCGCTTGAGGTCCATCGGGTTCATGCCTGCAGCCACGTACTTCATGCCTTCGCGGACGATCGACTGCGCCAGCACGGTCGCAGTCGTGGTTCCGTCCCCGGCGATGTCGGAAGTCTTGGAGGCCACTTCCTTGAGCATCTGGGCGCCCATATTGGCGAACTTGTCTTTCAGTTCGATTTCCTTGGCGACCGAGACCCCATCCTTGGTCACGGTTGGAGAGCCGTACGAGCGCTCCAGAACGACATTGCGGCCCTTCGGACCGAGCGTGATCTTGACTGCGTCGGCCAGGATGTTCACGCCTTCGACCATGCGAGCGCGTGCGCTATCGCCAAACTTGACGTCTTTAGCTGCCATAGAGATAACTCCTAAGTTTCTTGGATGATTGGATTCTGAATTGAAATTTGGGTGCTAAGGCTGTGTGGGCGGGGATCTTTCCGTGAACGCGATCCCTATGCCTCGACGACGCCCATGATGTCTTCTTCACGCATGACCAGCAGTTCCTCTCCATCGACCTTCACGGTCTGGCCGGCGTATTTGCCAAACAGGACCCGGTCGCCAACCTTGACGGCCAGGGCGCGGACGCTGCCATCATCAAGAATCTTGCCATTGCCAACGGCGCGAATTTCGCCTTGGTCAGGCTTCTCGGCGGCTGTATCGGGAATCACGATACCGGAGGCGGTCCTGCGCTCCTCTTCAAGACGTTTGACGATCACGCGATCATGCAACGGGCGAATTTTCATGCAGCTTCTCCTTGGGGTTAAGCATATAAAAGGACATCGACGATCAGAACCTGCAGCCCTGAGGACAAGACTCAGGAGCAGAAATATTAGCACTCACCGCTAACGAGTGCTAATAATAGGGCCGGGCGACATGAATTTCAAGGCCTTCGAGATGATTATCCGTTGGTGGTGGGACGGAAATTTGAAATCTGGGTAACTGAGCTTCCCCCCGAAATTTCGTCTGCCCAGGGTGACCTACAATTGATGTCACTTTTGGAAGGCAGGAAATGAAGAGACCGAAACAGGCCTACACGGCCGAGTTCAAGGAACTGGCGGTCAAGCGGGTCAAGGAGGGTCAAAGCATCCGTGCCGTGGTCAAGGAGCTTGGGCTGGGCGACCTTGCGTCACGGGATAAAAGCGTCCGCAGAAGGCCAGCTCAATGGGGTGGGGGGCATAGTGGTCACGCCGGACGAGAGGGAACTGTCCAGGCTGCGTGCCGAAAATCTCCGGCTCAAACGGGAGCTTGAAATCATCAAAAAGCGGCGGCGTCCTTCGCCAGGGAGGTTCTGTGAAGGTCGCCTGGATTGCCGAGCAAGGAAATGCGTTTGTCCTGGCCGAAAGGTGCGACGGGCTCGACGTCAGCCTCAGCGGCTATCGGGCCTGGAAGCGTGGCGGCAAGCCGGATCGCCAGCGCCGGTCTGACCGCCAGATGCGGGCCCTGATCCGCTCGATTCCTGCCGAACTCAAAGGGGCCTACGCCAGGCGCGTGTTAGGTCGAGAGCATTGATCTGCCGGGGGGCTTGAGCGCTGGGCATTGAGGCCGGATCGCGCCACCGCGGAGGAGGCATCCTCCCCGCGCCATAAGCCATCGAGCCCTTCACATCAAGCGATCCGCCAGCCTCGGCGGGAAAAGCCATCCAGTACGACCCGGATCTCGGGAGTCCAACCAGGGATTGAGTATCCGGACGCCGGTTGGGATGTGGCATCGCACCTGCCGCAGATTGGTTGCCAACATCACTGCCGACCTGCAGGTGTCTGCAGGCTGTGTCAACGTCAAGGTGAAAACCGCTGCCTGTATCCGCGATACCTGTCGCCGACATGGGTCATGTGTCGGAATTTCTTACAGTGCTGTGGAACGGTCCTGTAGCCGGAGATGAAATCCATCATTAAACCAGATTATGAAACTAATTGGCACGAGTTGTGCTTTGTGCGCCTTGGCTGCCGCTCAATGAGTGGGCAGTAAAAGTGTTAATTAATCAATGATCAACTTTTTCAAGAGGAGTCTTTCCATGCGCGCACTACTCTCTATCGCCGTTCTGATGTCTACTGCCATTCCTGCTTTTGCAGCCCCTGTGCTGAACGTTCCGGAGCCGGAATCGCTGGCGCTGGTCGCCGCTGCAGCTGTCGCGATGCTGGTAGCCCGGCGTAACAAGAAGTAAAGCCGAGTCACTCACGCCTGGAGAAGGGGCGTTTCGATTCCTGCCCCTTGATTCCTGGCGTTCTCGGCGTCAGGTGCCGATCATCAAGCCGACTGCCATCATCATCTTGCAGAGTCTGTGGAAGAAGTCCGTGGAAAATTCGCAGCGGGGTGCAACATGGCTGTTCTGACTAATTTATCTTTGACCCAGAGACCCAAGCCATGAGCACATTCACTATCCGTGTCACCTCTCCAGCAACCAACGCGGCCGGTACTTCATTCGCTCCTGCGACCCAGCAGCCGGACCTCGGTGCGCCGAGTTTCCTTGACATGATCGTCACCAACAGCACAGAACCGTTGCTTCCCAATGGCGTGTATGACGCCTATTGTCTTACCCCCTTGATCGACATCCACTTGTCGCCGACAACCTATCCCGGCACGACGAACTACCCTGGCAACACGGTGCCGTCGTTTGATCCATCCGGTTCGCTGGTGCTGACGCAGCCACAGATCGATCGAATCAACTGGCTACTGGCGCAAAATCCGACTTCCGACCCCAAGTTCGGTGGCCAATTCAACTACGGTGAGGTGCAGACGGCCATCTGGAAGATCCTCGGCTTTACCGACGCCCAGATTCTCGCTGCAGGCCAGACTCCATTCCTGAACGACGGTGGCAATAACGTCGTCAACTCTGCTGACATCGACTTCCTCGTGTCCCAATCGGCCGCCGCCATCGCCAGCGGCAACGGCGTATTGCCCACCGATGCGTTCTTTACGACGTTCATTGACCCGACGGGCAACGTGCAGCCGCTGATCATCCAGTTGCAGAGCGCCAGACTCGGCGACTACGTCTGGCTCGATGGCAACGGTAACGGCCTCCAGGATCTCAATGAACCTGGCGTCGACAATGTGGTCGTCGAGTTGTACGATGGCAGCGGCAACTTCATTACGAGTACCAAGACCGGCGACGACTTTAGTACTGCAGCGGTCGAGCATGGTTTTTACCAGTTCACTGGCCTCAAGGCGGGTGACTATCAGGTGAAATTCATTGCGCCGACCTCATATCAGTTCACCAAGCAGGATGCAAATGGCAACGCCCAGGATGCTGCCGACAGCGACGCAAATGTAACCTCTGGATTCAGTCAGGTCGTTACGCTTCCGCCAGGCGGATCGAATCAGACCATCGACGCGGGGCTGGTCCAGCCCGCCAGTCTGGGCGACCGGCTGTGGCTCGACAGCAACGCCAACGGCCAGCAGGACGACGGCGCGACCGGCATCAGCGGCCAGACCGTGACCCTGATCGGCGGTGGCGCCGACGGGCTGATTGCCACGGCGGGCGACAACACCACAGCAACCACCACCACCGGCACCGACGGTTTCTACGAATTCACGGGCCTGACGCCGGGCGTGGAATACCAGGTACAGTTTGCCGCTCCGGCAGGCACCGTGTTCACCGGTCAGAATGTCGGCAACGACGTTTCCGACTCCGACGCCGACACCACGACGGGCAAGACGCAGATCGTCACGCTGGCCTCGGGCGAACACAACCCGACGCTTGATGCCGGTGTCTATGTTCCCGCCAGTCTGGGCGACCGGCTGTGGCTCGACAGCAACGCCAACGGCCAGCAGGACGACGGCGCGACCGGCATCAGCGGGAAGACCGTAACCCTGATCGGCGGTGGAACCGACGGGCTGATCAACGGGGTGGGTGACACCACGGCGACGACCACCACCGGCACCGACGGTTTCTACGAATTCACGGGGCTGACGCCGGGCGTGGAATACCAGGTACAGTTTGCCGCCCCGGCAGGCACCGTGTTCACCGGTCAGAATGTCGGCAACGACGCGAGCGACTCCGACGCCGACACCACGACGGGCAAGACGCAGATCGTCACGCTGGCCTCGGGCGAACACAACCCGACGCTCGATGCGGGCGTGGTGATTCCCCCCGCCAGCCTGGGCGACCGGCTGTGGCTCGACAGCAACGCCAACGGCCAGCAGGACGACGGCGCGACCGGCATCAGCGGCCAGACCGTGACCCTGATCGGCGGTGGCGCCGACGGGCTGATTGCCACGGCGGGCGACAACACCACAGCAACCACCACCACCGGCACCGACGGTTTCTACGAATTCACGGGCCTGACGCCGGGCGTGGAATACCAGGTACAGTTTGCCGCCCCGGCAGGCACCGTGTTCACCGGTCAGAATGTCGGCAACGACGCGAGCGACTCCGACGCCGACACCACGACGGGCAAGACGCAGATCG
>NZ_JAZKUD010000041.1:0-37396 GCF_036625275.1 Accumulibacter sp.
CTGGAAAAGGTCATGTCTGCTCAGGTGCATCGCCCCGCGTCGCTCAGGTCGTCCGAAAGTGCCGCAACTATCCCATACAAATCATCACGCTGGAAGGTTTTGTTGAGGGGGTGTGAACGATTACGCACGTCGGCGCGTGGCTGTCTCAACGACAGGCTACTTGCCTGGTCCACCCAACAGGGTCACCTGCACTGCGGACACTGCTCAGCGGTCTTGTTGTTTCGACCCGGTCTGCCTGGTTTGCGCGTGCCCGGCTGCTTCGCCATTCCCAGGTGGTGCTTGCACCGCCTTGAACACAATGAGAAACTGCACCTACCATTCATTCAGAGGGGAAACTCATGAACAAGGAAGACATCCTGCGCTGGCAAGACCTGGCGCTGCAATACGGATCCGAACTCGGCATCAAGGTGTTTGCCGCGATCGCTTTCTGGATCATTGGTCGCTGGCTGATCCACTGGGTGGGTCGAATGGTGCAGGGCGCGCTGGGGCGCCAGAAGGTCGATGCAACCTTGATGCGCTACCTCGGGACGGTCATCAATGTCACCCTGAATATCCTGCTGGTGATCGGCATCCTGGGTTATTTCGGCATTCAGACCACGACCTTTGCAGCCCTCTTCGCTGCCGCCGGGGTCGCCATCGGTCTGGCCTGGTCCGGCTTGCTGGCCAACTTTGCCGGCGGGGTATTCCTGATCATCCTGCGGCCGTTGAAAGTGGGCGACTTCGTGACCGTCGGCGGCATCACCGGAACGGTCGAGGAAGTCGGTCTGTTCACTACGGCGCTCAACACCCCGGACAACGTGCTCACCTTGGTGGGCAACAACAAGATCCTTGGCGATACCATCCAGAATTTTTCGACCAACCCCTACCGCCGGGTGGATCTGAAGGCACAACTTTCCGGAGCGGCCGATCATGCTGCGGCAATGGCGCTGCTCAAGGAGAAGATCGCGCTGATTCCCAATGTCCGGCCCGATCCTGCGGTGGATGTCGAGATCCTCGAATTCAACCTCGTCGGTCCCGTCCTTGCAGTTCGTCCATACTGCCATACCGACCACTACTGGCAGGTCTATTTCGACACCAACCGGACGATTCGTGAAGCGCTCGGGGCGGCCGGCTTTCCGGCGCCGATGCCAGCACAGGTGGTGTTCGTCAATCAGCAGTAGGCTGCAAGGCAGCGACTCTTCGGAAATCCCGGGCAAGGATCAGAGACTTCTGAATACTCAAGGATTCCCGCAGCGCTTCATCGCTTCGCCAAATCACGTCACCGCGCCGGGGACGCGGCTCAGGTATGTGGCGGGTGGTGCGTTGCGATGACTGCTGAATTTCTGTCGGGTAACCGACTGACCCTGTTGAACAGCGGCGCCGAGTATTTTCCGGCGCTGATCAAAGCGATCGACAAGGCGCAGCATGAAGTTCACCTCGAAAGCTACATCTTCGAGGATGATGCGACCGGCCGGGCCGTCGCGGCAGCGATGGCCGATGCTGCTCGCCGTGGCGTGATGGTTCGCGTTCTTGTCGATGGTTTCGGTGCCCCCGAGTTTGCCGAACAACTGCAGCCGGCGCTGCTCGCGGCCGGTGTGCAGGCGATGGTCTATCGACCCGAGATCGCACGTTTACGCTTGCGTCGTCATCGCCTGCGTCGCCTGCACCGCAAGCTGGCCATGGTGGATGGGGAAATCGCCTTCGTTGGCGGCATCAACATCGTCGATGACAGCGATCGTCCACTCGAGATGCCGCCGCGCTACGACTACGCGGTGCGTATCGAAGGTCCGTTGCTGCAACCGATGCAGCGGGCATTGCACAGGCTTTGGGAACTGGTGCTGTGGGCAAAACTCAATCGCCGCTACCGGTTGCCGAAATTTCCTCGCCAGGCACCGAAAGCACGTGGCGAGCAAACGGCAGCCTTTCTGGTGCGCGACAACATCCGCCACCGCCGTGACATCGAGGAAGCCTATCTGGCGGCGATCGCCGCCGCTCGGGAAGAAATCCTTCTGGCGAACGCCTATTTCCTGCCTGGCCGCCGCTTCCGGCGGGCTTTGCACGATGCGGCCAGGCGCGGCGTGCGGGTAATCCTCGTACTGCAAGGGCGTATCGAATATCGCCTCCTGCACTACGCCACCCAGGCACTTTACGGGAAGTTGCTGGGCGCCGGCATTCGCATCTTCGAGTATCGGCGCAGCTTCATGCACGCCAAGGTCGCAGTCATCGACCGACACTGGGCAACCGTCGGTTCATCGAATATCGATCCCTTCAGCCTGTTGCTTGCCAGGGAGGCCAACGTCGTGGTACGCGACGAGAAGTTTGCCAGGGAACTGCGACAGAGCCTCCAGGCGGCCATGCGGCAGGGCGCCAGCGAGCTGCCAGCCGATCGCTGGCAGCACCTGCCCTGGTTTTCCCGCCTGTTGCATTGGGCCAGCTACCATCTGATCCGGATCCTCGTCGGCATGACCGGATATGGCCGCAAGCGTTAACCCGGAAAGACTCCGCGCTGCACCGGCACCCGCGCCATCGACCAGGCAGCAATCGCCCAGCGCCAGAAGTCGTGCAAAGGTCCACGACGGACTTCCGGCGGCACCGGATGGCCAAGAAAGTGCAGCGCGGCGGCAAGTACCACACTACCACCCGCAGCATCGACGGCAGCGGCGCGTGTCTGCTTGGAAAGTTTTTCTCCTGCCGCGTTGGTGACCACCGGCAAATGTGCGTAAGTCGGTGTCGGTAGCGCCAGGCGTTGCTGCAGCCAGATCTGGCGTGCCGTCGAGTCGAGCAGATCGACGCCGCGCACCACGGCATTGACTCCCTGTGCCGCGTCGTCGACGACCACCGCCAACTGGTAGGCATACTGACCATCGGCACGCAGTAGAATGAAATCACCCACTGCGCGCGCGAGGTTCTGCTGCACGGGTCCCTGTACGCGATCATCGAATGCGATCTCGCGGTTCGGAACACGCATTCGCCAGGCACGCGGTACACGTCCAGCAGCCAGACCGGCACGGCAGCTTCCAGGATAGACCAGTCCCCCGTCGACTGCCGGTGCCGGCGCGCAGGCGGCAATCTCGCGTCGCGAGCAGGCACAGGGATACGCCTCGCCATCGAGTTGCAGGCGGGCCAATGCCGAATGATAGTGATCCAGACGCCGGCTCTGCATCACCACCTCGCCATCCCACTCAAAGGCAAAGGCTTCGAGCGTGCGCCGGATGGTGTCTGCAGCCTCCTGCCGCGACCGCGACCGGTCAAGGTCTTCAATGCGCAGCAGCCATTCGCCACCGTTGGCGCGCGCGTCAAGATAGCTGCCGACCGCGGCAACCAGCGAACCGAAGTGCAGCGGACCTGTCGGGGAAGGTGCAAAACGGCCTCGGTAGTTATTCACCCAACACTTTCATACGTACCCCGCCCATTCTTCTTGCCTTGGTGTTTCCGGCAGCGCCGGGTAAAATCCGCCGGTCATTATCAGGGTTTGCACCATGAGCAATCGTTCGATCACCCCCGCCGACGAAGCTGCCATTCTCGCCGAGGCACTTCCCTACATCAAACGTTTCCACGGCAAGACCATCGTCGTCAAGTATGGCGGGAATGCCATGACCGATGAGCATCTCAAGCAGTGTTTCGCACGTGACGTGGTACTGTTGAAGCTCGTCGGAATGAACGTCGTGGTGGTACACGGCGGTGGTCCGCAGATCGAGAGTCTGCTCAAACGCGTCGGCAAGAAAGGCCGCTTCGTCCAGGGGATGCGTGTCACCGACGCCGAAACCATGGAAATCGTCGAGATGGTCCTCGGCGGTCAAGTCAACAAGGACGTTGTCAACCTGATCAATCAGGCCGGTGGCAAAGCGGTCGGCCTGACCGGCAAGGACGGCAGTTTCATTCGCGCCAGGAAATTGCTATTGGCGAACCAGGATGACAACGAGGACCTGATCGACGTTGGCCAGGTCGGTGACATCACGCAGATCGACCCGTCACTGATCGGGCACCTGGAGGCCGGCGGCTTCATCCCGGTGGTAGCGCCGATCGGTGTCGGCAAAGGTGGCGAAACCTACAACATCAACGCCGATGTCGTGGCCGGCAAGATCGCCGAAATTCTCAAGGCCGAGAAGCTGGTCCTGCTGACCAACACGCCTGGCGTCCTCGACGAGACGGGCAGGCTGATCACCGGCATGACGCCGAAACAGATCGATGACATGGTCACCGATGGCACCTTGTCCGGCGGCATGCTCCCCAAGATCAGCTCGGCGCTCGATGCCGCACGCAATGGCGTCAAGAGCGTTCATATCATCGATGGTCGCGTCGAGCATGCGTTGTTGCTGGAAATCCTCACCGACCACGGCGTCGGCACAATGATCAAGTCATACTGACCGAAGGATGGTTCTGAAGATTACCTCGCCGGTCTGGCTATTCGACCTCGACAACACGCTGCACAACGCCAGCCCGCATATCTTCCCGCATCTCAACTCCGCCATGGTCACCTACATCCGTGACCACCTGGGCGTCGATGAACAGGTGGCGACACGCATCCGGCAGGACTACTGGCAGCGCTACGGGGCCACGCTGCTCGGCCTGATGCGTCATCACGGCACCGATCCACGGCATTTCCTCTGGCATACGCACCAGTTTCCCGACCTCAAACGGATGCTGGTTCTGGAGCGCGGGCTGCGGAGCATGCTGCTGCGCTTGCCGGGACGCAAGGTCGTCTTCTCCAATGCGCCGCTGCACTACAGCGAGGCGGTCCTTGAACTCGCCGGTATCGACGCCTGCTTCGACGCGGTCTACTCCATCGAGCGTCTCCGCTTTCAACCCAAACCGGCGATTGGCGGCTTCCACCACCTGCTGCGCTGCGAGTGCTTGCCCGCCCATCGCTGCATCATGGTCGAAGATACCCTGGCCAATCTGCAAATGGCGAAACGACTGGGCATGCAAACCGTGTGGGTGAGTGGCAGTACGCGCCAGCCCTCCTTTGTTGACCTGCGGCTGGTTTCCATTCTCGATCTGCCGCGTTGTTTACGGTGCTTGTCGACCGGGAGCCTAATGTAGACCAGGATGGTCTACATTGATGGATCTCGGTCATCATGTAGACTCCACTTTCGGTCATCCCTTGGAATCAGTGTGTTGAGAGAATCTGCCACACCGCAACAACAACTCTTAGAATACAAGGCCATTCTCGACCATTCGGGAATCGCCGTGGTATGTACGCGCAACCGCCTTGTCTACCGCTGCAACCAGCGTGCCGAGGAGCTTTTCGGTTGGCCAGCGGGAACCCTGCTGGGGCAGCCGGATCTCATTTTCCACCCGAACAGCGAAGCCTGCGATGCCCTGCGCCGGCAAGCACGTTTGCAGTTGGGAAATGTCCAGGTCGTGGATCTCGAAACCCAACTGGCGCGTCGCGACGGCAGCACCTTCATCGCACACCTGATCGCTCGCGCCATCGACCCTTCAGAACCCGGCCAGGCCACGGTCTGGATCGTCCGCGACATTACCCAGGAAGTCCACACTCGCGAGGCCGGCGCCCGCCTGCTACGCGAGCAGCAACTCATTTTCCAGAATGCCGAAACCGGCATCGTGATCCTCCGTGACCGAATCATTCAGCGCTGCAACCGGCGCTTTACCGAGATCCTGGGTTATTCACCGGACGAGTTGATCGGCCAATCGACCCGCCTCTACTATCCGAGTGAAGAAGCCTGGCTTGCCACCGGCCGCGAGGCCTATGCGGCGATTGCCGAAACCGGCATCTACCACGGCGACACCCTCTTCCATCGACGCGATGGCTCAACGCTGTGGTGTCACATCACCGGCAGCATGATCAACCCGGTGAACCCGGACGAAGGTTATGTCTGGCTGTACGAAGATGTCACCGAAAAGCGCCAGGCGAGCAGCGCCATGGATGCCTTGCTGCGTGAACAGACGCTGATTTTCGAACGTGCGCCGGTTGGCATCATTTTCCTGCGTGATCGCATCATCCAGCGCTGTAATCCGAGCTTCGAGAGAATCTTCGGCTATCCGCCGGGGCATCTGCTTGGCCAGTCCACGCGCATCCTTTTCCCCAGCGAAGCCGCTTGGAGTGAAGTAGGCGAACGAGCCTACAAGGGGATCGATGACTCCGGAAAATTCGTCGCTGAAATAGAGTACTGCAAGATCGATGGCAGCCCGATCTGGTGCCAGGTGACCGGCAGCCTGCTCGATCCGGCCAACCCGGATAAAGGTCATGTCTGGCTGTACGAGGACGTCACCGCACGTCGAGCGGCTGAAGAGGCCCTGGTGGAAAGCCTCTGGGAACAGCAACTGATCTTTGACAACGCGATGATCGGAATTTCCTACCAGCGTGAACGCACCTTCCTGCGCTGCAATCGCCGTTGCGAGGAGATTTTCGGCTACCCGCCCGGGGGCCTGCGAGGGCTCTCGACGCGCGTCCTGTTCGCCAGCCGGGAGGCTTGGGAAGAGGCCGGACGCCTGGCCTACGGGAACGCGGCGGCGACGGGCACCTTTGACGGCGAACTCCTGTATTGCCGGCGTGACGGCACGCCGATCTGGGTGCATACGATTGGTCGCATCATTGGCGACCATCAGGAAGGGGAAACCTGGATCTGGACCTTCGAGGATGTGACGGCACACCGGGCGGCCGAACAAGCGCTACGGCAAAGTCATCTCGAACTCGAGCAGCGGGTGGCCGAACGCACCCTCGAGTTGTCGCAACAGCTTCATTTCATGCGCCAGTTGATCGAAGCGATTCCCGGTCCGGTCTTCTACAAGAACCGGGAAGGATTGTATCTCGGATGCAATCAGGCCTTTCTCCAACTCATCGGCCGCTCACGCAGTGAGGTCATCGGCGCCACTGTCTACGACCTTGCCCCCCGCGAACTGGCCGACCGCTACCAGGCTGCCGATGACGAATTGTTCCGGCAGACGGGTTCACAAGTGTACGAAGCGAAAGTCCTGCACGCTGACGGCAGCATGCGTGATGTGGTCTTTCACAAAGCCACCTATGGCAAACCTGGCGATGCCAATGGCGGTCTGGTTGGCGTGATGCTCGACATCACCGATCGAAAGCGCATGGAGGCTCGTCTGCAACAGGCTGCAACGGTCTTCGACAGCAGCGCCGAAGGCATCATCATCACCGCACCGAATGGCCGCATCATTGCCGTGAACCGTGCGTTCACCGAGATCACCGGGTACCGCGAGGATGAGGTGATCGGACACAACCCGCGCATCCTGCAGTCCGGACTTCAGGATGCCGCCTTTTACCGGGAAATGTGGCAGGCTCTCGACCGTTTTGGGCTCTGGCGAGGTGAGCTCTGGAACCGGCGCAAGGACAGCGAGACTTTCCTGGAATCGCTGACGATCAGCGCTGTCCATGACCCCGATGGACAACTCACGCACTATGTTGGCGTATTCTCCGACATCACCGCCCTGCGGCAGGCCCACGATCAACTCGATCACCAGGCCCACCACGACCCGCTGACCGGCCTGCCCAACCGCTTGCTGCTTGGCGACCGCTTGCACAAGGCCTTGCAGCGTGCCCACCGCGACGAGACCGGACTGGCCGTCCTGTTCATCGACCTCGATCGCTTCAAGAACATCAACGATACCCTCGGCCACCAGGTTGGCGATCGCGTCCTCTGCGAAGTGGCGTGGCGCCTGAGCAGACTGATGCGAGAAGCGGACACCGTCGGCCGACTCGGAGGCGACGAATTTTTGATCATCATCGAGGACATCGTCGATCCGACCGCCATCTCGCACATCGCAGAAAAGATCCTCAATGCCCTGCAGAATTCTCCGGTGACTGTCGAACAGGAATTCTACGTCGGTGCCAGCATCGGCATCAGCCTCTTTCCGGATGATGGCGCCGATGCCGAGACGCTGATGAAGAATGCCGATGTCGCCATGTACCGTGCCAAGGAACGTGGCCGCAATGCCTATGAATTTTTCACCAAGGAACTGACGCAGTCCTCGCTGGCGCATCTGCAGATGGAGACCGACCTGCGACGTGCTGTCGAACGCGACGAGTTACGGGTCTACCTGCAACCCCAATTTTCCCTGAAAACCGGCCAGGTGCTCGGGGCCGAGGCGCTGGTACGCTGGTTGCGCCCAGAGCACGGACTGGTGATGCCCGGTGAATTCATCAAACTGGCCGAGGAATCCGGACTGATTGTTCAGATCGGTGAATGGGTGCAACAGACTGCCGGCAGTCAGTGGGCTGCATGGATCGCTGCGGGTCGCCGACCGGGGGTGCTGTCAGTCAACGTTTCCGGCGTCGAATTCGTACGTGGCCGAATCCAGGAAACCGCTCGCAAAACCCTGGAGACTTCGCAATTGCCGGCGCAATTCCTCGAACTCGAAATCACCGAAAGCGCCATCATGAGCCATGCCGAGAACAGCGCGCAGACGCTCGACAAGCTGCGCTCCATGGGTCTGACCCTGGTCATCGACGATTTCGGTACCGGTTACTCTTCGCTGGCCTATCTGAAACGTCTGCCACTCAACAAGCTCAAGGTCGATCAAGGCTTTGTACGCGGACTCCCCGGCGACACCGAGGATTGTGCCATCGTGCGCGCGGTGATTGCGCTGGCCCACAGCCTGCAATTGACGGTCATTGCCGAAGGCGTCGAGAGCGAGGCGCAACAGGAATTCCTGACCCGCGAAGGCTGCGACGAAATGCAGGGTTACCTGCATGGCCGGCCGATGCCGTTTGATGAGTATGAAAGGCGCTTTCTCAATGACTGAAATACGCATGCCAGGCATGCCTTCACGACTGGCATTTGTCGATGCACTGAAAGCCCTGGCCTGTCAGATGATCGTTTGGCATCATCTGGCTTTTTATGGGCCGATGTCCGACCATGCCTACCTGCTGGCACCCGACCTGATCCGCTGGTTAAGTCAGGATGCGCGCATGGCGGTACAGGCTTTCCTGGTGATTGGCGGTTTCCTGTCGGCGCGGAGTCTTGCGCCCGCCGGGGTGATGCTTGCCACTCATCCGCTTGATCTCGTGCAGAAACGTTACCTGAAACTGGTCGCACCCTACCTCACGGCCATGCTGATCGGCCTGGCCTGCGCGGCCATCGCGCGTGCGTTGATGGTGCATGACTCCATTCCCGGCCGGCCAACGCTACCGCAGGTCGTCGCGCACGCGCTGCTGCTGCAAAGCATCCTGGGCTATGAAGGCCTGTCAGCAGGCGTCTGGTACGTCGCCATCGACTTTCAGCTATTCGCGATCCTGGTCGGTCTGCTGTGGCTGGCACGGACCATGGCGCGCGGCAGTACTGGCATCCCCACCGTCAGTGCCTGGCTGGTCGTCACCCTGGCATTGGCATCACTGTACTACTTCAACCGCGATGGTGATTGGGATAGCTGGGGAGTCTACTTCTTTGCAGCCTACGCGCTCGGGATCATCACCTACTGGGCGACCAATCGTCAACAAACGCTTGGCTGGCTATTGCCGATGGTCGGTCTGGTGGCCATCGCGCTGCTGCTCGACTACCGTCCACGCCTTGTCGTAGCACTGCTGGTGGCGTTGGCGATCGGTCTGGCACGCTTCTACGGATGGCTTGAGGACCGGCCCCGGTCTCGCCTTGTTGCTTACCTCGGACAGATTTCCTACTCGGTCTTTCTCGTCCACTTCCCGATTTGCCTGCTGATCAATGGTCTCTTCGCACGCTTCGCAGCCTCCGATCCCTGGGTCAATCTGGCGGGGATGTGCCTCGCCTGGCTGGCCAGCCTTGCCGCTGGCGCACTCTTTTTCCGTTATGTCGAGAGTCCGGCACAACGAGGACTTTGGCGTACGCACGCGCAGCCCGGCCTCAGGCCGATGCCTTGAGCCAGGCTGCTGCAGAAAGCGCAAAGTAACTCAGAATCCCGTCTGCACCCGCCCGTTTGCAGGCCAGCAGGCTCTCGAGAATACAGGACTGCTCGTCCAGCCAGCCAAGCTGCGCGGCGGCCTTGAGCATCGCATACTCGCCACTGACCTGATAAACATAGGTAGGCACCTGGAACGTGTCCTTGACCCGGCGGACGATATCAAGATAAGGCATCCCCGGTTTGACCATCACCATGTCGGCCCCTTCGTCCAGATCAATGGCGACTTCACGCAGTGCTTCGTCGCTGTTCGCGGGGTCCATCTGGTAGCTGTACTTGTTGTTCTTGCCCAGATTGCCGGTCGAACCGACCGCGTCGCGGAAAGGGCCGTAGAAGCTTGATGCATACTTGGCCGAGTAGGCCAGGATGCGGGTGTGAATCTGCCGGGCGGCGTCGAGCTCGCGGCGAATGTGACCGACGCGACCGTCCATCATGTCCGAAGGGGCCACGATATCGGCACCCGCCTGTGCATGCACCAGCGCCTGCCTGGCCAGAACCACGAGCGTTTCGTCGTTCAGCACGTAGCCACGGGGATCGTCCGCGTCGATCAGACCATCCTGCCCATGACTGGTGTAGGGATCAAGGGCAACATCGGTCATCACCCCAAGCTCGGGAAACTCTTTTTTCAGTGCGGTCACTGCACGCGGCACCAAGCCATCCGGGTTGTAGGCTTCTTCAGCGCCCGCTGTCTTGTAGCTGGAGTCGATCACCGGAAACAGGGCCAAAGCCGGGATACCCAGTGCGAGCGCCTGCTCGGCGGTCTTCAGCAGCCGATCCAGGCTCTGCCGCTCAATACCCGGCATCGAAGGGATCGGCTCAACACGCTTGACGCCTTCGAGCATAAACACCGGGTAAATCAGGTCATCGACGGTCAGCCGCGATTCGCGCATTAGACGGCGCGAAAAATCGTCTCGGCGCATGCGCCGCATGCGTGCTGCAGGAAATTTTGCCTGGTAATCCATGAAGTATAAAATTCCGGAATGGGTTATGGTCAGATAGATACAATTGATGGAAAAAGTCCGCTGCCTGGGAACTAGCAGTATCGAGCCTCACTCTTAGTATGCAGGTGGCTACGCCATCTCCCGCTTCACCTCCCTGAGCGGGTGCCTTATCCCTTAAGGCACATCCTGTGCCCCCGGCCCCCCTTGCCGGGGGCTTTTTTTAGCGCTTCCCGGCATGGCTACGGGCACCCCAGCCGATGGCACTGCGCTTCTTCGGGCGGGCCGCTTTCTCGATGGCCAAGCCGGTCTGCGGCGATGACTGTGGTTTCCTGGCCAGGCCAAGCCAAGCGCCCAGAACCTCTTCCGCCTCCGCCACTCCCGACCTGTTCAAGCTGGAAAAAAGTTGCAGGGTACAGTTGCCGCCAATTTCCTGCAGCACCTTCTGTACCTCGCGAAATGCGAGCACCTGCTCTTGACGGGAAAGCTTGTCGGCCTTGGAGAGCAGCACATGGATAGGCTTGCCGGTCGGCACAAACCAGCGCAGCATCTGCAGGTCCAGTTCAGTCAGCGGGTGGCGACTATCCATGATCAGAACCAAACCAGACAAGGCGACACGCTGCCGCAAATAGGGGGCCAGCAAACCCTCCCATTGCGAACGGATTTCCTCGGGGGCCTTGGCAAAACCGTAGCCGGGCAGGTCAACGAAGTACTTGCCGTCTTCGACTCGAAAATAGTTCAGATGCTGCGTCCGTCCCGGCGTCTTGGAGACGAAAGCCAGCCGCGAATGATTGGCCAGGGTGTTGATCGCCGACGACTTGCCGGAATTGGAACGACCCGCGAAAGCGATTTCAGATTGAGAATCGGTCGGCAGATCACGCAAGTGGGCAACGGTCGTATGAAAGACCGCCTGCTGGAAGAGAGGCATGAATGAACCCGGGAAGAGTGTGTAATGTGTAGTGGATGGTGTATATGGGACGACGCGGGGTGCGCGCCCGAACGGCAAACTGATATAGAATATCAGCTTTGTGGCATTGCTTCTCCGGCCTCAGATCAGTCATTGTTGTCTTTGGGAGTTTGGACATGATTCGTACAACGACACTCGCGGTTCTCCTGGCCGCCAGTTTCTCCGCCTTCGCAGCAGAACAGGCAAAGGCCAAGGTTGACCTGACCAAAGCCAAGGAAATCGCTGAAGGCATGTGTGTTGCCTGTCACGGGGCCGATGGCAACAGCCCGGCACCGGCCAATCCGATCCTCGCCGGCCAGATTCCCGAGTATCTCTACAAGCAGTTGAGCAATTTCAAGGCGGTCGACGGAAAACCGGCGGTACGTAATAACGCGATCATGGGCGGCATGGTTGCAGCGCTGTCAGACGAGGACATGAAGAGTCTGTCAGTGTATTTCTCGCAGCAAAAGATGAAACCTTCGGCTGCCAAGGAAGAAAAGCTGTTGGCTGAAGGCAAAACGCTATGGCGCGGGGGAGACTTCGAGAAAGGCATCCCGGCCTGTGCCGGTTGCCACGGTCCGGCCGGCGCTGGACTGCCGGCGCAATATCCGCGGCTGTCCGGGCAGTATGCAGAGTACACGGCCAACCAGTTGAAAATCTTTCGCAGCCATGAGCGAGCCAACGATGCGGAAAAAGTGATGCGAACCATCGCCGGCAAGCTCTCCGACCGCCAGATCGACGCCATCGCCGAGTACGCAGCCGGTCTGCGCTAGACCGTCATGCGGCGCACCCCGCATCGCCTTGTCGTCGGACGTTCCGCATACTCCTTGGCACGGAGCGGCTGACCCTCTATCATGCTGTGACTCCAAGACCCGAAAGGACGCTTCATGAAGACTCTCAGGCAAATCCTCGCCGGCAAAAGCGGGCCGCTGATGACCGTCTCGCCGGACGATCCTGTTTTTTACGCCCTGCAGGTGATGTCCGATGCCAACGTTGGCGCGCTCCTCGTGCTCGACAAGGAGCAACTCGTCGGGATCTTCTCCGAGCGTGATTATGCCCGCAAGGTGATCCTCTTCGGCAAGGCGTCAAAAGACACGCCGGTGCGTGCGATCATGACGGACAAAGTGCTCTATGTAACGCCCGACCGGACGGTCGACGAGTGCATGGCGATCATGACGGACAAGCACATCCGTCACCTGCCGGTTCTCGACGACGAAGGCAAAGTCCTCGGGATCGTTTCCATCGGCGATGTAGTCAAGGAAACGATCTGCGAACAACAGTTCATCATCCAGCAAATGGCAAAATACATCACCGGCTGAGCCTGCCTACTGCTGTAGCGGCTCATCGCTACGGCATCTCGTCAAGCCCCACCATGGCCAGATGGCCGGTTTCGCCCCAGGTTTCCAGACTCCAGCAGTCGTCACGGACGCTCACCCAGTTGATCCCGGCGTTGGGAATCAGAAAGTCACGCGGCTTGCTCAAAGGGTGACCACGAACCAGGCGGTTGACGATATCGAGCACGCCGCCATGGGTGACGACGACGACCGTCTGGCCTCGATGGTCGAAGGCAATCCGCTGCAGGCCGGCACGAACGCGTTCGTAGAGTTGCTGCAGACTCTCACCGCCCTGGGGAATGACGAAATCCGGCACGCGTCGCTCAAATGCCAGGTACTCGGCCGGGTACCTGGCACGCGATTCATCGTAGGTCAATCCTTCAAAAATGCCATAGCGCCGCTCACGGAACTCCGGCCGCAAGGTGAGGCGCAGCTTCAGGCTGGCGGCGAGGCACTCGGCAGTCTGGCGGGTACGTAGCAGGTCGCTGCTGTAAAGCGCTGTCACCGGCTCGCCAGCCAGCCAGACCGCCGCCGCTTCTGCCTGTGACAGGCCCGCCGCATTCAGACCGATGTCGATCTGCCCCTGGATGCGCTTTTCCACGTTCCAGGTTGTCTCGCCATGCCGGACCAGGCAGATTCGCGTTGTCTCTTCGCTGGCAATCACCTACATGCTGCGACGGTACTGCCCGCCCACCTCATAGAGCGCCCCGGTGATCTGGCCAAGCGAGCAGACACGAACCGCGTCCATCAGGACCGCAAAGACATTTTCGTTGCCGATCACGGACTGTTTCAGGCATTCGAGCATCGCCCCGGAAGCCGCCGTGTTGCGTGACTGGAAGCCATGCAGGCGAGCCAATTGTGACTGCTTTTCGTCTTCGGTCGAGCGTGCGAGTTCGATTTCGATCTGGGCGTCGCCCTTCGGGTTGCGGAAAGTATTGACGCCGACGATCGGGAATGAGCCATCGTGCTTCTTGTGCTCATAGTAGAGCGACTCCTCCTGGATCTTGCCGCGCTGATATCCGGTTTCCATGGCCCCGAGGACGCCACCACGTCCGGAAATGGCTTCGAACTCCTTCAATACCGCCTCTTCGACCAGATCAGTCAGCTCTTCGATGATGAAAGAGCCCTGATTCGGGTTCTCGTTCATTGCCAATCCCCACTCGCGGTTGATGATCAACTGGATGGCCATGGCACGGCGAACCGATTCTTCGGTCGGCGTGGTGATCGCTTCGTCGTAGGCGTTGGTATGCAGCGAGTTGCAGTTGTCGTAGATGGCGATCAACGCCTGCAGCGTCGTGCGAATGTCGTTGAATGCCATTTCCTGGGCATGGAGCGAGCGACCGGAGGTCTGGATATGGTATTTCAGTTTCTGGCTGCGCTCGTTGCCGCCGTACTTGTTCTTCATCGCCACGGCCCAGATCCGGCGGGCGACACGACCAATGACCGAATACTCGGGGTCCATGCCGTTGCTGAAGAAAAACGACAGATTCGGGGCAAAATCGTCGATATGCATGCCACGTGCCAGATAGGTCTCGACATAGGTAAAACCATTGGCCAGCGTGAAAGCCAACTGTGAAATCGGATTGGCACCGGCTTCGGCAATGTGATAACCGGAAATCGACACCGAATAGAAGTTTCCGATCTGGTTATGAACGAAAAACTCCTGGATGTCGCCCATCATCTTGAGCGCGAATTCCGTCGAGAAGATGCAGGTATTCTGTCCCTGATCCTCCTTCAGGATGTCGGCCTGAACCGTGCCTCGTACATTGGCCAGCACCCAGACGCGAATTTTCTGCATTTCGTCTTCGGTTGGGTCACGGTCGTTATCGACACGAAACTTGTCGACCTGCTGGTCGATCGCGGCATTGAAGAACATCGACAGGATGATCGGCGCCGGGCCGTTGATGGTCAGCGATACCGAGGTGGTCGGTGCGCACAGCTCGAAACCATCAAACAGGACTTTCATGTCGTCGAGCGTGGCGATCGACACGCCGGAGTTTCCGACCTTGCCGTAGATGTCCGGTCGGGCATCGGGGTCACAACCATAAAGGGTGACCGAGTCGAAGGCAGTCGATAGCCTCTTCGCGGGCATGCCTTCGGAAACCTTCTTGAAGCGGCGGTTGGTACGGAAGGCGTCGCCCTCGCCGGCAAACATGCGCGTCGGGTCCTCGTTCTCGCGCTTGAACGCAAAGACGCCGGCGGTAAATGGGAAGGAACCCGGGACATTCTCCTTCATCAGGAAACGTAGCACCTCGCCGTCATCCCTGTAGTTGGGAAGGGAGACCTTGCGAATGCGTGTTCCCGAAAGCGAGGTGTTGGTCAGGCGGGTACGGATTTCCTTGTCGCGAATCTTGACCACGTATTCGTCCTGCGCGTAGAGCTCGACGGTCTTGGGCCACATGTCGAGCAGTTTTCTCGCGCGGGCGTCGAGTTGCCCGTCTTTCCAGGTGATCAGTTCGGCAAAGTGGTCGGCCGGCTTGCCGCAGCTTTCAAACAGATCCCTGGCGGTTCTCAGTGACTGGCGCTGGCGAGCGATCTCCGCCTGCGCAGCGGTATGCGCGTGGTAATTGCGAACGGTTTCGGCAATTTCGGCCAGGTAGCGCACGCGTTTCGCCGGAACGATGGCACGCTGGTTCGACGAGTGTCGAACGCCGATCAGCGGCAGCCTGCCTTTTTTCAACTTCAGGCCCAGCGCGTGCAGTTTGGACGCCATCGCCTGATAGAGAGAGGTCACCCCGTCGTCGTGGAAGCGTGCCGCCATCGTGCCAAACACCGGCATTTCGTCCGGGCTCTGACTGAAGGCCTCGTGGTTGCGCTGATATTGCTTGCACACGTCGCGCAGCGCATCCTCGGCACCCTTGCGGTCAAATTTGTTGATGGCCACGAAATCGGCGAAGTCGAGCATGTCGATCTTCTCGAGTTGCGAAGCGGCGCCGAACTCGGGGGTCATCACGTAGAGCGAGACATCGACCAGGGGTACGATCGCAGCGTTGCCCTGGCCGATCCCCGAAGTCTCGACGATCACCAAATCAAAGCCGGCCAGCTTGCAGGCGGCGATCACCTCGGGCAGTGCGGCAGACACCTCGGAGCCCGTTTCGCGTGTCGCCAGCGAGCGCATGTAGATGTTCGGATGTTCGATGGCGTTCATACGGATGCGGTCGCCGAGCAGCGCGCCGCCCGTGCGCTTGCGCGAGGGGTCAATCGATACGATCGCCAGCTTGAGGGTGTCGCCCTGATCGAGCCGGAAGCGGCGCACCAGCTCGTCGGTCAGCGAAGACTTGCCGGCACCGCCGGTGCCGGTGATCCCGAGTACCGGCACCTTGAGTCCGTCCGCGGCGTGCAGGATTTTCTTGCGCAATGCTTCGGGATAGGCCCCGTTTTCCAGGGCGCTGATGATCTGCGCCAGCTTGCGGCGGTTGCCCGCCTTCAGCGCCGCCAGCACGGCGTCCGGCTCTTGTGGAGCCAGCGCAGCGATGTCGAGGTCGGATTTCGCCATCAGCTCGTTGATCATCCCCTGCAAACCCATCGACTGGCCATCCTGCGGCGAGTAGACGCGCGCTACACCGTAGGCGTGCAATTCGTCGATCTCGCTCGGCACGATGACCCCGCCGCCGCCGCCGAAGACCTGGATGTTCTCACCGCCACCCGCTTTCAACAGGTCGATCATGTATTTGAAGAATTCGACGTGCCCTCCCTGGTAGGAGGTGATGGCAATTCCCTGCACATCCTCCTGCAGTGCGGCGTTCACGATCTCCTGCACGGAACGGTTATGGCCGAGATGAATGACCTCGGCACCGGTCGACTGCAGAATCCGGCGCATGATGTTGATCGATGCGTCATGTCCGTCAAACAGGGAAGCAGCGGTGACAAAGCGCACCTTGTGCTTGGGCTTGTAGGGCAGAAGCTTCTTGGCAATGGAAAGGTCGGTCATGTCGTTCGCGCTCCACAAAGATTGTCCTGGAATTGTCCTGGATACCGGAAATTGTACAAGGACGCACATGGTAGGAAGTTGACGCCAATAAAGCCATTCCCCAATACGCCGCCAACAATGTATATATTGCCAACTTGAAATTTCCCGTCAATACACAGCCTTGCGAGAAGCCAATGCCATACCCTGAGAAGACTGCCAGGAAGAAGACCGGAGAGCGGGTCAGGAAGGCCACACCGACTGCCGCGCTTCCCGCCCCGGCACGCGCGACCGTGGCGATTGCCTTCGTGCAGGGAATGCTGGCGGGTCTTCAGCATGCCGGCCGGGATACCGCGCGGCTTCTCGAAAGCGCCCACATCGCTGCGCAGGTACTGGGCGATCCAAGCGCCCGCATTCCGGTCGACCGCTACGCCGATCTTTACAACCTGATCAACAGCGAACTCGACGATGAAGGCTTCGGCCTCTTCTCGGTGCCGATCAGATCGGGCACTTTCGAGTTCCTCTGTCGCAGCACCATCACCGCACCGACGCTGGCCGAGGCCATCGAACGCAGCCTCCGCTTCCTGCGCTTGCTGCTGCCCGACCTCGGCGTCCGTCTCGATAGCCACCCCGAACAGGCCTGCCTGTGCATCGTGGAAAATCGCCCGCTCGTGATCGGACGAGTTTTCGCTTTCGAATGGTTATTGCGCCTGCTGCACGGACTTTTCTCCTGGCTGGTCGGGCGCAACATCGTTCTCGATTCGGTGGCTTTCCCCTACCCTCGCCCGGACCATGCCGACGATTATGCGCTGATCTACACGGCCCACTCGACCTTTGACGCGGATAGGCTCACCGCCGTCTTTGCTGCCAACCTGCTGGATCTGCCGATCCGTCGCGACGAGGCCGCGCTGCAGAGCTTCCTCGAAGGCGCGCCAGGCAAGCTGACCACCCTGTATCGCCGTGACCGTGAGATGGTTCTGCGCGTACGCAACGCGCTGCGCGACGCACTGCCGACATCGAGTTCGCTCGCCGAGGTCGCCCGCACCCTGAACTTGTCGCCCCGCACGCTACATCGCCGGCTGGAAGCCGAGGGGTCGAGCTTTCAAGCGATCAAGGATGCCTTGCGCCGCGACTTGGCGATCAACCGGCTCGCCAAGACCAGGCAGGCGCTGGCCGCAGTCGCCGCAGAACTGGGTTTTGCCGACAGTGCCGCCTTCTACCGGGCTTTCGTGAGATGGACCGGTATCGCCCCAGCGCATTACCGCCGACGCCTGCAGGCGGCCGGTCATGCACCCGGCGAGCGCCGACAGGATACCTCTCCGCAGCTTTAATGTGAAAGTCGCGTCAGCGACTCACGAATCTCCCCTCTCCACTCGCGGGAGAGGCGTCGGGGGAGAGGGGAAACGGTCATGACTTTCATGATCGGGGGCACCAGGAAAAGTCATGACCGTTAACGTGAACATGGTCTCGGTACCCGACCGATCGACCCTGCCACGGGTTGCCGGCGAACTGGAGCCACCTCGTCATCCGCTCATGAAGCGCGTCGCATTTTCCAGGTCGGCCTGGGTGCTGCCGCGGTACAGGGCATTGACGAACTTGCGCCAGATCAGGTCCGGCTCGCCCAGTTCGAAGTCATAAATCCCGTTTGCTGACTCCCTCGTCGCCAATACGTATATCTGTGATATTTCCGAGGGACCCAGTTGAATGATCGCCTCACCCCAAACGTCGAGGGGAATGCTTTCCTGTGAGTGTGCACGAAACCCGTAGCGGGAGATCTCGAAGATTTCGAGGCGCAGCTTGCAGGGCGCCGCATCGAGCGTCGGCAACAAAAATTTTGCCGGGCATCTGATCGAAAAGCGCCGGTGGCTCCTGTCGACCGCAGCCTCCTGATTCCCCCCTGGAACGGGTGGCAAAACCGCACGGTACGCCGGCAGATCGTAAATCTTGTGCAGCAATTTCTTCTTGCGATCACTGAGCTGCATGAAAACCTTCGTCCGCACATTGAAAAAGTGATCGAGCAATTCGGGGGTCAGCACCGGATCGTTGGTGGTATAGAAACGGCGTGGCGGCAGCTTGATGTTGGGCAGCCTGACTTCGGTGAAAAAGGCGTAGAGGTTGCGCTTGGGCGGTTTGGACGAATAGTGTTTCCTGAAAATTTCCGGGGCGGTACTGAGGTCCAGGGTGGCGCCGACAGCCGGGGCGCCATTCACGAAATCGTAATTCTCGACCACCTTCTGGGTCAGGCGTTTGAAAAACAGCAGCGACTCGTACATCTCGATATGGCTGGGATTGACCGCAATCACGAGGTGCCGGGTATCAAAGAAGGTGGTGCAGTATTCGTACATGAATTTCATCAGCGGAAAGAGAATGCTGCCGCCGGTTCGACGGAATCGGCGATGTATCGCCAGGGCCGATACTTCGGCAATGTTCCCTTTCTTTTCCCGCAGTGCCGTCAGATCGAAGATGCGCTGCAGGGGAAAGCCCAGGACACTCTCCCGGATCAGGGACAGGGTGCCGACCACTTCCCCGTCATACTTTGCGCACAGGGTCGTGGTCGTCGGCAAAGCATGATAAATGGTGACACGCATCCCGGAGGGATCGGGATTCATGAACTTGCTGCCCACATAGGCGTCGTGGAGCAGGGTGAAACAGGCCTCGAGTTCCTCCTGGGTATCCGCGATCTTCAACTCGAGGCTGGCGTTCGGTGCAGGATCGCAATCGACAAAATTACGGTAAACAGCAAAGCGCCTTTCTCGCGGGAGAAAATTGAACAGCTTTCTCAGCGTCCCGCTCAGCAGTTTTCGTACCGGCAAGACTAATTTTCTGATCATTCCCATTTCTCCCCGCAGCAACGGCGATTTTCAAACAGCACGGGTTGGCCGCTGAAGAATAAGATACTCCTGCCCTCGCCCGGCAACATCGGCGCCTGTCGTGTACTTTGCCTACTTGACTCTTTGTCTTCAAGCGCGGAGGCGGGTGCAGCGCTTCATCACCGCACTTTCGAGACTCATACCGTTCATCTTATCAAAAGGGAGGGCCATCACTCCGATTGTTTGTCCCTCCGATCCGTTGACTGTTGCATCTTTCGTTCGATTGGTACAGCATCGCCGATTGATCAAAAGTATAAGAAGGGAGGACTGACATGATCGCTGCGTTACGTCGCCTGAGCCTGATGAACCGACTGACGGTGACCGCCGTTCTGGCCTTGCTGGCCATGCTGCTGATCGTCTGGGAAGGCCTGTGGTCGATGCATGCCCTGCTCTACCAGGACCGTCAGGTCAAAACCAGGCATCTGGTCGAGGCGGCAGTCAGCGTCCTGGATCATTACCACGCGCTGCAAAAAGCCGGCACGCTGAGCGAGGACGAAGCCAGGCAGCAGGCAACCGCAACGCTCAAGCGGATGCGGTACGAAAAGACCGAGTACTTCTGGATCAACGACCTCGGCAAGCCGGTGCCGAAGATGGTGATGCACCCGACGGTCCCGGCGCTCGATGGCAAGGTGCTCGATGAAACCCGTTTCAACAAGGCCATCTCACTACAGGCCGGGTTGGGCGGCGCAAAAATCGGGGTTGACGGAAAGAATCTCTTCGTCAGCTTCAACGAGGTGGTCGACCAGGCGGGCGAAGGCTATGTCGAATACCTCTGGCCCAAGCCACTCGCAGGGGGCGGTGTGAGCAGCGAACTGTTTACCAAGCTGTCCTACGTCAAGAAATTCGAACCCTGGGGTTGGGTGGTGGGTTCCGGCATCTACATTGATGATGTCGAGCGGATTTTCCGGGAGGAGGCGATCCACAGCGTGTTGCTGGCGGTTGCTGCGACCTGCGTTCTGCTGTTGAGTAGCTGGCTGGTGCGGAAAAGCATCGTCGACGAGTTCGGCGGCGAACCCCGCCTCGCTTTGGGCGTGTCCAGCAAAATCGCCAACGGCGACCTGACACAGGCGATCCCCCTGCAAAAGGATGACCGGAGCAGCCTGATGTTCGTTCTCGCGCACATGCAGAGCAGCCTCAAGGAAATGCTGCGCGCCATCTTCATCAACGCCAACAAGGTGCAGGCCAGTGTCGAACGCCTTTCCGCCGAGTCCAATGAGATCAACCTGGCAACCCAGGTGCAGGCCGGTGCGGTCAGATACACCCGTGCGGCGATTGCCGAGGTTTCGGCCAGCGTCGAGGTGGTGAATGGGCTGGTGCATGCGACCGAGGAGGGCGCCAACGAGGTGGCGCGGCGCGCCCATGATGGCGCCCATGTGGCGGCGGAGGTCGCCGTCGAGATGCAGGCCATCGCCGACACGGTCGCGGTTTCGTCGGAGCAGGTTTCCCGGCTGGTGGCCAGCACCGGCGAAATCGGACAGATGGCCAAGGTGATCAGGGAAATCGCCGACCAGACCAACCTGCTGGCGCTCAATGCGGCGATCGAGGCCGCGCGTGCCGGCGAACAGGGTCGCGGCTTCGCGGTCGTGGCTGACGAGGTCCGCAAGCTGGCCGAGCGAACCAGCAAGGCGACAAGCGAGATCGGCGGCATCCTGCAGGGCATACGAACCGATACCGAAAGTGCCGTGACAGGCATGCAGGCGGCGGCGCCGGTCATTGCCAGCGGCGTCACGCAGGCCAACTCCGCCGCCGATACCCTGCGTGCCATCGAAGAACAGGCACAGGACACGCTTCAGAAAATGAACGCGCTGTCGCAGGCGACCCGCGAGCAGACACACCGCATCGAAGAAATTGTCGGCCATGTGGATGAGGTGATGAATGCTTCGGAACAGACCGAGAATGTGATCAAACAGTCGCTGCAATCGGCAGCCGACCTGGAGCAGGCGTCCAGCGAGATGTTCTCGATGGTACGGCGCTTCAATATCGGCGAACTGGACAACCCTGGACAACCAGCGGCGACTCGGGGTTCGGCTGCGGTCAAGCCGCTGATGGCCTGGTCGAGTGCCCTGGCCGTGGGACATGCCGAGATTGATCGCCAGCATCAGGTATTGATCGAAATCGCCAATCGCCTGAACAATGCCATGCACGTCGGGGCAGGCCGGGCGGCCTGCGGTTCGATTCTCGACGAGCTCGTGAACTATACGGTCAATCATTTTGGCTTCGAAGAGAAACTGATGGAGAAGCACCGCTACCCGGATCGTGCAGCGCACCTGGCCGCCCATCACAAGCTGATTGAAGAGGTTTCGAAGTTCAAGCGCCAGTACGAGAGCGGGGCAACGATCCCGATCGAGCTGATGGGCTTCATCCGCGATTGGTTGGTCAACCACATCCTCAAGGTCGACCGGGCGCTGGCGCGTGATCTGAAGAGCCGGGGGCTGTCGTGAAACTCCCTTGCCGAACACTGACGGCGCCTGCATCCTGTTCACCTGGATCACCCGCAGCCACCGCACGATGAGCGACCTGGTCCGGCGACAACGTCGCCGCCGCCTTCTGGCCCTGGGCGGGGTGGTCGCGGCGTATGTCCTGTCGTTTTTTCAACGCTTTGCGCCGGTCGGCATCGCGCCGGACCTGATCCAGGCATTCAACACCACGGCCTCATCGCTGGGCGTGCTGGCGGCAACCTACTTCTATGTTTACACGGTGATGCAGGTGCCCACCGGCATCCTCGTCGATACGCTCGGGCCGCGCCTGATTCTCCTGCTCGGCGGGCTGGTTGGTGGCGTCGGGAGCCTGTTGTTCGGCATGGCGCCGAATCTGGACCTGGCCCTGCTCGGCCGGACGCTGATCGGGCTCGGCGTTTCAGTGACTTTCATTGCCATGCTCAAGATCATCGCCGTCTCGTTCGATGAACGCCGTTTTGCCAGCCTGGTTGGACTCAGCGTGCTGATCGGCAACCTGGGATCGGTGCTGGCCGGCTCGCCACTCTCCTGGCTGGCCCAGATCACCGGCTGGCGCGGCGTCTTCATCGGCCTGGCAGCCGTCTCGCTGCTCCTGGGCGTGGCCTGCTGGTATTTGTTGCGCGAGCCGTCAGACGATACCCAGGGTTTGCCGGCGACCGCGGGCAAACCTCGCTTCGACCGAACAGTGGTGCTCTCCGGTCTGCTGTCGGTACTCGGCAACCGCCACACCTGGCCGGTGGTCGCGGCCAATTTCGGCATCTGCGGCAGCTTCCTGGCTTTTGCCGGCTTGTGGGCCACCCCTTTTCTGACTCAGGTGCACCATCTGCCCCGCGTCGTTGCAGCCAATCACGTGAGTCTCCTGTTCGCTGCTTTTGCCCTGGGCAGTGTACTTGTCGGGATGCTCTCCGATCGCCTGGGTCGACGCAAACCGGTGCTGGTGGCGAGTAGTCACCTGTATGCCTTGATCTGGCTGGTCTGGCTTTCCGGCAGCACCTTGCCCTTGAGCTTGAGCTACACGCTGTTTGCGCTGATGGGTCTGGTTTCTGCCAGCTTCACGCTGACCTGGACCTGTGCCAAGGAACTCAATCCACCGCTGCTCTCCGGCATGTCGACCAGCGTCACCAATATGGGCGGCTTTCTGGCAGCCGCCATCCTGCAGCCGCTGGTCGGCTGGGTCATGGATTGGGGGTGGCAAGGTGGCCTGACTGCGACCGGAGCACGCCTTTACACGCCAGAGGATTTCCAGGCCAGCCTGCTCCTGCTGGCCGGAACAGCCAGCTTCGGTGCACTGGCGACGTGGCGGATTCGGGAAACCCACTGCCGAAACATCTGGCATGCGCCGGCCTGAGCAGCAGAACCCGTGCATGACGCCAACGCCCCTTCCGACCGGCATAGCCGTTACCTGGCTACCCGGAACATTTCCGAAAATCCCTCTTCAGCGCCGCTCATAGACCAGTTCGACTCGCCGCATCGTGCGACGGCAAGCTTCGCTGTCACATTTGAGTTTGCTGCTTTTCTCGCTGCCGACCGGCTGGCGGCGAATCTGGTTTCTGGCGACGCCCAGCGCGCGCAGCCGGTCGCTCACTGCTTCAATCCGCCTGTCTGCCACCGCAAGGTTGTAAGCTGCACTACCCAGATTATCGGTATGGCCGACCAGGATCACGACCCATTGCGGATTCTCTTTGAGTTTCATGGCGTTCTGGCGAAGCACTTCATCTCCTTCACTGTCGATCGTCGTGCCGTCGAAGGAGAAATAGACTGTCCTGCGAGCCTCGTCATCAATGAAAGGCGTGGGTTTTGCATTATCCTGACGAACGGAAGACGTCGGTGGTCGCGCGGGCGGATCTTGCGCCACGTGGGTTTTCCCGGAATCGCTCGACGCAGGGGGAGGCTCGACAGTCGCGCAGGCCGAGAGGAGCAGGACGATTGGCAGGCAGCAACGGAATGGATCAAGAGGGAACGACATCGGCAATGCACCATCAGTTGGAAATGCGAAGATCCGTTGAATGCGGTCAGCAGAGTTCAACAATCGGAGTTTAACAACTTTTCCAGACATCCATGAGGAAAGCCTGCTTCCACCATCCGGCACGGTCGGCCTTTTTGCTTGCCAGTCTGGTCTGCGAGTGACGATGAAAATAGCCAAACACATGCGCGTTCAAGTCGACCCGGTAGCTGACCCAAGGGCCGTAGTGGCCGCTAACCGGGCCCGTTTCACCGTGTTGACCTCCCGATTGTTGCGCCTCGAGTTCGCGGCAGACGAACACTTTGAAGATCGGCCCAGCCGTACCTTCTGGCATCGCCGCCAAGCAGTACCCTGTTTCGAAGTGTTGCACAACGGCGAAGCCGTCGAGATCATGACCGAGCATTTGCATCTGCGTTACGATCCGCGTTTGGGCTTGACTGCCCACGGACTGCAGGTGACGCTGCTTGAATCGGGCCTGACCTGGCATTACGGCGATCACGATGTCGGCAACCTGGGGGGGACGGCGCGCACGCTGGACAAGGCTGACGGCCCGATTCCCCTCGACCCTGGGCTGCTATCGAGCAGCGGCTGGACGCTCGTGGACGACTCGGAGACGCCGCTGCTGGAAGACGGGTGGATGGTCGCTCGCGATCGGCAGGCCGACCGTATCGATCTCTATTTTTTTGGTTACGGTCGCGATTTCACGGCATGCCTGCGCGATTATCGGCGCTTGAGCGGTGCCGTTCCCCTGCTTCCACGCTGGGCGCTGGGCAATTGGTGGAGCCGTTACTGGCCCTATCGCCAGGACGAACTGCTTGACCTGATGCGCGACTTTCGAGCGCATGATCTGCCCTTGTCGGTATGCGTCATCGACATGGACTGGCACATCACCGATACCGGCAACGCCTCTCGTGGATGGACCGGTTACACCTGGAACCGGGATCTCTTCCCCAACCCCCATGCTCTGCTCGCCGACCTGCACGCGCTGGGACTGAAGACTGCACTCAATCTGCATCCTGCAGACGGCGTCTGGCCGCACGAGGCGGCTTATCCGGCCATGGCCCGGCGGCTCGGCAGCGATCCGGCGACCGGCGAACCGATCGTCTTCGCCATCACCGATCCCGCCTTCACGCAAGCTTACTTCGAAATCCTGCACCATCCCCTGGAAGCGGAGGGAGTCGATTTCTGGTGGATGGACTGGCAACAGGGCAGGCGAACGGCCGGCTCCGACCTCGATCCGCTATGGTGGCTGAACCACCTGCACTTCCTGGACCTGGGCCGCAATCCCGCAAGGCGTTCATTCGCATTCTCGCGCTGGGGCGGACTCGGCAGTCACCGCTACCCGGTCGGCTTTTCGGGAGACACCGTGGTTTCGTGGCGCTCGCTGGCCTTCCAGGTTCATTTCACGGCGACCGCGGCGAACGTCGCTTTCGGCTGGTGGAGCCACGACATCGGCGGGCACATGGAAGGCATCGAAGACGCCGAACTCTATGTGCGCTGGCTGCAGTTCGGCGTATTCAGCCCGATCCTGCGCCTGCACAGCACCCAGAATCCGTTCCACGAGCGCCGACCCTGGGGCTGGGACGCGCAAACCTTGGCGCTTGCCCGCTCGGCCATGCGGTTGCGTCATGCCTTGATCCCTTATCTGTACAGCATGGCCTGGCAGGAACACCAGGGCGGCCCCGCCCTGCTGCGGCCGATGTATCACCTGTACCCGGAAGCGCCCGAGGCGTACCGCTGTCCCGGTCAGTATGCATTCGGCAGCGAGCTGATTGCTGCCCCGTTCACTTCCCCATGTGACCGGGATACGCGTCTTGGCCGACAGGTGATCTGGTTACCGGCAGGCGACTGGTACCATTTCTTCACCGGGCAGCACTACACCGGAGCGGCATGGCACAGCTTTTACGGCGGACTCGATGAAATTCCCGTCTTTGCACGTGCCGGCGCCATCGTCGTACTGGCTGATGAGTCAGCAGCGAGTGGAGTTGACAACCCGCACACCCTCACCGTACACGTCTTTCCGGGAGTCGATCAGTGTTTCGAGCTGTATGAAGACGACGGTGAGAGCCACGGCTACCGGCATGGAGCCCAGGTGGTGACAGCGTTTTTGCAACAATGCTCGAGCGCCGCGCGGCGACTGTGCGTCGGGCCCACGCGCGGCGACCTCAGCGTCGTTCCTGCCGCCCGCAGCCATACCTTGATCTTTCATGCCCTCAGCATGCCGGCGGAAATCCGCGTAACCTGCGACGGCGAACGCCTGCGGATTGATTCGCGCTACGATCAGGAGAGTGGCCGTCTGACCCTCTGCCTGCCGCCAACAGCGCCGCTCAGCCTCTTGGAGGTGACGCTGGAAGCCCGGCAGGGAAATCAGCAGAAACATGACGACGCCAGAATCCCGACCCTGAGGAAACTGCTCAGGGACTTTCGCTGCGGCAGCGAAGCAAAACGCGGGTTGTCTGTGCGGCTGCACGAGATTCTCGCCGACTTTGACGTGCTGGGCGCCTACCGTACGGCGCTATCCGACAGCCAGTTGCGTGCCCTGATCGAGATTCTTTCCGGTGCCGGGGTCCATGTCTGCGAGGACACGGGTGAGGCATTCGCCGTGGTCTGGAACAACCGCGATGATCCACGAATCATCGTCCGCTGGTCGCTCGAGAACCGCGGAACCTGGGATCCGCAGCAGCGTTTCCGGCAGGAACAGGGTCCAGCCCCACGCTTTGCCCACTTCCGGCTCGCCCAGGCGGCGAGCCATGGTCCGTGCAGTCTGACGCTGGCCTATGGCTCCCTGCTCGCGGTTGACACGCGCTGGGGAGGAGACTCGACAGGAGCCGCGCCCATCCCGATGCCTTGAGGACGCACACCGCAGATCCGCCGGAAATGCCAGCATCAGCGCCCGTCAGTGCGCAAAACCCAGAGCCTGCGACAAGCCGACGATGACGGCGCCGCCCACGAGGTATGTGAGCACCATCGACAGGACCGCGATCAGCAGTCTCCAGCGGCTGTCGGATCGGTTCTCCGGCAAATGTCGTTCAATGACCAGGTAAGGCGCCAGATTCATGGCGTGATAATTGATCATCACATAGGGAATGAACAGCAGCAGCGTCGGAGCATGCCAGAACGTCTGGTTGCCATCGCCGAGCGCTTGCCCCAGAGCAAAGATAAAGACGTACTCCCAACGGCCATAGCGATACTTGTTGATCAACCACCAGATGACGGAAAAAATGAAAACGTAGACCGGCAGCGTAAACAGGAGATCGATCACATAATTGCGGACCATTTGCATGATCGGCATACCGGGACGAATGGTGAGCGAAAGGAGGAAGGGGTGAGAAATCATATAGCATCCTTCCGCGAGGGCAGCAAAGAGAACCCCCGTGCCAACGAAAAGCCGCTTCGGGTTTGCAGGTCGGTTCTCCGACCGGGTTTTGATCGCCCAGATCAAGGTGATGGACAACAAACACAGGAGCAGGATGCGGGTGACGTTATCGACGTCCCAACCCTTCTTGTAAAAGGTCAGAAGCAAAGTGCACACGCACCAGAGCACATAGAGAAGGAAGGGAACGGGGAGCAAGTGATTTTAATCCGGACGGGGTCTGCAGAAGCTTGGGTTGTCCGCACTTCCGATTCGGTCAGATCAGCGCCAGCTCGACACGGCGTCCGGCTCGGGTAGCGAGCGTGACCAGAGTAACTTCAGCACTGTGCCTGGCCCGAAGAGGTCATCCAGACTCCGGGCATCGAGCACCTGATCCAGTCATGCATCGATCTGCTCGAGGGAAGCGGCAGAGATCTTCTCTTCACCAAGACAGGACATCCGCAGGGACGGCACCAAAACGCTTCTTGAGCAGCTTCTGCAACGCCAGCGCCACCCTCCGCTTTCCCCTCGGCCTTGTAGGCCTGCGCCCATTCCTCGAGTCGTTCAGCCAACATGACATTCAGCTCCTGCAGATCGTCTATCCGAGGCAAAACGATACGGTATTCGGTCTTGCCCATCAAGGTTGCCCGGATCCAGAGCGCGAACATCCGACGCAGGTCGGGCCGGTCAGCCAGCCACTCGTCGAACAGGCTCAGCAATCCACCGATGGCCTCCGGCGACGTCGGGTGTTCGCTCCGGAAGACGGCCGCAACGAGGTTCCTGAGTGAGGCCAACTCGCTGTCGGCCCAGGCGTTCTCGTATCCGGCACGAAGCCGAGAATCCGGTCGCGTACCAGTTCCGGCGTCGAGGAATGCGTAAGCAACGCCAGCTTTCTCTTCTCGCTCAACCCGCCGACTGGCCATCCAGGGGTGCGAATGAAAGTATTGGTCGCGGCGCCTTGTTCGATCAAGATGCGTTGCATCGCTGATCACCCTCCCCTCTCGCGAGGGGGAGGGGGGCATATCGGGACCTCCCAGCACTTTCATTCACCCCCCGCCATTCAGGCATAAATTGACCGCAGCCGATGGAGAAACATATACTCCGGATGGGCCTGGGTTTCCTATCCTGCCAAGAACACGATGAGGAGTTTTCATGCATCCGAATGTCCAGAGGCTTGCCGGCAAGAAATACCGTCTGATCACCCGCAGCGACTTTGATGGTCTCGTATGCGGAATGCTCCTGACCGAGCTCGAGTTGATCGATGAGATCAGGTTCGTTCATCCCAAGGACATGCAGGACGGCCTGATCGAGGTCAATGAGCGGGATATCACCACCAACCTGCCGTATGTGAAGACTTGTGCGCTTGCTTTCGATCATCATGAAAGCGAGTTGATTCGCAACCAGGAAGCCATGGATGCCAGGAATTACATCATCGATGGCCATGCTCCATCGGCGGCGCGCGTGGTCTATGACTGGCTGGGCGGTCCCGAGACCTTTCCGAAAATCGACCTCGGGATGATGCTGGCGGTAGACAAGGCAGATTCAGCCCAGTTTACCCAGGACGATGTGCTCCATCCGGACGGCTGGGAACTGCTCTCCTTTCTGATGGATGCGCGCACGGGACTCGGACGTTTCCGGGATTTCCGCATCAGCAACTATCAATTGATGATGCTGTTGATCGATTATTGCAAGACGCATTCCATTGATGAAATCCTCGAGCAAGCCGATGTGCAGGAGCGCGTAACACTTTTTCGCGAACAGGAGGATCTCTTCAAGGATCAGATCAGGCGCTGTACGACGGTACACCAGAACCTGGCGATCCTGGATTTGCGAAACGAAGAGATGATTTACGCAGGCAACCGCTTTGTCATTTACGCCATGTACCCGCAGACCAACATCAGCATCCATGTGCTCTGGGGCCTTAAAAAGCAGAATGTGGTGTTTGCAACCGGAAAATCCATTTTCGACCGTAGCTCCAGAACCGACATTGGCGCACTGATGTTGCAGTACGGCGGTGGCGGGCACAGCGCTGCCGGAACATGCCAGATTCCCGTCGAAAAGGCCGACGAGGTTCAGCAGGAACTGATTGCCCGGATCAATGCGGAGGGTTGAAATGGCTGCGGCCAGCGGCTGCACCAATCCGGATCAGGGCGCCAGGTAGCCACCCCAGTCCGTTCATGCCGCTGTTTGCTGGTCAGCATCGAGGCAAGCAGCGCACACGGCTGCACAGTCGATGCGTCCTCGCCAGCGCATTGTCGACGTATCCTCACCCCAGCGAAGAACGAAAGCTTACCCCGAGCCGGCGCAGCGTTCTTTCCGCGGCCAGCACGCCGCGATACTGCGCCTCCTCAAACAGCGAAAAGCCGCTGACGTCGGCATGCGCGAAGCGCAGGCGTTCGCCGTCGATGGCGAATTGTTGGCGCGCCGCACCCGTGATCAGACCGGGCAAGGGGCGGGCCATGGCATGACCATTGCGAAAGACATCCAGGCGAGTCGTCAGTTGCCGGATGTCGGGGTGCGGCTGTTCGAGTTCGGCGAGGATCTGTTCGGCCCAGATCTCGCGGGGCGTGTCGCGCAGCGCTTCGCGGCCCTGTTGCGGGCTCATGTCGTCGAAGGCCCGGTAGCAGGTGAACACCGTTGCCCCCGGCCGCAGGCGCATCTGCTGGTGCGTCGCCACCACATAACCCAGGCCGGCGCCGTCGTAGAGGACGTTGTCCCAGGCCGGTGCGGCGCCGGCACGATCGTCGGGGAAGCGCGACAAGGTCAGGTTGGCGACCAGCCAGGGCGCGTAGCTGTAGCTGCGAGCGGCGGCCTGTAGCGCGTCCTGTCCGGTGAAGACCTGGGGCACGAGAAACAAGGGCGCGGCCCAGATCAGTTGTTCGGCAAGCAGGCGCAGCGTCCGCTCTTCGCCTGGCAAGTACAAGTCGACGGCGATCGGACGGTCGCGCGCAGAAGCAGCGACCTGGAAGACCAGCGCACGGGTCAGCAGGCGCTCGCCAACACGCGCCTTGATCGAGCGCAGCATGCCGGCCACCAGCCAGGCGTTGCCCGCCGGTGCGGTGAGCACGGTTTCGCTGCCTGCGTTCTGCGCCTCGCCATCGCGACAGGCAAAATAGTGGATGCCGGCCCAGGCCGAAACCGCCGCGCTGCCGGTGCCATAATCATCGCGGCAGGCGTAGTTGACGTACCAGTGCAGATGCGGTGAATCGAAACCTTGCGCGAGCAGCCAGTCGCGCATGCTGATCCGGTCGAGCGCCAGCAGCTCGGGAGCACGGCTCGACAGCGCCATCGGCAAGGCGAAGGCACGTCGCCCGAGGCCATCGCGGCGGAGCCTGAAATCCTCCATCAATTCGCTGAACTGCTGATACTGGTGGCGCTCGGCGGCGCTGACCCCGGTCTGCGGCAGCAGACCCTCCTGCCAGCGGCCGTGACGATAGAGTCGCTCCTGCGGCGTCGCACACAGGTAGCGCTCGTCATAGATCGGTTGCACGGCGCGCGGATCGCCCTGCAGCACACCCAGCTCGGCGAGCAACTCGCGCACCGCTGTCGCCTCGCGCGTCGGCAGTGGCAGGTAATGCGCGCCCCAGGGATGGGCGCTGACGGCGTTGTTCCCGGCACGCGAATTGCCGCCGGCTTCGCTCTCGAGTTCAACGATCAGGAAATCGGCGAAGCCCGACCGGGCGAGTTTCCAGCCGGCGGCAAGTCCGCCGATACCGGCGCCGACGATCAGCACCGGTACCTGCCTGGTCTCGCCGGGCGGAGCGAAGTTCCGCGCACGCAGCCGATGACCGAGGTCGAGCGAAACCCCGAGCAGATCGCCAGGCGGCAAGGGAATGGGCGCGCTGCCGCAGCCGGCGAGCGAAGCCGCACCGGCTGCGGCAACTGCGGTGAGGAAATCGCGTCGATCCATCAGCGGATCACCTGCCGCCACTCGTGCTCGAAGTAACGGACCAGCACCTGGTTGTTGAGCCGGTTCACCTCGGCCGCGACACGCGCCATGTCCTTGGGAAAGAGAAACAGCGCCGGCGTCGTCTCGGGGCTCAGAAAGCGGGTGTCGACGGTGTAGGACTGCGGCGGCCGATAGTCGCGACGACCGGCAAGCACGAAACCCCATTCCCCGAATGACGGCACCAGTGCGTGGTAGGGGGTGGCGACCAGGCCGACGCTCTCCAGCGTGGTGACGACGCACCAGAAGGATTGCCGGGCGTAGAGGGGCGAGGTGGACTGGACAACCATCAAGCCTCCCCCCGCCAGGTGCTTTTCGAGCAGGCGGTAGAAAGCGGCGCTGTAGAGTTTGCCGATCGCAAAGTTCGACGGATCGGGAAAATCGACGACGACGAAATCGAAGAGATCGTCGTTTTCTTCGAGCCACTGCAGCCCGTCGGCATTGACCACCTGCACCTTCGGCGAGTGCAGCGCGTCTTGATTGAGTTTGCGCAGGGGCGGCGCACTGGCGAAGAGGCGGGTCATCGCCGGGTCGAGGTCGACCAGCGTCACCGACTCGATCTGCGGGTACTTGAGAATCTCGCGCAGGGCCAGCCCGTCACCGCCGCCGAGCACCAGCACGCGGCCCGCTGCCGGCAGTGTAGCCAGACCCGGATGGACCAGCGCCTCGTGATAGCGGTACTCGTCGCGCGAACTGAACTGCAGGTTGTTGTTGAGATGGAGGCGCAAATCATCCTTCCAGCGGGTGACGACGATGCGCTGATACGGCGTGTTCTCGGCATGCACGATTTCGTCGGCGTAGAGATGCGCTTCGGCCAGTGAGGTCAGTTCGCCAGCCGCGGTAAAGGCCGCGAGCAGCGCCAGCAGCGACACGCCGCCCTGCACGCGCAGCCAGCCGGTATTCTGCAGTTGCTGGCGAAACAGCCAGCACGCCCAGAGCGCCACCGCAACGTTGAGCAGTCCGAACAACAGACCGCTGCGCATCAGCCCGAGATGCGGCACCAACAGCACGGGAAAGAGAATCGAAACGGCCAGCGCGCCGAGGTAATCGAAGGTCAGCACCTGCGAGACGAGATCCTTGAATACCAGGTCGCGCTTGAGGATGCGCATGATCAGCGGAATTTCCAGCCCGACCAGCACGCCGATGGCGACCACCGCCAGATACAGCGCCAGCTTGAACGGCGCCGGCGACCAGGCGAAGAGGAAGAACAGCACCGCCGCCGAGAAGCCGCCGAGAACGCCGACCAGCAGCTCGACCTGAATGAAGCGCGCCACCAGATGTTTTTCGATGTAGCGCGACAGCCACGAACCGATTCCCATGGCGAACAGATAGGTCCCGATGACCGTCGAGAACTGGGTGATCGAGTCGCCGAGCAGATAACTCGCCAAGGCCCCGGCGATCAGCTCATAAGCCAGCCCACAGGAAGCGACTATGAAAACGGAAAAGAGCAGCGCGTGGTTCATCATCGGGAAGGGTCAGCGATTCACAGGCCATCGGGCAAGGCGCCCGCAGGCCATTCTATTCCGAAAAGCGAAGCCCGCCGCCAGGCGCAGGAGGTCGGCCGGCTGACGAAGCCGTGGCGCGTAGTTCGCTAGCCCCGAATTGCGCTACCATGCGCTTGACAAGCAAGCTGGAGAAGTCCTTCCCGGGCAAATCGTTCACGCTCGTGCCCCCCCGGAAAACCCTAAATGCGGATGACCCTATTGATGAACCCCAACGAGCCCGAAATGGCCCGTCCTGTACTGGCGGTGCTTTTCCTCTGTGCGCTGATCACCGCTTCGGTGTGGATCCTGCGCCCGTTTCTGCCGGCCCTGATCTGGGCAACGATGGTCGTCATCGCCACCTGGCCCCTGCTGCTGCGGGTGCAGCGGCGTCTTGGCAATCGCCGCATGCCGGCAGTGATCGCCATGACCTTCCTGGTCCTGCTGGTTCTGGTCGTTCCGCTGTCGCTGGCGATTGCCACCCTCGTCGACAATGCTGATCGGATCGTCGAATGGGGAAAAGACCTGACCGAGTTCAGGCTTCCGTTGCCACCGGCATGGGTCGGTGATCTGCCGCTGGTCGGCGCACGTGCCGTGGAGGCCTGGGCGCAGCTTGCGGCCGTCGGAACGGCAGAACTCGCCGCCAAGGCGGCACCCTACGCGGGCAACCTGACCAAGTGGTTCGTCAGCGAAGTAGGCAGCTTCGGACTGGTTTTCGTGCAGTTTCTGCTCACCGTCGCGCTGTCTGCGATCCTCTATGCCTCTGGTGAGAGTTTCGCTGCGGGCGTACGGCGTTTTGGCCATCGTCTCGGCGGTGCGCGCGGCGAGAGCGCGGTGGTACTGGCCGGTCAGGCGATTCGCGCCGTAGCCCTCGGGGTCGGCATTACCGCATTCGTGCAGTCGATCCTTGGCGGCATCGGCCTGGCCATCGCCGGCCTGCCGTTCGTCCCCGTCCTGACCGCACTGATGTTCATGTGCTGCATCGCGCAGCTTGGACCGGCGCTGGTTCTCGCACCCGCCGTTTTCTGGTTGTACTGGAGTGACAGCAGCGGCTGGGGCACTTTTCTTCTCGTCTGGGCGATTTTCGTCGGCACCATGGACAACTTCCTGCGTCCGCTCCTGATCAGGCAGGGCGCCGACCTCCCCTTGCTGCTGATCCTCGCCGGCGTCATCGGCGGCATGCTGGCCTTTGGACTGGTCGGCATCTTCGTCGGCCCGGTCGTTCTGGCCGTCGCCTATACCCTTCTGGAAGCATGGATCAACGAGCGGCCGTCCGCTGCAGAGGAAGCGGCAACGGCGGCAGGCGTGGCTGCGGTCATCGAGTCACCGGACCACAGCCAACCACCAGCTCCATGACGATCCGAAAGCCAGCCGGCGCAGGGACGGGAGGGGCGGTACGACATGACATGTTAAGATCTTCCCTCTCTTTTCCGTCCGATCGGTGTTTGCCATGTTTTCAGGAATCATTGCCGCTGTTGGCCAGATCACCCACATCACCGCGCGTGATGACGGCGCTGCAACCGTCCGTCTGACGGTCGACGCCGGTCGCCTCGGACTCGACGATGTCGGCATCGGCGATTCGATCGCCTGCAGCGGCGTCTGCCTGACGGTGGTCGACAAACAGGACAACTGTTTTTTCGTCGATGTCTCGCCCGAATCGCTGGCGTGCACCGTGGGTCTCGCGGCGCCTGGTCCGGTCAACCTGGAAAAGGCGCTGCGCCTGGCTGACCGCCTGGGCGGGCATCTCGTCTCCGGCCACGTCGACGGCGTTGGCGAGGTGCTGCGTTTCGATCCGGTCGGCGACAATCGCCTGCTGGAAATCCGTGCGCCGGAAAATCTCGCCAGATACATCGCACGCAAAGGCTCGATTAGCGTCGATGGGGTCAGCCTGACGACCAACGCGGTCGACGGGGCGGCCTTCAGCATCAACCTGATCCCGCACACGCTCGCATCCACCACCCTGGGATGCCTGCAAACCGGCAGCCGGGTCAATCTCGAAATCGACCTGATCGCGCGCTATTGCGAACGGCTTCTGGCGTTTTCCGACTGTTCGGCGGTCCCGGCTACTTGCCCTCCAGATCGTCCAGAAACTCCGACGAGGGTGCTGTCCCGGTAACCAGCAAACGATCCCGTGCGCGCGTACAGGCGACGTAGAGCAATTGCCGTTCGGTGTCGTACACCTCCTGCAAGACGCCATCATCGCCGACCGTTTCGATGCGCTCCTGCAAGGGGATTACCTCATCGTCGCAGGCCATCACGACCACTGCACGGAACTCCAGTCCCTTCGCCAGAGGCATGGTGCTGACCGACACATGGCCATGCTCCGTCGCCACGCGATCATCCAGAACGTGGAAGGGCAAGTCAGCCAGACGAAGGGCTTCCTCGGCCCGACCGATTTGCGCTTCGGAACGCACAAACACACCGATCTCGTGCGGCAAAGTGCCGGCGCGCACCCCTTCGGCAAGCCAACGTCCGACGACGGCGATTTCTTCGTCGGCACCGTCGAGAATTTGAATTCGCGGCGGCGGGCCGTTGAACACCGATACGGTATCGCGGCGATCTTCCGTGTTGCCATCTACGTCGGTTACTGACGGGCCGAGCAAGCGGTCTGCCTGGCTGCGAATCTGATGCGAGCTCCGGTAATTCACGCGCAGCGTGCGAGACCGTCCGCGTACATCGACGCCGAGCGATTTCCACGAATCGTGGTGATCGACATAGCAGAGCAGCAGGCTCGATTCGCTGCGATGAACGATCAGACGAATGTCGCTGCCGACCCGCACCAAACAGAAATTCTTGCCCTTGCCGCGATCCAGCTTGTGGAAGCTCAGACCGGGACTGGCGGGATTCATCTGCAAGTCGAAGGCCGTCGTCTTGACGAGCTTTTGTTCGTCGCTGGTCAGGCGGGCGAGACTATCGGCAAAGGTGTCGGCGATGCGGAATTCCATGGTCAATAATAGCGTGCCTGCAACTTTTCCAGAGCATCCCGCAGTGCCGGAATGTCGTCCCGAATGATGCTCCACAAGGTGTCGTTGTCGATGCCCAGATAGCCGTGAATCAGCCGGTGGCGCGTCGCCACGATCTGGCGCCAGGGAATCTACGAGTGGCTGTCGCGAACATCGTCGGGAACATGGGTGGCCACCTCACCGATGATTTCCAGATTGCGCACCGTGGCATCGTAGTTCAGCCCGCTGGCGACAAATGCAGGCTGGTCGAAACCGTCGGTGTAAGCCAGCACCTTGCGGGCGGCATCGATTCATCGATATAGAAGCACCACTCCCGCGCCGTCGCATCAGACATGAATCGCCTCCCGCTCCACGAACCGGCGCAGTTCTGGCCGTAGCGCCTTGTCGGTGACCAGATCGACCGGCCGCCCGAACAGGTCTTCGAGGTAGAACTGCACACCGAAATAGCGTGCCGATGTCGCCGGGCCATCGAAAGCCACCAGCACATCGACGTCGCTGCCCGCTCCTGCTGCGTCTCGTGCGGTGGAACCGAACAGCGCCAGGTCGGTCACGCCATAGCGCTCCGCGAGCACGGGCTTGCTCTGCGCCAGCAATCGAACCGCATCGGCAGCATTCACTGTTGCCTCCTTTTCATTGGCATCATGCCACGCGGAACACCTTCATCACCTCATCGCCCAGGTGGTTGATGACCTTCACCGCGATCCGCCCGGACTTCGGTTTCTTGAAGGGGCGCGAGGTGTCGCTGTTGAGTGAAGCCCAGGCTTCGGCGTCGATCTCGGCCTTCAGCGTCGTCTTCAAAGCGCTATAGGGGTCGTTGGCGCCGAGGAAGTAGGCGTGGCGCACGAAGAAGCTTTCTTCGTTGTAGTCGGTGTCGATGAACCAGCAGGCGATGCCGTCGGCGCCGTCGCTGATGACTTCGCCGGTCTGCGGCTTGAAGACATCGACGCCATTGACCTTGACGCGCAGCAGGTCGCCCTCATTGCCGTCATCTCGCAGAAGCGTGATGTCCGGCTCGCCGAAGATCACGAACAGGTTGCCCTTGCCGGTGTTCTTGAGGTCTTCGGCCATGTGCAGGTCGGCGTTCATGCGCGCCTTGAGCACGGGCAGCTTGCCGAGCTTGGCAAACTCGGTGGTGTGCGCCTCGAAGTTGAAGGCGCAGGCAATCAGCACATCGAAACCGGCGTCGGCGGCTTCCCGCGCTGCCTGGACCAGATCGGCGCGTTGCACGGTGCCAAACTCGGGGCCGATGAAGATGGCCGCGCGTTTCTCTCGACTTGCGCCCTTGTATGCTTCGTTTCATGGTTTTTGGTTCATTTGGGAGAGCCTGGGAAGTGATGGCTGAAAGGGGGTCAAGAGGACCGTGGAATAAATGCGAGAGAGGTATTTTCTCTCGCGTTTATGCCGCG
>NZ_JAZKUD010000042.1:0-37297 GCF_036625275.1 Accumulibacter sp.
TGAACGGCTGCTGGCCAACGGGAAGCTCAAAAAGGTCGCCTTGGTCGCTTGCATGCACAAGATGCTGACGATTATGAACGCCATCGTCAAATCGGGTATTCCGTGGAATCCAGAACATCAAAATGTCCCTAAAAATGCTTGACCGGGAACACAGTTGCTCTCCCGCGAGTGGAGAGGGGAGATTCGTGAGTCGCTAACGCGACTTTCACATTAACGGCACTGTCTTTTTCAGGCACCCCGATCGGCCCTGTCGTATAATCAACCCCGTTTTGGGTACCTTGCCCCGCGCTCGTGGGACGGGTGAAACGGGAAGCCGGTGAATCTGAATCTTCAGACATTCCGGCGCAGCCCCCGCTGCTGTAAGCCTGACGACTCCGCAATACGCCACTGTGCTTGACGCATGGGAAGGTGCTGGAGAAGATTGACGGCAAGCCAGAAGACCGGCCCAGATCAAATGTAGTGTCGTTCCCCGGGGTAAAGGGAGGGCTATGTGGATTGGCCGAGCACAGCTTCTCTCGGCTTTTCTTCCGACCCACAGGTACCGCTCCCCCGCCTGGCACTGCTGATCATGACTCGCTGTGGGAGAGAAGCATGCACATCATGGAAGGTTTTCTGCCGGTCGAACACGCCTTGGGGTGGACGGTCGCTTCGGCCCCCTTCGTGGCCTATGGCCTGTGGGTCATCAAGAAACGTCTACGCGAACATCCGGAACAGCGGATGTTGCTGGGTGTTGCCGCCGCGTTTACCTTCGTTCTCTCGGCGCTCAAATTGCCGTCGGTCACCGGCAGTTCCTCGCACCCCACCGGCACCGGGCTCGGTGCCCTGCTCTTCGGCCCGACAGCGATGGCGCCGATCGGCATGGTGGTCCTGCTCTTCCAGGCGCTGCTGCTGGCGCACGGCGGGCTGACGACGCTGGGTGCCAACCTCTTTGCGATGGCCATCGTCGGACCGTTCGCCGCTGCCGCAGTGTTTCGTGTGGCGCGTGGCATCAAACTCTCCTTTGCCACCAGTGTCTTTCTCGCCGCCAGCCTTGCCGACCTGCTGACCTACGTCACCACCTCGGTACAACTGGCCTGGGCCTTTCCTGATCCGATGGGTGGTTTTGTCGCTTCCTTTGCCAAATTCGCCAGCATCTTTGCGATCACCCAGATCCCGCTGGCGATCAGCGAAGGACTGCTGACGGTACTGATCTGCAATGCCCTGATGCGCTTCAACGCCAGGGAACTGCAGGACCTGCAGCTCGTCAGGAACGACGAGGTACGGGTATGAAACGCCGGCAAAACCTGTTGCTGCTGCTCGCCGTGGTCCTGCTCTCTGCGCTGCCGCTGTGGCTGGTGCAGAAACCGGCGGCGAATGCCGATCATCCCGTCGAGATCTTTGCCGGCGCCGACGACCAGGCCAGAAATCTCATCGGCACCCTCAATCCTGATTTCCAGCCCTGGTTCCAGCCACTGATGGAGCCGGCCAGCGGTGAAATTGCCTCCCTGTTGTTCGCCTTGCAGGCGGCGCTGGGTGCCGGGTTTATCGGTTACTACCTGGGGGTCTCGGTGACCCGCGAGAAACTGCGTCGGGAATCCGAAAAAGTCAGTGGAGCGGCACAACGGTGCTGATCGAGCGGTCGGCCTACGCCAACCGCTGGCGGCAGGTTTCGCCGGCCGCGAAGGGAAGCTTTGCGCTCGCTGGCCTGATCGCCGCTTTTGCCGCCGGGACACCGATGGTCGCTGCCGGCGTGGCGGCGATTCTCGTCGCCGTCACGCTGCTGGGGGCCGGTATTGCGCTCGTGTCTTACCTGCGCGTCGCTTCGCCAGCACTGGCCTTTCTGCTTCTCGGCAGCCTGTCGCTGGCGTTCTCGCTGGGTATCGATGAGCATGGCCTCACGCTGCAATGGCTCCCGAACGGTCTGAACCCACTGGCGAATGTGTTGTCCCGTTCGTTGGCCGCCCTGGCGGCGCTGCTCTTTCTTGCGTTGACCACGCCGCTTCCCGATCTGATCAATCTGTTGCGCCGACTGAGAACCCCCGAGATCCTGCTCGAAATCATGGTCCTCTGTTACCGGATGCTGTTCGTCTTCTCCGCGGCGGTGCAGGACACCTGGATCGCCCAGACGGCGCGCCTGGGTTACGCGACACCACGCCTGGCACTGCGCTCGCTGGCCGGTTTGACCGCCAATCTGACGCTACAGGTGTGGCAACGGGCGAACGACCTGCATGTCGCAGCGCAGGCGCGCAACAACGAAGGTCCATTGCGTTTTCTTGCGCCGGTCTTTGCCCATACCGGTCGCGACCTGGCCATCGCAATGGTCGCTGGCAGTTCGCTGCTTGCACTGGCGGTGGCGATGTCATGACGCGCTCGGCAGACCACCCCCTGCTCGAACTGGCGCAGGTTTGCTTCCGTTACCCCGATGGCAGTCGCGGACTGGACGACTGTTCGATCGCCATTCGGCGGGGCAGCCGCAACGCCCTGATCGGCGCCAACGGCTCCGGCAAGACCACCCTGTTCCAGCAGTGCAACGGCTTGCTGCGACCACAGTCGGGCGGCGTTTACTACGCCGGGGAAGCGGTGGATTACCGTCGCAGTGGTTTGCGTCAACTGCGCAGCAAGGTCGGCATGGTTTTCCAGAACCCGGATCGGCAATTGTTCTCGGCGAGCGTCCTCGAAGACGTTTCCTTTGGTCCGCTCAACCTCGGTCTGGACATCGCGACGGCACGCCAACGGGTCAGTGCAGCGCTGCAAGCCGTAGGCATGGCAGCGTTTGCCGACAAACCCGTACACAACCTGAGTTTCGGCCAGAAGAAGCGGGTCTGCATCGCTGGCGTTCTGGCCATGGAGCCTGAACTGTTGATCCTCGACGAACCGATGGCCGGCCTCGATCACGCCATGCAAGAAGATCTGCTGGCCGTGCTTGAGAATTTGTACGCGCGTGGCATCACCCTGCTACTGGCGACGCACGACATCGATTTTGCCTACGCCTGGGCAGACCGGATTCACCTGATGGTTGCCGGCCGCTGTAGCGCATCGCTGCCGGCAGCGACTCTGGCGACGGCTGGCGACGCCTTGTCGGCGGCAGGATTGCCCTTGCCCGGAGTGATCGAACTGCAGCACCGTCTGGCGAAACTCGGCGTTCTCCCGAGCGACGCCTGGCCGCGCAGGATCGGCGACCTGCTCGCGCTGCTGGGAACCCGCCAGGCAAGCGGCATGCCCCGTCTCGAGAGGAGGGTCTAACGGTCATGACTTTTTCAGGCACCCTCGATCATGGAAGTCATCACCGTTTCCCTCTCCCCCGACCCCTCCCCCGCGAGGGGGGAGGGGAGATTCCTGAGTCGCTGACGCGACTTTCATATTAATGCCCGGAAAAGTCTGGTTTGTCGGCGCCGGCCCCGGCGACCCCGAGTTGATTACCGTCAAGGGCCGGCGCCTGCTCGAGGAAGCCGGCGCGGTACTGTTTGCCGGGTCGCTGGTCGACCAGGCGGCGACGCGGTTCGCACCCGCGGATTGCGAGATCCGCGACTCGAAGGACATGACTCTGGCAGAGATGACCGGCTGGCTGATCGAGCGGACCGATCGGTACGCTGTTGTCGTTCGCCTGCAGACCGGCGATCCCGGCCTCTATGGCGCATTGATCGAAATGACGCAACCGCTGACGGCCGCCGGCATCGCCTGGGAAGTCGTTCCTGGCGTCTCCTCGGCGATGGCCGCGATGGCCGCAGCAGGCGAAACGCTGACCCTGCCGGAAGTCACGCAGACGGTGATCCTGACCCGCGTCGCCGGGCGGACGCCCATGCCGCCGGGCGAGGATCTCGAATCCCTGGCCGCGCATAAGGCGACGCTCTGCATCTACCTGTCGATCACTCTGCTGCACAAGGTGCAGAAGGCATTGCGTGCCGCCGGCTGGGCCGAGGATGCGCCGATGCTGGTCGTGCACAAGGCGAGCTGGCCGGGCCAGGAAAAGATCATTCGCGGCACGCTCGCCGACATCAAACAGAAATGCCAGGCCGCGAAGGTCGGCAGTCAGGCGATGATCGTCGCCAGCCCGACACTGGGTGCTGCCGACTGGCCCGACTTGGTTCGCTCAAAACTGTACGACCCTACCTTTACGCACCGTTTCCGCAAGGCAAGCGAGACTACCGGGACGACTGATGATCAATGAAACCACTTACCTCCTCGTCGGCCACGGTTCGCGCAACCGCGACGGCAACAAGGAAACCCTGCATTTCGCGGCCCAGTGGCGCGAACGTCATCCCGAGTGGCGGATCGAGGTCTGCTTCATCGAGCACGCCGAAGTGCTGCTGGATGAAGGTCTCGACCGGGCAGCTCGTGGCGCGCGCAAAGTGCTGGTCATTCCCTTCATTCTCAACGCCGCCGGCCACGTCAAAATGGAATTGCCGGCGGCACTGAAGCGGGCACGCGAACGGCATCCACCGGTCGAATTCGCTGTCACCCGACATATCGGCATGGGCCGCGAAATCTTTGCCGTGCTGCAGAGTCAGCTCGACCGGCTGATGAAACAGTTGGCCGTGCCCGATCCGATGACTACCGGCGTCATCCTGCTCGGTCGCGGCTCGTCCGACGTCGGCGCCAATGGCGAGCTGGCCAGGATGGCGCGCTGGATTTTCGAGGCCAACGAGCATCCACTGGTCGATCTTGCCTTTACCGGCGTCACCTGGCCGCGCCTTGAAACGGTGGTGCAGCGCCAGGTCAGGCTGGGAATGATGCAGATCTGCATCATTCCGGTATACCTGTTCAGCGGCGTGCTGATCGAGCGCATCAAGGCGCAAGTCGAGCGCCTGCAGCGGCAATATCCGCAGCTTGCTTTCGGCCTGGGCAGTTACTTCGGATTCGACAAGGGCATCTTCGACCTGCTCGACGACAAGGTCGGCGGCGAGATCCCCGCAGGCGGCATGCTCGAATGCGATGGTTGCAAGTATCGCGAACTGGCCGAGGCCGAGCATCTGCACGAGCACAGCCATACGGCCCTGGCCGCTCCAGGCTGCGGTCACGGCCACGCCCCGGTTCACGATCACGGACACGCCCATGCACATGATCATGGTTGTGCCCATCCACACGACTGACCCCTCGGAGACTCCGGACATGAGCATGGCCCCCCCTGCTGCTCCCAACACGATTACCGAACAGCTCACTGCCGCCGGCCGCGCCATCGAGCACGACTCCTTTGCGATCATCGACGCCGAGGTCGGGCCGCACGACTACACCGACGAACAGTGGCCGCTGGTGCGCCGCATGATTCACGCCAGCGCCGACTTCGAATTCAACGGCCTGACCGCCTTCCACCCCGATGCGATGCGAGCCGGTCTGGCGGCGGTCCGGAAGGGCGGCACGCCGATCATCGCGGATGTCGAAATGATCTGCGTCGGCCTCTCGGCGCCACGCCTCAGGCATTTCGGGATGAGTACGCAGCACTACATTGCCGATCCGGAGGTCATCGAACTGGCCAGGGCCGAGGCCACGACCCGCGCCGTCCAGGCGATGCGCAAGGCGCAGCGGCTTGGCAGGCTCGACGGCGCCATCGTCGGCATCGGCAATGCCCCGACGGCCCTGATCGAAATGATCCGCCTGATCCGCGAAGAAGGAGCCCAACCCGCGCTGGTGATCGGCATGCCGGTCGGCTTTGTCTCGGCCGCCGAATCGAAGGCGCTGCTGATGACCTTGACCGATACTCCGTGGGTAGCGATCCAGGGCCGCAAGGGCGGTTCGACGCTGGTCGTCGCCGCCATGCACGCGCTGCTCGGCCTCGCCGAAGCGGCGCAGAAGAACGCCGCTTGAGCGACCTCGGGCAGGCACTCCCGCCGGCCAGAGTCCGCAAGGGCGATGGCCGGCGTGCACGCGGCCACCGCAGCGGTTTCACCACCGGCGCCTGCGCCGCTGCCGCTGCACGCGCGGCGACGCTCGGCCTGCTCACCGGCGTGCTACCGGACAGCGTTCTCTGCCGCCTGCCGAATGGCCGGGAGCACCGTTTTGTGGTCAGCGACGGCCGCCTCGATGGCGAGGGTAGCGAGCGGGTTGCGCATGCGGTAATCGTCAAGGACGCCGGCGACGACCCCGATGCGACGCATGGCGCACACTTGACGGCCGCTGTCCGGCGACTGCCACAACGAGCTGGCGAGGTGCTTCTCCAGGGGGGAGTCGGGGTCGGCGTCGTCACCAAAGATGGCCTCGGCCTCGCCGTCGGCGGCCCGGCCATCAACCCGGTTCCGCGCCGCAACATCCGTGACAACGTGATCGCGGTCGCCGGCGAACTGCTGCTCCACGACGGTCTGGAAATCACCATTTCCGTTCCCGGCGGCGAGGCGATGGCGAAAAGGACGCTGAACGCCCGCCTGGGCATCGTCGGCGGCATTTCGATTCTCGGCACCACCGGCATCGTCCGTCCCTATTCGACGGCCGCCTTCCGCGCCAGCGTCGTCCAGGCGGTCGAGGTCGCGGCGAAGCAGGGTCAGACCAGGGTCGTGTTCACCACCGGCGGGCGCACCGAAAAATTCGCCATGCGCCAGTTGCCGGAACTCGACGAAGCGTGCTTCGTCCAGATGGGCGACTTCGTCAAGGCGGCTTTCCAGTCGGCGGTCAAACACCGCCTGGCACGGGTCTATCTGGGCGCGATGGTCGGCAAGCTGACCAAGATGTGCCAGGGACTCGCCGTCACGCATGCCTGGAAGGCCGAGATCGACCGTGACATTCTCGCCGCATCGGCACAGGAAGTCGGTGCTCCGCCCGATCTGGTCGAAGCGATCCGTGCCGCGGAAACGGCCCGCTTTGCTGCCGAACGTCTGGCCAGCCTGGGCCTGAGCCTTGCCTTCCACCGTTCGCTGGCCGGCAAGGCCATCCGCAGCCTGAAAAGTGATTACCCTGGCCCTTACCAGCTCAGCATTCTGGTCTGCGACTTCGAAGGACGTTTCATTTGTCGTCTGGAAGAAGATGAGCAGCCCTGAACCCTGCACCCTGATCGGGATCCTCGATGACGGCTGGGCCGGCTTGTCCGATTCGGCGCGCCAGCGACTGGCCGTGGCCGAACTGGTGATCGGCACCGGTCGTACACTGGCACTGGTGCGTCCCTGGCTGTCGGCCACGGCGATCATCAGGGACATGGACGGCGCACTCGGCGCGCTTCCCGACTGGATTCTGAGCGCCCGCGCCGCAGGCCAACGCGTCGCCGTGCTGGCCACCGGCGACCCGCTCTGTCACGGCATCGCTTCCTGGCTGACCGACCGACTCGGGCGTGACGGCGTGGACATCCTGCCGAACGTGTCGACGCTGCAACTGGCCTTTGCCCGCTTCAAGACACCCTGGCAGGACATCCGGATCGCCTCGTGTCACCGCGCCGATGCCGGCGAATGGTTCGTCGGCGCGACGCCTGCGCACGGTCTGTATCCGCTGATGCGGGTGATTGCCCGGTACCCGCGAGTTGCGCTGTTCACCAGTCCCGAGAACGACCCGGCGCGACTGGCGCGGGCGCTGATCACCGCCGGCTATGGCGATGAGCTGAAGATCTCGATCGCCTGCCGCCTGCAGATGCCCGACGAACGACTGTTTGCCGATCTTGCCGCAAACCAGGTCGCAGCGATGTCCTTTCCCGAACCGAACATCGTGCTCGTCGAACGGTCCGCCGACCCCGGTGGACCGGCCTTCGGTCTCGAAGACCTCGAATACCGGCAGCGATCGCCGGAGAAAGGTCTGATCACCAAGCAGGAAGCGCGTGCGCTTTCGCTCGCCAAGTTGCGCATCCAGCCAGCGGCGGTGGTCTGGGACATCGGCGCCGGTGCCGGTTCGGTCGGCCTCGAAGCGGCGAGACTGGCGCCCTTCGGTCATGTCTGGGCGATCGAAAAGAATGCCGCCGACGCCGCCAACGCGCGCGCCAATGCGGCGCATCGGCGGATCGGCAATTACACCCTGGTCGAAGGCCGGGCGCCGGTCGGGCTCGACACCTGGCCCGACCCGGACGCCGTCTTCATCGGCGGCTCAGGCGGCGAACTCGCCACACTGATCGAGCAGGTGCTGACCCGCCTGAAAGCGGGTGGCCGGCTGGTGATGAACTTCGTCACGCTGGAGAATCTCGCCACCGCGACGGCGGCGCTCAACGAACGTCATGCCGTGTGGGACCTCGTGCAACTGCAGGCCAGCCGCAGTCAGCCGATTCTCGACATGCACCGGCTGGCGGCGCAGAACCCGATCTGGGTGGTGACCGCCAGGCGGAGCGAGGACGGTGCGTGATCGATTCGACCGTGCCGGGGACTGCCCCGAGAAAGGATGTGCATCAAAGTGTTGGAAGTGACCGATAGGCTCCCCTCCCCCCTCGCGGGGGAGGGGTTGGGGGAGAGGGGGCATCCATGCCCTCGCAGAGGCCAGCAGGGCAGACTGACGGCTCTGGCCATGTACTTTTGCAAGGATTCGACCAATTAAAGGACCCTGAATGTCTGAACCTACACGCTACGGCAGGCTGATCGGCGCTTCGCTCGGTCCTGGTGACCCCGAGCTGATCACCCGCCGGGCCTGGGCAGCGCTGCAATCCGGCGCCCGCTGGCTGTACCCGGTCAAGAAAGCCGAGGAATCGTCGTATGCGCTGTCGATCGTCGAGCGCGGTGGCCTGACGGTGCCGGCCGATGCCGAACAGTTGCTCTTCCCGATGACCCGCGACCCCGAGATTCTCGGCCGCGCCTGGGTTTGCGCCGCCGAACGCACCGTCGAGCTGCTTGGCGAAGGGCGCGACCTGGTTTTTCTGGTCGAAGGCGACGCCTCGACCTTCGCCACCTTTGGTCACCTCGCCCGCGTCGTGCGCGAGCTGGTACCGGCGATCGAGGTCGAAACCATCCCCGGCGTGTCCTCGTTCGCCGCCGCCGCGGCCGCCGCCGACACCGTTCTCGCCGAGGAGGATGAGACCTTCGCGATCATTCCCGCCGCTTATGGCGTCGAACTCATCGACCACCTGCTCGACGAATTCGACACGCTGGCCCTGTTGAAGGTGAAACCGCTGATCGATGAAATCATCGAACTGTTGGCGCGGCGCGAACTGCTCACGACCTCGGTGTTCATCGAGAAGGTCGGTTCGCCGGATGAACGTATCGTTCGCGATGTTGCCAGCCTCAAGGGTGAAAAGGTCAATTACCTGTCGCTGATGCTGGTGCAGAATCCGAAACGGCTGCGCGGCGAACTGCGCCGTGGCTGCCGCCAGCGCCGGGATGCTGGTGCAGCAGCGCTCGCTGCGATCGATCCAGCCAGCAGGCCCTGAGCGATGCAGGTCGCGGTCCTGGCCATTACCCGCCACGGGGTCACGCTGGCCGGCAGGATTATCGCCGCACTACCCGGCGCCCGCCTGTTCGCGCCGGAGAAATTCCGCTCTGAAGCCGAGGCCGCAGCGCCAGACGCCGCTCAGTGCTATACCGGCAAGGTCGGCGATCAGATGCCGGCCTGGTTCGCCGCCGTCGACGCGATCGTCGCCATCGTCTCGCTCGGCGCCGTCGTCCGCCTGATCGCGCCGCACCTCGGCAGCAAGGAAAGCGATCCGGCGGTGATCGTCATCGACGAAGCCGCTCGCTTCGTCATCCCGGTGCTTTCCGGCCATCTCGGGGGGGCCAATGCCCTGGCCGGGCATCTGGCCGGGGCGCTTGGCGCGACGCCGGTATTGACCACCGCTTCCGACGCTCGTCAGACGCTGGCCGTCGACCTCTTGGGCCGCGAACTCGGCTGGGTATTCGAAGCAACGCATGCCGAACTGGTCCGTTGCAGTGCCGCGGTGGTCAATGATGAAGCCGTCGCGCTGGTCCAGGAAGCGGGCAGCAGGGATTGGTGGGCAAACCACGCCAACGGTCGCCAGAGCCCCCTGCCGGCGAATCTGACGCTTTTCGAGAAACTGGAGGAGGTCGATGCCGACCGCTTTGCTGCCGTGCTGTGGATTGCAACGCGCGCGATGCCGGCTGAACTGGCTGCCCGGCTGGCCGGCAAGCGGATCGTCTATCGCCCCGGATCGAACCCCTGAAAAGGATTCAGGCTTGTCTTTTGCCATTGAACATAGCCCGCCCGGTTTCTTGCGAAGGGCTGCGGCATGAACATCGCTCTCGGCGTCGGCTGCGACCGGGGCACCTCGGCGGCGACGATTGCGCAAGGTATCGCCGAGGCGCTGGCGGCTTGCGCTGCGACGCTGGCCGACGTGCAGGCAGTCGCCAGCATTGACCTCAAGGCCAACGAAGCCGGGTTGCTGCAGGTGTTCGAGGAAAATGGCTGGCGCTGTTCATTTTATCCGGCGGCGCTACTCGCCGAAGTCGCGGTGCCGCATCCCTCGGAAACCGTTCGCCGCCATACCGGCACGCCGTCGGTCTCCGAAGCGGCGGCCCTGCTGGCGGCAAATGCCGGGCCGTCCTTGCTGTTGATCGAAAAACACAAGCTGCGCGGTCCCGATGGCCGCCATGTCACCGTCTCCATTGCCAGGATCTCCAATGAACGCTCCCCTTGAAAAAACCGGCAAGATCATGCTCGTCGGCCTCGGCCCAGGCAGCAGTGAGCACCTGACCGCGCGCGCGCGCGCGGCGATTGCCGAAGCCGACACGGTCATCGGTTACGTCACCTACCTCCGTCTGGTAGCCGATCTGGTCAAGGGCAAGGAAATCATCAGGAAATCGATGACCGAGGAGCTCGACCGCGCCATCGAGGCGCTGGAGCGCGCCCGTCAGGGCAGGAAGGTGGCGCTGATTTCCTCGGGCGACGTCGGCGTTTACGGGATGGCCGGGCCGACTTTCGAGGTGCTGTTCCAGTCTGGCTGGACGCCGGACTCGGAAATCGAGGTCGAGATCGTTCCCGGCGCTTCGGCGCTCAATACCTGTGCGGCGCTGGTCGGCGCACCGCTGACCCACGATTTCTGCGCCATATCGCTTTCCGACCTGCTGACGCCGTGGCCGACCATCGCCCGCCGGCTCGACGCCGTCGCCTACGCCGATTTCGTCGTCGCGCTCTATAACCCGAAAAGCGGCCGCCGTACCCGGCAGATCGTCGAAGCCCAGCGTCTCTTCCTGCGCCATCGTCACCCGCAGACGCCAGTGGCCATCGTCAAATCCGGCTATCGCCCGAAGCAGAGCATCGAACTGACGACGCTCGCGCGCATGAACGAGTGCGACATCGGCATGTTGTCGACGGTGCTGATCGGCAATTCCAGGACGTTCATCCGGCACGGCCTGATGGTGACGCCGCGTGGCTACGCCAACAAGTACGCCGTCGAAGCCGGGGAAAGCATCACCCGTGATGGCGAACAGGCTGGTCGCTCGCTGTCCACCGGCCTCGAAGGCTGGATGGCGAGCATCCAGGCCAGCGGGAAGAGCGCCGCCGAACTGGCTGTCGAATATCGTCTGCCGGAAGACTACATTGCCACCGTGCTGGCGACCGGGGAACCGGCTGAGGGGGGGTGAATGAAAATGTTGGGAGGAATCGATAGTCTCTCCTCTTATAATCGGATGTTATGCTTCATCACCGCCCATTGGCGCGGACGACCGCTCGTGAGCCGGCAGGTGGTGGTCAACCTGATCGGCAACACGACCACCGATACCGGCTTGCGAATTAGGGCTGCGCTCGACGAAGATGCCTACTCGTCGGGAATCCAGGTCTCGGAGGCAGAACTTGCCTCGCTGGCCATTGAGCGCGATGAGTTTCATGGCGAATGGAACTACCGGCTGCTGCCGCGAAACAATGACGAATGACTCATCCTGATGGCAGACTTACTGCTGAACCATCTCGAAGGAACCGAGGGCGCCGCCAAGGTGCTGGCGCACGCGCGACTCCTGGTCAAGCTGGCCGGTTTCTACCAGGAGATCGTTCCGGCGCATCTGGGCGAAGCCAGTTGCGTGGCTAATTACAAGTCGCGAGTCTTGGTGATTCACGCCAGCAATGGCGCAGTGGCCACCAAGTTGCGCCAGTTGGCGCCAACACTGGCTAACGAACTATCGAAGCGGGGGCTTGAATGCGCCAGCGTGCTGGTCAGGGTACAGGCCCGGCCAGAGCATGCAGCGATCCCTGCGCCGACACAGAAGCCACTCAGCGCCAGAACCAGCCAGGAATTGACGGCATTACGCGATTCGCTGCCGGCCTCATCGGGATTGCGAACGGCGGTCGAAGGCCTGCTGGCATCATGTGCGGCTAGACAGGAATGACAGCCACCCGCTCAAGGATCATCAGTGCGAAAACCAGCAGTGCGACGATCAACGAATAGCGAAACAGGCGCCAGGCGAACTGCAGATAGCGGGCATTGCGGGTGAACAGAAAGGCCAGCACGCCGCCGGCAACGGTGAGAACCGTCAATACCGCCAGCAGACGCAACAACCACATCCGGTCAGAAAGCTGGCAAGGTCAGCCAGCGCGAGACGGTGGCTGGTGCCAACTCGCGATCCTCGAAGCTGACGTACTCCCAGGCTGTCGGGGTGGCCAGAAGTGCCCGGGCCAGCGCATTGTTCAGCGCGTGCCCGGATTTATGGGCGCTGAATGCAGCCAGCAAGGGATGGCCAAGCAGGTAGAGGTCGCCGACTGCATCGAGCACCTTGTGCTTGACGAATTCATCGCTGTAACGCAGACCATCGGCGTTCAACACCCGGTACTCGTCGAGCACGACCGCATTTTCCAGCCCTCCGCCTTGGGCGAGGCCGTTTTCGTGCAGCCACTCGACCTCCTGCATGAAACCGAAGGTCCGCGCCCGCGCCACTTCACGGATATAAGAGTGTTCGGCAAAATCGATGGTCACCTGCTGACCGGTGCGATCGATTGCCGGATGGTTGAAACCGATCGAGAACGACAGGCGAAATCCGTCGTAGGGATCGAGGCGAGCCCACTTTTCACCCGACGGCTCCATTTCGCGCACTTCAATCGGACGTTTGATCCGGATGAAGCGCTTGGCGACCGGTTGTTCTTCAATCCCGACCGACTGAATCAGGAAGACAAACGGCGAGGCTGAGCCATCGAGGATCGGCACTTCGGCGGCATCGAGGTCGACAAAGGCGTTGTCCACCCCCAAGCCCGCGAAAGCCGACATCAGGTGTTCGATGGTCCCGACCCTGGCGCCGTCGCGCTCCAGGCACGAGCACATGCGCGTATCGCCGACGAGCAAGGCCGACGCCGGCAAGTCAACGACCGGGTCGAGATCGATTCGCCGAAAGACGATGCCCGTTCCCGGCGCTGCCGGGCGCAAGACGATGCTCACCTTGACGCCAGAATGCAGACCGACGCCTGCTGCGCGGACCATCGACTTGAGCGTTCGCTGCTTTAACATGTGTCTGAAATAACGATGAAATTGGCGAATTCTAACACACGCCGAGCGGCTCTGGAATTCGCCAATCCTTGCAGGGACATGAGGATTTGCGCGGTCTAGTCAGCCTGTTTCCTCAAAAATGCCGGAATATCGTAGCGGTCCACCCCGCTATTGGCCAGAGCTTCGACGGTTGCGCTGCGCCCCTTGCGAACGATTGCCGGAACCTGATCGAGCGACGAGTAATCAATGTTCGCAGCATGCGAGAACCGGCCGTCGGTGCCAGTACCCTGGTTGAGCACACTGTTGTTGATCACCTCGAAGCGTTTGGCTTGCGCCTGGCCAAGACCGGTGGCCACCACGGTGACACGAATTTCCTCGCCCATGGTTTCGTCATAGACTGCGCCGAAGATGATGTGCGCGTCGTCAGCCGCAAAAGCGCGGACGGTGGTCATCACTTCATTGACCTCCTTCATTTTCAGGGAACGCGTGGCGGTGATGTTAACCAGCACTCCCTTGGCACCTGAAAGGTTGACCCCTTCGAGAAGCGGAGATGAAACGGCGCGTTCCGCAGCAATCCGCGCTCGATCAACTCCCGCAGCGTTCGCGGAGCCCATCATGGCCATCCCCATCTCGCCCATGACTGTTCTGACGTCTTCGAAGTCGACGTTGACCAGGCCCGGAAAGTTGATGATTTCGGCAATCCCGCCGACTGCGTTACGCAAGACATTATCAGCGGCCTTGAAGGCGTCATCCATCGAGACATCATCACCGAGAACGTCCATCAGCCGGTCATTGAGGATGACGATCAGCGAATCGACATGCTTTTGCAACTCGGTAATTCCCACGTCTGCAACTTTCAGGCGCTTGCCTTCGAATCCGAATGGCTTGGTAACCACAGCAACGGTCAGCACCCCGAGTTCACGGGCCACCTCGGCAACGATCGGTGCGGCACCGGTACCGGTGCCGCCACCCATGCCAGCGGTAATGAAAACCATGTGTGCGCCTTTGAGGGATTCGACGATGGCATCGCGCTCCTCGATCGCGGCGCTGCGCCCGGCCTCGGGTTTGGCACCCGCACCGAGACCGGTCTTGCCCAGCTGCAGCTTGTGAGTGGCGATGCTGCGACCGAGCGCTTGGGAGTCGGTATTAGCGGTAATGAAATCCACTCCATTGACACCTTCGCGGATCATGTGGTCTACCGCATTGCCACCGGCCCCCCCGATCCCGATCACCTTGATCACGGTATCCCGTTCGCTTTCTTCCTTGTCGATGATTTCAAACATTCACGTCTCCTCTGCAAAAAATCCAAAAAATTGTCCAAAAACCGGTGATCATGATCAGCGTCTCGCTCAGAAGTTCTTCTCGAACCACGACTTCATGCGGCCGAAAACCTGTTTGACATCGCGTGTTTCCCGCACCTTCAAGCCGCGCTTGCGTTGCGTCTGTGCTTCCAGCAGCAATCCGCAAGCGGTCGCAAAGCGGGGACTCTGCACGACGTCGGAGAGAGCCCCCTGATATTTGGGAACGCCCAGGCGAACCGGCATATGAAAAATCTCCTCGCCCAGTTCGATCATCCCCGGCATCACCGAAGCGCCGCCAGTCAGCACGATGCCGGAAGACAACACATCCTCGAAACCGGAACGTCGGAGTTCCGCTTGAATCAGTTCATACAGTTCCTCGACGCGTGGCTGAATGACATCCGCCAGCGCCCGGCGTGACAGCTTGCGAGAAGGACGGTCGTCGACACCGGCGACATCGAGGACATCTGCCGGGTCCGCCAGATGGGCCAGCGCACAGCCATACTTGCGTTTGATGTCTTCTGCCTCGCGTGTCGGCGTACGCAGTGCCATCGCGATATCGTTGGTAATCTGGTCACCGGCGATCGGAATGATCGAGGTGTGACGAATGGCGCCCTGCGTCCACACCGCCAGATCGGTGGTGCCGCCACCGATGTCGATCAGGCAGATGCCGAGATCCTTTTCGTCTTCCGAGAGAACAGCGCAGCTTGACGCGAGTGGTTGCAGAACCAGGTCGTTGACCTCCAGCCCACAGCGACGAACACATTTGACGATATTCTGGGCCGCCGAGACCGCACCGGTCACGATGTGCACCTTCACCTCAAGCCGGAAGCCGCTCATGCCAATCGGTTCGCGGATGCCGTCCTGGTCATCGATGATGAATTCCTGCGTGAGAATGTGCAGGATTTCCTGGTCGGCGGGAATGGGCATGGCGCGCGCTGTCTCGATCACCCTTTCGACGTCCATGGTCGTGACTTCCTTGTCCTTGATGGCGACCATTCCGTTCGAATTGAAGCTTCTGATGTGGCTGCCGGCGATGCCGGTATACACGTCGCGAACCTTGCAGTCGGCCATCAGTTCGACTTCCTGGAGAACGCGTGAAATGGTGGCGACGGTCTCCTCGATGTTGACCACGACGCCTTTCTTCAGCCCCTTCGATTCCTGCGAACCCATGCCGATGACGTTCACCCGTCCTTCCGGAGTGAGTTCGGCGACCAGCGCGACAATTTTCGACGTGCCGATATCGAGTCCGACGATCAGATCCTTGCTATCCCTGCTCATTTCTTTCCTTTGATTTCTTGACCTGCACTGGCCGGAAAGCGCAATGCGAAACCGTTTGGATACCGCATATCCACCGCCACCGGCCGTCCATGGCGGGGGTCCGACAAAGTCGGGTAGTAATCCACGAAACGTTGCAGGCGCATACGGATTGGCGCCTTGGCCTGCTCACGACCGAGTTCAATCAACATTCCATCCTCCAGTTTGAGGAGCCAGGCCAGGCGCGGCGACAAAACCACCTGTGCCGGCAGTCGGCCACTGGGTTTGAGGATCTGCGCAAACGCCTCGTAATGTCGCAGAACCTCGGCCGAGGAGCCCGTTGGCCCACTCAGCCGGGGAAGCGGCTGCTCCCGTGACAGCGACGCCAGAAAAAGTTCGCCATAAGTATTGACCAGTTGCCCCTCCCCATCGCCCCAGTAGGCGGCCGCCTGGTGTTCCTCGATATGGACCTCGAGGTGTGACGGCCATCGCCGCCAGACCTCGGCACGTCGTACCCAGGACAACTGCTCCAGCGATCGACGCAGTGCATCGACATCGACGGTAAAGAAATTGCCGCGTAGGTAATCCGACAGCGACTGCTCGATTTCGCTGCGCTGCACCTCCCGAAGTTCCTGTGTCACCTGCACCTCGGCCAGCGGGAACAATCGCAGACGTGGGGTTCCCCAGACGACGGCGGCGACCAGCAAGGCTGCAGTCCCGGCCAGGAAGAGCAGATCCGAGACAGCCGTCAGCAGGTGCGGTTTGTGCCACATCGCTCATCCCAGGGTGGCCAGTGCGAGTACACGCACTACCAGTTCGTCATAGCTCATCCCGGCTGCGCGCGCAGCCATTGGCACCAGCGAATGATCGGTCATCCCTGGCGAGGTGTTTACCTCCAGGAAATAGGCCCGACTTTCGCCCGTCACCGTTGCCTCATCCATCAGAAAATCGACCCGCCCCCAGCCGCGACCGCCAAGAATCCGGAATGCTTCGAGGGCCTGCTGACGAAGTTCGGCCTCCAGGTTTTCCGGAAGACCGCAAGGACAACGGTAAGCGGTATCGTCGCGCAGGTATTTGGCTTCGTAATCATAAAATTCGCTACCCGGCTCGATCTTGATGATTGGTAGCGCCTGATCGCCGAGGATGGCGACCGTATATTCGCCCCCCAGGATTGCACGCTCGGCAATCACCAGCGAATCATGTCTGGCAGCTTCTGCGTACGCCTCGCCAAGTTCGTCAGCCCGCTTGACTTTGCTGATACCGATCGACGACCCCTCGCAGGCTGGCTTGACGAACAGCGGCAGCCCCAGTTCTTCGGCCACCTGTGCAAGATCGCTGGTGCCACTGAGCAACGCGTATTCCGGCACCGGTAAACGCGCGGCACGCCAGAGCAACTTGCTGCGCCATTTGTCCATCCCCAGCGCCGAGGCCAACACGCCACTACCGGTATAGGGAATGCCCATCAGTTCGAGCACCCCCTGGATGGTGCCATCTTCGCCATAGCGCCCGTGTAGCGCGATAAATGCGCGCTCGAAAGCCGCCAATTCGTCGAGCTTGCGCACAGCCGGGTCGAAGCCATGCGCGTCAACGCCCTGCCGTTGCAACGCCGCCAGCACGCGACTGCCACTGTTCAGGGAAACCTCGCGTTCGGCGGAACGCCCTCCGAAAAGTACCGCAACCTTGCCGAAATTCTGGCCGTCCATTGTCCTCACCTTAAGCGGCAGCCAGTTTACCGGGAACCGCGCCGATTGACCCCGCGCCCATCGTCATCACCACATCACCATCGCGGGCAGCATCGAGAATCGCTTGCGGGAGGTCGCCAATGGCCTCGACAAACAGCGGCTCGACCTTGCCGGCGACACGCAAGGCACGCGCCAGAGCTCGACCATCGGCCGCAACGATCGGCTGTTCACCCGCGGCATACACTTCGCTCAGTACCAGCGCGTCGGCACCCCCCAGCACCTTGACGAAATCGTCGAAGCAGTCGCGCGTTCGGGTATAGCGATGCGGCTGGAAAGCCAACAACAGGCGACGACCGGGAAAAGCGCCGCGTGCGGCCGCAAGCGTCGCTCGCATCTCGACCGGGTGATGACCATAGTCGTCGACCAGCGTGAATTGTCCGCCGCCCGGCAGGGCAATTTCGCCATAGCGCTGAAAACGTCTGCCCACCCCCCTGAATTCATTCAATGCCTTGGTGATGGCGGCATCGGCAACGCCCAGCTCACCAGCCACCGCAATCGCGGCCAAGGCATTCAGGACGTTATGTCTTCCCGGCAGATTGAGTATGACCGGCAGGCGGTTGATGCTGCCGTTGACGCGCACGCAATCGAAACGCATCTGACCATCGACTGCCGTAACGTTCTCGGCATAGCAATTGGCCGAAGAATCGAGACCGTAAGTGACGATCTGCTTGCTGACCAGCGGCATGATTTCACGGACGTTGGCGTCGTCGGCACAGAGCACCGCGACGCCGTAGAAAGGCAGGCGTTGCAGGAAATCGACGAAGGACTGCTTGAGCCGGCTGAAATCATGGCCATAGGTTTCCATATGGTCGGCGTCGATGTTGGTGACGATCGAGATCACTGGCGAGAGCAGCAGAAACGACGCGTCGGACTCATCGGCCTCGGCCACCAGAAAGTCACCTGAACCCAGACGGGCATTGGCGCCGGCGGCGTTGAGACGGCCCCCGATGACGAAGGTCGGGTCCATGCCGCCCTCGGCAAGGATCGATGCTACCAGACTGGTCGTCGTCGTCTTGCCATGCGTACCGGCGACGGCAATTCCCTGCTTGAGCCGCATCAGTTCAGCCAGCATCTGCGCGCGCGGGACGACCGGCACCTTGCGGCTGCGTGCTGCGATCACCTCGGGATTGTCGGACTTGACTGCTGAAGAGACCACCACCGCATCCGCGACGGCCACATTGGCGGCCGCATGCCCAACCACGGTGCGCACGCCAAGGGCAGCCAGGTGTCTGGTCGTCGAACTGTCGGTCAGGTCCGAACCACTGACCGAAAAACCGAGGTTGGCCAGCACTTCGGCAATACCGCTCATGCCGGCACCGCCGATTCCAACGAAGTGGATATGCTTGACCTTGTGTTTCACTTGACGAGTTCCTCGCACATCCGGGCAAGCACCGCCGTCGCCTCGGGTTTGGCCAGTTCACGGGCTCTTTCCGACATTTCCTGCAGGCGACTGTGCGGACACTTGCAAAGCTCGCTGATCGCTTCCGGAGTCATCTGGTCCTGTGGCAGCAGGATGGCCGCACCAGCCAGCGACAGAAAGTTCGCGTTGCATGTCTGATGATCGTCCACCGCGTGCGGAAAGGGAATCAGAACACTGGCCACGCCAGTAGCCGCCAGTTCGGCGATGGTCAGCGCACCCGCGCGACAGATCACCAGGTCAGCCCACTCGTACGCGCCCGCCATGTCTTCGATGAAAGCAACACAGTGTGCCTGCACTGCAACAGCCAGGTAATTCTCCCGTAATTGTGCCAGATGCTTGTCACCGGCCTGATGTACCACCAGGGGTCGCTGGTTGGCATCGATCAGGGCTAGGCCCTGGGGCACGATTTGATTCAGCGCAACGGCTCCCTGGCTGCCGCCGAGAACCAGGAGGTGCACCGGCGCTTCGCGACCGGCAAGACGCTGTGCCGGCGCAGGGAGGTGATTCATCTCCGGACGCAGCGGATTGCCTACCCAGACGCCACTCGGCAACGCATTCGGAAAACCGCAGGCAACCCGCCTGGCAAATCTGGCGAGCACTCGGTTGGCCAGGCCGGCGATCGAATTCTGTTCATGAATGATCAGTGGGCGACCAAGCAACGCTGCCATCAGGCCACCGGGAAAACTGACGTAGCCGCCCATCCCGAGAACCACATCCGGTCTGATCCGGCGAATCTCGCGCCGTGCCTGCCAGCAGGCGGTCAATAAATGGAATGGCAGTTGCAGTTTTCGCAGCAAGCCCTTGCCGCGCAACGCGGCAAAACGCACCCAGGCCATCTCGTAGCCATGCGCGGGAACGAGTCGTGCCTCCATGCCATCCGGCGCGCCCATCCAGACGACCCGCCAGTCCCGGCTCTTGAGCAGATCGGCCACCGCCAGAGCCGGAAAGACGTGTCCACCAGTCCCTCCTGCCATGACCAGCAAGGTTCTGTTCATGCCGGAAATCCGCTGGGAGGGTGGCCTGCCAGCGCCGAGACGAAAAGGCGACGCGCACTCATATTTTTGCTCCGCGCATCAACTGGCGATTTTCCCAATCGATTCGCAACAGGACCGCCAGTGCCACGCAGTTGGCCAGAATGCCCGAGCCGCCGAAACTCATCAGGGGCAGTGTCAGCCCTTTGGTTGGCAACAGGCCCATGTTCACCCCCATGTTGATGAAACCCTGCACGCCCAGCCAGACGCCAATTCCCTGTGCCACCAGCGCTGAATACAGGCGTTCAAGGGCGACAGCCTGACGACCGATCACGAAGGCGCGCTGGATCAGCAGGCCGAACAAGAGAATGACCACCAACACGCCAACAAAGCCGAGTTCTTCGGCAATCACCGCGAGCAGGAAATCGGTGTGCGCCTCGGGCAGATAGAACAGTTTCTCGACGCTCGCACCGAGGCCGACACCGAACAGTTCGCCCCGCCCGAAAGCGATCAGGGCATGCGATAGCTGGTAGCCGCGACCAAAGGCGTCCGCCCACGGATCCATGAAACCAAAGATGCGATCCCGTCGGTAAGGTGAAAAAATGATCAGTGCGGCAAACGCAGCGGCCAGCACGAGGATCAGGACCACGAACAGACGCGCCCGCATCCCCCCAAGGAAAAGAATCCCCATGGCAATCGAAATGACCACCACGAAGGCCCCGAAGTCAGGCTCCTTGAGCAGCAGGATGCCGACCGCGACCATCGCACTGGCCAAGGGCAGGAAGGCCCTCTTCAGATCATGCATGTGTGGCATCTTGCGTGCGGTATAGTCCGCTGCGTAGAGGACCGCAAACAGCTTCATCAATTCGGACGGCTGCAGATTGACGATCCCGAGAGGAAGCCAGCGGCGTGCCCCATTGACCTCGCGACCAATCCCCGGAATCAGCACCAGCGCCAGCAACACGAAACCGGCCACAAAGAGCCACGGCGACCAGCGTTGCCAGGTCGATAGCCGGATCTGGAAGGTGACCGCGGCGGCGACCAGCGCGATGACCAGAAAAGCCGCGTGTCGCACCAGGAAATAGGCCGGCTGATTGCCAGTCTGGCGGCCGGCCTCGGCCGTCGCCATCGATGCCGAATAGACCATGACCATGCCGATCACCAGCAGCATCAAGGTGCTCCACAGTAGCGCCAGGTCGATTTCCGACGGCAAGCGGCGCGGCGAGTCCAGAGTTCCCAACATCAGGCAGCCTCCTTTTCGATGGCCCGCACGGCGGCAATGAATGCTTCGGCGCGATGCGCGTAGTCACGATACATGTCCATGCTGGCACAGGCCGGAGAAAGCAGCACGGCATCACCCATTTGCGTGTGCGTAGCGCACCAGCGAACCGCGGCAGCCATGTCGGCGCAATATTGCCAGGGGATTCGGCAACCCTGCAGAGCGGCAGCGATGGCCGGTGCATCGCGTCCGATCAGGGCTGCGGCGCGCGCATGCTGGTCGATGGCCGTTTTCAGGGGCGAGAAGTCCTGGCCCTTGCCGTCGCCGCCCAGAATGATCGCCAGCGGGCGGCCCAGGCCTTGAACTGCCGCCAGCGTTGCGCCGACATTGGTCCCTTTCGAATCGTCGAAATAACTGACCCCATTGATTTCGGCGACCCACTCGACGCGATGCGGAAGGCCGCTGAAAGCCTTCAGCGCCGGCAACACCGAGTGCGGCTCGATACCGATCGCAGCGCACAAGGCCAGTGCGGCCATCGCATTGGCTGCATTATGGCGCCCAGCGAGTTTCAGGTCGGCAAGCTTGACGAGTGGCTCGCCACCGCACACGATGCAGGCATCCACCAGCCCGTAGTCACAGCGGCGCGCGGGCGGATTGAGACCGAAGGTTACGACCTCACGCCCGTCGCGGGCGGCCGCCAGGCTGCGTGCATCGTCACGATTGAGGACCATGACGCCGCCGCCCTGAAAAATGCGCTCCTTGCTGCGGGCGTAATCGTCGAGCCCGTTGTAGCGGTCGAGATGATCCTCGCTGATGTTGAGCACGGTCGCCGCGGCCGCCACCAGCGTCTGCGTGGCTTCGAGCTGGAAACTCGACAGCTCCAGCACCCAGACCGCCGGCAGCTCGTTACTGTCGATCGCACACATCAAGGCGTCCAGTGCTGCCGGGCCAATATTGCCGGCAACCGCCGTGCTGCGACCAGCGGCACGACACAGGACACCGGTCAGTGCGGTGGTGGTGGTCTTGCCATTGCTGCCGGTAATCGCGATTACCTGCGCCCGTGGCGACCACTGGTGGAGACCGCGTGCAAACAGTTCGATCTCGGAAAGCAGCGGAATACCAAGCGCCACCGCTTCCTGAATCAGGGGTTCCTGCCTCGGGACGCCGGGCGAGATGGCGATGAGATCAACCCCGGCAAAGGCTGCCGGCACAAACGGGCCGGCAAACAAGGTCGCCTCGGGCACGGCCGTTCGCAGCGCAGCGGTTCGCGGTGGCGTCTCGCGACTGTCGGCGACACGGACCACGGCCCCCTGCCGTGCCAGCCACCTGGCCATTGCCAGTCCGCTTTCGCCGAGGCCGACGACGAGTGTCTGCTTTCCCCGAAGGTCCATGGTCAGCGCAGCTTCAGCGTCGACAGGCCGACCAGCACCAGCATGATGGTGATGATCCAGAAGCGGACGACTACCTGCGTCTCTTTCCAGCCGCCGAGTTCGAAATGGTGGTGCAGCGGCGCCATGCGGAAAATCCGCCGGCCTCCGGTCCACCGGTAGTAGAGAACCTGAGCAGCCACCGACAGCGTTTCGGCCACGAAAATGCCGCCCATGATCGCCAGCACGATCTCCTGGCGGACGATGATGGCTACGGTGCCCAGCGCTGCACCCAGTGCCAGGGCGCCGACATCTCCCATGAATACTTCCGCCGGGTAGGCGTTGAACCACAGGAAACCGAGCCCGGCACCTGCCATCGCCCCAAGGAAAATCGCCAGTTCACCCGCGCCCGGGATATACGGCAGAAACAGGTACTTGGCGTAGACGGCGTTGCCGGCGACGTAAGCGAAGATGGCCAGTGCGTTGGCAATCATCACCGTCGGCATGATCGCCAGGCCATCGAGACCATCGGTCAGGTTAACGGCATTGCTGGTGCCGACGACGACCAGATAGCTGAGGACAATGAAGCCGAAGATACCGAGTGGATAGGAAACGGTCTTGAAGAAGGGAACGATCAGCTCAAGCTGTGCCGGCCCGCTGGCCGTCAGGCCGAGATAGAGTGCCACCACCAGACCGATGGCCGACTGCCAGATATACTTCCAGCGGGCCGGCAGGCCACGCGGGTTGCGATGCACCACTTTTTGCCAGTCGTCATACCAGCCGATGCCACCGAAGCCAACGGTCACGATCAGCACCACCCACACATAACGATTGCTGAGGTCCCCCCACAGCAGCGTGGTGATGACGATGGCAATCAAAATCAGGGCCCCGCCCATGGTCGGCGTGCCGGACTTGATCAGATGCGTTTCCGGGCCATCGCGCCGCACCGCCTGGCCGATCTTCTTGGCGGCCAGCCAGCGGATCAAGCGTGGTCCGGCAATGAAGGAGATGATCAGCGCGGTCATTGCAGACAGCACCGTGCGCAGGGTGATGTACCCGAATACATTGAAGGCCCGCACATCCTGTGCCAACCATTGTGCCAGCACCAACAGCATTACTCGCCTCCCTCGGGTGCCGGAACGCTGATGGCATTGGCCACCCGTTCCATGCGCATGAAACGCGACCCCTTGACGAGGACAGTAGTTGCCGGGGTGAGCTCGGCAGTCAAGGCTTCGACCAGCTTGTCGACATGCGTGTAGTGCTCACCACCAGAGCCAAAGTTATGGGCAGCAAGGGCGCTGGCTTCACCCAACGCGAACAGGCGATCGATCCCCTGGCTCTTGGCGTAACCGCCGATTTCGTCGTGAAACTGGGCGCTCATCTCGCCGATCTCGCCCATGTCGCCGAGCACCAGCACCTTCTTGCCGATCGTCGTCGCGAGTACGTCGATGCCAGCGCGCACCGAGTCGGGGTTGGCGTTATAGGTATCGTCGAGCAGCACCGAGTCATGCAGGGCAAGGCGTCGCTGCAGCCGTCCCTTGAGGCCGCGGAAGTTGGACAGTCCGGCCTGCACGGCCTCCAGCGAGACACCGGCCGCCAGACAGGCTGTGGCCGCAGCGAGGGCATTGCGCGCATTGTGCTGGCCCGGCAGAGCCAGCAGGACCTCGAACTGACCCTGCGGAGCACAGACGTTGAGGCGATTTTCCAGACCGTGCAGGGTGGACCTGCCAGTGACATCAGCCGTCTGTTCAAGGCCAAACGTCATCACGCCGAGCCCACGACTCTGGGCACGCCACAAATCGGCCCAACGGTCGTCAGCATTGAAGACCGCGATGCCGTCTTCGTCCAGACCGCTGTAGATACTGCCCTTTTCGCTGGCTATCGCCTCCAGCGAGCCCATCCCGGCAAGATGGGCGCGCTGGGCATTGGTCACCACGGCAACCGTGGGACGGGCAATGCCCGCGAGATAGGCGATTTCACCGGGATGATTCATGCCCATTTCGATGATCGCCGCGCGATGGGTGGCGTTCAGTCTGAGCAAGGTCAAGGGCAGGCCGATGTCGTTGTTGTAATTGCCCTGCGTAGACAATACCGCCTCCGCGAAAGCCGTCTTGAGGATGCTGGCAATCATCTCCTTGGTCGTGGTCTTGCCATTGCTGCCGGTTACGGCGAGCAGCGGCAGTTTGAAACGACTCCGCCAATCGGCCGCCAGAGCACCCAGCGACAACCGGGTCTCGGCCACCTGCAACAGTGGCAAACCCAGCGCGCGCAGGCTCTCGGCAGCGTCTGCAGCAACGATCGCGGCGACCGCACCACGCCTCTGGGCTGCCGCCACGTATTCGTGTCCATCGAAGTGCTCACCGCGCAGCGCGACAAAGATCTCGCCGGCAACAATGCTTCGGCTATCGGTCGACACACCGCAGAAAGTCACGTTGTCGCCGATCAGTCTGGCAGCCGTCGCACGGGCCGCAGCGAGGAGATCCATCATCATGCCATCTCCCGGCGGGCAGCGAGGGCAGCGCGCGCCTCGGCAGCGTCCGAAAACGGCCGGCGCACACCGGCAATCTCCTGATAGGACTCGTGTCCCTTGCCGGCAATCAACACCACATCGGCGGGATGGGCCAGGAGAATGGTTTGCCGAATGGCTTCGGCGCGATCGGCTATGATTTCAGCGCCTGTGGCAGCGACGCGGATATCGTCAAGAATGGCCTGTGGGTTCTCGCCACGCGGATTGTCACTGGTCAGCACCACGCGGTCGGCATGGCGGACAGCAACTTCTCCCATCAACGGTCGCTTGCCGCGATCCCGATCGCCGCCGCAGCCGAATATGGTGGTCAGACCGGCACCACGGGCAATGGCTACCGGACGGAGCGCGTGCAAGGCACTCTCCAGGGCATCCGGAGTATGGGCATAATCGACGACGACCAGAGGTTCGTTGCCACCGCCGATTTTTTCCAGGCGACCTGCCGGCGATTTCAGGGAGGCAAGACGCTCGGCGACCGCCTGTGGAGTCAGGCCGGCATCAAGCAATACCGCTGCTACGGCAAGCAGATTGGAAACGTTATAACGACCGAGCAGGCCGCTCTCGACCAGGGCGCGACCGCTCGGGGCACACAACCGGAAACGCAGACCATCGAGGGTTTCCTCGACCTGCTCGGCACGGATCGTCCCCTGCCGATCGTCGGGCAGGTCCTGCTGAGTGTAGCCGATCACCTTGGTTGCGGTGCTCAGCATGGCCAGTTCACGCCCGTAGGGATCATCAAGATTGCTGATCGCCAGACGCAGGCACGGCCAGGTGAACAACCTGGCTTTGGCTTCGGCGTAATCCGCCATCGTGCCATGGTAGTCGAGATGATCGCGCGTCAGATTGGTGAACACCGCGACGTCAACGCGGACGCCGTCGAGGCGTCCTTCGGCAATGCCGATCGAACTCGCTTCGAGCGCGCAGGCTTGTGCTCCAGCATCGGCGAAATCGGCCAGGCAGCGCATCAGAGTAGTCGCTTCGGGTGTCGTAAAACCGGTCTCGACCATCTCACCGGGCAAACCCGCACCCAGTGTGCCGATGATCGCGCAGCAGCGCGGGTGGCTGGCACCGAGCCACTGGGTGACGCTGGTCTTGCCATTGGTCCCGGTGACCGCAACCAGAGACAGGCGCTCACTCGGCCGACCGTAGATGGCGTGCGCCAGCGGCCCGCAAAGCGTACGCAGACCGATGATCGGCAAATTGGCAATCCGCCAGGCGCTGTTCCAGGTGAAATCAGTGGTGCTGGTAGCCGTCGCCTCCCACAGGACTGCAGCGGCGCCGTTGGCAATGGCCTCGGCGATGTAACGGCGGCCATCGGCAAGAGCGCCGGGATAGGCCAGAAACAGGTCACCGGGAAGAACCTGGCGGCTATCGTCAGTGACACGACCTGGCACGATGCCGAGCGCTGCCAGCCGCGTCAGGCTTGCCCTGGCAGCGTCATCACGCGCGCGAGTTGCCTGCGTACTACTCACAGCCTCGCCTTGGGTGTCGGCGCTTTGGGACTTTGCGCGACGACCAATGGTACGTCCGGCGCAATGCCGAGCGTCCGCAAGGAGCTCCCCATGACGGAGGCAAACACCGGTGCTGCGACATCGCCGCCATAGTGTTTGCCGGCGCTCGGCTCGTCGATCATGACCGCGACAATCAGGCGTGGATCGGACGCCGGGGCAAAACCGACGAAAGACGAGACGTACTTGTTCGCATAGCGCCCCCCTACGAGCTTGTGCGCCGTGCCGGTTTTGCCGGCCACACGATAGCCTGGAATCTGCGCTTTGGGCGCCGTTCCGCCTGGCAGAACGGCCATCTCGAGCATGCTGCGGACTTCACGCGCGGTTTTGGGGCTGAATACGGCCACGCCGCTGGGCGTAGACGACTCGACCTGGGTCAGCGAGAGTGGCAGAACATCACCGTCGCGAGCAAAAGCCGTATAGGCACGTGCCAACTGGATCAGGGACACCGAAATACCATGCCCATAAGCCATCGTTGCCTGTTCGATTGGCCGCCAGTTCTTCCATGAACGCACCCGGCCACTCACCTCGCCAGGAAAGCCCAGGCGCGGTACCTGACCAAAACCGACATCGTCGAACATCTGCCACATTTTCTGCGACGGCAGCATGGCCGCAATCTTGGCCGCGCCGACGTTGGAGGATTTCTGGATGACCTCGGCGACACTCAGCGCGCCGTGGGGATGCGCGTCGGAAATCGTCGCATTGCCAATGGTCAGGCGTCCTGGCGCGCAGTTGATGATCGTGTCGGAGCGGATCTTGCCCGCCTCGATTCCCAGGGCGATCGTGAACGGCTTGAGTGTCGAACCAGGCTCAAAGGTATCGGTCACCGCACGATTGCGCAACTGGCTCCCGGACAGACCTTCGCGATTGTTCGGGTTATAGGTTGGCCAATTGGCCAGAGCGAGGATCTCACCTGTCCGGACATCGAGCACGACGACGCCGCCGGCCTTGGCGTTGTTGTCGGCAATCGCCTGTTTCAGATGGCTGTAGGCCAGATACTGAATCTTCGAATCGAGCGCCAGACGAATTTCCTTGCCATCCTGTGGTGGCTTGATCGAACCGACGTCCTCGACGATCTGGCCGCGGCGATCCTTGATGACGCTACGGCTACCGGGCTGTCCCAGCAATTGCCGATGAAATGCCAGTTCGACGCCTTCGAGTCCCTTGTCGTCAACGCCGGTGAAGCCGACCATGTGGGCGGTCATTTCACCAGTCGGATAGAAACGACGGTACTCCTTGTCCTGGCCGATGCCAGGCAACTTGAGTGCTGCCACCTGGTCGGCCACGGCCGGCGGAATCTGACGGCGAAGAAAAACGAAGGTCTTGTCGGTGTCCAGTTTTTGGGTCAGTTGCTTGACATCGGTCTCCAGCAGAGCCGCCAATTGCCTCGCCTGCACGGACGTCAGCGTCGTTGCTGGCGGGATCGCCCAGATCGACTTCATCGGCGTCGAAATGGCCAGGACGTCCCCGTGCCGATCGGCAATCCGCCCGCGCGAAGCACTGATTTCGATATCGCGCCGGTAGCGAGATTCGCCCTTTTCCTGCAGGAAATCCGTATTCAGGGTCTGTAGGTAGAACGCTCGTCCGATCAGAACACCGAACGAACCGAGGATCAACAGGGCCATCAGGCGCGAGCGCCAAGGCGGCAGGCGCATCTGCAATAATGGGCTTTCGGCGAACTTGTGCGCCGCCACTTGACCTTTGAAACGCATCATTGCGGCAAGCCTCCGGTAGGGGTCGCGGTGATCACGTGGCCCGTTTCCGGCACACGCATCTTCAGCTTTTCGCGAGCAATTTTCTCGATTCGAGTCGCCGTGCCCCAAGTTGAGAGTTCCAGTTGCAACTGCCCGAACTCGACCTCGAGTTGCCGGGCGTGCTCCTGCTCGGCCTCCAGCGCCTGAAAAATCTTGCGGGCCTTGTGCTGAGAAGTCACCACAGCCAGGCTGCAGATCACCACCGCCAGCAGCAGAAAAATATTCAGGCGAACCATTTCAGGCAGCTTCCCTGGCCTTGGTCAGTTTCTCGGCGACGCGCATCACCGCGCTGCGCGCACGGGGATTCGCAGCAACTTCCGCAGCACTCGCCCGCCGTGGTTTGCCAACCAGGCGAAGTTCCGGTTGCGGCAATTCAGCGGCACGCAAGGGCAATCGTCTGGGCAAGCGGTCGGGTGCCGCCTGGTCACGCATGAAGTGCTTGACGATCCGGTCTTCGAGTGAGTGAAAACTGATCACCACCAGGCGGCCCCCCTGTTTCAAGACGGTCATGGTCTCGGGCAGCACTAGCGTGAGCTGTTGGAGCTCTTGATTGATATGAATCCGTAGAGCTTGAAAGGTACGCGTCGCCGCGTCCTGCCCAGGCTCGCGGGGCCACACGGTCGCGCGTACAAGGGCGGCAAGTTCCCCCGTGGTTGTAAGCGGCCGCTCTCCCCGAGCAGCCACAATCTTCTTTGCAATCTGGAAAGCAAACCGTTCTTCACCATAATTCCTTATGACCTCCGTGATCTCCTGCACCCCGGCCCGCAGTAGCCACTGTGCGGCGGTCTCACCTTGTGTCGTATCCATCCGCATATCGAGCGGCGCGTCGTAGCGAAAACTGAAGCCGCGGGCACCCTCATCGAGTTGCGGCGATGAGACTCCGATATCGAGAAGCACCCCATCGATGCTCTCCTCTGCTGCAATTCCTGCCTGCCGCATGGCGTTGACCAGATCGGCGAAACAGCAATGCATGACGAGTAAACGCCGGTCCTGGATAGTGTGGGCCAGCGCCACTGCCCGCGGATCGCGGTCGAGTGCCAGCAGTCGACCCTGCGGGCCAAGCCGTTCGAGAATCGCTCGCGTATGGCCGCCGCCACCGAAGGTGCCGTCGACGTAGATGCCTGCGGGTTTGATCTCCAGTGCTTCAATCGCTTCCCCCAGCAAAACGGTTTGATGCCGAAGTGACGTGCTCACAGCGCCAGATCTTCGAGACCGGGAGGCAGGAACTGATCGCCAAGAGCGAAGACGGCCTCCTGTTGCTTCTGCCAGCCCACGTCCGACCAGATTTCGAAATGGCTCCCCTGGCCAACGAGCCAGACCTGTTTCTCAAGTTGAGCAAACTGGCGCAATTCAGGCGCAATCAACAAACGACCGGCAGCATCCATACTTTCTTCACGGGCATTACCAACCAACAGGCGCTTGATGGCTGCAGCCTGCCGATTGAAACTCGATGCCTCCAGCACCTTGTCGCGAATCGGTTCCCAGGCTGGTTCGGGATAGAGCAGCAGGCAGCGATGCGGGTGGGCGGTCAGGACCAGTCGACCACTGGCAGCAGACGCAAGCGCTTCCCGGTGACGCGCCGGAATGGCGAGCCTGCCCTTGGCATCAAGACTCAACGCTGCCGCACCCTGGAACATCCAACCAGCCCTTGCTGTACGCCCGTTAAAACCAACATTTTCCCACTTTTCGCCACTTACTCCCACTTTAAGTTAAGGTCTCGTCTAAAGCAAGAGGTACTGCTTTGCTTTTCCCAATGGCTACAATGACTTATGAGCGACTTTTGAGGTAGTTAGAAAGGAAATTACTCGCGATAAAACAAGGGGGCAATCATCACACTTAAAGTAAATTATTAAGATTGAGCCCTAAGTATTCGTACAAATGGCGAGTTGAATGCGAACAACGGTCAGCGAAGTGTCATCAGGGCGAACACCAAGGTGACGTGCAGCGATCGCTGTTCGCCAGACAGGAATGAGGAGGAGGGGGAAGCCGGCCGATAAGCCGGGTTCTGTCGTGGGCAGCCATTCCTCTAGGCGTACTGTTACCAGCACGCTCAAGCAGCCTACCCGGAAGCAGCGCGAGCCACGCCCATGCTTCCCTATTTGGCCTTGCTCCGGATGGGGTTTGCCGTGCCGCCCGTGTCACCACGGTCGCGGTGAGCTCTTACCTCGCCGTTTCACCCTTGCCTGCCCCCATCCTCGGGAACATCGGCGGTTTGATTTCTGTGGCACTTTCCGTCACCTCACGGTGCCCGGTCGTTAACCGGCATCCTGCTCTACGGAGCCCGGACTTTCCTCTCGGCTCCAGGTTTGCACCTCTTGCCCAGCGGCTGCCTGACCAGCTTCCCGATTCGATTATACGCCTCGGCAATGACGGCCCGAGTGAAATTGCGGGTGCTCAAGCCAGGGAGTACAGCCGTCAGAGTGCTGCCAGACTGACCATGGGGCTGCGAATATGCGTGCGATCTCCTGAATGTTTCGTTGATGGTGGATAATGCGCAGTCCGCAACATGCTCCGCTTGCTCATGTCTTCCTGCTCGCTGCTGCTCCCCGCAACACCTGCCTGGCGCTGCCGAGGCCGGTATTTTCCGGCCATCTGCCTGACCATCGGTCTGATGATTGCCAGCCACGGATCTTCCGCGACTGAAGCGCTGTTATGGTTCTCTACAGAACGCCCAACGCTTGCCGCCCAACAGGCCGTTGACCTTCTTGACAGCGCCGCGGCGGACGGACTGGATGCGCAGGATTACAACGCCGAGGGGCTGCGGAAGGCTATCGACAATGCCATCAGCGGAATGGCGCTGGCGACAGACCAGGTCATCAGGATTGATCTTGCCTTGACTTCGGCAATGCGGCGCTATATCACCGACCTGCACTTCGGGCGCGTTGATCCGCGTCAGCTTGGTGCAAACTACCGTCAGGCCACCGGCGCATTCGACGCTGATTTGTTGCTGGCCTCGGCGATCACCGATGACCGCCTTGCCCAAACCGTCCGCAGCGTGGCCCCCGCTCTGCCACAGTACGGCAGTTTGCAGGAGGCGCTTGCCCACTACCGCGAACTGACTGACCACCCCGCCTGGCAACAGGACCTACCGGCGCTACCCAACGGCCACCTGAAACCAGGTGAAAAATATGCGGGCATTGCAGCGCTGTGGCAGCGACTCGAATTGCTCGGCGACCTGCGCACCGATGCTGCACCGCCAGGACGTTACGAGGGCATTATCGTCGAAGGTGTCCGGATATTTCAGGAGCGGCATGGCATGGTACCCAACGGCGTGCTAGGAAAAGATACCTTCGCATTACTCAATGTGCCACCCGCAAGCCGCGCCCGGCAGATCGAACTGGCGCTCGAACGGCTACGCTGGACACCGTTTCTGCCAGCACCGCGCGTGGTCGTGGTCAACGTTCCGGAATTCATGCTGCGTGCCTACCAGGTCAGAGACGGCAGAATCGAGATGAAGACGGCGATGAAAGTCATTGTGGGCACGACAGGCAAAACCCCGACACCACTTTTTGATGCCGACATGCGCTTTATCGAGTTCAGCCCCTACTGGAATGTTCCACCATCGATCGCCAGGAGCGAAACCTTGCCCAGGCTGCGCCGCGACCCCGGCTATTTCGATCGACAGGGCTTCGAATTCGTCGGTAGCGACGGTCGCGTCATCGTCGGTCTGGACAGCACCAGTCTCGACAGCGCCAGTCTCGATGCAGTGCAGCGTGGCCAGATGCGCATCCGCCAGAAGCCTGGGGCAGGTAACGCTCTTGGCGACATCAAGTTCGTATTTCCCAACAAGGACAATATTTATCTCCATCACACCCCGACACCCCAACTTTTCAAACGCGACCGGCGCGACTTCAGTCACGGCTGCATTCGCGTCGAGGCACCGGTGGAACTGGCGAAATTCGTTCTGGCCGATGCGCCGGAATGGAGTGAAGCGCGCATCGTGCAAGCGATGCGCAAAGGCAAATCCACAACCCTTCGCTTGCAGGAGGCCTTGCCGGTGGTCATCGCTTATCACACGGCAGCCGTCCGGGACGGGCGAGTGTATTTTTTCCCCGACATCTACCGGCAAGACCCACTTCTCGACGCTGCCCTGCGTCAGCGATCGCTCGCCGTACGGTCCTCCCACCCCGCCAACATTCCCGCAGAATCAACTTATTAGCCTTGCCATGGAGCAGTCATGCTAAAGCCCTATTCACGCCGCCTGTTTCTCGCTGACGCCGCCCGACTGGTCGTCGTCGGCGCTGCACTGCCACTGGCAAAGCCTGCACTGGCGGCTCTGCCGACTGCGCGCAGCCTCGAACTCGATCACACCCATACCGGCGAACGTCTCTCGGTCGTATTTGCCCTCGGCGACCGCTATCTCCCCGAGGGGCTACAGCGTCTCGACTGGTTTCTGCGTGACCATTACTCGGGTGAAGTCGGCAGTATCGACCCGCAATTGTTTGACCTGCTTTTCCAGCTTCGGCAGGAACTGGGCTGCGAGCAGCCTTTCCAGATCATTTCCGGCTACCGTTGCGCCCAGACCAACGCCAGGTTGCGCCGCACCCGTGGCGGTGGCGTAGCGAAGCAGAGCCTGCACATGCAGGGCAAGGCCATCGATCTGCGCATTGCCTGCGTGTCCCTGGCCGATCTGCGTGACGCCGCAATGTCCCAGGGTGCCGGTGGAGTTGGCTTCTATCCGGATGACGAGTTTATTCATCTCGACACCGGCAGGGTACGTTCCTGGTAGCTGGACAGTCAGTCGCGCGCGGACTCGATACTGGTTGCGAGGGGGCTAGTAATAACCATCAAGGCGTTTTAGGCGAATCGGCCCGAACCAGTTGAATCACGCCTTCCGCGTAACGGTGCGTGAAAGGCGTACTCGAATCGATCCCTTCCGAGTAGTCGAGGATACGGTATGCGGGAACGCCTCGTTCGCGCTGTAGCTGCAATGCCCGCCGCTTGAAAATCAATCCGGATTCCCCATCGCCACCGGTGCGAAAGCTCTTGGCGCGCATCGAAAGGCGGTAGGTATCGGCGTCAAGAATCCTTTCCTCAATCGTCCAGTTGGGCGCCAGAGGATCGTAGATGGCATAGGCCGCAACCGCAGCAGCAACGGCCAGTCCAAAATAAGCGGCATTGCCCGCATATTCCTTGACCGAATAAGCCACCGCTCCGGCAATGACGGCAGCCCGAAGTGGCGCCACGCTCGGCATCGGATTCTGCGCCTCTTTGAAGGAATAGTCGGACAAATGGCTGCTGTCCGGACGGGGTCGCAAGTACCAATCGACGTTTCCACAGCCACTCAGCAGAATGACCAGCAAGAAACCTGCAGGCGAACGCATGGCCATGTTCTTGTAGATCAGAGATATTTGAAGAGGTTCAGACCGCTGATCTGTACAAAAGACTTCTGTGCAGCTTCCAGGTTGACCTGCTGCATCGTAAAGTCGGTGATCGCCTTCGCATAATCCAGATCCTGAAGATCCGACAGGGTCTGCGCATACTGAATATCCAGCGCTTCGGAGTTGCTGCTCAGGCCGTCCAGTTCCTGCAGGTACCCTCCCACGGTCGTGTGCACGCGGCTGACATTGACAAGCACCTGATCAAGATTGGTCAGGTGCCCCTGCAACTGGCCAGAGAAGTCCGTTCTGGTCGTCGCCGACGCCAGCAGCGGCGAACGCAACAGGCCAATCAGCTCCTGCATGGTCTGAAAAACGCTCTTGTTGGCGCTCGGCTTGATCGTGAAAGTGTCACCGGCAGCAGGCAACCCATTGATCACCACTTGTGCGCCGAAGTCAACGTCAGGAATGGTGGTGACCAGCGGAATGGCCTGTCCTGAAACAAAGGGCAGCACCGCGCTGACTGCCTTAGGAGCCAGGGACGTACCTGACGAGTCCGGCGTCGAGGCATCGAACAACTGGTAACTACTGACGCCTGCAACCGAGGAAAACTGCACCTGTAGCGAGAAATTTCCCGTCCCTTGCCAGGGGAAACCGGAATTCAAGGCGCTTTGCCATTTCTGGAGATCGAGCACCGAACCCGGCTCAATAATCCCTGAACCCTGGTTGGGAAAACCGCCGCCGCCAGTGGCTGCCGTCGAAAAGGTGCCATTGCCTTCCCGGATATTCATGAACAAATCGCTGCCGGCCACATTGCTTGGCATCTGTTGAGTTGAGGTCACCTGCAGCAAACGCTGGCCATCATCCCCTGCGTAAGTGACCGAGGAGTTTGCACTGCCGGCAAACGGAATCGTTGCGCCCTGGTAACCTGAAAACAGGTAGTCACCTTCGGCACTCTGACTATTGGCAATCCCAAGCAGGCCGTCAAAGCTTGCTTCCAGATCAATGGCAATGGCCTGGCGATCGCTGTCCGACAGCACCGTATTGCCCGCCTGAATGACCCGTTCACGAACGCTCTGCAGCAGATTGGTCAAGGCGGCGAGCTGGCTATCGACCAGGCCAAGCCGCGCGGTCGCGTCGCCCTGATTATGTGCGTATTGGACGCCGATGTCCTTGGACTGCGAAACAGCGAGCGCTCTGGCAGCGGCGACGGGATCATCCGCCGAAGTCAGCATGCGGCGCCCGCTGGACATTTGATTCTGCAGCTTGAGGAGTTGATTCTGGCTGCGCTCGATGCCGCGCAAACCAGAAGCGTAGGCTTGACTGGTACTGATACGCATAGGATGCTCCCCTTAAGCCGACATTTGCAGAATCAAGTCGAACAGATCGGAACTGACTTGCAGAGCCTTGGCCGCAGCCTGATAGGCCTGTTGATAAAGAATGAGATTGGCCGCTTCCTCGTCGAGATTGACCCCCGAGAGCGATTCGCGGTTGTCTTGGGCCTGGATCAGCAGGGCCTGCTGCGCCGCACTGCTGACCTGTATCTGATTGGTCTTGCTACCGGTCTGGCTGACCAATTGCGCATAGGTTTCCTGGAAGGAAGAGGATTTCCCGGCCATCGTATGCTGCGTCTGGAGCTGCGCGAGAGCCAGCGCGTTACGCCCATCGCTGAGCGCACCGGAATTCCTGGCAATTGTAAAAGTATCGCCATTATTGGGTACGCCAGTGATGGTAAAACTGAAGCCGGGTGTACTCGTCAGCGGGTCGAGAAGAGCAATCGTCGCCCCGCTCGTGTAAGGAACGACATCCGTAGTCGCAGCAATCACCACCGGAGCGGCGCCATTGATCGACACCTGTGCACCCACCGGAAAGTTTTGCAGATTGCCACTCTGGTACTCCAGCGACATCGGAATCCCTGCCACAGCCGCCATATAGCCTGTTCCGACACTGCCCGCCGACACCTTGGCCAATCCGGTATTGGTCGCCCCTGTCGAAGTGCGGACTGGCCCGGCCGCCGTAATCAGGCTGGCGTCCGCCACAACCGCCGGATTGACCGAGAGTTTACGGGCCGCGTCGCGGGTAGGCTGGATCAGATAGCTCGACCCTTCCAGCAGGGTCGGAGAAGGATCCAGCGTAAATCCTTGCGGATCGCTTGCCAGATTGGTGTTGAGTTCCCCGAGATCAGCCCCGTTCCATTGTTTGTTGTCGGAAAGGCGCGTCAGCGTCACACCACTCGCGTCTGCACTCAGCCGGTAATCGCTGCTTCCGAGATCGGTATAGAAGTTTTCGTTGAACGGGGGAGGGTTGACAAAAGTGGCGCTGACAGTCGGGCTGCCAGTCGGATTGTTGGTGTTTGCGATGACCTTCGGCGACGAAACCAGGAACAGATCCGGCGTAAAACTGTTGGGCGCAGGAGAGAGCTGCGATTGGCCGAGCAGGTCCTGCCCGAGAGCACTTTGCGCGTTGAAGGTGAGCGCCAACGAGATCGCATTGCGGCCCAGTTCATTGCTCGCCTGATCCAGCGATGCGCTTCGGAAAGCCAGCAAACCGCCGAGCGAGCCGCCACTGAGTAGCGATTCCGGGATCTCGTGGTCACCCGTCACGCTTTCCTGGCCGACCACCCGCCGGGAAGGATCGCTCGGTGATCGCATGGTCGCGAGATCCATCGTGATCGAACCGGCGACCAGTTGCTGGCCGCTACCGATGAAAACATTGTAACTGCCATCGCTATTGGTCGTGATCTTTGCCTTGATCATCTTGTTCAGATCGAGAACCAGTTGGTCGCGGGTATCCAGCAGATCGTTGGCGGGCTGACCGGTAGCGGCCTGGGAAACCGAGATTTGCTGGTTGAGCAGTGCGATCTGTTTGATGTTGGCATTGATGCTGGTGACGGTTGCCTCGATCTGGCCATTCACCCCATCGTACATCTGGGCGAGTTGGTCACCCATCGACTGATATCGAGTGCTCAGCGTCTGTGCCGCGGAGACCATTATTTGGCGGCTCGCCAACTGGGAAGGATTGGCCGCAACCTCCTGGACACTCGTGAAGAAACCCTGCAACGCTGGCGACAAGCCGGTGCTCGGATCGGCGAACAGATTGTTGATCTGGCTGATTTGAGCGGCATAGCTGTCGAGTTGACTCATGCTGCTCTGCGAACGATTGACCTGGTCGGTCAGAAAGCGGCTGTACATGCGTTCGACGGTCACCACATGCGTACCCTGCCCGAAAAAGCCGCTCCCTGTCTGCTGCGCAAAATTGCTCGCCTGGATCGTCCGCTGTCGCGAAAAGCCTGGGGTATTGGCGTTGGCGATATTATGTTCGGTAGTCTGCAGGCCGAACTGAGCGGCCTGCAGACCGCTGAGAGCGGTACCGATGATTCCTGAGCCCATGGCGTGAGTTCCTCGATGACTATTCTGTAGACGGCACCTGCAGCGATAAATTTAGTCCCGGAGCGAAATTGCTCAGGTCATTATTGAGTGTCGATTGTACTTCACGCGGCACAGTTTTCAGTTCTTGAAGAATGAAGGGGTGCGAACGAAAGTGTTGGGTGGGTACCTGACTCCTTGTATGCTTCGTTTCATGGTTTTTGGTTCATTTGGGAGAGCCTGGGAAGTGATGGCTGAAAGGGGGTCAAGAGGACCGTGGAATAAATGCGAGAGAGGTATTTTCTCTCGCGTTTATGCCGCGA